>DASRRR010000138.1:0-38684 GCA_035656825.1 Tepidisphaeraceae bacterium | reverse complement strand
CCTGCTGATATCGCCGCTTCCCCCTGTCGCCTCCTCCTCCTTCTTTTGCTCCTTTCTCACCCCCCCGCTACCTTCCCCTTCGCAACACAAATCTTCACCACTCACTCAAAGGATCCTACATCATGTTTTCCTGCCGTCGCGCCATCCTTCTCTCCTCGCTCCTTCTTCTCCCCGCCTGCTCCACCACCAAGCCCCTCGAACCCTTCCCCGGCCAGCAAATCCAGCCCACCACCCCCACCTCCACCATCCGCGAAACCGACCACGTCCTCATCGACACCGTCGACGGCGGCCCGTCCGTCGTCTCCAAATTCTCCCTCGGCCTTCCCCTCCAGGACACCACCTATCATCAGTACAAAATCCCCTCCGGCACACACACCCTGTACGTCCTCTACCAAATTCACAATGGCGCCGTCAAAAACTCCGACCCCGTCCCCGTCGACGTCACCCTCCTCCCCAACCACACCTACCACTTCGACAGCAATAGCTCCAAATTTTTCATGACCGGCCCACTCCCCATCATCCCACATTGGAACCCCGCCCTCATCGACGACGCCACCAACAAAGTCGTCGCCTCCGCCGTTCCCCTCCCTCCCGCAAAATAAACCCACGTCCCCCACCCATCAACAATCAGGCCGCTATACCAAACATTTACCGTTTTTATCTTGACAATTCCCGCCCCACGCTGTACAATCTCCCATTGCAAAATCGACCTCGAACAGAGGTCACTCTTTGACAATTGAATAGCCGCCACACTCCCCCAAACCCAAGGGTCGAATCAGGGTCCAAAGAGGGTCATTTCAGGGTCGAAAAGGGGTCGATTTAGGGTCGTTTCTAGGCCGTTTTCCGATCCAATCAATCCGTCAACTCTTTAATATTAAACGACTTACAAATTCACCTTCTTTTTTCCCCTACATCCCCGCCGCCGCCACATCCATCAGCCAAAAATACTTATTCCGCGGCCGAATCATCTGAATCGGAAGCCGCCCTGGATCCTCCGGCCCCTCCAGCACCTCCGCCACGCGCCCCGCCTTCCCCGCACCCTCCACCATCACCAGCACCTCCCGCGACTGATTGATAAACGGCGCCGAAAGCGTAATCCGCCACGTCTTCATCTGAGGCACAAAATTCGCCACGCACCGATGCTTCGTCTCCCCCAGCGCCTCTGTATGCGGAAACAGCGAAGCCGTATGCCCATCATCCCCCATCCCCAGCAGAATCAGATCCAGCCCCGCCCCCTCCGCAAATCGATCCTGCAGCAGCTTGTCATATTCAATCGCCGCCGCCGCGGGATCAATCTCCCCCTTCATCCGATGAATATTCCCCGCCGGGATCGGCACCACATCCAGCAACGCCTCCTTCGCCATGCGATAATTCGAATCCGCATGCTCCGGCGGCACCGTCCGCTCATCCCCAAAATAAATCTCCACGTTCCCCCAATCAATCTCCTGCAAATTATCTCCTGCCGCCAGCAACGTATAAAGCGATTTAGGCGTCCTCCCCCCCGACAGCGCCAGCGTAAACCGTCCCGTCAGCGCAATCGCCTCCGCCGCCGCATCAATAATATACTCCGCCGCCTTCTCCGAAATCTCAGCCGGATCACGAAGAACTCGAATAGTACGTTCAGCCATAAGCACGCCAGTTTGTGCCATTCATTCAAAACGATCAAGCCCAGAAATCCCCCATCAAATCCGATGCGCTGGCGGCGGCAAATCATCATGAATCGTCTGCTGCCGATACTGCTCCCCCGCATAGCTGAACAGCGTCATCTCATCATCAATCCGCGCCTGCAAATGCACCGGCCGCTGCCATAGCTTGTACAGATTCTTCAGCGTCTCCACCGCAAACTTAATCTCAATATCCGGCCCATTATGCTTATGCGCCAGATAAAGCTCCCCGCGATTGCAGTAATTACCATCCAGCACATAGATAAACGGCTGCCCCATATTCGTCAGTTGATAAAGCAAAGTCTGCTTAATCCGCTGAGGATCACGCGAAAGAATCCGCATCTGCCCGGTGTGCGGGTCGCGCCCATACTGATAAAACTTGTGTTTCTCAATAAACTCCGGCGTCATGAATTCATCAATGAAATTCACATCATTATAAACCCGCCTAACTTCAAAGATCTTCTCCCGCCCGAGCCCAAGCCCCTTGTCCCAGTTCTTCTTCTCGCCAAGGTTTTGCGATTCCTCGTATTCCTTGCCGAATTTCCCCTTATTCCAACGGTCCTCGATATCCCGAAAGAGTTCAATCCCAATTTTATACGGATTGAAATTCCCCGGCGGCATATGAACCGTTCCAGAGTGATGATCCGCATAGTCAATCACTTCCGTCGAATCCAGAAAGTGCTTGGTCATCAGCGTCGAATGCCAAAAAGACGCCCAACCTTCGTTCATCACCTTCGTCATCGCCTGCGGGGCATAGTAATAAGACTCTTCGCGAACGATGGAGAGACAGTCTATCTGCCAATCCTCTAATCGCGCATGCTGAAGCAAATAGAGCAAAACATCACGAGTCGCATGAGCAGGAGTGTGGTGCCGCTGCTTGGCCTGTTCCTCACGGCGTTTTTTCTGTTCCGCTTCAATGATCGCAGGCGGATTCACCCAACGATCCATGTAATCTTTAGCTTTGAACTTCCCCGTCTGCTCCTGCCGCGAAGGCTCAACGTGTGCCGAGTCGACCGGCCCGCGATTGAGAAACATTGAATGAGGATCAATGAGATGTTCAAGTGAAAGGCAGATGTCCAAAAAGTGTTCCACGACGTCGTAGCCATGCTTTTCAATATGCCTGCGGACCCGCGTGGCATGGTTAGCCATCTCGTCCATCATTTTGCGATTGGTTTTAGAGAACCAAAGATTGTTCTTAAAAAAATCGCAGTGCCCATAAACATGGGCCATCACCAATTTCTGGTCAACCAGCGGATTTGATTCCTGCAGATAGGCATAGCACGGGTCATTATTGATGACCATTTCATAAATGCGCCCCAGCCCATAATGATGCCGCTTGCGGAGGCCCTCGTATTCAGCCCCAAACCGCCAATGAGGATACCGCTGCGGAAATCCCCCATACGCAGCGATCTGGTTCATCGTCTCATAGTCGCACATCTCGAAGATCGTGGGATAAAAATCGAGCCCATAAGAACGGGCCTGCTCGCGAATCTGCTTCTTGGCCGCGAGAAGCTCTTCAGGAAACGGATTCAAGGTATGGGAGGACATAAGTACCTTTGCAGTTAAGGCGACTCTGCTAAGAGTTTATGTCGGCCAGATGGGATAGGGGAGATAAAAACGTCGAATTTGAGGCGAAAATCGATATCGATTTTTGTCCATTAGACAGGAAAGGATTGCCAATCCGATATCAGAAGGATGAACGTCGAAACAGACGTCGTGCTGATGATGACTGCGAGCGTGGATCCGAAAGGGATGCCCGCCGCTGCTACGGTCGCAGACCCGCATCGGCGAGAAGCGGATTATTTGGGTGCGCTACGCTATTACCTTACCAATCACCCGCTGGTTCGGCGTATCGTATTTGCTGAGAATTCGGGATGGCCACTGGAAAAATTCAGACAGCTCGCGGGCCGGCACTTGGCTAAAGAAGTCGAATTTCTATCCTTTGAATTAAACGACTTCCCGCGCGAACTGGGAAAAAGCTATGGAGAGATGCTGTTGATGGATCACATCTTCCAGCACTCAAAGCTAATCGGCCAGACACGATATGTTGCCAAGATCACCGGGAGAAATTATCTGATCAATCTAACGGACATGCTGGAAAGCGCCCCGACGTCTCTCCAGTTTTATGGCGACCTCAGAGATCATTCAATTTATCAATGGCTGGGAACGCAGTGGAGCGGCGCGCATGGAGAGTCTCGATTTTTTGTAACAACCCCTGAATTCTACAATCGATATTTCCGCGACCAATATCGATTTCTGGACGATCGCGTACAAGGGGAGATGATGGAGGATTTGATCTATCGAGTGGTGAAACAATCACTCGGAGAGCCCGGCGTTATCGGCCGTTTTCGGAAGGAGCCCTCTTTTCGTGGATTGGCAGGACATCTGGGGAAGGATTACGGGAGCCCAGCAGAACTTGCAAAACAGGCGATCCGGCGAATGACGCGCAAATTAACGCCTTGGCTTTGGGTTTAAGCGCGCCAAGATCAATGACCCTTCCCGAAGAAGGTTTTGATCGAATCGTAAATGTCATCTTTGGAATTTACCCGGCTGGTGAGGATTTTTTCGTGGGTTCTTAAATGCTCATGGAGAACATTGATGAAATTCCCCGAGCCATAAGCACTGGCGACCTGGCAATATCCAAAGAGATTGCAGATCGGGAGGAGTTGTTCCTTGAGGATTTTCACGCAATCGCGGCTGTCAGCTTCTGAACTGTTATCGCCATCAGAAAAGTGAAAGAGGTAGATGTTCCACTCTTCAGGGGAGTAATGGGAATCGAGCAGTTGCTTGGCGGCGCGATAGGCCGACGAAATTTTCGTACCCCCGTCTTCGCGGAGGTGATAAAAAGTCTGTTTGTCGACCTCTTTGGCCGAGACATCATGGACGATGTAGCGGGATTCGATGCCTTCATAGTTTTTACGGAGCCAGGTGTCGATCCAGAAGGATTCGAGACGGACAAGCTCTTTTTGTTCTTCACCCATCGAGCCCGAAACATCCATCATGAACAGAATCAGCGCATTGGACTGCGGCGATTTCACTTCCTTCCATGAGCGATAACGAATGTCCTTCTTCTGCGGAATAATCACCGGGTTATCCGGGTCGTAATCACCAATCATGATCTGGCGTTTGAGCGCCTCGCGATAGGACCGTTTAAAGTGGCGAAGTGATTCCGGCCCGACTCGGCGGAGGGATGAATATTTCTCGCGAATGGTCGTAATGCGATGATGCCCCTTAGGCTCGATGCGCGGGAGCTTCAGCTCTTCAGCAAGGATGTCAGCCAGCTCGTCGAGGGAGAGATCGACTTCCATGATATGCTGACCGGCTTCCGTGCCCCCCTGCGCCTTGCCGCTGCCAGGCTTGCCGAGCGGGTCTCCTTCATCTCCATCACCTGTGCCGACGCCTTGGGAATTATCACCATAACGAAAATGGGGAAGCTCAATACCGCGGACGGGGATGGAGATAAGGTGCTTGCCTTCTTTGCCGATGAGTTCGCCTTTGGTGAGGAATTTCCGAAGGTCGTCGCGGATGCGGCCTTTGATGATCTGCCGAAAACGTTGATGGTCTTTTTCGATTTTAAGGACCATGGCGGCACCTCTGCTATCATACGTCGGCCAAAGGCAGGAGGATGCTGAAAAAAGGATTAGCCGGTCGGGGCGGCGTCTTTTTTCGTGCTTGGCGGCCACCAATACCAATTGGTTTCCTCCAAAATATGAGTGACATAGGCTTGATATTGCTGTACGGCGGATGGAGCCAGCGTTTCAGCGACCCGTTTGATTAGCTCGGAACCCTGAAGATGGCCTTGGTGCTGGACCAGATCGTGAAGAATTACTCCTTCAACATGGTCGTTGAGGTAGCGAAACAGATACATATCCATGCCGCTTTTTTCAAACGGACCAGCCATGTGGTGGACGGCCCAAAAATCAAGCCGGTTGACTTGGTATTGAAGCCAGGTGGAAAAGAGGAGCACGGCGGCAGTTGCTGTCATCGCCATCGCAGTCAATGGAAGGCGCCAGGAAAGCATTTTTTCAGCAAAGCAGATCGCCGGGAGAGAGAGAATGGGGAGGACCGCAATGAGGTATCTCGGGCCATAGGTCCATTCGCCGCGCCAACTGGGGATGGAGCCGACAGCCAGGAGGAGCAGGACAAACGATCCGATTGCAATTATTGCATCAGCCGGATGGCGCGTCGCAAAGAGCCGCACGCCGGGAATCGCCAGGAGCAAGACAGGAAAGTAAAAGAAAATTCCCCAGCGGACGCTGAAAAGGAAACCATAAACGCCGTCAGCCAAATTGGAAGTAATGCGATGATCTTCCACGTGCCATTGGTGATAACCCGTCAGAAACGCTGATCCGAATTTGACGTCATTGATCCATGCCAGGAGTGCCAGGATCAGCAAGGGGGGAATTGTAGCGAGAATGAAGGCATGGAACGGCTTACGGCCTTCGGCGGCGGGGCGCGCCCAGGCAGCCTGCAGAATCATCACGGCGGGCACCACAAGTAGAACGGCAAAGGCTAGTCGTGTCAGGATCAGTGCAGCCAGGCAGGCCCACGCGCCAAGAAACAATTTGGTTTCGAGCGGCCGGCGAAGAGCACGCGTCAAGAGCAGAAAAAAAAGGGCAAAAAATAGGACCTGATAAATCTCCGAGGATTGTGCACGCTGATAAAACCAGAAATAAGTCGCGTAAAAGCAGGCCAGGACATAGGCGGCGCGCAAAGCCGAGGACTGTGTGTATTGCCCGGTAATCGCCAATAGAATTACCGCGACCAGAAGGCACAGTAGAATGTTATAAAGATTGAAGACAACGATGTTGGAGATTTCATTGGGATCCAGAACGCGGCCGGTAATGGACGCTTCAACAAAAGTGGGCGGAATGGACATGATGGAGTTCATCAGCCCATATTTGGAATACCAAAGACCGTTAGAGTGATTGATTACGAAGAATTGTCCGGGTTCGCCAAATGCGGCGGCATGGGTGGAATCAATGGATAGAGACCCGGTGCGAAGGATGCTGCGGGCTTCTTCGCGCCAAGTAAAAGGATCGCCGGCGTTGAAGAAGCGCGGCATGGCCAGAAGATTCACGACGAGAATCGTGGCGATCACGCCCACCCATAACCACCTGCCACCCGACAATCTGATCACGCGTTAATCTTCCTGTTTGGAATCGCCTCGGGCAAAGATGCTGGCAACGTAGTTAAGGACATCCGTGGCGCTGGTTTCATTATAACCGAAGTACTTAATCAGGCGTTGTTTGACGATATCGATCTTCTGTTGGGTTTCGTCGTCGACGACGCTGGAGACGAGGTTTTTGAGTTTAATGGTGTCGCGCTGGTCTTCGAAGAGTTTGAGTTCTAAGGCTTTTAAGAGCCGTTGGTTGGTGTGGTATTCGAACTTTTTGCCGTCGAGGGCGAGGGCACCGATGTAGTTCATGATTTCCTGGCGGAAGTCGTCCTTTCGGCTTTCGGGGATGTCGATCTTTTCTTCGATGGAGCGCATGAGGCGGTCATCGGGCTCCTCGTCGCGGCCGGTGTAGCGGTTGCGAACGCGCTCGTGCTGCGTATAGGCGCGGACGTTTTCGATGTAGTTGGCGGCGAGGCGTTTGATGGCGTCTTCGTCGGCGCTGATGGCGCGTTGGACTTCACCCTTTAGAATGTCCTCATATTCCTCGCGAACGATGGCGAGAATTTCCTTGTATTCTTTTTTCAGCTCTTCATCCGTGATAAGCGAATGATGACTTAACCCTCCTTCCAGCTCGTTCATGACCATAAAGGGGTTAATGGCCTGATCGACAACCGCTTGATGACTGACCAGAGCGTTGGAGATTTTGTCCTGGATGTAGCGGGGGGAGATGCCGTGCATGCCTTCACGGGGGGCCTCTTCTTTGAGTTCTTTGATGGAGTCTTCGGTGAAGCCGGGGATGGATTTGCCGTTGTAGAGTTTGAGTTTTTGCAGGCGGGAGATGCCGGCTTTTTTGGGGTCGGCCAGGCGCGTGAGAACGGCCCACATGGCAGCAACTTCGATCGTGTGCGGGGCAATATGAACCCCGCGAACGCGATCCGGGCCGAAGTCTTTGAGATAGATTTTGATTTCGTCGTCGAGGCGGACGTTGTAGGGGACATCGATCTTGATGGTGCGGTCGCGGAAGGCCTCCATCATCTCGTTGCCTTGAAGTTTTTTATATTCAGGCTCATTTGTGTGACCCAGAATCACTTCATCAATATACGTCTGTGCGAATTTTTTGGGCTTGATGCAATGTTCCTGCGACGCGCCCAGCAGGTCATAGAGAAACGCGACATCGAGCTTGAGGACTTCGATGAATTCGACAATGCCACGGTTGGCGATGTTGAGTTCTCCGTCAAAATTAAAAGCCCGCGGATCGGAATCAGAGCCAAACTCGGCGATTTTGCGGTAATTGATGTCCCCGGTGAGCTCGGTGGAGTCCTGATTTTTTTCGTCTTTGGGTTGAAACGTGCCAATGCCGCGGCGGTCTTTTTCGCTGAGAATTAATCGGCGGACTTTGACATGCTCGATTGCCTTCTTCCAATCACCATCATATTGATCGAGCAGGTCGGCGTATGTCTTCCGGCAGAAGGGGCAGATGTCGCCATAGAGGCGAATCTTCCGGCCGTCGGGGAGCTTCTCATTGATCGAATCCAGAACATCCTGTCGCGCTTCCCTCGGAATCAGAAGCAAAGGCTCCTCGTGCATTGGGCATGGGATATATTGCTCGGATTCATCGCCTGATCCGGCTTTATATGGCAGGCGCCAGGAGAACGTATAGAGTTTGCCTGCATCGATCCTGCTGTACGATTCAAGCCCCTTTTTCATCAGTCTGGCGATGGTTGATTTGGATGACCCGACGGGCCCGTGAAGGAGCAGAATGCGCTTTTCCGTGCCATAACCCTGTGATGCGGATTTGAAGAAATCGACAAGCTGCATGAGCGGTCGTTCCAGGCCATAGATGGCATCGGCGCCATGATCGACCGGGTCGGCAAAGAACTTATAGCGCATGTAATCTTGTTTGAAATGCGTGAACTGCTCAGAGCCGTAGGAGAGAATCATGTCATAGACGCGCTGGAAAGCATTCCGCGCGATCGCGGGATTCTCAGTGACCAGATCGAGATATTCCCAGAAACTGCCTTCCCAATGCTGCTCGCGAAAATGCGTGGTGTCGAGCTTGCGGTCGATCATCGCCACGAGAGGATTTGATTTGCTCGTTGTTGGCATATGCGCACTCCCTATGGTGTTGCTCTGTACTCCATCATTCATCGACAGGTACGGGGTTGCGGCCTAAAACGTTCCCGGCATTCAATTATTTATTCAAGCAGACTCCATACATTAGCAATCTGTTCGTGGGTAAGTCCACATAAAACAGGCGCCAACCGAACCTTGCGACCCGGCATTGGCTCTTAACGAGGATGGGCGACAATGAATGCGTGTCCGCTTCACTGAATGAACTGCTCGCCAGATGCCGCGCCGGCGATCGGTCCGCATTTGATCTGTTGACCCAACGGTTTTATGGCTATGCATCTTCGCTTGCCGATGCTCTCTTGAACGGTCGCCGCGACGCTGTGGAGGATGCGGTTCAGTCGGCCTTTGTTGTGGTATTGGTTCGGGTGGGAGATTTGCGCGATGCGGAGGCATTTCCGGGATGGTTGCGGCAAATTGTTCGAACCGAGTGCAGCCGAATCACACGGACAATGAAAACCGAGAGATTTGACGGCAAAGGATATGCTTCGGTCGAAACGCCTTTGGATGAAGCAGTTCGGCAAGAGCATTTGCAAAGCGTTCGGCACGCGATTGAAAATTTGCCCCGCCTGCAGCGCGAGACGGCTGAACTTTTTTACCTGGATGAACTCGCGCAAAGGGAAATCTCGCGAGCATTGGATGTTCCGGTGGGGACCGTAAAACGGCGGTTGTTTGATGCGCGGGAAAAATTGCGCGAAACATTATCAGAATCGGGCAAGACGAGGTTGCCGATTTAAGGAGAATTCTTATGGCGTTGAAGCAACATCCGGAGATGGATCGAATGTTACAGGTCGCTGCAGATCGCGGAGCAAGGGATATATTTCTATTACCCGACGAGCCGCTATCACTGCGGATCAATGAGGAAATAGAGCGGACAGATTCTCCCGTATTGTCGGGAGAAGTCATTGAACAGATCGCGACAGCGGCAATTGGAGCAGAAAAAGTCGCCAAGATCCCAATGATGGGACATGCCTCAACCAATTGCGGCCTGCCAGGCGTGATGGCAGGTCAAATGACCGTCACCAGCGCCGGTGGAAAACTGGCAATGACCATCCGCGTCATCCCTTCAAAAATTCCGTCGATTAAAGATATCTCCTTACCGGCGTCGGTTCTGGAAGCGGCGGCAAAAAAATCGGGTGTGATTCTTTTCTCCGGACACGTTGGATCAGGAAAGACCACGACCGCCTATTCCATCATCTCACATCTGAATACCACGCAGGCAAAATTGATTTGCACCATCGAAGAGCCGATTGCTTATGCGCTCACAGCCCATCGCCCGCTGATCTTACAGCGCGAGGTCGGCACCGATGTTCCCGATTTTCATACGGGAATAGCCGCCTCCGTGCGTCAGGATGCGGATGTAATTTTTGTAGGAGAGCTTCGGTCAGCAGATGATGCCTTTGCATGCCTGACCGCGGCCGGCCTTTCCCGGCTGGTGATGACCCAGACCCATGCCCGCACGGCGCTGCGAGCCTTACACCGATTGATCGAGATTCAACCGCCTGAACGCCGGGAGACATTTCGCCGGCATTTGGCCGACACACTCTTGGCCTCGGTGGCGCAAACGCTCTTACCAAAAGCCGATTGGCTCAAAGCAGGATGGGCGCCCGCGTATGACGTGCTGATCCCCGACGCGGAATTTCGCACAGCTCTTGCCGAAGGGAAGAATCCAATGATGCGCTCGCGTCTTCTGCCAGGCGCTCAATCCATTGTGGATGAGATCCGCGCACTGGGAACAAAGCATATTATTTCCGCGGAAACCGCCACCGCCGCACTGGCCGAATATGGGCAATTAGCGGACACCTCATTCTGGACATAATTCAAGCGCGGCGCCTGCGGAAAGCAACACAGGCCACAATCGCTGCAAGACTGAGCGAAGCAGGTTCGGGAACACTGATCGCTGTCGGGTCTAAAACCAGCACGGAAATCGTCGCTGCTGGCAGAGTGAGCGAATAATCAGCCAGATTGAAGTTACTGAGTGTTTGAGTAACCCAATCAACATTGTCCGATGGACCACCCGGCATGTAGCTGGCCAGGTTCGACGAAAAGAGGGTCGTCGGCCCGGTCGTCGACTCAAGTGTCATCAGGTGTGCCGAATATCCCGCCCCGAGATTCAGCCCGGTCAGCAGCAGTGAAAGCTGGGCCGGCGTGTCGTTGGAAAAGTTCAGTCCCCAGATCGCGATTTCACCCGTCTTGGAATCGCGCGTCGTATAAAGCCGCGTATTGTCTTGCGAATAGACATTAAGCAGCGTGTCCCCCATGTGATCGCGAAGTCCCAGATACGCTTTGTAGACGGGAAACTGTGTGCCATCAAATTGATCCGAAGGCCACAACCAGTAATTGGCCGCTGAGAGGCCAAGGCGTGCGAATGAAAATACCGTCTCCACCGACCCCAGGGCATGCGCCATCTGCCCCTCTTGCACTGTCCCGTTGACCGTGTAGTTGCTGACATTCGTCTCGCTGGCAATCAGCTCGACGGCATTCGGGTCCCGCCCGGAAGCAGCGATCATCGAATGGAGATTATCCACATACGCCTTCTGCCCCGTGTAGACGTTTTGCAAATACGACTCGATATCCGCAACCGGCTGCGTCGTGTCGAGCTTCTGATACGGGTGATAGCTGATGAAATCGATCGGCAGGTACTGCCCGTTGGATTGCTTGTCGAGAATCGAGTTCAAAAGCTCTTTTTCCGTCGACGCCGTCGCGCTCTGAATGCAAGGCCCGACCTTGATCGTCGGATCCACCGCCAGCATCGCCGCGGTCATGGATGCGTATCGTGTACTGTAATCGTACAAATGCGTCGAATTCTTCGTATGGTTCGGCGTCAGAAACGTCGGCGAATTGCTGATGTCATAACTGCTGGTCAGCGGAACTCGAGGCTCATTGCCGATCTCCCAGTATTCCACCTTTGGGAGCGGCGCTTCGCCGGGCGCCGGCAGCAGATCATGAACATCCCCAGGCACCGTCCCCGTCCAGAGCAGCGAATTCATTACTCGAAGATCGTCTGGATCGGTGATCGTATCTCCCTGGTGATACGTCTGGGCAATGATATTCGTATAGCGAACCCAGTCGGCGGCAAGCTGCGAAACGGTTGCGACCGACTCGTCGGTATAAACGCGGCCTCCGGGATTACTCGCCGTAGGAGCCGGGGCGGTCAGACCAATCATGTTGGTCGTGATAATCAGGTTCGCATTGTAATCGCGGGCATCGCGCAAATAGTCGAGCGTGGTGTCGCGGGCGTCTCCGTTGCGCGTCTCCCAATCATAATCTTCTGCTTCGCTCCCACCGGCGACGCCGCGAATGCTCGACCCTTCCGCCAGATCAAACGCCATGTCATTGCCCAATTCCGCCCCGGGACGAAATTGATTGATCGCGGGAGTCGCCTGCCCGCGCACGCCTTCACTGAACGGCGTCCCGGCCGCAGAAAGGTCGATGTCAATCGGCGTGCCGGCAAATGAAACCGCCGCCGTCGCCAAACTCAAGATTGCTGCTGTCGAAAAAACGGTTCGGGCATCCATCGCATATTCTCCAGGTGCATAGCCGGTTGTGCCTCTGGATACCCTGAAAGACCAATCCCGTTGTATACAACGATCACATCGCCAACATCTTGACAGGATAGCAAGTTGTAACGGTTTGCCGCGTACACACTCATCGAATTTTCACTCTCATCGCTTGCGCGTTTGCGCCAATACCGCCACCACAATGATCCCCCCTGTCAGCATCAGCCTTCCCGCCTCCGGCACCGCGTTCACAGACAAGATCTTGTCCAAATATCCAATCGTCAGCATCCCGAGCAGTGTCAGACCCATCCCGCCTCTGCCGCCCATCAGCGATGTCCCGCCGATGACCACAATCGCGATCGCCGTCAGTTCATACCCCATCCCCGCTTCGGGGTCTCCCTGCTGCTCCTGGGCCGCCTGACACAACCCCGCGACTCCTGCTAGTAAACCTGATGCGACATACGCCATCCCTTTTGCCGTCCGCACGGGTACTCCGCTTAAGCGAGCCGCTTCCTCATTGCCGCCGATCGCATACAACTCTCTGCCCCACCGATGGCGCGCCAGGAGCACCCAGCCGATGGCGATGCACCCGAGGCAAATCAGCGTCACCACCGAGACGTTCCCGCCGAGCACCCGCGAATCAATCAGCCGAAATATGTGAGGCACATCTACATACCGATACGATCCATCGGCATTCTTCACCGCGGTCGCGATCTTCTCCCCCCCGCTGGCCCACTTGGCCATCCCGCGCGCAAACACCATCATCGCCAG
The DNA here is from genome assembly GCA_035656825.1 of Tepidisphaeraceae bacterium. Classification (GTDB taxonomy): domain Bacteria; phylum Planctomycetota; class Phycisphaerae; order Tepidisphaerales; family Tepidisphaeraceae; genus DASRRR01. The sequence goes on along the minus strand of DASRRR010000138.1, from coordinate 25,503 downwards.
CGTCGCAATGAACGGCTGCAACCCAAACCGCGCCACCAGCACCCCGCTCACCCCCCCGCACGCCCCCCCTGCTGCCAGGCAGACGGGCACAGCTACCCAAGGAGACCATCCCCAATGAATCACGGTCAATGAAAACAGCACCGCCACCAGCGCCACCACCGACCCCACGGCCAGATCAATCCCGCCCGAAATAATCACCAGCGTCATCCCGCACGCCAACATCCCATACACCGACGCCTGCCGCAGCGCATCCCGATGTGTCCCAACGCGAAAAAACGCCCCATCCGCATTAAACAGGCACCCGATCGCCACCACGAGCGCCAGCGCCAACACCGCGCGCATCCCCGCCGACCGCATAAACACCCCCACGCGCCTATTTCGAGTTTCGAGCTTCGGATTTTTTTCGGATTTCGGATTTCGAGCTTCGAGTTTTGTCACCGATTATCTCCCATGGCCGCCTTGAGAATTTTATCCGCCGTCGCTTCTCCCCGCGAAAACTCCCCCGTCACTTCCCCCCGGTGCATCACCATGATCCGATCACTCATCGCCAGCAGTTCCGGCATCTCACTGGTAATCAGCACAATCGCAATCCCCGAGCGCGTCCACTCATTCATCAACTGATAAATATCCCGCTTCGCCCCGATATCAATCCCCCGCGTCGGCTCATCCAGCAGCAGCACCCGCGGCCCCGTCGCCAGCCACTTGGCAATCGCCACCTTCTGCTGATTCCCGCCCGATAGCGACCCCACTTCCACGTCATAATCCGCGGCTTTCACCCGGAGCGCCGTCGCGTACTCCCGCGTCGTCTCCCGCTCTGCCCGCGGCCTCCTCCACCCTCCCGGCGACAACCGCTCCAGCGCCGCCAGCGTCGCATTCCCCGTCACCGACATCGGCAATACCAGGCCCGTCCCCTTGCGATCATTCGTTAGTAGCGCCACTCCCGCTTCGCGCGACTGCCTTGGCCCGCGCACTGCAAACTCCTCCCCATCCACCCGCACTTTCCCGCTGACGCGCTTCCCTCCGTACGCACCAAATAATCCCAGCAACAACTCCGATGCCCCCGACCCTTGCAATCCTCCGATGCCTAATATCTCGCCGCGCTTGACCGCGAATGACACATTCTTCACCGCCCGCCCTGTGCTGAATCCCTCGACGCGTAATCTCGCCTCCGCCGTCCCTTCCGGCACATGCCTGGGGAACTGTTCTCCCAGTTCTCGCCCGACCATCAGCCGAATCAACTTCTCGACCGGCATCTCCGCCGCCACCGCGCTCCCCACCAACTTCCCATCCCGCAGCACCGTGATCCGATCGGCAATCTGCTCAATTTCCTCCATCTTGTGCGAGATATAAACAATTCCACACCCGCTCTTCTTTAGCCCGGCGATGAGTTCAAACAGCTTCCGCACATCCGGCGCCGCCAACGAACTCGTCGGCTCATCCATCACGATTACTCGCGCCTCGCGTGCCAGCGCCTTGGCGATCTCCACCATCTGCTGCTGCGCGATCGGCAGCCGCTCCACCACTTCTTCGACATCAATTGCGATCCCCAATTTCTCAAGAAGTCTGCGCGCCCGCTCGCGCTGCTCTCTGTCGCGCACGAGCCCCCCTGCTCCCGTCATCGGCCTGCCCAAAAAGATGTTGTCCGCCACCGTCATCCCCGGCACCAGCGACAACTCCTGGTAAATTACACTGATCCCCAGCCGATTTGCCCCGAGCGGCGACCCGGGCTTCACCGCCAGCCCGCCCATTTCGATCACGCCTTCCGATGCTTCGTGCACTCCGCCGAGGATTTTGATCAGCGTGGATTTCCCCGCCCCATTCTCTCCCGCCAGGATATGCACCTCCCCCGATCGCACATCAAAATCGACCCCCTCCAGCACCATCACCGGCCCGAAGCGCTTGCTGATCCCACGCATCCTCACCAGCGGCTGATCCGGATCGGCATTCACCATAAGCTCCTGATCCTAACTTTGTACCGACTCCGACAACCCACTGGCAAGCGGGCGCTCCTGCTCTTGATTCTCATTCGCTTTTACCGTTTCATTCGCCATTGAAAGGACTCCCATGAAACCGTTGCTCACATCGTTTTTGTGCTTCATGTCTTTCACTTTGCCCGCCGTCGCTGCCGAGACGCGCCCGCCGAACATCATCTTTCTTCTGACTGACGATCAAGGCTATCACGATCTCTCCTGTTACGGCGCTCCGACGATTAAAACTCCGCGCATCGATCAGATGGCGGCTGATGGTGTGAAGTTCACCGACTTCTACGTCGCCGCCCCGGTCTGCACGCCGTCCCGCGCGGCGATCATGACCGGCTGTTATCCGCAGCGCATCGGGATGTCAGAAATCCCCGCTGAGCCGGAACTCAACCGCCCCGATCCCAAGGATGTCCTCTGGGCCCGTTCCAAGTACGGCCTGAACCCGTCCGAAATCACGATGCCCAAACTCCTTAAAACTAAAGGGTACGTCACGCAGATGTTCGGCAAGTGGCATCTTGGCGACCGCATCAAATTCCTCCCGGATCATGAAGGATTCGACCACTGGACCGGCACGCCAATCACGCAGGACCAGCGCCCTTCCGCGATGGCCGAAGATGACAAAGTCATCGAAGCCCCCGTGCATATCGACACCCTAGTTCAGCGCTACACCGACTGGTCTTTGAAGTTCATTGAAAGCAACAAGGATAAGCCCTTCTTCCTCTATCTGGCGTACAACGCCCCGCACGATCCGCCATGCCCGAGCGATGGGTTCCGCGGCAAATCCCCGCGCGGGATCTACGGAGACGTCGTCGAAGAAGTCGACTGGTCCACAGGCCAAATCCTCGACAAACTCAAAGAGCTCGGCATCGATAAAGATACCTTGGTCGTCTTCCTTTCGGACAACGGCCCCTGGCTCAACAAGGGCGAGAACGGCGGATCGGCGACTCCGTTCCGGGCCGGGAAGCGCACGACTTACGAAGGTGCCATGCACGTCCCGTGTGTCATGTACTGGCCCGGCCATATCCCCGCCGGCACGGTCTGTCACGAAATCGCGTCTTCCATTGACCTCTATCCCACGTTCGCCAATCTCGCCGGCGCGGAGATCCCGACGGATCGCGTCATTGATGGCAAAGACATTCGGCCGCTGCTTTTCAACGAGCCTGGCGCCAAGAGCCCGCATGAGGCGATTTATTATTACGATGCCTATCGCCTGAACGCGGTTCGCTCCGGGCCTTGGAAGCTGAAGTTCCAGACTAATTTGGAAGAAGATTATGGCTACTTCCCGCCATCGATGATTAACGGCGATACGCCGATCCCGATGTGCCTCTACAACCTGATCGAAGACCCGGGTGAACAAAAGTCGGTCGCCAAGGATCACCCGGATATCGTCAAACGCCTGGGTGCGCTGGCCGACAAAGCCCGGCATGATCTCGGCGATGCCCGGCGGAAGATAAAAGGCACCGACCTCCGCCCGGTTGGCGTCGACGACGCTGCGCCGGAAACATCCATCTTCGGCAAACTCACCAACGTCGCGGAAATCACCAAAACCAGCCTGAAAAAGCTCCCTGAGCCGCCGCAGCCATAATCGCTGCTATTCTATTAAAAAATCCCTTGCACTACTCTCCTTCGTTGCTATGGTTTTACCATTGGGTGGAGTTATGCACAGCGCATCGCGTATTTATTTCATTCTGCTTTTAATTGCAGGCGGCCTGCCGTCTTATGCATCTGCGGCGACCTTCATTAAAATCGCCGATACCCAAACCCCTGTACCCGGAGGCGTTCCCGGCGAAGTTTTTTCCGATGGCTTTGCCAACCCTATTGCCTCCGACGGCATCGTTATTTTTGCCGGCAGCGTTGGCATCTATGAATGGGATGCCGGCTCGCTTTCAGTCATCGCCGACAACAAAACTGACATCCCGGGCACTTCAAGTGCCTTCTCATCTTTCAACGATCTTTTTTCCGCCAGCAATGGGAATCTCGCATTTGGCAGCGGCGGCGGCATCTATGCTCGCTTGTCAGGAGCGTTAACCAATATAGTCAATATATCTTCTCCTGTTCCTGGTTTCGCCGGAACATTTAACACTTTTAATCCCCCTTCAATCAGCGGTGTCAATGTGGCATTCTCCGCTTCCGCTACTCAGCGTTTCACATCCCAAGTCGGCATTTATTCCCGCCTCAACCAAGGCCCTCTCAATCTCATCGCTAACAATCAAACTCCCGCTCCCAGCGGTACGGGCAATTTATCGTCGTTCGGCACGCCCGTCATTTCGGGAACAGATGTGATCTTTTCCGCCTACGGGCCTTCGGTTTCTCCCGCGATTTACTCCAATCCTGACGGCGCTGGAAATGCTCTTGTCACTCTGGTTGCTCCTAATACTTCCATACCAGGAGGCACCGGGTCTTTCACTAATATTACGGGCCTCAGCGCCAGCGGATCGAACATTGCCTTCATCGGCACCGGAACGAACAATCAGCGCGGCCTTTATGCCGACTTCAACAATATTCTCTTCCCAATCGTTGATGCTTCGACCCTTATTCCCGACGGAAGTGGCGATACTTTTAGTGCAAACTCACTCCTTGGTTTCTCGCTGAACGGCAATAATTTTGCCTTCACTGCCGGGTCTGGTCCCCAATCCGGCATCTACCTCGATGAAGATGGTATCCTCTCCAAAGTCCTTACTGTCGGCGATACCCTTGATGGAAAAATTGTCTCGGACCTTTCCCTTACTTCCAATGCGCTGGATGGATCCGATCTAGCATTCACCGTCGATTTTACCGACCATTCTTCGGCGGTTTATCTTGCCGTCATTCCCGAACCCGGCACATTTGCGATCTTCGTAATTGTTTCTTGTCCAATTTTTTGTCGGCGGTGGCGTTAAGAACGCTGAATCCAGGCGATGGTTTTATCCGCCAGCCGGTCGAGGGCTTGGACGGAGAGTTCCAGGTGGTCTTCGCGGGTGTCTTCGATTTTGTTGTGGGAGATGCCGCGGAGGGATTGGACGAAGAGCATGACGGTGGGGATGCCGGTGCGGCAGACTTCGGCGGCGTCGTGGAGCGGGCCTGAGGGAAGGCGGTGGGAGACGCCGGCGACTTCTTTGATGGACTCGTCGGCCAGGTCGATGAGGTTGGGATGGAAAGGGAAGGGTTGGATCTGCCAGAGGGTTTTCCATTCGACGGTGATCTTTTCTTCGGCGGCAATCTGTTGGCTGGCGGATCGGGCGTCGGCGTACATGGCGGCGAGAGTGGTCGCGTTGAGGTGGCGCTGGTCGAGGGTCATGACGGCTTGGCCGACGACGGCGGTGACGATGCCGGGTTCGGTTTTGACTGAGCCGACGGTGCAGACGCCGCCGTGCTTGACGGCGATATCGCGGACAGCGAGGTGGAGGCGCGAGACGCCGGCGAGGGCGTCGCGGCGGTGGGCCATGGGTGTTGAGCCGGAGTGGGCGGCTTGGCCGGTGAAGGTGATGATGTGGCGTTCGACGCCGAAGGTGCCTAGGACAGCGCCGAGGGGGAGGTTGAGGGATTCGAGGACGGGGCCTTGTTCGATGTGGAGTTCGAGGTAGGCGGCGGCGTTTTGAAGTTCGTGTTTGGCTTCGAGGACGCGGTGGAGTTCGATGCCCTGGGAGCGGAGGGCGTCGGGGAGTTTGATGCCGTCGCGATCGGTGAGGTCGCGGACGGAATCGGGGTTGAGGGCGCCGGAGGCGGCGGAGGAGCCGAAGAGAGAGCGGCCGAAGCGGGCGCCTTCTTCGTCGGCCCAGTCGATGAGGCGGATGGTGACGGGGGGTTTGCCGTTGTATTGGGAAGAGATGCGGCGGAGGACTTCGACGCCGGCGAGGGTATTGAGACAGCCATCGAGCCAGCCGCCGTTGGGTACGGAATCGATATGGCCGCCGATGAGGAGCTGGCGGTCGGACTGGCCGCGGAGGATGGCGTGGAGGTTGCCGGCGGGGTCTTGTTTGACGGTGAGGTTGGGAATGGAGGCGAGTTGGTCGCGGAGGAACTGGCGGGCGGCGGCCCAGACGGGGGTGAAGGCGACGCGCTGCGCGCCGTCGGCGTTGCCGGTGAGGGAGCGGAGTTCTTTGAGCTGGGCGATGGTGCGTTTGGGATGAAGTGTATCGGGCATGGTATCCTGGTTAGGCGGCTGCGAGGGCGCGATTGATGACGGCGATATTTTCGTCGACTTCGGCGATGGATTTCATGCCGATGACGATGGCGTCGATGTTGGGGTTGTTCATGGCGAAGCGGATGGATTTTTCGCGGTCGGCGGGGTTGGTGAAGGTGCCGTTGCCGCAGATTTTCATACCGATGACGCCGCGGCCTTTGTCGTGCATGGATTTGATTTCGGCGAGGATGGGATCGATGGGGACGGCGTTTTTGCCCCATTGTTCGGTCGGGGCGTCGGCGTCCATGAAGACGCCCATCGGGTTGACGCGGACGAGGTGGACGTCGGTCCAGTCGGTTTGGTTGGATTCTTTGAGGGCGGGGAGGGTGTGGCAGGAGACGCCTTTGGCGCGGATCCATTTTTTGTCCTGGGCCTGTTTGAAGCCGTCCATCATGCGTTTGTGGTCGTCGGTCCAGCCGGGTTTGGTCATGCAGTGGACGAGGAGGGAGTCGATGTAGTCGGTTTTGTAGACCGAGCGGAAGGAGTCGATGGTGGCGAGGGTGTCGGTGGGGATGCCCCAGACTTTGGATTGGAGGAAGACTTTTTCGCGGGGGAGGCCGGCGATGGCGTCGGCGATCCAGTCGAAGGTGACGTAATTTTTGGCGTTGTCGATGTAGGTGAGTCCCTGGTCGTGGGCGTAGCGAATGAGTTTGATGAAGGCGGGTTTGCCGATGTCGGCCTGGACGTGGCCGTTGTTGGACCCGGTGCCGATACCGACGCGGGAGATGGTCAGGCCGGTCTTGTTGAGGGGGACCTGGTCGGCGGCGGTGCGCTTGGGGGGGGTGGCGAGGGTGGAAGAGGTGAGGGCGGTGGCGGTGGCGAGGGCGGCGGAGGTTTGGAGGAAGCCGCGACGGGAGAGGTGGGATGGGTTCATGTGAATCCTTTCGGGAATGATTCTGCGGTGGGAGGGGGTGGGAGGGCAAGGGAAAAGTATTCGCGGGTGGGCATCAGATCATAAGTGATTATTTTGCAATACGATATGAAATATGACTCTGGAAAAACCGACCCCTTTTCGATCCTAAAACGACCCTAAAACGACCCCGAATCGACCCTGAAAGGACCCCAAATCGATCCTGATTTGACCCTGCGAATCAAAGGCGAGAAAAACTGTGACGTGGAGTGACGGTGTGTGATATTTTCGGCGAAGTGGGCGGGTTGCGGAGAGGGTGCACCAAAGGGGAGGAGAAGAAAAGGACACCAAGGGTCAGGCGGCGCTATTTGGTTTTCAAAGATTGACCTTGGGGTAGGTCACGGTTGTAGCCGTGGGTGGAGAGTATCAGAAGAGGGGAGGCGTGTCAATCATAAAATTAGGGTTTTGATTGGTATGGGAATTCAAAAATTATCGGGGTACTTATTTATCGTTCAGATCGGATGGGGAGAAATGCAACCACGATGACACGATGGCGCGAAGGAAGACACGAAGAGAGAGGAGAGGTTGATCCGCAAAACCGCAAGCGGGTGGGGGGCGCTTTGAGCGACGATAAATAGTTAAATTGGCTGCCCGCCAGGACGCGGAGAAATTGTTTGGTTTCCCCACATTCGTCGAGCGAATGATATATCTTCGTCCGAGAGAACGCGCTCGTCATCACTCTTGTCGTTCATTACTACGACATCGAATGAGGAGGGAAGAAGCTTTCCGAGGAAGGTGCCTTGGGTCTGAAGGACCATAAAGGGAAATACGCGATTAAACTGCTTGGAATATTCGCCACAGAACTTTGTAGCGTGATCATTACTGGTAAAAAAGGGTAGTCGCCGCTGATTGTTAGCGAGATAGTGGAACAGCCCATTTCCCTTTTGCTGGTTTTCACGGTCACGTTCTAATGCCTGACGAATCTCGCCAAGCAACTGTTCCTGGGTCATGGTGCTGGCGTCAATGCCTTCGCTGACGGTTGCGGAAATGACGAAAATGGAAGTCTCGCCAAGGTCGCGGAGCCATGGGGGAGCCGATTGGGATGTTTCGGATTTGCCAAGAAGTTTTCGAATGCCGCTCAACATTTATGGATAACGGACCTATGTTCAATGGCCAGCACCGTGCTGACTGATTTTGAGTTTACCAGAACACCTGACGCGGAGCTGGTCCATTGCAATCTTTGGCTATCCCGGCGGATTGGTTGATATCGGCTGAGCGAAAAATGGCGGGAGAAGACCCATGGAACAAGTTCCATGGGCTTGGGGTGGGTGGGGAGGGTTTTATTTGGTGGGGTGGGTGATGTTGGAGAGGAGGTGGCGAGTGGCGTGGAGTTCGTCCTGGTTGATGGTGTGGGGGAGGTTGGGGTAGCGGCGGAGGTCTACGGTGGCGGACATGCGGGTGAGAGTGAGGTCGGTTTCGCGGACGCGGTCGAAAGGGACGTGGGGGTCGGGGTCGGCGGAGGCGAGGAGGACGGGGGTGCCGTCTAGGGAGCCGGGGTAGTTGCGGGGGGTGGCTGGGGGGCCGATGAGGCCGCCGGAGAGGGCGATGAGGGCGGCGTAGCGGCGGGGGTGGCGGGCGACGAATTCACTGGCGAGGCAGGCACCTTGGGAGAATCCCAAGAGGGCGATGCGGCTTGCGGGGATATTGCGGGTGAGGAGGTCATTCACTATGGATTCGATGCGGGCGAGGGCGGAATCGAGGTAGGGCTGGTTGGAGGGGATGGGGGAGAGGAAGGAGTGGGGGTACCAGGTGTGGTTGGCGGCCTGGGGGGCGAGGGCGGCGATGTTGTCGAGGGCGAGGGCGTTGTGGAGGGAGAGGATGTCGTCGGCGGAGGAGCCTCGGCCGTGGAGGAGGATGAGGGTGAGGGAGGCGCGCTCGGGAGGTGGGCCGGCGGTGAGGAGGGGCTGGTGGGCGTGGGGGTCGTGGGGGTCGTTTGGGTGTGGGGTCATGGTTTATTTATTTAGACTGAATAATGCGGATTTACCACGGAGGTCACAGAGCCCACGGAGAGCACAGAGAAGGCGAGGGTGGTTTTATTTTTGATTTGTGCAATGTGCATGTGGCACGGTTAATTCGTAGCTTGTTGTTGAGTTTGTCTGCGTAGCGCTGTCTTTTCTGTTGTGAATAAGCGGGTTTGCATGTTTCAGAGAAAATGCACGGGTTGAAAACCAGTGCCACGAATTTTGGGGGAAGCGATTGCAGTTATTTTGTGGTTGTGAGGGGTTTGAGGTTGGCTTCGATTTGGGCGCGGTGGGGTTCCAGGAATGGGGGGAGGGAGAGGTGCTGGCCGAGTTGGTCGAGGGGTTCGTCGGTAGCGAAGCCTGGGCCGTCGGTGGCGATTTCGAAGAGGATGCCGTTGGGTTCGCGGAAGTAGAGGGATTGGAAGTAGAAGCGGTCGACGGGGCCGCTGGAGGGGACGCGGGCGTGGTTGAGGCGGTCGGCCCAGGCTTGGTATTCTTCGACGTTGGGGGTGCGGAAGGCGACGTGGTGGACGCCTCCAGCGCCGGAGATGGCGGAGGGGAGGTCGGGTTCGATGGCGACGTGGAGTTCGGCGGAGGGGCCGCCGGTGGCCATTTCGTAGACGCGGACGAGGGTGGAGCCGGGGGAGCCGTCGCTGGGGGTGGAGGCGTATTCGCGGGTTTGGCGCATTTCCATGAGATCAGTGAGGACGGTGTGGGTGGCGTCGATTTTGGGGACGCTGATGGTGATGGGACCCAGGCCGCGGATTTGGTGTTCGGGGGGGACGGGGCTTTGGGGCCAGGGGTTGCCGGGGAGGGAAGAGGGGTCTGCGATGAGGGAGAGGCGCTGGTGTTCGGGGTCTTCGAAATCGAGGACCTGGCGGTTGTCGCGGGTGGTGATGGGGGAGTGCGTAACATTGAGCTGTTGGAAGCGATTGGCCCAGTATTGGAGGGAGTCTGGGGAGGGGACGCGGAGGCCGGTGCGGGTGATGCTGTGGGTGCCGCGGTGTTCGGGGGAGGCGGGCCAGTCGAAGAAGGTGATGTCTGTGCCGGGGGTGGCGAGGCCGTCGGCGTAGAAGAGGTGGTAGGCGGAGGTGTCGTCCTGGTTGACGGTTTTTTTGACGAGGCGCATGCCGAGGGTGCGGGTGTAGAAGTTGAAATTGCCGGGGGCATCGGCGGAGATGGCGGTGAGATGATGGAATCCTTGGAGTTGCATGAGGGGATGATAGGAGGGGAGATTGCAGGTGTCGAAAAAGGGATTGGGAGCGGCGGGCTGTTGGTTCGCGAAACTGCAAGCGCAGGCGGAGATGAAGCAGGTGGGGGAGTAAGTATTCAAGGCATGGCCGAGACGGCCATGCGACGTGAATTCATGCTTCGGTGGCGAAGAGGTTGTCAGGATTATTTGGTCCAGTCCCAGTTGAGGAGTTTTAGGCGGTGGTCGGGGGAGAGTTCGTAGGTGGCACCGAGGGGGAGGGGGTGGAAGTTGGGGCCGTGGCCGACGCGGAGGCCTTGGTAGAGGGGGATGTTCATTTCGCGGGCGAGGGAGGTGAAGACGTGGTCGATGCCTTCTTCGTAGGAGTGGATTTTACGTAAGGGGATGCGGGGGGCTTTTGAGGGGTCGTCGAGGGCGGTTTGGAGGGCGTCGCCGGTGCAGGGGGCGAGGCAGGTGCTGACGTCGTCTTTGCAGTGGGTCATGTCGCCGAGGACGATGGCGGCAGCGCCGTCGAGGAGGCCGCCTTCGCGGACCTGGGTGATCATGCGGTCGAGGCGGTAGAAGGCTTCGTCGACGTCTTCGAGGAAGAGGATGCGGCCTTTGGCGGGGGTGGGGCCGTGGGAGGTGCCGACGAGGGCGGCCCAGAGGGAGAGGTTGCCGCCGATGAGTTCGGCGCGGATGGGTTTAGTGGAGGGGTTGGCGAGGGGCTGGAGGGGTGCGTCGGTGGCGGGGTAGTCGACGAACTGGCCGCGGGCGAGGGAGAGGATGTTCTGCCATTCGGATTCGCGCAGGCGGGTGAAGTCGGCGGCGGCGGGCATGGGGGAGTGGAGGGTGGACCAGCCCCAGACCTGGCGGGTGTATTCGTGGAGGACGGTGATGTCGGAGTAGCCGATGAGGAGTTTGTGGGGGGGTTTGCCGCGCTGGGCGGTGAGCTGGTCGAGGTAGCGGACGAGGCGAGAAGCGCCGTAGCCGCCGCGGGCGGACCAGAGGATGTCGAGGGAGGGGTCGGAGGCGTAGTCGAAGAAGGCGGCGGCGCGGCTGGCGTCGGTGCCGGCGAAGGTGAAGTGGTGTTCGAGGACCTGGGGGTGGGTGCGGACGTCGAAGCCGTGGGAGCGGAGGTGTTGCTCGCCGACGGAGAATTCGAGGGCGGGGACGGTGGAGCAGGGGGCGATGATGCCGACGCGGAGTGATTTGGTCATGGGTGGGATATTACCCGGCGGGCGGGTGAATATAATCCCCTGATGCACATTCATGAGCCGAAGAGGATTTTGCTGGGGAATTTACCGACGCCGGTGGTGGAATTGAAAAATCTGGCGGGGGATTTGGGGGTGGAGCGAGTGCTGTTAAAGCGGGATGATTTGACGGGGGTAGAGTTGTCGGGGAATAAGGTGCGGAAGTTGGAATATGTGGTGGCGGATGTGCTGGAGAAGGGGTGCGATACGCTGGTGACGCACGGGGGATTTCAGTCGAATCATTGCCGGGCGACGGCGGCGATTGGGGCGCGGCTGGGGCTGAGGGTGAGATTGATCTTGCGGGCGGCGGTGGAGAAGCCGGTGGTGGAGGGGAATTTGCTTCTTGATTCATTGTTTGGGGCGGTGATTTCGTATCATTTGCCGGAGGAATATAACGGGAGGCGGAAGGAGCTGATTGAGGGGGCGATGGAGGAGGAGAGGCGGGCGGGGAGGAGGCCTTATTTTTTCCCGGTGGGGGCGTCGGTGCCGCTGGGGACGTGGGGATATATTCGGTGTGTGCATGAGCTGGTGCAGCAGTTGGGGGCGGAGACGAAGGTGGATTTGTATAGCGCGGTTTCTTCGTCGGGGACGCATGCGGGGTTGATGTTGGGGAAGGGGTTGTTTGGGCTAGAGAAGTGGAGGGTGGTGGGGGTGCCGGTGTCGGATTCGGTGGAGTATTTTCGGGAGGAGGTGGGAGGACTTGTGGGGCGGACGGTGGAGGAGTTTGGGCTGGGGGTGGGGGAGATGCCGATGGAGTTCTTGGATGGGTTTATTGGGCGGGGGTATGCGATGGAGACGGAGGAGGGGATGGAGGCGATGAAGTTAATGGGGCGGCGGGAGGGAATTGCGCTGGACCCGACTTACACGGGGAAGGGGTTTGCGGGGTTTTTGCATGCGATGCGCAGTGGGATGATTCGGGAGGGGGCGGTGCCAGTTTATGTGCATACGGGGGGAGTGTTTGGGCTGATGGCGCGGGGGGATTTGTTTGCGTAGGGAAAATGCGGGCCGAGGACGGCCCGACTCTCCTTGGAATTTGAGCATTGTGGTTAGGCGAAGAGGAGTTTGACGAGGTAGATGGACATGAGGATGGAGGCGAAGTCGGCGATGAGGCCGACGGGGAGGGCGTGGCGGGTTTTTTTGATGTTGACGGCACCGAAGTAGACGGCGAGGACGTAGAAGGTGGTTTCGGTGGAGCCGTAGATGGTGGCGGCCATTTTGGTGAGGAGGGAGTTGACGCCGAATTGTTTGGAGAAGTCGGCGAGGATGCCAAGGGAGCCGGAACCGGTGAGAGGGCGGACGATGGCCATGGGGACGATTTCGGGAGGGATGCCGACGGCGGTGAGGATCGGGCGGAGGGCGCTAGTGAGGTAGTCCATCGCGCCGGAGGCGCGGAACATGGCGATGGCGAAGAGGATGGCGACGAGGTAGGGGATGATGCGGACGGCGACGCTGAAGCCTTCTTTGGCGCCGGTGACGAATTCTTCGTAGACGGGGACGCGGCGGAAGAGGCCGTAGATGGGGAAGCCTACGAGAATCAGCGGGATGATGAAGACGGAGATGAGTTGCAGGATGAGGTGCAGATGTTCCATGACTAACTCCATTAGATGGCGGGTTGACGATTGGGGTCGGTGGAACGGTAGCGGTGGAGGCGGCCCAGCAGTTTGGTGGCGATGATGGCGACGACCATCGCGCCCGCGGTGGAGAGGACGGTGGGGAGCCAGACTTCTCCGGCTTGCAGGCCGATGATGGCGACGAGGGTGGCGGAGGGGATGAGCTGGACGCAGGTGGTGTTGAGGGCCAGGAGCATGACCATGGGGTTGGTGGCGGTGTCGGAGGTGGGGTTGAGTTTTTGGAGTTCTTCCATGGCTTTGAGGCCCATGGGGGTGGCGGCGTTGCCGAGGCCGAGCATGCCGGCGGAGAGATTGAGGGCAATCATGCCGAGGGCGGGGTGGTCTTTGGGGATTTCGGGGAAGAGGGGGTGGAGGACGGGACGGACGAGGCGGACGAAGGCGTCGATGAGGCCTGATTTTTCGGCGATGCGAAGGACGCCGAGCCAGAGGGCTAATCCGCCGATCAAGCCGATGGCTAGGTTGACGGCTTTGCCGGCCATGGAGATGGCGGCTTTGGTGATTTTGCCGAGTTTGTAGAAGCGGACGGGGTCGAGGGTGACGGAGGGATTGGTGGAGAGGTTGTGGACGACGCCTTGAAGCTGGCCGATTTCGGAGGAGTCGGATTGCGCGGCTTCGCGGATGGTGGAGAGGGGTTCGGGGAGGGGGACGTCGGCGGCGAAGCGGAGTTGAGGGGATTTGCCGCCTTGAATGAGGGTGCCGGAGTAGGACAGGGCGGGGCGGGCGGAGACTCCATAGAAATTGGTGTAGACGTCGGGGGCGATGACGACGTCAACGGGGATTTCCTTCGCGGCGGGGTCGTAGGGAGCGCGGTATTTGAGCGTGATGGGGAGCGACTGATCATTGCGATAGGTGTCGTGGCGGAGATCGTTGATGTCGCCGGTCATGGCGAAGACCAGCGAGCAGATGATCAGGCCGGCCCAGATGTAGTTCAGCATTGTGCGTAACCTCCCGGGAAAAAAGAGACAGCCCCGCGACGAGGATTGTCGCGGGGCTGGTAGGTTACTCGGAGGATCGGGTTTTTAGCCAATGAGGAGGCTGCCGAAGACCTGGCCGCCGAATTTGTGGTGGTGGAGGGCGGTGGCTTCGATGATGGCGCCGTCGTCGATATCGCCGGCGACGGTGAGGTTGTCGATGGGGCCTGTGATATCGACGGTGACGCCGTTGCGGATGGAGCCGCCGACCTGGAGGAGATCGAGGCGGGTGCCGTTGATATCGAGGGGTGTGGTGCCGTCGCCGACATTGCCGCCGACGAGGATGGTGCCGATCTTGCCGTTGGCGATGACGGAGCCGTCAAGGTCGCCGTGGATATTAAGGGTGCCGATGGGACCGAAGCCGCTTTGGATAGTAGTGCCGGCGGCAACGCTGCCGTTGTAGACGGTAATGGTGCCGATGCCGTTGTTGGCGGAGATGTTGGCGGTGATGGAGCCGTGGATGCTGGCGTTAACGAGTTGGTTGCCGATGTTCAGGGCTCCGTGGAGGCCGCCGTGGGTGATGATGAGATTTTGGATATTGGCGGTATGGATGGGGCTATTGATGCGGCCGGCCTGGAGGGTGTTGATGCCGCGTTTGACGGTGATGGAGGCGTTGATGATGCCGCCGACCTGGAGACGATCGACGGAGCCGCTGATCTGGAGGGAGTCGGCGGCGGAGGAACCGAGGCCTTTGCCGATGATGATTTGACCGACGCTGGCGATGTTTCTGGCGGCACCGACGATAAGTAAGCCGGTGGTGATGGTTCCGCCGATCTGGAGTCTTTGCAGGGCAAGTCCGCCGCGTTTGAGGGCATCGATCAGGATGGCGCCGCTGAGGTTTCCGCCGATGGTGATGGTGCCTGCGGATTGGGTGGCGTGGAGGGTGCCTTTGAGGTTTTTCTTGATGGAGACATTGCCGAGGGTGCCATTGGGGCCAGTGGCTTCGATGACGGAGCCGGCACCGAGGGTACCGTTGATTTTGATGTTGTTGAGGGGGCCTGAGATGGACATGTGGAGGGCGAGGACGTCGGAGGCGGGGAGGAAGTTATTGATTCGGCCGGTGACGACTTTCAACCCGTTGATCAGGCCGCGGGTTTTGATGGTATCGATGGAATTGCCGGCGATGATCTGGGAGAGGGGCAGGCCGTCGGTGCCGAGTTCGCTGCGAATGGTTTGTGCGGTGACTGTGCCGATAGCGCGTTGGGAGGTGATTTTGGTGTCTTCGATGACACCGGTGTCGGTGACGCCTTTGATGATGGGGGAAGCCTGGCTGGTGCCGAGGGCGGCGTGGATGTCGTTCAGGGCGGTCAGAGCGCGACCGGAGTAAGGATCAAATCCATAGAGCAGGACTGGATCAGCGCGGACGGTTTCGGATTCGCGGACGGAGGCGGAGACTTTGTTGGTGGAGAGGTTGGAGCCGTTGCCGGTGACATTGATGGAGGAGATGTTGTTGCCGGAGCTGATGATGGAATCGCGGATGCCGTAACCGCCGGCGTTAATGGTGGTGATGCCGCTGGTGGCAAAGCCGGTGAGGATTTCGCTGGAGATGATTCCGAAGCCGCCGACGTTGATTGGCCCGATGCTGGTTGCCGCAATCAGGGTGCCGATCATGCCACCGTTGCCGGAGATATTGATGGCGCCGATGTTGCGGACAATGCCGCTGTTGGTGATGAAGATGAGTGTGCCGGGGCCGGAGGTTTCACGAACTGAGCCCATGGCGTTGTCGAAGACATTGATGATGTTGGCGTCGATGAGGGAGCCATTGGTGAGATTGATGGAGCCGAGGGTCTGTCCGAAGACGATATCACCGCGGATGTCGGCATTTTTGCCGGTGATTGATCCGATCACATTGCCGGCAAAGATGCCTGTGCGTGCGAAGTCGCCGGAACCAGCGGAGCCCATGCCTTCACCGATACTGACCGAAAGAATGCTGCCGTTGGGGTAGCCAAAACTCGTATTTGCGAGGGCAGCGCTGGTAGGCGCGTCGGCGAAGATGGGGGCGTTGATGCCTTCGGTGACGCCGGCGACGTCTTTGCCGTCGGAGTTTGCGACGATAGAGCCGATGATGCCGGTGGCGATGATATTACCCAGGCCACGGGTGGAAACGACGGAGACGATATTACCGCCGATGGCAATGCCGAAGGTCTGATCGTCAAAGGGGAAGGCGCTGCCGATGACGGTGCCGGTGGGATTGACGGGGGCATTGCCGGCGCCGTCGGTGCCGCGGGCGGCGTAGCCGGTGCCGATCGATATGGGGTCGATGAAATTGAGGGAATTACCGGCAATGGTGGTGGTGCGGGTGATGCCGATGGGGCCGGTGCTGGAAATGGTGCCGAGGTTGGCGGCATTGACGCTGAGGATTTCGCCGCCGGTGTTGTTGGTGATGCTGGTGATGTTGGAGAAGGTGGTGACGGTGCTGGTGAGGACAGGGATGAGATTCCCAAGGACGAGGGTGGAATTGGGAGAGGTGAAGAAGCTGTTGCCTGGCTCGGGGGTGAGGCCAGCGATGTAGGCGACATCAGTGATGGCTGAGCCGGTGATGGACACAGTAAGGGCGGTGCCAAGAACCTGAGAGTTAAACGGTTCAGTCAGGGTTGTGGTAAAGCCGGTGCCACTGCGGCGTGTGGTGACGAGGGGTGCGGTGCCGTTGCCGTGGACTTCGATGCGGCTGATTTCAGCGGTGCCGCCAATGGAACCTGCCTGAGTGTATATGGCGACCGAGCCGGTGGATTGGACGTCCATGACGATTTCGCCGCCGGTGCGGACGGGATAAGCCAGTGTGGAAAGCTGGGGAAGGAAGAATTGCGGGCCGCTGGTGGGGTCGTTGACATTAAAGAGCGGGTTGGCAATACGGGGCCCGACGGGGGAGATATAGATGCTGGAGCCGGAATCGTCGGTGAAGTAGACGGATTCGCCATAATTATGCGCGACATAACCGGCGTTGCTGACGCCGAACTCGGAGTCGATGTCGACAAAGCCGCCGACACGGAAATAGCGAAAGTTCCCGCCTGGCCCGTGATACAACGCCGGGCCGATGACGACATCGCCGGAGATGTCGATCAAATCGCTTTTGCCGTCAAACCCGCTGTTGTCGGCGTCAAGGTAAATGTATGGCTGGTCGCCGGAGGGGCCAGTGATATCGGCTGCACGGAGAGTACCCATTCCGCCGCGTGCGACGACGCCGCCCATGAAGTCGCCGGCGGAATTGATGACTTGGTAGCTGCCGCCGATGGCAACTTGAAGGAGAGTCAAAGGCAAAGCGGAGCTTGGGCCGTTGGATTGACCATTGAGGTTATTATCAAAATTCAATGGAATCGAGGGATTGATTTCGAGGATGTCGGCGGCAGAGCGAGTTTGAACCAAACCGACACTGCCGTTGGGCACGCTCAAATCGGGACCGGTGCGACCCGTGCCAATCAGACCTAAGCTGGCCGTATCCAAGGCTCGCAGGTTGCCATTGATGATGTTGAATGATCCATATTGAAACTGCTCTGTAACGCCGCCTGGCGCGGTGGGGGATTGATTTTCAAACAAGTCACGGCCGGAGATTACATACATCAAACCAGCGACGTAGATTCCGCCAACATCACCATTGAGAGATTGCACGACAGGAGGAACGTCGTTGATATCGAGCATTTCCTCTGATCCGGTAGCGGCGGTGGAACCAGCGGAGGCACCGATATGTATACCGCCGATGGCGGTCACACCCGAATTGGTGATGGTTAATTCGTAGTAATCCGGCCCGATGGTTTTAAGCGAGGCACCGACGAAATTATTGAAATTGATATCGCCATTCATGCCAATGGCAAAACGATAGATGCCGGGGCGGTCCGCAGTAAATTGAAAGGGAACGTTGTAAGTATATTCACTACGGGATCCGGAGCCTCCAACCGGAGTGGCAAGGTTATCGTAATCGGTGGCGATAAGGCGTCCATCGGGATCAAAAACGCCGACGTGGGCATCGTGGGTTTCGAATGTTTGAAGCTCGACGTTGACGGTTTGGCCTGCCAGGAGAGCAACCCCGTAATAGTCGTTGGGGTCAAAATCGGCTGCAGGTGGATTGGTATCGATGCTGCCGACGACATCAATGATGTCGTTGCCGTTACTGGAATTAAATGTGCCAAGGAACTGGAAGCTGTTGAAGGTATTGTTGCTGAAGGGAACGATTGGCGAAGCGCCGGGGAGGTAGGGCAGGCCGCCGGTTATGTCTGAAGTGGGTGTATTGGGGAACCCATTCGTAAAGTCGTTGGCGACGCCTGAACTGGGGGGGGCGCCGAAGCCTTCGAGTTCTTCTTGAATGACTGTGGGCCGCGTAAAACCGGCTACGCTTGGATCGATATTGGCGGCGGTGATGGTTGCGGCATCGCCGTCATTGGCTTGGACGTTGCCAAGGCGACCGCGAACGTACACATCGGTTCCGGTGATATAAAAGGGGGCGAGGTTGCCAGCCGTCCCGAAGGTTCCATCCCAGCCGAGGGGTCCGATGGTGGCTAAGGTTTGGAGATCGCCGCCGATGTAGAAGTTTTGCTTGGGGACGATGTGGGAGAATTCGCCGGCGGCGGTGTCGGCGGTGGTGGTGAAGTTGTCTTCCTGGGAGGTGGGATAGCCACTGGGTCCGAAGCCTTCGGAGGCGCCGCGGGCGTCGCCGGTAAGGATCCAGCCGGCGTAGAAGAGATTCATGGAGCCGTCGACGTGGACTTTGCCGTAGACTTCGCCGTCGAAGAGGAATTTGCCGAGGTCATGGCCGTTGGCGACACGGAGGCCGGCGGAGAGGTCGTTGTTGGGGTCGTCGGGGAGGTCATCGAGCCCGGCGGGGCGCACGCCGATGGCGGCGCCGTTAATGTCGGTTTTGATAATTGCATTATTAATGGTCCCTCCGGTCTGGGCACCGAGCAATAAGCTGCCGATACCGCTCGGGACGCCAGCGGAAATATCGGCTCCGCGCGGATTATCCGGGTCGATGTCAAATCCCTGCCCGCCGCCGAAAGTGGTTAATGCACGATTTGTGGGATTGATGGAAGAAACCGAGATATAGGAATTGATATCGGATTGGGAGACATAAATCGCAAAAATATCCGAACCTGTTGCGGTCGTGGAATCGGTGAAAACATTCAGGCCGAGGGTATTGCCGTTACCTACCGTCCGGTTGGCGATTTGCCCGGTGATACCGTGCATGAAGATGAATTCAGCGGTGACATTGCCGTAGATGTCAATGCGGGCATTGGGCGTGGTCGCGCCATCGGTGGCGTAGAAATAGGTGCGGTCGAGGCCGGCGCCGCCGCCGTAGAGGGTCGTGAGGAGTTGGCGCACTTCAAGCGCTTCGATCATTTGCGGGCGATATTTTTTGGGCTGGGTGAACTTCCCCGAACGCAGGGCCGATGGCTTCGAACCGCGGTTGTACATGCGACTAACTCCTCCGAGGACGCATCCCCGCGGCCACGGAGGTCGCAAACCACGGGCGGGGCGTCTGGACAGGTGGGAATGCCTTGGTGCCTACTCACTTCCGCCAACACCGGGCCGCTTCGTACTTTCTTTTGAGAAAATTTGGGTGCCGGAAGACAGAGTGCCTCCCGATCCCCATCGGCCCGTCCGGACGGTGGCTGGCGCGTTGTAACACCAGCTACCAACTAAGTCAACGAATCGTTGGCCTCGTCACAGCGATGGGTTGCCGTGTCAGGATATGTGACGCCGCTGAGCGAATCGCCGTTTCATCGATCTGCGTCCAAATGTTCGGCGTTAGGTCAGACGGTGAAGTTGATTCCCTGGGCGAGGGGAAGGTCTTTGGAGTAGTTGACGGTGTTGGTGGTGCGGCGCATGTAATTTTTCCAGGCGTCGGAGCCCGATTCGCGACCGCCGCCGCTGGATTTTTCTCCGCCGAACGCGCCGCCGATTTCAGCGCCGCTGGTGCCGATGTTGACGTTGGCGATGCCGCAGTCGCTGCCGCTGGGAGACAGGAAGAGTTCAGCCTCGCGGACATCAGTTGTAAATATTGCGCTGGAAAGGCCTTGGGACACGTCGTTCTGCTGGACGATGGCGTCGTCGAGGTCTTTGTAGGTGCTGATGTAAAGGATGGGGGCGAAGGTTTCTTCTTTGACGATGGCGGCACCGGCAGCGATTTCGACGATCGCGGGGCGGTAGTAGAGGCCTGCCTCGGCACCTTTGATCGTAACCTTTTCTCCGCCATGCACTTGGCCGCCGGCTTTGCGGGCTTCGGCGAGGGCGTGTTCCATGGCTTTGCCGGCTTGGGCGTCGATCAACGGGCCGACGAGGGTTCCTTCTTCGAGCGGGTTACCGACTTTTAATCGGGCAAAGATCGCGGTGAGCCGGGTGACGATCTGGCTACGGACGGATTCATGGACGATCAAGCGGCGGAGGGTGGTGCAGCGCTGGCCGGCGGTGCCGGCGGCGGAGAAGACGATCGCCCGGGTCGCTAATTCCAGATCGGCGGTTGGGGAGACGATCATCGCATTATTGCCGCCGAGTTCGAGCAGGCAGCGTCCGAGGCGGGAACCGACGGTCTGGGCGACTTGGATCCCCATGCGTGTTGAACCGGTGGCGGAAAGCAGGGGTACGGAAGGAGAACTGGCCAGGGCGTGGCCGGCGTCGCCGCCGCCGATGACCAGGCCCATGATCCCCGGGGGGACTTCGGGCATCTCGGCCATCACCTCGGCGACGATTTTCTGACATGCCATGGCGGTGAGGGGAGTTTTTTCGGAGGGTTTCCAGACGACGGAATCGCCGCAGACCCAGGCGAGCATGGCGTTCCAGGCCCAGACGGCGACGGGGAAGTTAAAGGCAGAGATGCACCCGACGACGCCGAGGGGGTGCCATTGTTCCATCATGCGGTGGCCGGCGCGTTCGGAGGCGATGGTCAGGCCGTAGAGTTGGCGCGATAAACCGACGGCAAAATCGCAGATATCGATCATTTCCTGGACTTCGCCGAGGGCTTCCTGGGTGATTTTGCCGGCTTCGAGGGAGACCAACGCAGCCAGGTCGCTTTTGCGTTCGCGCAGTTTATTGCCGACGCGGCGGACGAACTCCCCGCGGCGCGGGGCGGGGACCGTGCGCCAGCGACGGAAGGCTTTTTCGGCAATCTCAATGACTTGGCCAACATCGGCGACGGTTGCGGTTTGAAGGGTTGAGAGGGTGGCACCGTCAATAGGGGAGCGAACCGTTAAGGCTGGGCCGGTGGTTTTGCGGAATTCCCCCCCTACCGCAACACCGGAAGTGACTTCGGACAGACCAAGACGGGCAAGAACAGCATGACTCATCGCGATTACTCCGGGCGGCAGTAAATAAAGAGGGGCCGCTTCACAATCTTACCCTCGAATTTCTCTCTACGAATCCCTCCATCCCTAGTTAGGGATATGGGATCAGAAGAGCGAGTTGATGTCAAAATATCGCTTGTTTGGCACGCCATGTGATAATGCCGGGCGTGACAATTGAAAAATGGAGTGGAGCCGTCAGCCTGGCGGTTCTGGCAGTCATCGGGACGGTGTTCGCGCTCTATATGGGGAGCGAGCTTCTGGTTCCGATCGCGTTTGCGGCCATCTTGAGCATTGCGTTGCGCCCGATTGTCCGGGCGATGAAACGATTTCATATCCCGGCGGTGGTTTCGTCAGGGATTATTGTCTTGGGATTGATTGCAACGATTTGCATGGGAGGGTGGCTGCTGGCGGGGCCGGCAAAGGCGTGGATGGATCAAGCTCCGCAGCAACTTGACGCGGTCCGCGGGAGGTTTGAAAAGTTTCGCAGTCCATTTCAAAAATTCAGCGTGATGGCGGGCCAGATCGAGCAAGGATCGCAGCCTTCTACACGTCCTGAAGCGACCACCCAACCTTCCACGCAACCGGCGGCTGAAGTTGCCCCGGCGCCCGCGCGCGGGCCAGAAGCGCCAGGCGCTATCGCCAATCTATTCGGCATCACGCGCAAGCTCTTTTCCGCGATTATTGAGGTTATTTTGTTGGTCTATCTGCTGTTGGCCAGTGATAACCTTTTCTTCCGAAAACTCCTCAAGGTCATCCCGCGATTCAGCGATAAAGCCAAGGCATCCGACGCGACGGATGAAATCGAAAATATCATTTTCCGCTATCTCTCTGTTTTGCTGCTGATCAACACGACGCTGGGGATGCTGACGACGCTGATCCTCTGGTATTTTGGTTTTTCGGCTCCGTGGCTTTGGGGATTGGCGGCTCTAGTGCTCGAATTCATACCGTATCTTGGCGCGATCGCGATGGTGGCGATGCTCACACTGACGGCAGCAGCGTCCATTACAGGCGTCTGGCATATTCTGGCAATACCAGCCAGTTATATGGTTCTGTCTACACTGAATAACAGTGTCATCAGTCCATATGCCTATGGGAGCCGGCTGCGCCTTAATCCGGTGGCGGTGTTGATCGGGATCCTGTTCTGGTGGACGGTATGGGGTATCCCTGGCGCGTTCCTGGCGGTGCCGCTCATCGCCACCACCAAGATCCTTGCTGATCGTACGGAAGGGTGGCACACCTTAGGTGAATTTCTGGGGGAATAAAGGCGAAACAACGTGCTTCGACTTTAAAGATTGGGAAAATGTTGTTGCATAACGAGGAGGAGTGAGACATAAGTAGGTTCTACTCTGGAGAAGAAAATGCGATATTGTTTGCCGGTGTTTGCTGCGGTTGCGTTGGTTAGTGTGGGCATGGGGGCGGCGCGCGGGGATGCGTTTAAGGCCGGGGATGTGGTGGTGTATCGCGTGGGGGATGGAAGCTCAGTGCTGGCGGATTCGGCAGCGCCGGTGTTTTTGGATGAGTATACGCCGGCGGGGGTGCTGGTGCAGAGCGTGGCGATGCCAACGGTCGGAAGCGGGGTGAATCGGGCGCTGACGGGGACGGGGAATTCGACGTCGGAAGGGATGTTGACTTTGTCGACGGATGGGAAGTATCTGGTGCTCGGGGGGTATGATGCGCCGGTGGGGACGGCAACGCCGGAGGATACGGATAGCGCGCTGGTGAACCGGGTGGTGGGGGTGGTGAGCGGGGCGGGGGCGGTGGATACGAGTACGGTCATGTCGTATGCGTTTGTGGGGAATAATATTCGCAGCGTGGCGTCGACGAACGGGACCGATTTGTGGGTGTCGGGGACGAGCAATGCGGGGGATACGTCGGGGATTTATTACACGACCAAAGGGGCGAGCAGCGGGACGCAGGTGGCGTCGTATGCGACGCGAGGTGTAGGGATTTATGGGGGTCAGTTGTATGCGGGAAGCACGTCGAAGTCGTCGCCGACGATTGTGGCGGCGGTGGGGACGGGAACGCCGACGACTTTTTCGGTGGCGACGGGATTAACGGGACTGCCGGCGGGGAATAAGGGGTCGACGAACCAATTTGTGCTGTTGGATTTGAGTCCGACGGTGGCGGGGTTGGATACGGCGTATGTGGCGGATGATACGGGGACGGCGCTGACGAAGTATTCGCTTGAGAGCGGAACCTGGGTGGCGACGGGGAAGATCGGAGCCGGGGCGGATGATTATGACGGGCTCACGGCCAGCGTGTCGGCGGGCGGGGTGGTGACGTTGTTTGCAACGAGGCTCAATGGAGGCGTGGGAGGGCAGCTTGTGTCGATTACGGATTCGAGTGGTTATGGCGGGACGCTGGCCGGGACGGTGAATGTGCTGGCGACGGAGGGGACCAATGAGTCGTTTTTGGGAGTGGCGCTAACGCCAACGGTCGTGCCGGAGCCGGGGATTGCTGGGGTGGTTTTGGTCTTATTGGGAGGAGTGATGAGAAGGCGCGGGAAAGGGATGTGAAGATGGGGGGGATTGAGTAGGTGTGGGATAGCAGAAAAACTAGAATTTTATTAAATATATTCTGGACATTATTATGAGTCGGGTTAGATTGTTCTTAGAACATTTCATGCAGTCGTAACCAACTGCGCATATTTTTGAACAAAGGGAGAGCAAAATGCGAATCCGTAATCATGTTTATGTAGCTGCATTGGCGATTGCCTGTGCACCGCTGTTCGCTTCGGCAAACGTGCTTGTCAGCGATGGGTTTGACACGGCTGGGGATGCCAGCAACTACAATGTTTATATCACCGCGGGCACTGCCTCTGCTCCATCGGGGGACGCGACGTTTGGTTATAATTATGGGGCGGCTCCGAGCGCAGGCGGGCTTTCGATTCCCGTGGCTCCGCATACGACCGATGGCTCGACGACGGGTTTGCGTCTGCGAACGGACAATTTGATGTCTTCGGTTGGGACCGTTGTGGGCGCAGTTGATATTGCGACCAAGGGCTTGGTGCTTCCGACCGCGTATACCGTAAGCGTTGATGTGTGGTCGAATTACATCGGCGGGTCGAATCTTTCCGCCAGCGGATCGAATGGTAGCACCGGGGTGGCGGTTGGCGTGGGTACAAGCGGAAGCAGCATTCAATATATCGCCGCGAACGACGGGATGCTGGTGGAAGGATTTGGAGACAACGGCGGCGGGACCAACTCTGACTATCGCTTGTGGGTGAATAATACCCATCCGACTCCGTTGACATCGAGCTATTATACCGCCGGCACCGGGGCCAATTCGGCGACCAACAGCGATCCATATTACACAGCGTTTTTGCCGTCGGTTGCAGCGCCGGCTGGCCAGTCGAGCTTTGCGGCGTCGACGCAGGGCGGAACAACTGCTGCCGGGACGCTTGGTTTTGCCTGGCATACATGGACGATCACTCAAGATGGGACGAACCTGACGTGGGCGATCGATGGCCACACCATCTCGACTGCACCCGACTCGGCGTTTACCTTCGGCGGTAGCCAGGTCACGCTGGGTAACGACGACACGGGTTTGACCGGCAACTCGGCAGCGAACAACCAATTGTTCAACGCTGAGATCTTTGACAATTTCACCATCACAACAGTTCCGGAACCGACGACCCTTTCGCTGGTGGGTCTGGCGGCGGTTGGCGCGATGCGTCGGCGGCGCAGCCGGTAAGTTTGAGTTGAGTTTGGATTCAATTTTGGGACGGCGTCGAATTTGATTCGACGCCGTCTTTTTTTTGGACAAGTGAGGAGGGAGAGTTTGTCGGCAGAGAGTATATTGGGGGGATGATTCGATATGCGATGGCGGTGGTGTTGGTGATGGCGGGGGCAGGGTGGGGGCAGGAGTGGAGGCCGGTGGAGCGGGGGGATGTGCGGGTGTCGGGGGATCTGGGGCATCGGGTGATGTTGAATTATTCGAGATTGTCGGAGGGGTATTATGAGGCAAGTAAGCTGGAAGCGGTGTCGCCGGGGTGGCCGGGGGATGCGGTGGGGAGGGAGATTTTGGCGCTGACGTTGTTGGGGGAGGAGACTGGGGTGGAATCGCCATCCTTGGGGACGTTGATTGGGGATGTGGGAAAGCATTTGAATCAGGGGGGGTATTTGGGGAAGGTGCTTCCTGAGGGGGTGGAGAATGAGCAGTATTTGTCGGGGCATTCGT
>DASRRR010000137.1:0-4971 GCA_035656825.1 Tepidisphaeraceae bacterium | reverse complement strand
GAGGCCTTTGGATTGGGAGGCGATTGATCGGTCGCTCAAGATTATGCAGGAGGGGAGTGATGTGATGATTGTGGAGGGAGTGGGGGGGGTGATGGTGCCTATGGATGAGAAGCATTTGGTGGTGGATATGATGGGGTGGTTGGGGTTGCCGGCGGTGGTGGTGGCGCGGTCGGGGTTGGGGACGATTAATCATACGCTGATGACGGTGAGGATTTTGCGGGAGGCAGGGGTGAGGGTGGCGGGGGTGGTGGTAAATCGGTATCCGGCGGAGACGCCTGGCGTGGCGGAGGAGACGAGTCCGCGGGAGATTGAGAAGTTTGGGAAGGTGAAGGTGCTGTGCGTGGTGCCGGAGGTGAAGGAGGTGGGGGGGGTGAGGTTGTCGGGGGATGTGGTGGGGGCGATGGATTTGGTGGACTGGGGAGGGGTGGGGGAGTAATGACGAATGACTAAATCCGAATGACTAAACAATGACGAATGGCGGGAGCAAATTGCTTATGAAACGATCTATTTGCGGGGGAGGATTTGGTTGCGTATATTATGGGCATGAATTCTGCGAATATGCCTGGTTCTGGGGCGGAGTCTCCGAAGATTGACCAGGAGTTGGTCACGCTGACGGAAATCGGGCAGATTTTGTCGTCTACGCTGGAATTGCGGGAGGCTTTTCAGAAGATGATGCAGATCATCTCGGAAAAGCTGAATATGCGGCGGGGGACGTTGATTTTATTGGACGAATCGACGGGGCAGTTGCGGACGGAGGCGGCGTTTGGGCTGGCGGCGGAGGATATTCATCGGAATAAGTTTGCACTGGGGGAAGGGGTGACGGGGACGGTGGTGGCGACGGGGAGGCCTAAGATTATTGAGGATTTGAGGACGGATCCGGATTTTTTGAACAAGACGGGGAGGATGGATCCGAAGGGGAATGAGCAGATGAGTTTCTTGTGTGTGCCTATTCGGATTGAGGGGAGGACGGCGGGGGCGCTGGCGGTGGATAAGCCGTTTTCTTCGTCGGCGGATTTGCAGGGGGATCAGGCGTTTTTGAGTATTGTCTGCGCGTTTCTCGGGCAGGCGATTCAGGTCAATCGGATGGTGATGCGGCAGAAGGAGGAGCTGCTGGAGGAGAATGCGCAGCTGCGGGCGCAGGTGCGGGATCGGTATCGGTTTGAGAATATCATTGGGGATTCGCCGGCGATGCATGAGGTGTTTGCGGTGGTGGGGCAGGTGGCGAGCAGTCGCGCGACGGTGCTATTGCTGGGGGAGACGGGGACGGGGAAGGAGATGATCGCGAAGGCGATTCATTATAATTCGCCGCGGAAAGAGAAGCCGTTCGTGAGGGTGAATTGCGGGGCGCTGACGGGGACGCTGCTGGAGAGCGAGTTGTTTGGGCATGTGAAGGGGTCGTTTACGGGGGCGATTCGGGACAAGATCGGGCGGTTTGAGGCGGCGGATGGAGGGACGATTTTCCTGGATGAGATCGGGACGCTGGAGCCGGTGTTGCAGGTGAAGTTATTGCGGGTTTTGCAGGAGCGGGAGTTTGAGCGGGTGGGGGATACGCAGACGATGAAGGTGGATGTGCGCGTGATCGCGGCGACGAATGTGGACTTGCAGGAGGAAGTGGCGAAGGAGACGTTTCGGGAAGATTTGTTTTATCGGTTGAATGTGGTGAGCGTGTATTTGCCGCCGCTGAGGAATAGAAGGGAGGATGTGCCTCGGCTGATTGATTATTTTTTGGATAAGTACAACGCGATGAACGAGCGGAAGCTGCGGCGGATTTCGCGGGATATGTTGAATGTGCTGCTGAGGTATCCGTGGCCGGGGAATGTGCGGGAATTGGAGAATGCGATTGAGCGGTCGGTGGTGTTGTCGCGGGACGAGGATTTTACGGAGGATTTGCTGCCGCTGAGCGTGAGGATGTTTGCGGCGCAGCGGAAGACGGCGCAGTCGAGTGAGTCGATTGAGACGCTAACGAAGAAGTTGGCGGATCAGGCGATTGGGGAATATGAGATGCGCGAAGGGGAGATTTATTCGCTGGTGCTGGATCAGATTGAGCATGCGCTGATCGAGCGGGCGCTGAATAAATGCGGGGGAGTGAAGACGAAGGCGGCGGATTTTCTGGGGATTAATCGGAATACGCTGAATAAGAAGGTGAAGGATCTGGGGATTGAAGCGGACGATTAAGGGGCGGGGAATTGAATTTGGGTTGGCGGTCAAAAGAGAAGGGGCGCGGCGGATGTTTGATCATCGGCCGCGTCCCGATTTTTTTTTGGATCAAAGGGCTTATCGTGATTTGCGGCGGGAGAGTAGGGTGCCCATTCCGATGGCGATCAAGCTGAAAGAGGCGGGTTCGGGAGCGGGGGAGACGTCGAAAGCGAATTTGAGGACGTCAGTTTGGCTGGTGGTGGAGTCGGAGACGGTGGCGTTGACGCCGGTGGTGGCGACTCGCGCCCCGCCTTGGGCGGACAACCCGTTGAGGGCGGCGGAGTAGGTTTCAAAGTTGTAGGTGGTTCCCTGGGCGGCCTGGCTGTAGCCCCCTTGGCGGATCATAACGACGAGATCATCGCCGGGGGTGTAGAGGTATGGGGTGGTGAAGGGGATGATGAAGCTGAAGTTGGCGCTCCCGGCGGGACCTGGGCCGGTATTGGTGTCGGTGAAGGAGTTTGCGGGAATGGTCATGGCACCTGAGCGAACGACGACGGGATTAGCCCAGTTGGCAGTGAAGGTGGTGCTGGTCAAGCCATGGGCGGCAACGGTAGCGGTGGAGGCTTGGGCGAGGGTGATGTCGTACTGCGAGAAGGTGAGGGCTTGGGTGGGCCAGATGTTGGGAGTAGAGCTGCTTTCATTCGGGGTGATGCGAAAGCCGATACCGTTGATATAGGTGGGGACGGTGATGGCTGCGAGGTAGGAGCTGTCGACGTACTCTTGCGCGACGCGGGCGACGTTGCGGACGGGGGAACTGAGGCCGGTGCTCGAGGCGGCACCGACGTTGTTGTAGATAAGGGATGCCCCGGCGGATGAGGCCATGATGGCAGTAGCCAAGACCGTTATATGTGCAAAAAACTTCATTTGTTTCTCCTCACTCGAAAGAGACCTATCGATCAAAGAAAGTATTTGGAGCAAAGCAGATTTTTGTTTATACAAATTGAACGAAAGATTGGATAATCAGAGCACAAGATGCTCGCGATAAACTATAGCATTATCGCCAATAAACTCTAACATAATATGGGACGAACTCCAAACATAAAAAAAATTAGGTATTTGTGGAATAAATCAGGGGTTTAAGTTGATTTTGCTGGTTAGCGGGCGGGATTTGGGTCCCAGCGGATGGGGAAGTTGTGGGGGACTTTGAGGAGGTCGAGGAGTTTGCCGGCGACGAAGTCGGCGATTTGGGGGAGGGAGGTGGGGTTGAGGTAGAAGCCGGGGTTGCAGGGGGCGAGGATGGCGCCGGCGTCGGAGAGGAGTTTGTAGGCGTTGATATCGATGGGGGAGAGGGGCATTTCGCGGTGGGCGAGGATGAGTGGGCGGCGTTCTTTGAGAGTGACGGCGGCGGCGCGGGAGATGAGGTTGTCGGATAGGCCGTGGGCGATTTGGTTGAGGGTATTGGAGGAGCAGGGGCAGATGACCATGCCGTCGTGGAGGAAGGAGCCGCTGGCGAGTTTGGCGCCGACGTCGTTGTAGTTGTAGGGAGTGATGGGGGGGTTGGGGAGGCCGGTGAGGGAGGAGGGGTCGGGGGATTGGAGGCCTAGCTCGTCGTGGAGGAGGCGGCGGCCGAGGGGGGAGATGATGAGATGGGTGTGGATGTTGGCGATGGAGAGGCCTTGGAGGAGGCGCTGGGCGTAGAGGGCGCCTGAGGCACCGGTGATGGCGACGACTAGGTTCATGGGAGAGAGATCATAGTGGGGGGAGGGTAGAAGGCGAAGAGACCGCGATGGGCGCGAAGAGAGGACGCGAAGTACGCGAAGAAAATGGGGAAGTTAGCGAGAGAGGGAGGCGTCGGCGCGGTGCCAGGCGGATTGGGCTTGGGTGGCGGTTTGGAAGAGTTTGAGGGAGGTGCGGGTGAGGACGAGGAGGGCCCAGGGGTAGAAGGTGAGGGTGGTGGCGATGAGGAGGCCTAGGGTGAGGGTGATTTGCCAAAGGGGTTGGTGGGCGTCGAGTTTGGCGAGGGAGGTGCCCCAGATTGCGGCGAGGAGGTAGAGGAAGAAGGCTGAGATGTGGGGAGCGAGATGTTTGGGAGAGGAGCGGAGGGCGCGCCGTGTGGTGGCGAGGAGAATGAGTAGGGGAGGAAGGAAGAAGACGAGGAGGTCGCGGTTTTGGGCGACTATTTGGAATAGCCAGAAGGAGGAATTGTAGTTGGCGTATCGGGCGAACTGGGAGAGGGATTGTTGAATGCCCATGAGGGTATAGGTGAGGAGGAGGGTGGAGAGTGCGGCGCCGACGATGGCGGCGTATTCGGCGAGTTTGGGGCGGCCGATGCGGATGGTGAGATAGCGGAGGTGCCAGAAGCCGATGGCGGGGCAGAGGGAGTAGGAGAGGTGGCAGATAGCAGAGAGGAGCGTGATGGGGAAGGGTGTAGGTTGCAAAGTCCAGTTGGCGGGGTTGAAGGTGGGAAGGAAGAAGTAGTCGAGGGGGACGGAGGCGAGGGAAAGGAGGGTGAGGATGCGCCAGGAGCGGGTCCAGAGGAGGCGTGAGGAGGAGCCGCCGGGTTCGTGACCGGTGACGAGGAAGACGCCGGGGAGTTGGATGAGGAGGCAGATTCCGAAAAGGAGGATGGGAGCGGTGGGGCTGTAGAGGAAGGTGAGGAGGGGGGAAGAGGAAGGGGTCGATTGGCGGAAAAAATAGTCATGGGATTGCGTGAAGGACGGGCCATTGAAAAAGAAGTTGAGGAGAGTGGGGCAGGAGAGGAGGAGGGTGGAGACGGCGAGGAGGCCTGTGCCCAGGGAGATGCGTCGGACCCAAGGAGGGGGGCAGTCGTGGAGG
>DASRRR010000136.1:0-39396 GCA_035656825.1 Tepidisphaeraceae bacterium | reverse complement strand
CCGGGGGGTGGGGGGAGGGAGAGTTCTTCGGTGAACTCGCGCAGGGCGGCGGTGAGGAGGGGTTCGTCGGGGTTGACCAGGCCTTTGGGGATGGACCAGGAGTGGAGGTCTTTGTGGCGGAAGAAGGGGCCGCCGGGGTGGACGAGGAGGAATTCTGGGTGGGGGGTGAGGCGGTAGAGGAGTAGGCCGGCGGAGAGGATTGGCATGGGGGGATGGTAGGAGGGGTGGGGAGGATTTGGGAAGGGGGAAGTGGGGAATGTGGAGGAGAAATTACGGGATGTGGGATGGGGAGATTATTTCGGGGCTGGAGTCGATGGGGGTGGTGATTCGGCGGGGGATGTGGGATTGTCGGGAGAGGTGCTGAGGAGGTCTTTGGACATGAAGGGGAGGGCGATGAGGATGCCGGTGGAGAGGAAGGCCCAGGCGGTGAGGGTGACGGCGGTGTGGTGGTCGCGGAGGAGGCGGACGAGGGGGAAGGCGTCGTTGCCGATGTTGCCTTGGAGGTGGACGAAGAGGGAGATGAAGCCGGGGACCAGGCCCAGGGCGAAGAGGAAGAAGAAGGTGAGGATGAGGGATTTGCGGAAGGCGTCGATGAAGGGGGTGAGTTTGAGCCAGTGGTGGACGATGGCGAATTGGATCATTCCTCCGGCGAGGAAGATCATCGCGAAAGCGGCGATGGAGACGATCAAAGAGATGCGCGTTAGAGCATCCATGACAAGACCAAATTAGTGTTGGGCCTGGGCTTTGAGGTCTTTATAGAGTTTGGCGGCGACGGGTTTGTTGTCGGTGATCCATTTTTTCAGGTCGTCGGGGTAGTCGTTGAGGCGGTCGGGTTTTTCGGTGAGGAGGTTTAGGTTGTAGTTGACGTTTTGCAGGAGGCCGATGGCGTCGTCGCGGTGGTTGGCGGCGGCCTGCATTTGGGACCAGTAGAAGTTGACCCAGGCCTGGGCGAAGTTGGATTCGGCCCAGGGGCAGCCGGGGTTGAAGGGGGTGCCGCGGTTGGCGTTGGGGTCGATCTTGGCGGAGATGTCCTCGACTTTCTTTTTCCACTCGGCGAGCTGTTCGTGCTTGGGATATTTTTTGACGAGGTCATTGAGGCGGTTCTGGGTGGAGGCGAGTTGGAGCTCGATGGCACCTTCGGGCTGGTGCTGTTTCATGGCGAGGTCGAGCATCATCATGTCGTATTTGGTCCACCAGTAGTCCTGGTCGTTGAGGTCGCCTTTTTGGATGTCTTTGCCTTCATCGCCGTATAGGCCGGCTCGGGTGGGGGTGGGAGTTGAGAGTGAGAAAGCGATGGCGGCGGGAAGAAGAAAGAGCCATGTGAGTGCGAATGCGCGATTCATGGTCGATGCTCCTTGTAAAAAATTACGTTTGGAGCATGTGATTGTGATGAGAATATTTGCGCGCGGGAACGCCTATTTTTTCAGATGGAGGGGCGTGCGTATTGGACTGCTTCAGAAATTCATGGAATTTTTGAAATGGTGCCAGCGGTCGTCGATTTGGTCGCGGGTGAGGGTTTTGAGGCCGCCGAGGGAGAAGTCGCTAATTGTGTAGGAGGCGACGACGGTGCCGAAGGCGAGGGCGCGTTTGAGGGTGGCGGGGGAGAAGGTGCCTTGGGTGGAGAGGTAGCCCATCATGCCGCCGGCGAAGGAGTCGCCGGCACCGGTGGGGTCGACGACTTTTTCGGCGGGGAAGGCGGGAAGGACAAAGGTGTCGCCGGAGGCGGTGACGAGGAGGCAGCCGTGCTCGCCTTTTTTGATGACGACGAATTTGGGGCCGAGTTTGAGGACGTCTTTGGCGGCTTCGATGAGGTTTTTCTTTTCGGTGAGGAGGCGGGCTTCGCCGTCGTTGAGGACGAGACCGTGGATAAGTTTTAATGTCTCCAAGAGTTCGGGGCGGGCGATGTTGATCCAGAGGTTCATTGTATCTGCGACGATCAGCTTGGGACCCTTGAGGGATTTGGCCATTTGTTGTTGGAGGGCGGGGTGGGTGTTGGCGAGGAAGACGTATTTGGAGTCGAGGAATTGGGTGGGGATTTTGGGGGCGGCTTCGGCGAGGATGTTGAGGTCGGTTTTGATGGATTCGGCTTCGTTCATGTTCTGGACGTATGAGCCGTGCCAGCGGAAGGTTTTGGAGCCTTTGCGGGTTTCAAGGCCGGCGGTGTCGATGTCGCGACCTTGGAAGACGGATTCGAATTGGGTGGGCCAGTCTTCGCCGACGGCACCGACGAGTCGGACGGGGGTGAAGAAGGAGGCGGCGTAGGAGAAGTAGACGGCGGAGCCGCCGATGACGTCATCGCGTTTGCCGAAGGGGGTTTCGACGGTGTCGATGCCGATGGAGCCGGTGACGAGGAGGGACATGGTGTTAGTTGCTCGTTGTTAGTTGGTAGTTGCTAGTAAAGAGAGAGGGAGGATAATCGATGGAGGGGAAAACTCGAAATCCGAAACTCGAAATTAGAAACAAATTAGAAGTTCGGAACTCGAAAATAGTCGCGGAATCATGGTTTTTGGAGGAGGATTTCGATGACTTGGTCGTGGGAGAGGGTGAAGGTGGTGTGGAGTTTGTCGTAGGTGAGCATGGACATGGATTGGGCGTAAGATTTGGAGGAGGAGGGTGGGCCGTAGGCGGCTTCGATTTGGGAGCGGGTGGAGTTCATGGCGATGTTTTTGTCGGTGTGGCCTGGGAAGGAGTTGCCGGCGAAGGGGCCGAAGGATTGTTTGCTCATGAGAAGGATGGAGACGAGGCCTCGGTCAGGGAAGATGGTGAGGGTGAGGCCTTTGGAGGGATAGCCGAGGATCAGCCTGTTGGGGATGGATTCGGGTGGGCCGAGGAGTTGGAGGATGTGGTCGCGGGAGTCGCCGAAGTGGAGGTTGCCGACGCCGACGTTGGGGGTGATGGTGAGGGAGTCGGCTTCTTTAGGGGTGGGCGAGGGTTTGAGTTTATCGGAGGGGATGCCGCCGAGGTCCGTGACCTTGTAGCCTTTGGGGATGGTCATGTCGAAGAGGGACGCGTCGAGGGGAGCATCAAAGTGGAAGTCTGAGAAAGTGACCTGATGGTCGTCTTCCATGGTTTGGGCCTGGACGGGGAGATTGGTAGCAGGATCGACCCAGAGCGTGACGACAAAATTTTTGTTATTCGCTCCGAAGTCGGGGATGATGCGGGTGATTTTGAAGCCGAGGAGATGTTTGCCGTTGAGGGTTTTTTCGCCAACGCGTTCTTCTTTGCCGTCCTTGAAATCTTTGAACCAAGAGTAAAAATCAAACGGTTGGCGGGCGAAGACCATTTTGGTGGCGATTTTTTTTCTGGGGTTGAGGGTGACGGATTGGCCGGTGGTTTTATTCCAGATCATGACGGAGCCGTCGTGTTGTTCGACGCGCATCCAGTCGGGGGATTTAATGAGGATGCGAGTGGGGCCGTCTGGGTCGTCGTCTGTGAAGGTCAGGGTGTGGGTTTGGTTGAGTTTGTCGATAACGTCGGCGAAGGCGATGCGGGGTTGCGTTAGAAATGTGACAAGGAAGACGACGGCGAGACAGGCGGCTAGGCCGAGGGACGAGCGCATGATCCATCTCCTGAGTTGGTAGTTGGGGGCGGGGTGCATTTGAGTTGTCGCGATGCGGGTCATGATGGGGGGGACGAGGGATGGGCCTGCTGTGATTTGGTTGGCGAGGTCGGTGAGGGATTGGGGGATTTGGTTGTTGGTCATCGGGGGTCCTCCTTTAGGAGGGTGCGGAGGCGGGTGTAGATGCGGGAGAGTTGTTTGGTGAGTGTGCCGATGGGGCGGTTGAGGAGGCGGGAGCAGGTGGGGGTGTCGTGGCCGTCGAAGTGGTGGAGGAGGATCAGGTCGCGCTCGGCCGTCGAGAGGCGGGAGAGGGCGTTTAGAAGTTGGGTGTGGTCGGGGGAGAAGGGGGAGGCGGGGGCGGGATGGTCATTGGCGAGGGAGAGCACGGGGCGGCGGGCGCGGGAGAGGTGGCGGGCGTGGCGGGTGGCGATCTTGAACAGATAGGGGCGGAAGGAGGCGGGGTTGCGCAGGGAAGGCAAAGATTGGTAGGCGGCGACGAAGGCGTCCTGGGTGGCGTCCTCGGCGGTGTGGTGGTCGCGGAGGATGTGGTAGGTGATGGCGCGCACGGATCGCTCGTATCGGGCAACCAGCTCCGCGTAGGCGGAGGGATGGCCTTGAAGGACGGTGTTGACAAGGTCGGAGTCGGGGGTCAATCGATGCTTTCTTTACGGTGGACAGAGTTATAGAGGAGGGAGTGGGAAGTTTGCGGCATAAAATTTTTGGTCGGTCGGAAGAATCCGAATCTTCGCTTTGCTCAGATATCGGCGTGGGTAGAACAGCGGAGTCCTTTGCTTTAGGGGATGGGGGTCTTATCATCGGGGGATGCCAATGGCTTATGTAGAGCGGCTGGGACGGTCGACGAACAATGCGCTGGCTTCGTTTGGGGAGTTCTGGCGGTTTGCCGGGCGGACGTTTATGTGGATTCCGACGGGGCTGAGGCCTAAGAATTTGCGGCTGCTATTGCCGCAGATGTATGAGGTGGGGGTGTTGTCGGTGCCGGTGGTGGCGATCACGGGGGCGTTCATCGGGATGGTGATGGCGATTGAGACGTATACGCAGTTTAAGAATATTGGTCAGGAACAGCGGATGGGGGTGGTGATTAATCTGTCGGTGTTGAAGCAGATCGGGCCGGTGCTGGCGGCGGTGATGTTGGCGGGGCGCGTGGGGGGTGCGCTGACGGCGGAGCTGGGGACGATGAATGTTACAGAGCAATTGGATGCGATGCGGGTGATGGGGTCGGACCCGATTCGGTATCTGGTGGTGCCGCGGTTTTTGGCGTGTGTGATTTTGACGCCGATGCTGACGATTTATTCGGATCTGCTGGGGGTGCTGGGGGGGGCGTTTATTTCGATCAAGATATTGAATGTGCCGGGGGCGCCGTACTGGGCGTACTCCGCTTCGTCGGTGGATAATTATCAAATTTTCGAGGGTTTGTTTAAGAGCGTCTTCTTTGGGGCGTCGATTGGATTGATTTCGTGTTACAAGGGGTTCACCTCCGGCGCGGGGGCGGCGGGTGTGGGGAAGGCCTGCACGGAAGCGTTTGTGGCGGCGTTTCTGGCGATCATTGTCCTTAATTTCTTCTTCGCGGAGATGCTGCAACAGTGGTATATCGCGATTTGGGGATTGAAGGGGATTCTGGACTAATGAGCCTCATCGAGTTGCGACATATCAAGAAGCGGTTCGGGCACCAGCATGTGCTGAATGATGTCTGTTTGAAGGTGGAGCGCGGGCAGTCGCTGGTGATTATCGGCGCGTCGGGCTCGGGGAAGAGCGTGACGCTCAAGCACATTACGGGGCTGTTGCGACCCGATGCGGGGGAGGTTTGGTTTGATGGGAAGCGGATCGACATGCTGCCGGAGCGGAAGATGGTTCCGATTCGGAAGCGGTTTGGGTTTTTGTTTCAGATGGGGGCGCTGTTTGATTCGTTGACGGTGGAGGACAATATTGCGTTTCCGCTGGTGGAGCATACGCATAAGAGCAAGGATGAAGTTCGGCACATTGTGCATCACAAATTGAGGCTGGTGGGGTTGCCGGAGGTGGCGCATAAGATGCCGGCGGAGTTGTCGGGGGGGCAGCGGAAGCGGATTGGTTTGGCGCGGGCAATTGCGCTAGATCCGGAGATTATTTTGTATGACGAGCCGACGACGGGGCTGGATCCGATTCGGGCGGATGTAATTAATGAGCTGATTATCAAGCTGCAGCGGGAGCTGGATGTGACGAGCATTGTGGTCACGCATGACATGACCAGCGCGTTTAAGATTGCGAATCGGATTGTGATGCTGCATGAGGGGAAGATCATTGTGGACGGGACGCCGGAGGAGATTCGGCATACGGATAATGATATTGTGCGAAGGTTTGTGGCGGGGGAGGCGAGCCCGGCGGATTTGAAGGCGTTGCAGTAAGAGATCCGGCAGCTTCGCTGCGGCGTGGCGCGGGAGTTCGAAATTCTTCAGCGTCGCAGGCGTTTGCCTTCGATGGGGGCGGAGATGGATTGGATGCGACCGTCGCGGCGGAGGGTGAAGTAGCCGGAGATTTGGGTGTTGTCTTTTAGGATGAGGGTGAGGTGCGGGAGGGCGCCTTTGTCGTTGTTGAGGGTCCAGTCGCCTAGGGTTTTGGCTAAGCCAAGAGCGTCGGTGGCGAGGGAGGGGGGGAGCCAGTCGTCGGGGGGGATTTGGACTTTGTTCGAATTGAGGGCGGTGGCGAAGTCGCTGTAGGTATTGAAGTGTTGGTCCTGGGTGTAGGAACGGGCCAGGAAACTGGTGAGGATGCGCATGGCGACTTGGCCGTAGAGGGGGCCGGTGGGGTCGGGGGGGAGGTTGGCCCAGTAGGATTTCCAGCGGGCTTCGAAGGGTTCGATCGGGCCGAAGGATTCGCGCCAGGCGGTCTGCCATTGTTTACCGCGACCGACGGCGGAGATGAAGGAGACGAAGAGGTGTTCGTAACGGCCGTTGTCGGCGTGGGCGAGAAACTGGACCATCGACCAGGCTTGGTCGTAGTTGTTGACGGAGAGTTTGGCGTTCCACTGTTCGACGGGGAGGCCGAGCATGTCTTTGAGGGGGACGAATTCGTTATTTTTGAGGGATTCCTGGACGCGGGTAAGGCGCCAGGGGGGGATCAGGCCGCTGACGAAGGAGTCGCCGGTGAAGAGGGCTTCGCCGAAGTATTCGGCCATGCCTTCGTTGAGCCAGATGGGGAGGTTTGGGCCGATGACG
The DNA here is from genome assembly GCA_035656825.1 of Tepidisphaeraceae bacterium. GTDB lineage: Bacteria > Planctomycetota > Phycisphaerae > Tepidisphaerales > Tepidisphaeraceae > DASRRR01. The sequence continues at coordinate 32,625 of DASRRR010000136.1, read as the reverse complement.
GAGTTGACGTACTGGTGGAAGCCTTCGTGTTGGATGACGTGCCATGTTTGCAGGTCGGTTTTTTCACCGGCCAACGCGAGGAGTGCGGTGCCGGTGAAGACGCCGGAGGAGTCTTCGGGGACGCCGGTGGCGTAGTAGTCTTTGGCTTTGCGGAAGAGGTAGAAAGGGAGGCGCTGGTCGGCGGCGCCGAAGAACATGCGTGTGCGGGCGCGGTATTCTTCGGCCATTTTGGTCATGCGGAGTTCGGCCTCGCGGAGGGCGTCGCCGGTGAGGTCGGTGTGGATCTCATAGTACTTGGTCTGATAAACGGGGAATTTGACATCCTGGACGGATTGCGCGCGAGCTAGTGCGGAGAGGCACAGGATGCTTATGATGATGGGTGACGTTTTCAAAGTCTTTCCCTTTGCGTTGATTCATCATACTCTTTTGGCCGGAAACATATGACGGGGTATCGCAGAAACCTTTTCGTTGGCGTAGTGATGCTAGGCGCGCTGGTGGCGCTGGGCTGGATGGTGATCAAATTCGGCGGCGGGCCGGCGACGTGGTTTACGCCGCCGAAGATGGACGTGAAGTTTATCGCGGACCGGGCGGATGGGATCGCGGATGGGTCGAACCTGTATTACCGGGGGGTGGTGGTCGGGCGTGTGACCAATACGCGGCTGGGTGATCCGAAGCACCCGGTGGTGATTGAGGCGATCGTGAATCGCCAGCCGCCGTTGCCGTCGAATCTGATCGGGGTGATTAAGACCAATTCGCTGCTGGGGTCGGGGGCGTCGATTGATTTGCAGATCGTCGGTCCGGAGGCGGATACGAATCTGAAAGACAACACGCAGTTGGTGGCGAAATATCTGGGAACGCAGCTTCTGCCGCCGGAGTTTGCGGACCTGGCGACGCAGCTCAAAGAGACGGCGCAGAAACTAAATGATTCCGGGGTCATCACGCATCTGAATGAGACGATCGAAAAGACGGGAAGACTGGCGGAATCGCTGGATACATTTGTGTCAGACAAAGGGATGCGGGACAACCTTTCGACGACGATCAACAACCTGCGCACCGCCAGCGACAGCGCGACGCGCATCACCGGGAACATGGAGAAATTCTCCAGCAACCTCAACGATCTGTCAGCCAGCGCGTCGACGACCATCAAGAGCGCCAACGATACGATCGTCAAGGTCAACTCCCACATCGATGAGTTGTCCAAGCAGATCGACGATCGGATGTTGCAGACTGCGGATTTGCTGAAGTCGTTTAATTCGATCGCGGCGAAGATTGATCAAGGGAAAGGGACGGCCGGGCTGCTGGTGAACGATCCGAAATTGTATGATTCACTGGTGGATACGGCGCGGGAGATCAATTTGACGATCGCGGATCTCAGGCGTCTGGTGAATCAGTGGGAAACTGAAGGGGCGTATCTTCGTTTGTCGAAGTAGGTTTCTCAGCCGGCGGGTTTCAATTTTTTGGTCAGAAAATCGGTGAGATGCTCGGTGGCCTGGCGATTGAGGCCGTGCGATCCCTGATCCATCAATAAGCAGGGGCGGGATTGCATGGTGCTTTGGAGGTGGTACATGTCGACGTCGTTGGCATCGACGTTGTATGCGAAGTCGAAGGTCCATTTGCACATGGGGCGCATCCAGAGGAGCCACCATTGGCCGGGCCCGATGCGGGAGATGAGATCGTCGGTACGCGTAATGGGATGGTCGAGGACCAGGGCCGCGATGGAGGAATCATCCTGAGCGGCCAGAAGGGCGGCGGTGGCGCCGGTGCCTTCGCCGACGATGGCGATGCGGTGTTGGTCGATGTTGGGACGTTTGTGCAGGACGTCGATGGCGGCGCGGACGTCGCCGCTTTCGCGCAGGCCGAAGGTTTGACCAGCGGGGGTGCGGGAATCGCTGCCGCGCAGGCTCACGACCAGCACGACGAAGCCGGCGTTGTGCAGCGGGCGGATCAACGGGAGCATCTGCTCGGCGGTGGCGCCGAAATCGTGGACGAGAATGGCGGCGGGGCTTTGCTCACGGATGACGCCTTCTTTTTCGTGGAGAACGCGCTGGGCGTCGACGACAGGGACGAGCCATCCTTCGAGGCGGGTGCCGTCGTCGGCCATGAAGCTAACGGGGTCGTAGTAGACGCCGACGGATTGCGGGTCGGCGGCCTGGGCGCTAAGAGGAGGGTGGGTGCCGTTGAAGACCATGACCGCGGCGATGGCGGCGACCATGAAGGGGATGCCCATCAGGCGGTACAGAAGCCCGCGAGCCAGTCGGGCGAAGATGGAGGAACCGAGTTCGGCGCGGTCGCGGCCGGGGCGCTGGAGGAACCATAAAGGATCAAACAGGAGGGCTTGCCAGGTCCATTTTGCTGCTTGTCGGAGGCGTGCGAACCACCTCTGGCGTCGCCGGATGGGAGGCGAATCCAACTCAAGGAGGAAACTGGGATTCATTGTTGGCCGATCCATCGGCTCCTCTTGCTGCATCGGGCGCACAACCAGTGCGCGTCTGATGCTGATTTACGATACAAAAGCGAGGTTGTCAGAAGTTCCTTGACCCTGCGGAGTTCGGGCCGTACCTTCATCTATTCATCGTCCATTCGCATCGAGCCGTGCAGGGGATGGAGAGCAGTCTGGTCAGCGGCGGATTTTATCGGACCCATAACCGAGACGGAGGTCACGGATGGCCAAGGGCAAGCATTCGACAGCGTTGTTTGAAGTGATTAACAAGCCGGTGCGCGGCAGCGGAGCTCCGCCGACGGTGGTGACGCGGGCGCCATTGGCGGCGGCGCCTCCTCCGCAGCGTCCGATGACGGCGGCGACGGTTTCGCCGGGGCCGGAGAAGCAAGCGGTAAAGCTGGATCCGGATCGGCAGCAGATTTCGCTGCGCATCAGCTATACCAGCGCGGTGGTGACGTGCTTTGCCGTGGTGGTGGTGATGGTCCTGGCGTATTTGCTGGGGCGGGGGGTGGATCACAGCGCGCCGCTGGCCGGAGTGACGACGGAGCAGATTAAGAGTGGACCCACCCATCCGCAGGCGATGGAAGTGGACCCGAGCGGAATTAACAACGCCACGCCAGCGTCATCGAAGCAGATTCCGGCCAATACGGCTCCCGTGCAGGCGACGGCGACCAATACGCCGGTGACTGCTCCGACCAATGTGAAACGCATCGTGGGTGAAAATTACGTCATCATGCAGAGCTATCCGGATGAAGCATCGGCCAAGGACGCGCAGGCGGTTCTGCTCAACAGCGGCATCTCCTGCACGGTGGAGCGTGGGCCGGAGAAATGGGTGCCCATGAGCTGGTACAGCGTGATGGGGACGCAGCCGTTTGATCACATTACGCGGAATGCGCAGTTGGATGCGTATGTGAAGGCGATCGACAGCGTAAAATATGGGGAGAAGTCGAAGTTTAAGAAGTTTGAGCCGCGCGCGTATAAGTGGAAGTGATTTTTCACTCTTTCCCGCCAGACGCGGCGGTATAGTGAATGCGGATGAATCTCCGCAGAATATTTCTTTACGCGGTTCTTGGATCACTGGCGCTGAGCGCGGCAGTCGGCGTGGCGGCGTTGCTATTCGGCACGTCGCGAAATGATCGTTGGATTTTGTCGATGCTCAGCATCGCTTTATTCAGTTTGTTGTCACTGGGCGCGGCCAATGCAATTGAACATCGCACGTGGATTCGCGCGATGCACGGGACGATTGCGCTGTGCATTGTTGGCGTCTGTTTATTTCTGGTGGCAATCTGGCTGCCGGATTTGCCGTTTGTGAATGAGGACTTTTTCGGCAAATTGAATGGCTTGATCGCGACGTGGACGATTGGATTGACAGTTGCGGGGATGCTGGCGATCACGCGGTTTAGGCCGCCGCTTTCGCTGGTCCGCATCTTTTCGATCGGTGCGATTTTTTTGCTGGCCGTTGTGGTGACGCTGGATATTTTTATTGAGCCTGACGGCGACCTATGGCTTCGAATTACTGGATCGACGGCGATCATTACCGCACTGGGCGCGATCGGAACGCCGATTCTTTACAAGGTGAAGGGGATCAAAGAACCTGTTGAGACGACGCCGCTGGAATTGTCGATCGTTTGTCCGCGGTGTTTGCTGGCGCAGTCGATTGCGTCGGGGGATTCGCGTTGTGCGGGGTGCCGGCTGAAGTTTCACCTGGAGATCGAGGAGCCGCGCTGCCCGGAGTGCAATTATCTCCTTTATCGGCTGACGACTCCGCGATGTCCGGAATGCGGGCATGCGCTGGCGGCGGCGGATGTTCAGGCGGTTTAGTCTTTGTCGCTCTTTTTTTCTTCGCGGGGATCGCCGTCTTTTTTGGCTTTGCGTTCGACGGATTCGCGGAGTTCGCGGATTTCTTTGCCGGTGAGCATGCGCATGCCGCCGGGCTGTATTCCTTCGAGGGTCAGCGGGCCCATTTTGATGCGCGTGAGTTCGCGGACCTTGTGACCCAGGCGGGCGAGCATGCGGCGGAGCTGGCGGTTGCGCGATTCGCGGATGGTGATGTCCAGGACGGATTTGTCGCGGCCGCGTTTGTAGATGCGGGCGTATTTGACGTTGGCTTTGTAGGCTTTGCCGCCTTCTTTTTCAGAGAGCCAGACGCCTTCGCGCATTTGTTCGATGAGTTCTTCCTTGACCCAGCCGTCGACGACGGCGCGGTAGGTTTTGGAGACGCCGTAGCGCGGGTGAGTCAGGAGGTTGGTGAGTTCGCCGTCATTGGTGAGCAGGAGGAGGCCCTTGGATTCGGAATCGAGCCGGCCGACGGGGTAGACGCGGGCGGGGAAATCTTCGGGGAGGAGATCGATCGCGCGAGTCTGGGCGCCTTGCGCGACGTTGGTGCTGTAGACGCCTTTGGGCTTGTTCATCAGCACGTAATATTTTTTAGTAGTGTCGGTCCCTTTGATGCGGACGGCTTCTCCGTCAATTTTGATCTTGTCGACGGCGGCGTCGACCATGATCGGGAGCGACGTCTCGACCTTGCCATTCACCGCGACCCGGCCATCGCGGATCATGTCCTCAATCGCCCGCCGACTGGCGACGCCGACGCTGGCGAGCACTTTCTGAATCCGTTCCTTCATATTGGTATGCTACATGCGCAGCAGGCTCCCGGCCACTCATGCAGATTTCCGCAAGGGACGAACACGGCTGGCAACGGTCGTATCCACCTGGCTTAATTCCCAGTTTTTCTGCAGATTGAGCCATAATTCAGGTGAAGTGCTAAACGCTTTGGCGAGCAGAACCGACATCTGCGCGGAGATGCCGCGACGACGGCGGCAGATTTCGTTAATCCGCGCAACATCCGTACTCAGATGCTTTGCGAGTTGCACTTGTGAAATACCGCGATCATCAAGCATTTCCTGCAAGATATCGCCTGGATGAACTGCGATGGCGAAATTGGCTAAGTGCTTGCTCATGATTTGTCCTACTGCTTAATGATAATCGATAATCTGGACAAGGTCGGCATCTCCGGAAATCCATTGAAAACAGATGCGATATTTGATGTTAATGCGAATCGCGTACTGTCCTTCTCGATCCTTCTCAAGCGAATGAAGATTTAAACCAGTCCATGCGCGAAGGTCGTCTAAAGACTTAGCGGCTGCCAGAAAGGCCAGTCGCCGTCTGGCCAACTCGTGAAGTTGAATCGGCAACACATTTCGCGCGGCTTTTGACGATACGCCAGCAGCGATGTCGCGCGTGCCTTTGTCGCGATAACCGCGAATTGCCATTTACATACTATAGCGCATACCGATATAAACGCAAGAATATATCGACGAGCTAATCACTTTTGGGGAGGGTCACCTCCAGCCAGACGCAGTCTTGGAGGGTTTTAATTCGGGGATTCTTCATTTTTGCGGGTAATAACAGGGTTTCGCCGCGGGTGGCTTTCACGGGTTCCGCGCCGTCGGTGTGCAATTCGAGCTGGCCGTCCAGCATCATCCAGACAACGGGCTGGTCGTACGGGACGGCCTCTTCGATCCCTTCGGTCATGCGGACTTTTTCCAGTTTGAAATAGTCCGAGGTCACCAGGCGGGTGACCGTAGTGAAAAAACTGGCGACGTGGGAGCGGCGCTGGACGGGTTCGGGCTTGCCGGTGAAGTCGATGCATTCCAGCGCTTCGTCGACGTGCAATTTTCTGGGTTTGCCGGTCACTTCTTCGATGCGGTTGAAATCAAAGACGCGAAAAGTCGTGTCGCTAGGAGTCTGCACCTCGGCGGCGAGAATGCCGGCGCCGAGCGCATGCACCGTCCCGCTGGGAAGGTAATGACAGTGCCCTTCCTTAACCGGGATGGCTTCGATCAATCCTTCGACAGTGCCGGCCTGAATCGCGGTTTTGAATGACTCATGCGTCGCGCCCTTTTTGAGCCCTTTCAATATCCGCGCCCCGGGATCGCTCTGCACGACGTACCACGCTTCGGATTTGAGATGCGCGCCGGCATGTTTGGCGCAATATTCAGCCGGTGGATGCACCTGCACGGATAAGTCTTCGCGGGCATCGAGAAATTTGATGAGGATGGGAAACTGCCCCTCCGGCGTCAGCTTTACATCGCCGAGGAGTTCGCGGCCAAATTCGTTAACGAGTTGATGTAATGTCCGCCCGGCGAGTTTGCCGTTGGCGACGAAGGCGCTGACCCAGCCGTCCTCCCCCCCTACTACTCCCGGGGGAAAATCGTAAAGCTCCCAGCTTTCGCCAATCTGCTTTCCCGCCGGCAGGGGCTTGTTCAGCACGCTGCTGATTTTTTGTCCGCCCCAGATTTTTTCCACGAGCCGCGGCTTGAATTTCAATGGATATAGCGACATCACCGGTTACTTGTTAATGGTCAGTGGTCAGTCCAAAATTGTGCGTATACAGTACGAGCTCGCATCGGCGTGCGATAGACCTTTTAGGCCCCCGGATAACTTCTCCCCATGACTCACGATCCTATCAAGCACTTTGTCATCGACACGAATGTCCTGCTGCACAATCCCAATGGCCTGTTTTTGTTTGCTGAACATGAAGTGATTATTCCGTTCGATGTCATTGAAGAGCTGGATAAATTCAAGACGGGCACGGACGACCTCGGGCGAAATGCTCGAACCGCGATTCGACATCTGGACCGTCTGCGCGAACAGGGGAATCTGGCGGATGGCGTGCCTCTGGGGCCGAACCTGGGACATGTGCGGATTATTCTGGAGCAGGATCAGAAGCTGTGTCCGGGGCTCACGACCGATTCGCCGGACAATCGCATGATCTGCTGCGCGTATGCGCTTTCGCAGCAAGGAAACCATGTCGTCTTTATTTCCAAAGACATCAACGCCCGCATCAAAGCCGATGCGCTGGGATTGAAGGCAGAGGATTTCGAGGCGCAAAAAGTCGACTTCGAAAAGCTCTACACAGGCTATCGCGAGCTAACCGTTGAGGGGAGCGTGATCGATCGACTGTATAGCGACAAGCAATATCCGCTGGAGATTGAGGCTGAGCCGCTTCTGGCCAATGAATTTGTATTGCTGCACGACAGCGTTGACGAGCAGCACACGGCTCTGGCGCGATATCACGCTGATACGGGGATGATCATTCCCGTGCGACCGCGGCGCGGGCCGGTGTTTGGGATCATGCCGCGGAACGTGCAGCAGACGATGGCGCTGGATTTACTGCTGGATGATTCGGTGAAGCTGGTCTCACTGATCGGCAACGCCGGGACGGGGAAGACGCTGCTGGCGATCGCGGCGGGGATGACGAAGCTGCTGAATGAGAATATCTATTCGAAGCTGCTGGCGGCCAGGCCGATCATGCCGCTGGGGCGCGACATCGGATATCTGCCGGGGGACAAGGACCAGAAACTGACGGCGTGGATGCAGCCGATCTTCGACAATCTGGTTTATCTTCTTTCCAATCGCACAGCCGGCGACGCCGGTTCACATCCCACTCACGAAACCGGCAAATCGTCCGTCGAGCAGCGCATCCAACAGCTTGTCGAATCGGGGCAGGTGGTCATGGAACCGTTGACCTACATTCGTGGGCGGTCGATTCCGCATCAGTTTATGATTGTGGATGAGGCGCAGAATCTGACGCCTCACGAGGTGAAGACGATCGCCAGTCGGGTGGGTGAAGGGACAAAGCTGGTGCTCACTGGCGACGCGACGCAGATTGATAATCCGTATCTCGACGCCAGTTCGAACGGGCTGTCATATATCGTCGAACGGCTCAAGGGAAAAAGCCTGATCGGCCATGTCACACTCGCCAAATCCGAACGCTCGGAACTGGCCAGCCTGGTCACGGCGGAGCTGTGACCGATTGTAATCCTATCAAAAACAATCAAATCTGATTTATTCCTATATATCCTGTAGGAATTGTTGACAATTTGGTTAACTCTTAATATTTTCGTGATTTAAGGGTACTCTTTGCACGCACAGCGGCTCAAACGGGTTTTATGTCGGCACGCATTTCACAATCCAGCATTGCTCCATCGCGGCCAGCGCAGTCGCGCGGGTCGTTGTTGCTGCGGAATATTTCCAAGCGATTTTCCGCGGATGGATCGATGACGCTGCAAGACATTTCTTTGGACTGCTCGCCGGGGGAGTTTGTGGTGCTGGTCGGTCCTTCGGGGTGCGGGAAATCGACGCTGCTGAATATCGCCGCGGGGATGACGACGCCGGATTCGGGGAGCGTGACGCTGGATGATGCGCCGGTGATGTCGCCGGGGCCGTCGCGGTCGATGGTCTTTCAGGACCACGCGCTATTCCCGTGGCTGACGGCGTATCAGAATATCGAATTCGGATTGAAAATGGCGAACCTTCCCAAATCCGAGCGCGAAGGGCGCACCCGCGCGGCGCTAGCAGCGGTCCATCTGACCCACAGCGCCGACAAACTCATTCACCAGCTCTCCGGCGGCATGAAACAGCGCGTGGCGATCGCCCGGGCGCTGGTTCTCGACCCCGCCGTGCTGCTGATGGATGAGCCTTTCGCGGCTCTGGATGCGCAGACGCGCACGCTGCTGCATCTTCAGCTACAGGAGTTGTGGGGGAACACGCGCAAGACGATTCTGTTCGTGACGCATTCCGTCGGCGAGGCCGTGCGATTGGCGGACCGGATTATCGTTTTGCACACGCACCCGGGACGCATTCGCAAGGAAATTCCCGTTGATCTGCCGCACCCGCGCCGGCTGGACAGCCCGGATCTGAACGAATTGGCCCGCATCGTCCGCAAGGAAATCGAAGACGAGGTAACGCATGTCAACGCCACGCAAGGCCTGGCCGCCGAGGATCTCTGGACCCCTCAAACTCCTGACCATCATGCTCCTCCTCTCAGCGACCTTGGCGGCGGCATCTAGCAACGCGCCTTGGCGCCCCCCTGCCTTGCTTGCCGCCATCCTCACCAGCACGCTGCGCCTGGTCGTCGGCTTTGTCGTCAGCACCACCTTGAGCCTTCTGCTCGGGCTTATGCTCTATTCGTTTCCCGCGGTCAATCGCTTTGTCGGGCCGCTGTTTCTGGGTTTGCAAACTCTTCCGTCGGTCTGCTGGGCACCGCTGGCGATTCTGCTCCTGGGCAGTAACGAACCGGCCATCCTCTTTGTCATGGTCATGGGGTCGACGTTCGCGGTATCGCTCTCCTTCCGCGATGGCTTGCGCACGATCCCGCCTCTTTACACGCGCGCCGGTCTGATGCTCGGCGCCACCGGCCCGAAACTCCTCCAGCATGTCCTCCTGCCTGCGAGTCTGCCGGCTCTTTCATCGAGCCTGCGCCAAAGTTTCTCGTTCACCTGGCGCTCCCTCCTCGGGGCGGAATTCATCTTTGATGTCTATCCTCACGGCTTGGGTTTCATGCTTCAATCCGCCCGGCACCTCAACGACATCCCGCGCATCGCCACCGTGATGGCGCTGATGGTCACGATCGGCATCCTCGCCGATCGCCTCTGTTTCGGCCCGCTGGAACATCGCATCCACACGCACTTCGGCCTAGCCAATACCGCCTGACCTCGCTCGGCGTTTCATCCAACATTCACCGCCACATCTTCGCTCAGCAGGTGTATATCTTTTTACATCAGTACCCCCCTGCTATCGGAGATTGCGATGTCACAATTTGTTCAGCCGCTCGAATCGCGACAGTTACTTGCCGCAGATCTGATCTCCGCGATCACCAGTTATTCGCTCCCCGCAAATGTCACCGCCGGCAGCGCCATTCACGGCAGCGCCACGGTCCTGATCACCAATAAAGGCCCGAGCGCCGTCGCCAAAAATGCGGCCAAGATCGAAGTCAACATGGTCCTGCGCCCCGGCCTGACCGCCGGCGCGGCCTCCACAGCCATCGGTTCCAAAAATTTCATCGCCGTCGCCAGTCTCGCCAAAGGAAAATCGATCTCCGTCACGATCCCGCTGACGATCCCCGCCTCCAGCAAAGGCGGAACTTTTTCTCTCGTCGCCATCGCCGACGCCACCAATAAAATTCCCGAAGCCAACGAAAACAACAACCAAGGGATCGCCAAAACCAAGTACACCATCAAAGCGCCGCTCGCCACGCTCAAGGTGTCCGCCGCCACTGCGAATATCAAAAAAGCCGGCGTCACCGGCACCGGTTCGGTCACGCTCCTCAACGCCGGCGGCATCGCTCTGACCGGCAAGGTCAATATTCTCTTCTCCGCCATACCGTCCGATTCCACTCTCCCCACGCTGCAAATCGGCAGCAAGAACGGCGTTGCCGTCAATCTCCAGCGCCAGCAAACACTCAAAGTAACGGGAATCGCTCTCTCCGCCATCGCCGCCCCGGCAACGACCTCCGCCGTCGTCACCTACACGATCCGCGCCACCATCGTCCCGCACACCACTCCCACCGACGCCAACGCCGCCGACAACATCCTCACCGCCGGCGCGATCTCCATCCAAGGCACGCTCCCCGTCGACACCGATCCGATCACCGCGCATGGCTTAAATCCCCAGCTCGCCTTCGCCGTCGGCACTACCACCACTGATCCACTCTTCGGATACAACACCACTGTCGGCACGCTCACCGACGCCGCCGGCCATACCGGGACCTACTCTTTCCAGACTCCCCCCATCTTCGGATCCATCGGCCGGCTGACGATCACCTTCCCCGCCCAGACCGGCATCACCGCTTTGAACCAAAGCTTCAACGTCACCGGCACTACCCTCACCAGCACCATCGCCAATCCCTCCGGCGGGACGTTCACCTTCTCCACTGTCGCCGCCAGCAACGCCGATCAACTTGGCATATCCGGCTCCGATACCACCTTCTACCTCACGCCGGTCTGATCTTCCTTCGTCCCGCGACCGACCCCGCCGCCAGCGCCACCGCCACCCCCGGGAGCAGCCACGCCGTCTGACGATTCACAAATCCCACATAATACATTGGCCCGGCAATCATAATCCCCGCCAAGAGTATTCGCATATCCGCTCTGCCGCGCCCCACCAGCACGCTCCACACATATGCGGGAAAAACCAAGCCGTAAAAACCCAGGAAGAGCATGTAAGGAATCTCGCCCGCCCGCTCACGGCCATGCAGCAGCCACCAGATGCTGATCACAATCCCCATCGCCGCCGCCATCAACACACCCAATCGCTTCCCTTCACCGCTACTCGCTGGCATCAGCTCGCGCAAATGTGCTGCTATCGTGAACCCAGCCTGGACGACCATGTGCGCACCGATGATGAACCCGGCGACGCCGATGATTTCCCCATCCAATCGTTCCGCCAGCAAGCCGCTGTAGATCAGCGTGAAGAGGATCATGGAGAAGAAAAAGACTCCGAACCCCGCGCCGAACGCGATCTTCGCCCCGCGTGCATCGACGTTCTGCCGGGCGCGATGAAACGTCAGATCGAGATAAGGACACAGCCCAAATCCAAAAAAGCAGACCGGGATCAGCCACAATGATTTCCACTCCGCCCCCGGCAACCGATACGCCATCCCCGGCAGCGCCACACTCCCGTAAATTAGAAACAGCGCCACGCAAGCCAGCGAAATCAGATAAACGACCATCGCCACACTCACATCCCTCCCCGGCCGATGCCTGCCCAGCGCCCACAACACGCCCGCCAGCAAAATCGCCAGCACCCCCCCTGCTGCTCCCAGCAGCATGGAAATAATCCACCCGGCAAAAAAGATGTGGAATAAAATCGTCACCACTGAAAACCACGCACACGCCCGGCGATGCTGCGCCACCCACGCTTCACTCAATCCCTGCCGCTCCAGCACCCACCCCATCCCCGCCGCCCCAAACACATTCGGCAGCGCAAAGACCAAAAACGCCCCCGCCCCCAGATCGCGCACCAGCAGCACCGGCAAAAACATCCCGATGCACCACGTCCACGACACCCCTAAAAATATCCCCCACGCCAGCGCCGGCCTCTTCCGCTCATCCATTCCCGAACATCCTATGCGCCCCTCTTCCATAACGAAAGAAGGCAGACCTTTAAGGGGCCTGCCTTCTCTGTTTCGTTCCCGTCCCTGCTGCTGATCTTAACCTTGATAGCGATTCGCGTTCTCCAAAATGCTCCCCGGCCGGGCAAACCGCTCCCACGTCTCCCCATGACATTTCGGGCAGACCTTCGGAGCAATAACCACATCATCCGGCTCAAAGCCGCAGCACCGGCACTGCAACTGAAACACCGTCACCCGGGTTGGCAGAGCCGCAAATGGATCGTAGCTTTGATAGTGACCTTCTGACGCGAACCGGTCCATGCTGATCGACATATAAATCTCCTCAATACCTTGAGTTACAAGCCCTAAACCTTCTGGTCTGAAAGTCTATACGCAAGTCATATGCCAGAGCCTGCAATCCATTCCCCTCCCTCCCCAAAATCAGGCTTTTACGCAATTTTCATGATCTGAAATAAAAAACGCACCGTTATCACGGTGCGTCATAGTGACTTCCTGTCGCGGTCAACGCAGACATTGTCATGCTTCGGTCAACATGTCATTTGGATCAGGTTTGATTACTCCATCGGTCTCATACTGCCGAAGTTTCCGCTGCAAGGTTCGGACGGAAATTCCCAGCTTCCCCGCCGCGTGCGTGCGGTTTCCGCCACACTGATCCAGCGCCTTGGTGATCGCCATTTTTTCCAGTTCTTCCATGCGCATCCCCGCGGGAATCTCCTGCGGGCTTCCCGCCGCCAACGTCCCCTCGCGAATCCGGTCCGGCAGATCGTTCTCCGTCAACAAATCCCCCTCCGCCAGCACCATCATGCTCTCCAGCGTATTACGCAGTTCGCGCACATTCCCCGGCCAGCGATACGCAATAAACCGCCGCATCACCTCGGGACTCACCCGCCGCGGCGCCGTCTTCTTATTTTCCGAAATCTCCTTCAGGAAATGCTCCACCAAGATCGGCACATCATCCACCCGCTCGCGCAGTCCCGGCAGATTGATCTCCACCACATTCAGCCGGTAATACAAATCCTCCCGGAACGTCCCCTCCTTCACCATCCTCGTCACATCCCGGCTCGTCGCCGCGATCACACGCACGTCCACCTTCATATCCTCATGCCCCCCCACCGGCGTCAGCGTCAACGTCTCCAGCACGCGCAACAACTTCGCCTGCAATCCCAGCTCAAAATCCCCAATTTCGTCGATAAACAGCGTTCCGCCGTTGGCCTGCTCAAACCGCCCCATGCGCCGATCCGTCGCGCCTGTAAATGCGCCGCGAACGTGCCCGAACAACTCCGACTCCACCAGCGTCGCCGGCACCGCCGCGCAGTTCACCGCCACAAACGGCCCCTTCTTCCGCAAGCTATTATGGTGCAGCGCCTGCGCAACCAGCTCCTTCCCTGTCCCGCTCTCCCCAAGGATCAGCACTGTCGAATCGACCGGAGCCGCGCGCTGGATGCGTGCGAAAATATCCTTCATCTGCTTCGACTGCCCGATGATTTTTTCCAATCCAAACTTCTGATCCAGCCGCCGGCGGAGATGATCGATCTCCTTATCCTTCTGCATCGATTCAATCGCCCGGCGAATCAGCAGAATCAGCTCATCCGGATTCACCGGCTTTGTCACATAGTCATACGCCCCGCTCTTGATCGCCTCCACCGCCGAATTAATACTGCTGTGCCCCGTCAACAGCACAAACTGCGTCTCAGGCTTGCGCTTCTTCCACAACTGCAACAAGTCCAGCCCGCTGACATCCCCCATCTGCAAGTCGCTCAGCACGACATCGATATTTTCCTCCAGATATCCGATCGCCTTGTCGGCATTCTCCGCACCGAAAACGGTGAATCCCTCCGCCTTCAAAATCTGGCTCACCGCCCGACGTTCATTCTCATGGTCTTCAACAACCAGCACTCGTCCTGCTGTATTACTCATATTCGTTTCCGTCAGTATGTATCTCTAAAGAATTCTTCCTGCCACGTCTAGTTGTCATACCACGCGAGCGAAAAAGCGCACAACTGTAAAATTTTCTTGAATCTAAGACTTTTCGACTCTGCAATCCTTCTGCGTCAACCCGTCAGACCATAACCCCCTGTCCCGCCCGCCTTTCGGGCACTACAATCCCTGCCACGGATGTTCAAACGCCTGCGCCGGCTGCAAATCTCCTTGGCCGCCAAGTGCCAACTCCTCTTCGGCGCCGCCGTCATTCTCATCATCGCCGCCGCCCTCTTCTTCCCCTTTCGGCGAATGGAGCAGCTCATGGAGCAGCTCAACTCCACCGCCGCCTCCACGCTCGCCGACGCTGCGTTGCGCGATCACCTGATCCACCCGCGCGCCACCACGCGCCCCACGACCTCCCCTGTCCTCCTCGACGGCCGCCCTTACACCCCCCCGCGCCTGATCTCCGCCAGCGACGACAAAGACCAGTCCAACACCCTCACGCGCTTTGAACGCCGCGCTTTCAAGGAATTCACCGACCACCCCGAAACCCCCTTCTACGCCCGCAACTACGAATACAACAGTATCGAAGGCTACCGCTACGCCCGCCCCCTCTACAACTCCGCCTCCTGCCTCCCCTGCCACTCACCATCTGAAGCGCCGCGCCACAACGAAGCTGCCGCATCCTCCCCTCTATCCTCTATCCTCCATCCTCTATCCTCGCCTTCCTCCCCCGTCCCCACCACCGAGCCTACGACCCAATCCACCCTCCCCACCCCCCAATTCCTGGGATTAATCTCAATCGACATCGATTCCCAGATCGACCCCAACCAGCTCCTGCTCAACCGCCTCCTCCTCTTCACCGCCGGCCTGCTCGCCGGCACGCTCGCCACTGTCGTCTTCTACCTCATCACCACCCGCCTGATCCTTCAGCCAGTGCGCGTGTTGCAAAAAACCGCCGAGCGCGTCGCCGAAGGAAATCTCAACATCCGCTCCGACATCTCCACCGGCGACGAGTTCCAACAACTCTCCGAAACCTTCAACACCATGCTCGCCAACCTCCAGCTCTCCGGCGAACAGCTCCGCTCCATCAACCAAAACCTCGACCTCAAACTCAACGAGATGGCCGAGTCCAACCTGGCGCTCTACGAATCCAACCGCCTGAAAAACGAGTTCCTCGCCAACGTCTCCCACGAACTGCGCACGCCGCTCAACTCCATCCTCGGATTCGCCGAGCTCCTCCGCGACACCCCCGCCGCCGGCACCGATCCCAAGTCCATCCGCTACGTCCAAAACATCCTCACCAGCGGCAAAAACCTCCTCGAACTCATCAACGACCTCCTCGACCTCGCCAAAATCGAGGCCGGGAAAATGGAAGTCCGCTCCGAACCCCTGACCCTCCCCGACCTCTTCGAAGGCCTCTCTAGCATCCTCAAACCCCTCACCGAACAAAAGAAACTCACGCTCGACCCCGACGTCGCCACCGACGTCCCCATCCTGCACACCGACCCCGCCAAGCTGCAACAGGTCCTCTACAACTTCCTCTCCAACGCCATCAAATTCTCCCCCGAAGGCGGCCGCATCACCCTCATCGCCACACGCGAATCCGAATCCACCGTGCGCATCTCCGTCTCCGACCAGGGCCCAGGCATCCCCCCGGAAAAGCAATCCCTCATCTTCGAAAAATTCCGCCAGCTCGACGCCTCCGTCACCCGCCAGCACTCCGGCACCGGCCTAGGCCTCTCCATTTCCAAAGAACTCACCACCCTCCTCGGCGGCACCATCGCCGTCTCCTCCCCCCCAAACCAAGGTGCCACCTTCTCCATCATCCTCCCCATCAAAATCCAACCCAGCTCCCAGGACCTCCGCCAATCCCTCTCCCTGACCTGACCCTCATCCCCGCCGATGCCGACGCAGGGGAAATAAGCCAAGCATCAATACCCCGAATAGCGCTGGCTCCGGCACAAACGAAACTCCACTAGGCGTCAAAACAAAAGCCGAAGACTGCCCGTCATAAATACCCGTACCGACAATCTCCCCGGCGTTATTGATATCAGTTGCATATTGCAGCAACCAACCAGAATTAGGATCTAAAAAGGTGTTGAGATCGTAAACCACTCCATTCTCCCAGAGCAATGCACGCGCATCGGCATCACCTGAACCGGAATGGCCGACAATTTCACCAATATCGTTGATCGCCACCGCTGTAGATTGATCGCCCGCAAGAGGCAAATCGACCTCCCCATGAACTGAATCCCATATAAAGGGCGTCAACAAGAAATTCGGCGAAACGCCATCCCCATTCGAAACCGTACGCATTCGATAACCAACAACCTGGCCAATGTTATTGATATCTTCAGCCTTGCTCCAGGCAGTATTGGGCGTGAGATCAACGACCGTCCCATTTTGCCACAAAACCGCATGTTCCAATCCGATTGAAGAATTGAGATCAATAGGATAGGCCGTAAACAATGAATTTCCGGACGTCCCCACAATCTGCCCCGAATCATTAATTGCCTTGGCCTGGCTATCTCCTGTGCCAAAGGATGGCAAAATGGTCGCACCAGTAGTCTGGTCCCAGACAAATGCGGAATTGATCGTATTTTCGACTACACCAACGGCCTGATTTTGATTATTGATCCCGAATATTATTGATGAGTCAGTTCCAAGCACGCTCGGATATACAAATCCTTGATTAGAATTCCAAATATATCCTTGCGAATCACCATTTGCAGTATTGTATTTCGTACCTACGACATTCCCAGAATCATTGATCGCATACGACGTGGTGTATATGCCCACTGATGTTGATACTTCTTGAGTGCTCCCGGTCTGCCATGTGTAGGATGATTGAAACGTTGATCCGTTGCTTGAACCAGCCCAAACTACAACAACATTTGAATTGTTAATAGCAGCCGAAAATACTGTCAGTTCAGAACTGTCCGGCAATTGTATAGGGGTAACAGTGTAAGCGGACATAGCCGAAGCAGCAGACGGGGTTAATGCCACCAACATGCTGCTCAAGAAGATAGAGGCATTAATTTTATTTTTATCCATATATTGCCAATTCCGTGTCAGAGCTATGCTACAAGTATTTTTATCGGCGGAAGAAAAGGGGCCATCACTGATTTCCTTCTTTTCTTCAAAAACCGGGCGGCTTTTTCAATATCCATGACAGTCCCTTTTATCTTCCTTGCGCAACGGCCTTAACCCAAATGCTCCAAGCACGAACACCCCGCAAAACGCCGGCTCTGGAGTAATCGCGATGCTCGTCGGGGCTAATAGAAATGATTGTTCCTGGCCTTCATACATCCCGACGCCGGCTATCTCGCCGAGGTTATTGATGTCCATGGCATATTGTAGAATCCACCCGGAATTTTCAGGCAGCAGAGTG
Source organism: Tepidisphaeraceae bacterium (assembly GCA_035656825.1). GTDB lineage: Bacteria > Planctomycetota > Phycisphaerae > Tepidisphaerales > Tepidisphaeraceae > DASRRR01. The sequence goes on along the minus strand of DASRRR010000136.1, from coordinate 14,955 downwards.
TTTAAGTCATAAACGGAACCCCCCTGCCATAGAATCGCCCTGGCGTCCGCATCTCCATTGCCGGAATAGCCGACAATCTCTCCTTCATCATTGATCGCGACCGCGCTGGCCTGATCGCCGACTAGAGGAAGGTCGACCGCGCCATGAATTGAATCCCAGACAAATGGAACCGAGAAAGCCTGAAAGCCGCCGTCAAACAGAACCACGCTCATCCGATAGCCAACGACTTGTCCTCGATCATTCACGTCAATCGCCTCGCTCCACGGACTGCTCGGCGTCAGATCAATGACCGCTCCATTCTGCCACATCACCGCATGCTGCTGCCCGAGCGACGCGTTGGGATCGAACGGATAGGAATTCAGGACCGGATCCCCCGACGAGCCGACAATCTGCCCCGCGTTGTTAATCGAATTGGCCAGACTTTCGCCGCTGCCAAGGGATGCAAGAATTGTTGCGCCGCTGGAGGATGACCAGACAAAAGCGTTGTATTGCCCGGTTACGGAATTCGCCGCTGCTCCCACAACCTGGGATTGATTATTGATCCCCCGAATTTCCGAATCATCGGTGCCCGGCAAGTTCAAAGTGGTCAATCCCTCACTTGCATTCCATATAAACCCCTGCTGGATGCCATTGCAGGCAGTAAGGACGCCCGCAACCACCCCCATGTTATTCATCGCCAAACCCACCGTATCCAGCGATGACGCCGTGGGAATTTCCTGAGCAATTCCCCCCTGCCACACATACGCACGCTGCGGCGTCGTATCCGTCGCCCCGGTCGAAAACAACACCGCGCCTGAATCATTCAAGCTCCACGCCCATGATGGCGTGAATGATCCTACCGGCGTCACCTCATACGGAGCGGATGCGCCAGCGTTAGCACAAAGCATTAATACAAATATACTTAAGCCAACAAAAAGGGGGCGGGAGTCATTTTTCAAGTAATTCTTTCTCATTCCGATTGACTCCTTTCCGCTGGCGGCGCAAGCCGAATACGCCCAGCACGAATACGTCGCATAACATCGGCTCCGGCACCGTTGTACCCATGCCCATCGGCGTTAGTAAATATGCCTCATCTCTACCATCGAAAATCCCATATCCCACGATCTGTCCCTGCGAATTAATGCCCGTCGCTGTCACAAGTGTCCATCCCGAGTCGGCTGGAATTTCCGTCTCCAGATCAATCAGATTCAAATCCGCATCCCACATCACCGCGTGTGAACGAACATCAAATTCTCCTTCTGCAGAGCCAACGATGATCCCCGCATTATTGATCGCCAACGGCACCGTGCTGATCCCCGGGAATGGCGTCAACATCGTCATCGAATCCCCGCTCCAACGAATTGGAAAAAACGCTTCCGATCCCACCGCCCCAAAGACGCCAACCACTACGCCACTATCATTAATCGCCGACGCATCTGAAAACGAATTTCCAGGCACCGGTAGCAACGATACTGACCCGTTTTGATACACAAAGGCCCGATCCGGCAAAAGCGCACTATCCGTCGGATCCGCCGTCCCGAGAATCACGCCAGAATTATTGATCCCCGCCGACACTGACGATTGATACCCTGCCGGCATCCCCACCGCCATCGCCACCCCATTCACCCACGACACCATCCGCGGCTCTGGAACATCATCCGTCTGTAAAAAAGATATGCCCACCACCTGCCCCGAGTTATTCACACCATATGCCTGCTGTGCCCCAGCCAAATCTCCGGGCAACGCAGGCAGCGCCGTCACATCCCCACCCTGCCAAAGAGTCGAGCCACCAGCAATTTTCCCATTGGCGCTAATCCCCATCGGCTCAAACGGCAACGCAATCGCATTCCCCTCGCTCGAAACAAAACCGACGACGAAAGAATGATTATCCGGAGCGGCCAGCCCGGCAACCGCCCCGCTATCGCTGATCCCAACTGGACGACCCTGAGTTGCCCCCGTAGGCAAAGAAATCGCCGTAATTGAATACACCGGCTCCGCCGCAACGATCCGCGTAAAGCCAAACAACACCATCCACACAACCAAAATATCGCTCATCGACCGAGACATGTCTTGGTTATCGGACATACCCATCGTCAACAATGAGAATTAACAAATACCCGACCCCCACCGCGCCACGCCGCAGCGAAGCTGCCGGATTCCCCTCCCAAATAGAACCGCCGGCGTGTTCTCCACACCGGCGGCCTTAAAAACTCCTACCTGCTGTAATCCTCTCGATTCACCCCATCAAAACCGCCCCGATCGCATACAGCAGTTCTTAAAAGCATCTGCCCGACCCGCAAACACACGGATCATGTCGGCCCAGCTTCTCCATCAGCTCCTTATCCCCATGCACGACGCGCACGCCGCGCTTCACATGCGTCTCCGACGGGAACCCCCGCCGACGCTTACTGGTCCGCTCGAAAGCAGCCCGAATCACGATGCCAATCACACTTGCTACGCATGGTGCACCTCCTTGTTAATGGATGCGCCGCCACTATACCCCATCCCCACAACCTTCAAAACCATCAACCCTATTTTCGAGTTTCGAACTTGTTTCGAATTTCGAGCTTCGAATTTCGAGTTTTCACTTCAGTACCAGATATTCACAATCAGCGCCAGTTCCTTCATCTTCCCATCAAACAGATTCGTATTGGTCGTCACCGCCTTCACGTCCACGTCGGCATGCGCGTCCAGCCACTCGTTGATCTGGTTGTCGATATATTCCATCCCCTGATCGCTCAGCCGGCCATGAAAGCTCTTCACCCGGCAAATCCCCGTCCCCGTCGTGTGCGGCGTCCGCTTCCATGCATGACTCGCAGGCCCGCTCCCGATCGATGTGCCGAACGCCTGAATCTTATTCACCACCGGCGGCTTCCCCGTCGGCGCTGGCGCCATCAGCTCGTCATCCTCCAGGCCGATCGGTTCGAGATTATGATGCAAAACCGGCTGCACCGGCATCGCCGGAATTCCCGGTCGCGTCGCCACGGGGTGCCCTTGATGTGGGTCGTTCATGTGAGGCCTCCTTGTGGAAAATCAAACAGATGTGAAATCAGACTTCCACAAGTCTAGCCAGTTCCCCGCCCCCCATTCAATATAAATCGCCCATTTTTACAGGAACATTCCCGACGCCCCGCTGACGAGTTTGTCGAGGTTTTCTTCAACCTTTTTTACGAGTTTTAGATCGATTTTGACGTCAAATAGATCAACTTCGTCCAGTTTTTGGCCGGCCGCCGTCAAGTTAAAACCGTGGTTGTGCTGAGCGCACAACGTGTCGGCAACGTGGACAATCGTCACCAAAAGCCGCGTATCGGCCGCCAGCTCGGCAGGCCTATGATGATACCCGGCCACGAGTTGGCACGAGCGCGGAAACTTCCAAGCCTCGGTCAAAGCCATGCCTAAGTGCTGATGATCCGCCCCGCTGATGTCGCGCTCGAGCTGGCAGAAATCCACGCCCCCCCCTGCTTGCTGGGCGGCTTCGCAGACGCGCATAAGTTGTTCTGGCCACACTTGTAAGGCGACGAGCATGCCGATGTCGTGGATCATGCCGGCCAGGAACGCCTCGTCGGCTATTTGGACCTGGAGCTCTTGGGCCAAGGCGCGGGCGGTGATGCCGACGGCGATGGAGTGGGTCCATAAGTCCTTGGCTGTAAAGCCTTCACAGAGTTTTACGCCCCGGAAAAGTTGGCCGAGGCTGGCGGCGACAGCGATATTTTTTACAGCGTTTAAACCTAGCAAAACGATGGCCCGTTCGATGGAACCGATCTGGCCGGGGAGGCCGTAAAAGGCGCTGTTGACTACCTTTAGGATGCGGCTAACGAGGGCGGGGTCGTGGGCGACGATCTTGTGCAAAGCAGCCGCGGTGCTTTTGGGGTCTTCGACGGTTTGGACGATTTTGGCCGTGACTTCGGGGAGGGTGGCGAGGGTGCTGACGCGGCGAATTGCTTCGCGGGCAAGGACTTGTGGCTCTACGCAGGCGGCGGTGGTCATGGCGGTGATCTCCCTATCTATCTGAATATCGGGTAGGGAGAGGGGAGACTTAATAGGCGATCAGCTTCTGCCAGGCTTCACCGGGACCGGCGGAAAAAGCGAGAAAGTGAGCGATTTTGCGTGAAGAACCTCCAGAACCATATACATTTTTGAAGGGTCCGCGGAGGCTTTTGATGGCTTTGAGCTGCCGGCGGAGAGAGGGGAGGGTGAAGTCGGCGTGGAGGACGTTGCGTGAGCGTTCGCGGCCGAGTTGTCTTGGGCCGACGTCGAGGACGGGGGTGTGGAAGGAGGCGGCTTCGATGATGCCGGAGGAGGAGTTGCCGAGGAGGGCGGAGGAGTCGCGCATGAGTCCGAGGAAGTCGGGGCGGGGGAGGTCGGGGAGGAGGGTGAAGGATGAAGGATGAAGGATGAAGGATGAATTTAATGCGCGGAGGATGCCTTGGTGGCCGGGGTCGTTGTTGGGGTAGATGAGAATGATATGGTTGTAGTATTGGAGGGCTTGGTTGAGGAGGAGGGTGGCGTTTTGTTCTTCCAGGGATTCGTTGGGGGTGGAGGGGTGGAGGAGGAGGAGGGCGAATTTTTTGGGTTGGGTTTTGTAGAGTTTGGAGAGGGTGCGGGAGGGGGTGGCGAGTTTAGTGATGCCGTCGAGGCCGGGGGAGCCGACCTGGTGGATACGGGAGGGGTCTTCGCCGAGTTTGAGGATGCGGTTGGCGGACTCTCGGGTGGCGGGGAAGTGTAGGTGGGAGAGTTTGGTGATGGCGTGGCGGAGGGAGTCGTCGATTTGGCCGAGGGCGCGGTCGCCGCCGTGGACGTGGGCGACGAGGCGGTGGGAGAGGTGGGCGGCGGTGGCACCGGCGAAGGCTTCGACGCGGTCGCCGACTACGAGGAGGATGTCGGTTTTTATTTCGTCGAGGGCGCGGGCGATGGCGGCGGTGGCGTGGGCGGTGTGGATGGCGAGGGAGGGAGAGGAAGGATGAATGATGAATGATGAATGATGAATGGGAGAGGATCCGGCAGGTGCGCTGCGGCGTGGCGCGGTTTTGGAAGAGGGAGAACGTTGAACGTTCAACGTTGAACGTTCAACGTCCAAGGGGGGAGAGGTGAGGGGCCAGGGGATGGTGGAGTGGATGGGGAAGGGGTATTGGCGGATTTGGTTGATGGAGGAGCCTAGGGAGGGGTCGAGGTGGGAGCCGGTGACGAGGAGGGAGAGCTCGAGGCGGGGGTGGCGTTGGATGGCGTGGAGGGTGGGGACCATGAGGCCGAACTCGGCGCGGGTGCCGGTGAGGAAGGTGATGCGGAGGGGAGAGGATTTGGGCATTGAAGGGATAGTAATCGGGAATAACTAAAGACGTCGTTTGAGAATCTGGCTAGGGGAAATAATGTTGAAGCTGTGCGGCCGAAACTTCCGCTGTTTGCGGGGTCCAGCTAAGCCCGTTTTTGCCGTGCCAACGAATCTCAATGTTCTCTCGAGCGGCAACGTACCGTGATTTGGGGCCCTGTGCAAATGCCATTAGAGGATGATTAGTGTTAACCACATCTGTCCTCGTTGTAGTAGTAAGTGCCGTCCAACCTGCATTTTTATAGTCTTCTATTACAGTTCGCTTCGGAAGACGGTACTTGGTGTCCGCAGAGATCACTGCAAGATTCATAGTACCGACGCTGCCAGAAAGCGTAAGCTGGTGACAATGGCCATTACGGGAGCCATGATGGGGCACTTTAATCAACCTGAACTGGACTTTCCCGCTGCCATTTTCACGATGGTCTGCCCAGATTGTTAGTGCATTTTTCACGTCTGCCGTATCCGCATCTGCCGCTAGGAACATTTCAATATGTTCGCCATCACCTTCAACCCTTAACAATAGTTGGATTGATAAAGAATTCAGTGATTCCGATGGCGTTCTCTCTGCCAAGTAGTCTCGAGTCATGCGCGCGGACAAACCAGCTTTCGGTCCTACTGGAATTAGCTGGAAACCACTCTTGCCACCAGCATCAAGGGGGTAAATCCCTTCACTTACCGGCTGGTATTCCACCGCGTTTATCTTAAATAAAGCATCCAGTGATCGGACTAATTTAACATACTCTTTAACTTCTGACGTGGGTCTACCAACAGATTCAAGTAGCTGAATGACGTCGACCGGCGCAACGCCAACATCGCAATAAATACCAATACTTCTACCATGCGAAGTAAAATAGTTTATTACGTCGGGCATCCCATGATAATGATCGGAGTGGGGGTGGGTAAGGATTAAGTAATCTAAACGATCAACATTCAAGCTCTTTAAAAGGTCAAAGAATTGCGCCTTGACCAGATTTTCCCGCAAATGACAATCTATTAGTGCCCAATGGTTATTGGGCAGTCTTATTAAGAGCGTATCGCCGTGACCGCAGGCGATTGCCCAAATTGTAAAATGAGCATCACTTTCGCTTGCGGGCATGATCTATACCCTCAGTATAGCCGGAAAACCCATTCTGGATTTCGTCCGACGTCAGATATGCATCAATGCCCATCTGCTTGTGTTGTCGATGCCACATAAAAACATGGGCTTCAATTCTGTCTCCCTCACTTGGTGTTTTCCCTCGCATAAATTGAGAATCGTTATACACCTGCTCGAAATACTCGCCTACTGCCTCAAATTCTACGGCGACCCCGTCTTCTAATCGTTTTGTTACCACCCCGTGTGTAATATTATGCATGCACAGACTTTGCTCATGCTGCTCCAAAACCGCCTTCTGAAGCACATTGTTAGCCTTAATAATCTCGCCAATACATGACAATTGACCGTCGTTCTGTTTTTCAAGACGAGCAACTTGACGATTTGATTCTTCAACGCGTGCTTGTAGCTCTAACAGCTGGCGGTGCATTGAGATTAACTGCGTCTTCAGTCGTTCTCGCTCAACCAAAAGCTCATCTACAATACCCGGCGACTGGTGATCGGCTATTTCAGAGAAATGATGACCACTGGGAATTTTGATTTGGTATGTAAACTCCACTGCCGGAGAAGGATTAAAAGCCTCTCGCGTCAATCCAGTCATGACTTTTTGCAAGTCCGCAAATGTAACCGGCTCACCTACGGCATGGTCATAAAAAAAATGCCCCCCCCAGTAAGCTGGCGCCAAATATGTCTCGTCGCTTCGCAGCGGTGATGCTACTTCGCGTTTATTGCTCATCGATTAGTCCCCGCTGAGCTTAGGTTGCGATTGTTTTGTGACGGCAGCCAATAGAATATCTTTGGCTGCTCGAAGTCTAAGGATCATTAAATCAATATCTGTTTCGTCACACTCGAGATCAAACGTTTTTGGCAGCGGTCCACCGCGCGTCATGCTAGGATCAAAAAAAATGAATGGGAATCCAAACGTAGCCTCATCCGAATAACGGACGCGTACTCGAATGAATGGTTGCGCAGATGTTTTTCCGTCCAAATTTTGATACCGCTCGCTGACTAACTCCGCATCTAAATCATGCAATGCTGAGCCAGTCCCTAACACGAGGCGTTCCACACGCTTAGTAATAGCGTCATTCAAAAGATGTTTGGACGCATAATTTAGCTTCTCTTCTACAAGCTGATTTAAATCTGCTTTGCGATCAGGGGGGACCTGTCTACTCGGATGATCATAGAGGAAACTGACTAGGAAGTCGCGAGCACCACTAACCTTCTGCGTTTGAAGAAGCGCCTGAACGTAGCGTCGCACTTCTTCAAGCGCATCAGCCACCGCTGACGCCCCAAAATCTCTCTGAAGGCGTTTTAAATAATTTTCGGAAAATTCGCTAACATTTCCAATAAATCGTACGTGCGTCGGACGACCGACGAATAACATAAACGTCAGCCGCTGGATTGATGACGCCAGCGTGTCAACTGCAGCCTTAAACTCTTCTAATTGAAGTCCCGGAAGGCTGACGGCTTTTTCTGGTTTCAGTTGTTCTTTCTTACTCACGCCTGACATCCCTTTTTTGCCTTAGATCAATCAGGAAGCCACCTCTGGGCACCCAACTCAGGTGCATGTTTACTCTATAAGAATGGCAGCAAAGATCATTCTACAAGAATCATAGCATACGCCGGGTCTCTGAAAGCGGCAAATCGGCATCCTGCCTCCCTCCGCATCTCTACCCACAGAAAGCTTCTTAAGACAACGATATTATCGGCACACGGAAACTCAAATGTGACATTCACCTTCAACTGGGTTTAGATTAAGGGTTTGGAGTGAAGGCTGGGGATTTGCTGGGGCGGCCGCGGGGGTGGAGGGTGTGTTGGAGGTGAAGGTGAGCGGCGGTTTGCAGGGTCCAAGAGGCGGTACCTAGGGGGCGGTCGCGGGTGACGGCGGTGCGGATTTGAGTCAAGTCGGATTTTTTCAAAGGGGAATTGACAAGGGAGAGCCAGTGTCGCGGGCGGGTGAGGGGAGGTGAGGAGAGGAGTTGGGCGAGGAGGTTGGGAGGCCACCTAGGCTGGAGTGGGACCAGGATTGGGCGGAGGGCGAGAGGGATTTGGCGCAGCGGATGGGGTTGGATTCGACGTAGCGGAGGAGGGTGAGGAAGTGGGAATCGGTTTGGACGGGGAAGGATTTGTAGCGGCCCTGGTAGAGATGGCCCGAGGTTTGGGGGTAGTGGGCGCGATAGCGTTTGACGTGGGTGTTGGTGATCCAGGAGAGGTAGCGGGCGAGGTCGTGGTCGCGTTTGGGGCGGAGGACCATGGGGGAAGATAAAGGATGAAGAGGATTGGCTATTTTTGTTTGACTTAAAGAGTGGCAAACAGGGAAAGTTTTATACCTCGATGACTACGCCTTCCTGCCGGGCGATTTCGAGGACAACTCGGGAATTATCGGTCTGCCATTCGATTTCGCCACAGGGGATGGGTTCGATTCGGGCATCGGTTTGGGGACATAGCCGCCAGAGTTTTTTTACAATTTCATTTGAGCGTGGCGGCTCTAGTGCGGGGGAAAGGATGATGAGATCGATATCGCTCCACTCGTGTGTGTCGCCGCGGGCCTGTGAGCGGAAAAGCATGGCACGGCGGGCGGGAATGCCCAGCGAGGTCGCGGCGCGAAGATAATCGCGGACTACTTTTTCAATTGCTGGTGCAACCATGAGATGTGTCCAAAGCTATATCGGGCATTGGCGACGAGCAACTCCGCAGTTTGAAGGGCTTCTTCTGAGGCAACTTTATCGAGATAAACGATTAAGACCCAAGGCTGAAGCCCTGGGCTTGGCAAAGGAAATTAGCGGAATGGAGGTGGGCATGGGGTGGGATGGATGGGTGGGGTTGCGTACAACGGAGGTGCGAGATCAGGTAAACTGATATGGTGAATTCGATTAAGCTGCGGCAGATTATCGCGACGCCGGTGGTTGTGCCGACTTGGGCGGACAGCATTATGTCGGAGGGGATGGAGGATGATTGGTCTAATTCGCCGGCGATGGGGAGTATGGTGAATCAGAGTACGGGGAGGGTAGGGGAGATTCCCAAGTATATTTTGCGGGGGAGGACGGAGGAGGGGGTGGTGGGGATCGGGGAGACGTATCGGATGGTGAATGTGGAGCATTTGCGGAGGAATGCGCGGACGCTCATTGGGAAGAATTTGATGGAGATGCGGTGGGGGAATTTGGATTTGCCTGCGGATCGGGAGTATGACGGGTTTGAGCTCGTGGTTTATGATTTGGTGGGGAAGGGGCTGGGGGTGCCGGTGCATCGGTTGCTTGGGGGGGCGTGCCGGCGGCGGGTGGAGTGTAGTATGTGGACGGGGAGGAGGACGCCGGTGGATGCGGGGAGGAAGGGGGCGGAGGGGATGGCGCGGGGGTTTGATACGATTAAGTTTAAGTGCAATCAACATGATGATGTAGCGGCGTGGGCGGAAGAGGTGCGGCGGCAGGCGGGGGCGGGTGTGAAGATGATTTTTGATCCGAATCAGCGGTGGGGAAATTTTGAATTGGCGGCGGAGAAGATTCGGGCTTTAAAAGACGGGGGATTTAATATTTTGGCGATTGAAGATCCGATTGATCGGACGAAGTTGGAGGATTTTGGGAGGTTGCGGGAGATCGGGCTGCCGATTGTGCTGCATATTGCGCTGTCGTATGCGGCGTTTGGGCAGAGGGCGGAGGATGCGCTGCGGGCGCTGAAGTTGGATGCGGTGGATGGGTTTAATTTTAATGGGCCGATGGCGGCGTTTGTGCGGTTGGCGGATTTGGCGGAACTGGCGGGGAAGCCTTGCTGGCATGGGAGCGGGGTGGATTTGGGGATTTTGGAGGCGGGGTATTTGCATGCGGCGGCGGCGGCACCGGCGTGTACGTGGCCTAGCGATATATTTGGGAGGCTCGTGCGGGAGCATGATTTATTGAGGGAGCCGATTGGGTTTGAGGGGAAGTTTGCGGTGGTGCCCTCTGGAGTGGGGTTGGGAGTGGAGGTGGATGAGGGGGCGGTGGAGCATTACAGATCCGGTGCGGATATTGATTTGGGTGTTTAAGCGGATGGTTACTTCGATGGGGGAGGGCTGATAAGCCAGGGGAGGTTGAGGCGGGCGATGTTGAGGGATTGGGGGGAGAAGGTTTTGGCGGAGTCGGTGGAGCCGTGTTCGTAGGCGAGGAAGATGGTGTGGTCGGGGGAGACGGCGAGGTCGGTGTAGCCGCTGAGGTCGGGGTCGATGACTTTGGAGAGAGGCCAGGATTTGCCTTCGTCGTAGCTGAGGCGGAGGGTGATGTTTTTGCGGATGTTCATGTGGGCTTTGTTGCCGATGGGATCGGCGTGCTGGGAGTTGGGGTTGCAGAAAAGGATGATGTTTTTGGAATTGGGGTCGGTCGGAGAGGCGAAGGAGTAGCGGGCGAGGCTGGCGAAGCAGACGGGGTCGAAGAGGTTGGGGTCGGGGGTGGGTTTGGTCCAGTGTGTTGAGCCGTCGGGGCTGGTGGCGACGAGGCGGCGGTGGGCGGGGGATTCGCAGCGGATGTTGTCCATGACGGAGCCGTCGGCGAGTTGGATGAGGACGTTTTCGCAGGGGTTTTTGGATTCGGGGAGATTTTGCGTGACGACGTCGCCGGCGTGCCAGGTGGCGCCTTGGTCATCAGAGTAGATGGTGGAGGTGATGGAGGGGCGGTGGGAGTGGCTGGTGGAGAGCAAGATGGGAATGAGGAAGCGGCCATTGCGGAGGACGATGCCATGGCCTGGGCCGGTGGCGATGACTTGCCAGTTGAAGTGGTCGCGGGTGCGGTAGGTGTCGAAGGCGGAGGTGATGTCGCGCGGGGGAGACCAGGTGGCACCTTGGTCGTCGCTGGTGATGAGGTAGCAGTGGGCGTAGTTAACCATGTAGGTCATGTAGACGCGTGAGCCGGCGGTGAAGAGGCAGGCGTTGTCGACGGGGGTTTTGGGAATGTGGACGAGGAGCTGGGGTGGGAGCCAGGTTTTGCCGTTGTCGGTGGAGCGGCGGAGGAGGAGGTGGATTTCGGTCCAGTCGGTGTAGCCGTTTTTGCGGGCGGAGACGGTGAGGAGGAGTGTGCCTTTGGGGGTGCAGATGAGGCCTGGGACGCGGAAGGTGGTGTAGCCGAGATCGCCGGCGTGGTAGAGGGGGGTGGATTGGAAGAAGGGAGGTTGGGGAGTGGCGGGGGAATGGGTGGTGGAGCAGCCAGTGAGGAGGGAGAGGAGGGTGGTGAGGCATAAGATGAAAGACCTGCGGTGGAGATGCATGGGAAGTCCTCTAGATGGAGTCGCTCTTAGGGAAAGGAGCGATATAGCTTTAAAGGAAGCACACTGGCGATTAAAGGGAAATGGGCATCAAAGCCCCAAAGTTCGATGTCGAGGTGGATGGCGAGGGTGGCCAGGGCAGCGTCGGTGAAGGGGACGATGATGCCGTGAGTACGGAGTTGGTGAAGGTGGTCACCAAGTAGATTCCAGAGTGATTCGGGGATTGGGAGGAAATGGAATTGGTCGAGCAAGGTAATGAGCTTGAGGCGATCCGTTTTGTCGCGGGCGCCATGAAGGATTTCAGCGCGGGTGATGCCACAAAGACCAAGGTCGAGCGTGGAGAGGGCGCGGCCAAGTGCGGGGTCGCGGCGGCGTAGATATTCGATGAGAACGCTGGCGTCGAGGAGAATCACAACTTGCTCGCTTCGCGGAGGCGATCAATGGCGTCAAAGTCGTAATTGATTGTGTTGGCCAGTTTGCGAAGGGTTTCTTCACGGTCTGTGGGTGGGATGTGCTGGAGGGGTGTGATGTTCACTTCGACCTCAGTGCCTTCGGGGAGGTTGGTGGGAGTATCGAGCATGATGGAGCCATTGAGAATGTGGCCGCGGCAAGTCATGGTGATCCTTGGTTGGATGTAATTGTAGCAATTATATTCACTTGTTGCATGTAAATCGTGGTGGTTGATGAATCGTGGGGAATCGGGGAGATTGGGGGGATGAAGAGATTATTTGGATTGGTTTTTTTGTTGGTGGCGGCTGGGGTGGTGAGGGCGGAGGGGGTAATTGAGCCGGGGGGGAAGTGGGTGGATGATCGGGGGGAGTTGATTCAGGCGCATGGTGGGGGGATTTTGCAGATGGGAGATACTTACTACTGGTTTGGGGAGGATCGGTCTAAGGATATTGCGAAGGATCACCGGGGAGTGGCGTGTTATTCTTCGACGGATCTGGTGCATTGGGTGTTTAGGAAGCGGGTGGTGGATAGTGGGAGGCCGGAGGGGGTGGGGGAGCATTGGGTGCTGGAGAGGCCGAAGGTTTTTCATAATGAGAAGACGGGGAAGTTTGTGATGTATATGCACATTGATGGGCCGCCGGCGGGGAGTTCGGAGGAGGGGTATATTTTGGCGCGGGGGGGGGTGGCGGTGAGCGATACGGTGGATGGGGAGTACAAGATGGTGGGGACGTTCAGGCCGCTGGGGGAGGAGAGCCGGGATATTGGGGGGTTTGTGGATGATGATGGGGCGGCGTATTTGATTTTTGAGAGCAGGCCTACGGGGGGATTTTTTATAGCGAAGCTGTTGGAGGATTATTTGAGTGTGGAGAAGAAGGTTTGTTTTATCAAGAAGCCGCTGGAGGGAGGGGCGCTGGTGCATTATGAGGGGTTGTATTATGTAATCGGGTCGAAGTTATCGGGGTGGGCACCGAATGCGAATGTGTATGCGACGGCGGAGCGGCTGGAGGGGCCTTGGTCGGAGTTTAAGGATTTGGCGCCGCGGGAGGCGAAGACGTATGGGTCGCAGTCGACGTTTTTGCTGAAGGTGGTGGGGAAGGAGAAGACGACGGTGGTGTTTATGGGGGATTTGTGGAAGCCTAAGGAATTGTGGGATAGCCGGTATTTTTGGATGCCGGTGGAGATTGGAGGGGGGAGGATGGGGGTTCCGGCGCCCAGGGCTTGGGGGATTGAGGTGGGGAGTGGGGTGGTGAAATAATAGAAGACGGGCCGGGGACGGCCCGGCTCAACTTGGGAGGGGGATTATTGATAATTCGAGGAGGGGTCGGGGTTTAGGCTTGCCAGTCTACGAAGCGGCCGTTGAGGAGTTCGCCGGAGGTGATGGCGGCCAGGACTTCGGAGAGGGGGACTTTGAGGAAGTCGGCGGCTTTTTGGGGGGTGGGGAGGACTTGGGATTCGTCGTTGTCCGGGTGCCAGACGAGGACGGGGCGGGTGGTTTTGTCGGTTTGGGTTTCGGGCATGGGGGGATCATAGGGGGTTTTGAGGAAAAGTTTAGGGGGGAAACGAGGAATAATTTATTTTGCAAAAGGGGTTCGGGAACAGACTCCCGAACCCGGCGGTGGGTTAAAATACGCCCCGCACGCGGGGAGGGTAAACTTTTAGTGGCCGCGGAGGAGGGCGAGTTCGGCGGTTTCTTCGTCGGGGCTATGGAAGTAGGGTTCCAGGCGCGAGGTGTGATTGATGGACGGGGGAGGGGCGAGGACGCTGCTGGCGGTGGTGGGGAGTTCTAGTTGGCGGGCGAGGAGGGCGGCGGTGCTGCGGGTGTTATGCTCGATGTCGATGGCGAGCTTGATGACCTCGGCGATGAAGAGCATGGCGATGACGGCGATGAAGGTGCCGGCGAGGACGGTCAGAGACATGCTGAAGCGGTCCCAGGGAGCGGCGGGGGCGCGGAAGGCGACCCAGGCAGCGCCGGCGATGCCGGCGAGGATGGTGATGGCGGAGCCCAGGAGATAGAAGATGCCCAAGGTGCGGAGGACGGGGTAGCGGCCGCCGCTCATAAAGTGGGTGCGAGTAGAGGTGTGCATAAGAAACTCCTTCTTAAAAAAGGTTGTTCGTTACGCGGGAAGTAGGTTCAATTGGCGTGCCACGGAGGGGTAGAAAAGGATTAAGAATGCACGGGGGCGGCGGGCTCAACGGGGGGACGGGTGGTGCGAATCCAGTTGCGCTCGCGATGGGTGAAGAAGGCAAGGTATAGGGGGAGTTTCCAGAGGATGTAGAAAGGAACGGCGGCTAAGGTGCGAAGGGGGATGCGGTCGCGGGCGAAGCGAGCCCAGGAGAGGAAGAGGCAGGTGATGAGGGTGAGAGTGGAGAGGGTGAGGATGAGGACAGGGATGGGGGAGGAATGCAGGAAGATCGTGGCGGCGGTGCAGGCGAGGAGGGAGAGAAAAATCAGGAGGACGAGGAGGGCAATGGGGGGGACGGAGACTTCGAGGGCGAGGGCGAGGAGTTCGGGGCGGCGCTGTTGGAGGGAGGCGAGGAGGAGGCGGGGGGTGTTGTGGAGGAGGGTGGCGAGGTGGCCGTGCTCCCAGCGGGTGCGCTGGCGGAAGGCGATGGGGGATTTGTTTTCGATGGTGCCGATGAGGAGGGCGCTGGGGCAGGCGCGGGGGGAGTGGCCGGCGAGGGAGAGGTCGAGGCCTAGCTGCATGTCTTCGACGATGTTGGAACTGGCGAGGGGTGCGGAGCGGATGGTGTGCCAGGGGAAGGCCATGCCGGTGCCGGTGAGGAGACAGGGGAGGTTGAGGGTGCGCAATCCCAGGGGGCGGACGATGTTTTTGATGATGAAGGCGAGGGAGGAGATTGAAGCGCGGGGGGAGGCATTGGG
>DASRRR010000135.1:0-33319 GCA_035656825.1 Tepidisphaeraceae bacterium | reverse complement strand
GACGCTGTCGGCCAGGGCGGCGTCGAGGATGGGATCGGGGGGGAGGAGGAGATTATTGAAGTATTGGTCGACGGCGGTCCATTGGTCCTGGCTCATGATTGGAAACCTCCAGTTGCGTTGACTGAATGACTGACGGCTTATTGATTCACGGATTGGCCGCATTCCGGGCAGTACGTCGGGGTGGCGCGCAGATCATAGCCGCAGGTTAGACAGATTTGATGCTCGCGGAGTTATTGTTTGCGCTGCTGGCGGCGGCGATAGAAATAGGCCACAAACATGATTGTTCCGGCGAAAAAACAGATCAGTGTTCCACTAATGTCAGACGAAGGGCCAGCTCCTTCAGCCAGACAATAGAGCGGAATTCCGACAATGATGATGAGCATGTAGCCGATCCAAAGGAGTATTCGATGCACGGGATCCTTGGTGGCCATCATGCGATAAAGATTCGTACGGAAAGGAGAATGGGGTTGAGGGTGGTTCATGGGTGTTTAGGAGATGCGGCATCAGGTTGAGCGGGGTGCGCTAGGCGGAGGATCATGGTGACGGGGGTGCCTTTGGGGGGGACGGTGTCGGGGTTGAATTCGTATTCGAGGGTTTCGTTGGCGCTGCTGGCGAGTTTGGGGACGTCGATGAGGGAAAATTCGAAGTTGACGGTGGTGGCGATGTAGCCGGTGGTGTCGGCGGCGTAGGTGCCGTCGGGCATAATGCGCGAGCCGGCGAAAACCCATTGGAAGGATTTGGGGGGTTTGTGGTCTTTGACGCCGCGCATCCAGGCGACAGCGGGGACGCGGAGAGGGCGGCCGTTGGGCTGGGTAGTTTGGACGAAGATGTCGATGGGGTCGCCGTGGGGGGGGAGCCAGCGTTTTTGGGATTCATCGTACTTCATGGATTCGCCGGGCTTGGCGCCGAGCATGAGGAGGGCGGTGTGGATGTGCATGGGACGGGCGGGGGTGCGGAGGACGGATTCGTGTTCGCTGCCGCCATTGGAGACGCAGAAGAATTCGAGGGGCATCTGAGGGTTGAGGGATTGGCATTCGATGCGGATTTCGTGTTTGTCGAGATCGACTTCCATGTGGGGGAAATGGGCGATGCGGGTGGTGGGCTGGGTGGATTGGGCGAATGCAAAAGAGGGGAGGAAGAGAAGGATCGATAGATGGAGGAATTTCATAGATGTTGTATGGGACACGATTTTAGTCTCGCCAAAGGGCAAATGGGATGTCATACTGAATTCATTATGGAATTTATGAGGGTATTGATATGATTTCCACACGGCATACGCAATCTCTGAGCGATTTTCGGCAGAAGGCGGCGGAAACTCTGGATCGATTGAATCAGACGGGAGAAGCCGAAATTCTCACCGTGAATGGGGAGGCGCGAGCGGTCCTTTTAGCACCGGCGGTTTACGATGAGATGGCGCGGGAGGCACAACTTTCCCATGACACGATGGTCATGCGTCTGGCGATACAGCAGATTAAGAATGGGCAAGGACGAGAGATGAATGAGGCGCTCGATAAGTTGCGAGAAGAATTGATGGCGAAGAAGAAGAGTCGCAGGGGAGGCGCGGACAAGTGAAGCGATACCGCGTTATTGTTGCGCCTATTGTTCTGGAGCAGATTCGCGATCAGATGCTTTACATAGCGCAGGACTCGATCAATAACGCCTTGGCGTGGGAGGACCGATTGCGAGCGGAAATGAAGAGTATCGGCGGATTGGGTAGTGGACACGTCATTGATGAAGTTGCCAGTAAGAGCATGGGTGTTACCGTTCATAAGTTGGTGTTTGAACGCACATACTTGATTCATTACGTGGTTCAGGAGAAGGAGCGAGTGATTGAAATTATTAATTTTCGGCATGGGGCGCGTTTGCCTCGACGGGGCGAGCATTGATCTGAATGGCTGGTAATCAGTTGTATGTGACGCAGAGCTTGGGATCATTTTTATTAACGATGAGGCATAATGGTTTCTTTAGGAATTGATGTTGGCGGAACTTCGGTGAAGGTAGTGGGGATGGAAGCGGGGAAGACGGTTTGGATGGGGCAGTCTCCGTTTTATGAGAGGCCGGGGACGGAGGCGCTGATTGAGGGAATCCGGGCCGCCGTTGGCGGCCGGCTAGTGGGGGAGCTTGCGGGGGTGGGGATTTGTGTGCCGGGGTTGTTGGATCGAGAGAAGCGGATGATTACGTTGTCGGTGAATGTGCCGGGGCTGGTGGGGGTGGTGTTGGATGAGATGGTGGGGAGGGCGCTGGGGAGGAAAGTGGAAAAGATGGCGATTGCGTCGGATGCGGTGGCGAGCGCGTTTGATGTGGCGGATTCGCGGAAGCTGGTGGGGCGGGTGTTTGCGCTGGCGATTGGGACGGGGGTGGGGGCGGCGGTGTTGGATGAGGGGGTGCCGCTGGCGGTGTCGGGGGCTTCGCCGGGGCATTTTGGGCAGTTGGACGTGACATTGCCGGACGAGCCGGAGGTGATCGGGCCGGATGGGGGGCAGGGGTCATTGGAGGGGTATTTGGGGGTGGGAGCGCTGAAGAAGCGGTATGGGGTGGAGGATTTGGAGGGGGTATTGCCGAAGTTGAAGGCGGAGGATGCGCCGATGCGGGCGCTGGCGCGGGCGCTGCGGATTGCGCATGCTATCTATCGCCCGCAGCATTTGATCTTATTGGGGGGGATTGGGACGCGACTGGGGCATGTGGTGCCGGGGCTGAAGGAAGCGGTGGGGAGGAATTTGACGAGCGTGGCGCGGCCGGGGTGGACGCTGGGGGCGGGGGATTCGGATCATCATGCAGCGCAGGGAGCGGCGAAGATGGGGATGAGATCTTAATGTGGTGGTTGCAATGAGAAATAGAAAGGCTGATCGTCGAACTTGCTTTTGCCGAATTGGGCGATCCATTTTTGGGTTTCTTCGCTGAAGAGGAAGGTGGCGAGGCGTTGGGCTTCGAGGAGGTGGACGCCTGGGAGTTTTTGGGGGTTGGCGATGGCGAGCAGGAGGGGGCGGCGGAGGATGGGGTCGCCGGTGACCATGAGGGAGAAGCCGTCGGCTTTGATTTTGCCGCTGAGGTAGGGGATGCGGGCAATGAGCGTGTAGGCTTTTTTGTCAACGGCGACTTGGAGGACGCGCTTTTGGTGGTCGTCGAGCAGGACGGTGATGTTTTTGGAATCGAGGTCGGCTTTGCTGCCTTGGAGGATGGCGCGGACGATTTGATCGGCACCGGAGCTGGCGTGGATGACGAAGGGGGATTGGGAGTGGAGGATTTTTTTGACGGCGGCGGAGGCGTCGGTCATGCCTTTGATGTGGGCGGGGTCGGTGGCGGGGCCGATGATTGCGAGGTCGGTCTGCATCCAGGGCTGGGGGTCGGCAGCGTAGCCGTTGGCGACGAGGGAGAGGATGACGTCGCTGGACTGCATGGTGAGGAGGTCGATGCCGCCTTTTTGGAAAAGGGCGGGGATGGCGTCTTTGTTGCCGGTGGCGACGGTGTCGATGTGAATGCCGGTGGATTGTTCGAAACGGATGGAGAGGGCGGACCAGAAGTTGAGGTCATTGATTCCGCCGATGGCGGCGACGCGGACCACAGGGGCGCCGGCGCCTGCGGTGAGAGGAATGGCCAGTAAAATCGCGATCAGGAAGAAGCAACGCATTAGCGTCCCCTTTTCATTCGGCGGGTGAGGAAGGGGAATACGATGGCGGAGAGAAGAAACGTGGAAGGTTCGGGGACGCTGTAGGTGATGGTGAGCATGGGGGCGGTGGCGGCGTTGCCGGTGGCGGCGGCGCCTTCTTTGGTCCAGAAGCCGAGGAAGGAGGTAGGGGTGGATTCGAGGTTTTCGCTTTTGAGGAGCCAGCCGAAGTTAGGATTGGTGCCGTCGACCCAGTTTTGCACGTCGGCGATCATGCCGGCGGTGGATTGCCAGGTGAGTGTTTGACCTGCGGCGAAGGGGTGTGTGCTGTCGGCGGTGAAGGTGGTGTCATTGCTGGGGGTGTTGGCGAAGTTGCCGCCTTCGATGTTGGTGGTGCCGTTGTTCCATTTGACGGCCAGGGAGGGGTCGGTGTTGTAGAAGGCGTAGTCCCAGGTGGAGTCGCCGTTGGAGGCGGGGGTGCCCTGACCGGTGCCGCCGAGGTTGCCGGCGGATTGACCGGGGCTGAGGCCGCCGGGGCCTTCGCCCCAGTTTTGCAGGAGGTCGTATAAGCCGAAGGTACGATTGTTGAGGGGGGAATCGGGAGAGGAGCCGCCACCGCTGCCGGCGACGTTGCCGATGGTGAGGGACATGGAGACGGAGGTGATGGTGGCGTAGGCGGGGATGGAGGAGAGGTTGAATTGGAGTAGGGAGCGTTTGATGTTGCCGCTGCCGTCGGCGCCGGCGAAGACATTGCCGGCGACGCCGCTGGCGTTTCCGGTGTCGCCGCCGGCGGGTTTGCCGAAGATCATGGCGTCTTTGAGGGTGCTGACAGTAGTGGTGATCGCGCCGCGTGCAGCAGCAACAGGCATCATCGCGACCAGTGCGAGCATGGATTTTGTGAGGACAGGCATTTCTCGTTTCATCAGGGACCTCCTTAAAAGAATGTGGATTGATTTAGTGGGCACTGTTCCAGGTGCTATTGGGCGGGTGCCAGCGAATGTCGTCGCGCAACGCCACGCCGGTGTTGATGCCGACGTCGGCGGGGAGGAAGCTGGCGGCGTGGCTATCGAGGAAGCAGATATTGACGCGGCCGTTGTGACGGGCGACGGGGTTGTAGCCGCCGGGTGTGAGGGAAGGGAAGACGGAGCAGTAATTGCCCGGGGCGTCGGCGAAGAGGACCATAGTAGCGGCGTTGCCGACGCCGGTGATTTTGTCGGGCATGCCGTTGTTTTGATTACCCTCTTCGACGGAGAGGGCCATGTTCATGCCGTAGGACCAGTAATATTGGTAGCCGGCGTCGAGGGCTTCGGGGCAGAGCCAGATGGACCAGGCGCTGCCGGGGCGCGGGAGGGTGCCGCCGGCGACCAGATCCATGAATTGGGATTTATGGAGCAGGAGCGGGATGGAGTTGAACCAGTCTTCCGGGCGGGTGATCTGGTTGGTGGGCTGGACGCCTTGCCCACGGCGGGGGAGGTAGCCGTGGTTGGCGATCGCGTAGAGTTGTACGCCAGCGCCCCATTGGCGCAGGTTGGAGAGACAGGCGAGTTGCTTGGAGGCGCGACGGGCGCCGGCAAGGGCGGGAAGAAGCAAGGCGATCAGCAGGCCAATCAGGCCGATGACGACGAGCAGTTCAACGAGGGTGAATGCGGGTTGAGATTGTGCTGGGGTGGCGCGGTACACGGCGAATCGCCGTTGTATATGGTCATATATACCGCGTCAACTGAGGGCTCAGGCGGCGTCGCAATAGGTGATGACCGGGCGAACGTAGGAGACGCCGTCGAGTTTGTGGAGTGCACCGACGTGTTCGCAGCCGAGGGTGGCTTCGATGACGCCGTGTTCAGAGTCGCATTCATGGACGATTCCATCGCGGCCGCAGATTTCGCCAATCACGTTCATGGCGTCGGACGAGTGTTTCAAGACGATAACGACATCACTACGCATATTTGTTCCCTTATTCTTTGATTCTAGGCACACTTTTTCACGCACTCTAGTAATACGATTCAAATGGGTGACTGGGCAATTTTTATGGAGAATTCCGGGGTGTCTGATAAAAGCAGGTTTATTGAGGTATACTCAGCAATTGCCATGACGAATCATCAAGTTACTGCGTTGCCGGATTTGTCCCGTTCGCCGCGAATTGATCAGGTGGGCGTGGAGGAGCGGATTGATCGGTTGACTAAGCGGTCGATTAAGAAGGAATCGAAGGTGCAGGCGCTGAAGCTGGCGTTGAGCATGATCGATCTGACGACGTTGGAAGGGGCGGATTCGCCGGGGAAGGTGAAGCAGCTTTGTTATAAGGCGGCGCATGTGCATGATGCGCTGGAGGGGACGCCGCATGTGGCGGCGGTGTGCGTTTATCCGACATTGGTGCGTCTGGCGAAAGAGCAATTAAAGGGGACGGGGATCAATGTTGCCGCGGTGGCGACAGGATTTCCTTCGGGGCAGTTTCCGCTGAATATCAAATTGGAAGACACGCGCTATGCTGTTGGAGAAGGGGCGGATGAGATCGACATGGTGATCTCGCGCGGACATTTTCTATCGGGGGATTATCAGTATGTGTTTGATGAAATTGCGCAAGTGAAAGAAGCCTGCGGGGCGGCGCATTTGAAGGTGATTTTGGAGACGGGGGAGTTGTCGACGCTGGATAATGTGCGGAAAGCATCTGACCTGGCGATGCACGCGGGGGCGGACTTTATTAAGACCAGCACCGGCAAGGTGCAACCGGCGGCGACGCTGCCGGTGACGCTGGTGATGCTGGAGGCGATCCGGGATTTTTACCGGGCGACGGGGAAGAAGATCGGCATGAAGCCAGCGGGCGGCATCGCGACGGCGAAGGTGGCAATTCAGTATCTGGTGACGCTGCGCGAGACGCTGGGGCAGGATTGGATGAACCCGGAGATGTTCAGGTTCGGGGCGAGCCGCTTGGCCAATGACATTATGATGCAGCTTGTGAAAGAGAAGAGCGGGGTGTATCAGTCGTTGGATTATTTCTCGAAAGATTGAAGCGCCATTTGCGTTTAGTTCAGATCTGTCTTGAGCCATTCTTGGCACGCCAGCATCGCGATCCGATCCTTGCCAATCCCTACGCCGATACTGACGACTCAAACCAATGAAGTATTCGGTCTTAAAAGTTTCGCGCTGGCCGACATGGCTTTCGCTGTTGCTGCTGACGATGTTGGCGGGCGGGATTCGTTTTTGTTCTCTTTCGCGGCCGGACCTATGGTATGACGAGGCAGCGACCTTTCATCGCGTGACATCGAGTTATGCGGATATGCTGGAGGTTCTTCGCACGGACGGGTTTGTGCCGCTGCATTACAATTTGTATTGGCTATTGGCGCGGAAGTTCACGCTGACGCCGGGGGTCATGCGGTTTGTTCCAGCACTGGCGGGCACTTTGATGGTGCCGGCGATTTATTTTCTGGCGATGCAGCTCGTCACCCGCCGGGCCGCGATGCTGGCGGCGGCATTCGTCGCTTGCTCGGCGTGGCTGGTAGTCTTTTCTCATGACGCGAAGATGTACATGCATTTCTGGCTCTTTGTCACAGTGCATGTTGGCTGCCTGCTGTGGTGGATGCGAACGGGCCGGCGAATTGCGTTCTGGTCCGCGGTGGCGGCGGGATGCGCCATGGCCGGACTGCACGCGACAGGCTTGATCATCCTCGGACTGGATGTCGTGCTCTTTCTGGCGCATCCGCGCACCACATGGAAACGTTCGATTGCGTTCACACTGGCACTGGCTCTGATTGCCGCCGGGCCGGTGGGGTACTATACGCACTTCAATCGCTTTACCGATTCGATCCAAACCAGTTGGAATCTTTCCGGAATTCAATGGATTGAATGGCGAAACCAGGGGCATTCCACTGCCGCCATCCTCGCTGATACAGCCTCGTCTTATCTATTCGCGTTTAATTTTATTCCTGAACCTGTCCCGCTGGGAGATTCGCCGGGGCCCTCTCCGCATCGGATCGTTCTGGCTGCGAAGATCCTGCTGGCAATACTGGGATTTCTCACCGTCCTCGGGCTATTTCGCTGGCGAAGCAAAGATGAATTGCGCCTGATGCCCGCTCCCCTTTCGCTTTTTTATCTGACAACCTGGATTCTGCTTCCCTGCTACATCATGTATTGCGCATCGGTCCTGGATTTTGCCTCGCCATTTTCAGTGCTGCCGGGATATGTGTGGGCAATTGCCGGCACACTGCTTCCGATCCTGTTGGCATTTTTGCCTTTTTCGCGGCGGCATTTGATGCGAACGCTGCTCCCGGTGGGAATTCCCGTTCTGATTTGCCTGGGAATCTATCTATCCATGCGCGGACGAGTGCCGGCGGGATCGATCTGGATGCCGCGATATCTTGGTATTATTTTCCCAGCCCTGGCAATCGCGATTTCCGCATTATTTATGCGCCTTCCGCGCCTGCTGCGCTACGCGGCAATTGCCCTGCTTCTCTCGGCGAATTTATTGCAATCCGCCGCGTTTCTTTTCGTGCCAAGCGAGCCGCCTGTCTCGATCGTTGCGAAGGATGTCTGGGATTCCCGCGACGCCAATGGAGGCTCCTATACATGCGTGCAGGTTCGCCCCGGTTTCGGACCGCCCGGCGCCGGGACCATCACGAATAATGTCGGCCTCTATTATCTTCGCCTGCTCTCCAATATTCCCGTGCGGCCGATTGAATTTCGCTTCAGCTCGGCAGATCGCATTACACCGATCCACCGCTATACGGATCCCACACTCCTCTCCTGGGACATCCAGCAAGCCGTTAATTGCCGGCAACTGATTCTGTGGATAGAAGTGGATGGTTCGACCCCCGACGCTGAATCGCGCCTGCTGGCGCGGCTGGGCCAAGGCTGGACGCGGCAATCTTTTCATGACTATCCGGTGCGCGTTCACTGGACGTGGGCGCCGGTTTACACTTACCGACGATCCGTTTACATCAAACAAAATTCCTGAGCGCAAAGGACCTCTCCATGCCGCTACGCGCCGCAATTATTCTCAGCATCGCTCTATTTTCCGCCGTCACGCATGCCGCTTCGCCGCCTCTGGAACTTTCCGATGATTTAATCCACGACAAAATCCGCGGCGCACTCATCGGCGAAATATTCGGCGATCTCAACGGACTGCCTCATGAGATGAAATACATCGACTCTCCCGGCAAAGTCGAAAACTATGTCCCGACACTGTCCGATGGGGCCTGGACCGATGACGACACGGATGTCGAATGGGTTCACCATTTCTATATGGACAAATTGCAGACGGCTTATGTCCCGTACGACCAGATCACGGCGGCGTGGAAAAAACATATCAACCGGCGAATCTGGTCGGCCAATGAATACGCTCGCCGGCTGATGGACCTGGGAATCGAGCCTCCCTATACGGGGCGAATCGCCATCAATCCTTTTTCAATTTTTAATATTTCCGGAGAATTCTGCGCCGAATCCTTTGGGTTGTGCGCACCGGCCATGCCGCAAACCGCCAGCAAGATCGGACTGCATTACACCCACATCACCATTGATGGCGAGCCCGCACAACAGACTCAATTCTTCGACACCATGATTTCCTTGGCGTTCGTGGAACCAGATATCAACAAGCTGATCGACGCCGGGACAGCAGCGCTCGACCCGCAAAGCGAATTGCGCCAAGTCCTTGCCGATACGCGCCGATGGTGCGCGCAATATCCGGACTGGCACGACGCCCGCAAAGCTATCCACGACAAGTACACTCTTCACCAGAATGAACTCCCGGATAAGAACGGCTATCAACTCAATACCGCTGCAATCGTCGCCGCCCTTCTCTACGGCAAGGGAGATTTTACTGAAACCATCCGCATGACTTTCAATTTCGGGTGGGATGCGGACTGCACCTCCGCGACGGCGGGAACGATTATCGGCTGCATCAAAGGTGGCCGTTATTTCGACGACCAGATCGCTCATCACGGATGGATACTTCCCGATGTCTACAAAAACACCTGCCGCGATCAGATGCCGATGAATGAAACCGTCACCGGCTACGTCGATCGCGTCTACCGCATCGCCAAGCGCACGCTGCTCGCGTCCGGGGCTCAAGAACAACAAGTCGACGGCAAAACCGCTTACCTCATTCCGGCCGAATCCCCCGCCAATATTGAGCCGCTCCCGCATCCGCTGGACCGCAATGCTGAACTGACGCAGGAGCTTCTCCCCGGCATCGAGAAAGACCTCACCGGCTCGGGCACAGACAAAGCCCGAGCTGCGTATCTTGCGATCTGCCTCGGGCAAGCCACGCGGCTTTCGCAGGATCGTCCTGCCGACTGGTCGGCGGCGGTTGCGGAGCTCAAACTGCACGCCGGCCTGGTAAACAAGCTATATAGTGCGCCAAAGACCGTCGCCGCTGACTTTCAGAATCGCTTTCACGCTGCTGGGGTGGATCGTTCTTCCGGCGAGCTTCTCAAATCATCCAGCCAGCCCAAATAGTCACAACCATCTCGATCTTGCACTTATCTGCTGATTGCGATAAACCTTGTTCCCCCACGATTTTTTAAGGGCTATTGAGAGGACATCATGAATCTGACGAAAGCCGCCGCGGCTGCATTGTTTGCTTGCGTATTGACCACTACCACCTATGCCGATGAGGTGATCTTCAACAACGGAGATCGGCTGACCGGCACGATCGTCACCGCAGATGGCGGCAAGATCACCATCAAGACCGCCGTGGCCGGGGAAGTCAAAGTGGACATGAAGGACGTCAAAACCTTCACCACCGATGCGCCGATCGAGCTAAAACTCAACGATGGCAGCACGATCAAGGATAAGCTCACGCCGGCCACGCAGCCCGGGGAAGTTCAAACCGCCGGCACCGGCGTCGTGCAGCCGCAGCCGGTGGCGCTGAAAGACGTCAAGAAGATCAATCCGCCGCCAGTCGCATGGACAGGATCGGTCACGGCTGGCGCTCTGGTCACCCGCGGTAATACCGATACGGACAATCTCAACTTCGGCGCAAACGCCGTCCGTCGCAGCGAAATCGATCGCATCACCTTGGGCGCCGGCTACTTCTTCGGCCGTGAAAAACCCAGCGACGGCGGCCCGAAAACCACCAACATCGACAACTGGTTCGCCCAGGGCCAGTACGATTACTTCTTCGCCCCCAAATGGTATGCCTACGGCAACACCCGCATCGAACATGACCACATTGCCGACCTCAATCTCCGTCTCACCCCCGGCGTCGGTGTCGGCTATCAGTGGGTCGAAACGCCCGATCTCAACTTCTCCACCGAAGCAGGTCTCTCCTACGTCTATGAAGACTACCAAGGCGCTGGCGTCGACGAACACGTCGCTGCTCGTTTTGCCTACCACCTCGACAAAAAGATCAACGATCGCGTGAGCCTCTTCCACAATTTCGAAATCCTCCCCAGTCTGGAAAATCTCAGCGATTACAACTTCACCACCGATATCGGCCTGCATGTCGCGCTGACTGCGAAGATGTTTAGCGAACTCAAAGCCGAATGGCGTTTTGACTCCACTCCCGCACCGGGCAAATCCGAAGACGATCTTCGCTATATCATGAGCCTCGGATGGACGTTTTAAACCGCCGGCGATTACCATCGCCGATCTCATGACAACCCCTACAACATCTCATTCGTCGGATCATCATGTTTGGCGCTTCTTTCGCGCCGGCGGGTTCGATCAGGTCCGCCTGGACCGCGGCTCGGACTTAGTCCATCTTGCCCATCTCGATCAAAAACTCTGGGTGGCGCTTGCATGCCCGGTACATGGGCTGGAATTCGATGTCAAAACGCTCCAGTTGATCGACACCGACAACGACGGCCGCATTCGCGCTCCCGAAATCCTCGCCGCCACGCAATGGGCACTCTCGCTGCTCAAATCCCCCGACCAGCTCCTCGATGCCGCCGATCCGCTTCCGCTCTCGGCCATCAATGACTCGGCATCTGATGGCAAGCGACTCCTAGCCTCGGCGCGCCAGATTCTCTCCAACCTCGGCAAGCCTGACGCTGACTCGATCACCGTCGATGACACCGCCGACACGGCCAAAATATTCGCTTTGACCCGTTTCAACGGTGACGGCATTATCCCCGTCGACGCTTCGGATGACCCGGCAGTGCGCGCCGTCATCGAAGAAATCCTCAAATTCTTCCCCGCACTTCAAGATCGCAGCGGCAAGCCCGGCGTGGACGAAAAAACCGTCGAACAATTTTTCAAAGACTGCCAGACTTTCTCCGACTGGCACACCGCTGCCGAAACCGCCGGGCTGAGCATCCTGCCTCTGGGCGCCGACACGCTGGCCGCCGCGGAATTGCTCGAATCGATTGAGCACAAGATCGACGACTACTTCGCACGCTGTCGCCTGGCTGCGTATGACGGGCGTGCTTTGGGCGCGCTCAACCGCCAGGAATCCGACTATCTCGCGCTGGCCGCGCGCGACCTGACGATTACGTCTGACGAAATCGCGATTCTCCCGTTGACGCGCATCGAAGCCAGCAAGCCGCTTGCATTGACCGCGCACCTGAACCCCGCCTGGCATGATGTGCTCGGCTCATTAGCCCGCAAAGTCATTTACCCGCTCCTCGGCCAGCGCGATTCCATCACCGAGCAAGACTGGATCTCGCTCAAATCCATGTTCGCTCCTTACGAACAATGGCTCGCACAAAAGCCGTTGACCGCGGTCGACTCTCTCGGACTCGTCCGCGTGCGCGAGATCCTTTCTTCCAACGCCAGCGCCGCCATCACCGATTTATTAGCCCAAGACAAGGCCCTCGAACCCGAGGCAACCGCGATCGCCGATGTCGATCGGCTGACCCGCTACCACCGCGACCTGCACAAGCTATTGAACAACTTCGTCAACTTCCGCGATTTTTATGCCCGCCGCGGCAAAGCCCTCTTCCAGGCCGGCACGCTTTATCTGGACCAGCGTTCCTGCGACCTCTGCATCCGCGTGGAAGACGCCGCCAGACACGGCGCTATGGCGCATCTTTCCCAGGCATACCTCGCATACTGCGACCTCACCCGCCGCTCGACAACCAAAGCGCAACCCGCAGTTGTTTCGACCGAAAAAATCACGATCGCCTGC
The DNA here is from genome assembly GCA_035656825.1 of Tepidisphaeraceae bacterium. Taxonomy (GTDB): domain Bacteria; phylum Planctomycetota; class Phycisphaerae; order Tepidisphaerales; family Tepidisphaeraceae; genus DASRRR01. The sequence continues at coordinate 20,660 of DASRRR010000135.1, read as the reverse complement.
GCGTTCACCGCCGGCGATTCCGACAATCTCATGGTCGGCCGCAACGGTATTTTCTACGATCACGACGGCAACGACTGGGACGCCACGATCACCAAAATCGTCGACAATCCCATCTCCATTCGCCAGGCGTTCTGGGCTCCTTATAAACGGGCCATCCGCTGGGTTGAAGACCAGATCGCCAAACGCGCCGCCGCCGCCGATGCCGCCAATACAACGCAATTGACGCGCACGCTTGAGACCACCTTCGAAAATGACCCCGTCGCTGCCGCCGCGCCGGCAGCAGTGGCTCCCGTCGCTAACCCAATGCGAAAAATGGACATCGGTGTCGTCGCCGCGATCGGCGTCGCCGTCGGGGCCTTGACCACCGCTTTGGGCATCTTCCTCAACTGGCTCAGCGGGACGGGGTACTTCCTTCCGATCTACATCGCGTTGGTCATGCTGGCGATTTCCCTGCCGTCGATGGTGATCGCCGCTCTCAAACTCCGGCAGCGCAATCTCGGTCCGCTGCTGGACGCCAATGGTTGGGCCGTGAACTCCCGCGCCCGCATCAACATCCCTTTTGGCCGGTCGCTCACCCGCGCGGGCGTGCTGCCCAAAAATGCCAAGCGCGATCTTTCCGACCCCTATGCCGACACCCACACGGGGCGCAACATCGCGATCGCCATTGCCATCCTCCTGGTGATCCTTACAGGTCTCTGGCATTTCGGTGTTATCGAAAAATACGCCCCCGGCTTGCTACCCACGTCACACTGGTATGAACACCGCCACTCCGCTATTGCAGGGCATTTTGACGGCAAAAACTTCGTCCCGGATCAGCCCGTTAACTTCTCCGCCGGCCAAAAAGTGACGCTTCATGTGGCTCCGGCCACTTCCGATAATTCCCACCCGGCAGTACCATCTGCTCCATGACCACTCGACGTACCTTCCTTCGTAATACCGTTACAACCACCGTCGGAATTTTGACCGCCTCTGCCGTCGCCCGGGCGGCCGGCACCTCGACCGACCCTCTCAACCCTTTCAAGGGTGCCGACATCTTCGACCGCATCCTCGCCAAAGCACTAGCAGGCAACTGGCAATCCCTCCCCATCGGTCAGGCGATGGGCAAAATCGCCATGGAACTCAAAGGCACCCCCTATGTTGGCTTCACCCTTGAACTCTCCAAAGACCACGAAATCTGCTCCGTCAACCTCGCCGGCCTCGACTGCGTGACGTTCTTCGAAGACACCCTCGACTTCGCCCGCATGCTCAAGACCGGCGGGCGAACGCCGCAGGACCTTCTCGCCCAGGTCACTCTCACCCGCTACCGCGACGGACAAATCGGCGACTTCACCAGCCGCCTGCATTACACCACCGACTGGTTTGCCAACAATGAGAAGAAAGGCGTCGTCCACATCCTCGCCCCCGACCTCCCCGGTTCCGAGCCCTTCACACAAAAAGTCGGCATCATGTCGGAGCAGCCCAATAACTATCGCCAGCTCAAAGCACACCCCGAACTGGTCGCCAAGATTCACGAGTTTGAAAATCAGATTAACGCCCACAACGCCGAGTCGATGAAATACATTCCGCTGTCGGATCTGGCTGCGGTGCAATCACTCTTGCAGACCGGTGATATCGTCGGCGTCTGCACGACGGAACCGGGCATCGACATTGCGCACACCGGGCTGGTCTATCAGGACGCCTCGGGGACGCCGCACTTCATGGACGCATCTTCTTCGAAGAAGAACATGAAAGTCACGCTTGAGTCGGAACCGATCAGCCAAGATTTCCGCTGGTCGCATAAGCTGACCGGGGCGATGTTTGCCCGGCCGCTTGAGCCAAAGTCTTCCTAAGAAACGACTTAGGATTTTATTCGCCAACTTGATGTTTTCCCCCCTCCCAGCGATGCCTGCCGCTGCTATTCTACGTTTTGGTTCTTTTTACCTCCGCAATTTGTATGTCCCCACCCGATCCTGCGCGCATTCTCATCGTTGACGACCACCGGCCTACCCGGCAGTCGCTCTGCCTGCTGCTCTGCGATGTTGGATACGCCTGCACTTCGACCCCGAGCGTCCGCGAAGCACGTGAAATCCTCGCGCCCACTCATCTGCCACCCCCGGCGCTAATTATTGTTGACCTCTGGATGCCGGTAGAAGATGGCGAATCGCTGCTACGGTGGATTCGCGGTCAGGCGCATTTGAATTACACGCGCGTGGCGATGTACTCGGCGGCACCAGCGCGGGACCACGAATCGCGCCTGCGCGCAGCTGGCGCGGACGACTTCATTCCCAAGCCGACACCGATTCCACAGTTACTGGCTCGTTTGGCGCTCTTTGCCAGGCCCAATACAGCGGGTCTTCCGATTTCACTTCATTTCACCCCGAATACCGAGAAATCCCCCCAGTAGTGCCTCAGGCTTCTTTGACAACCAACGGCACCGCCATCAGCGCGGCGCAGACTATGACCATGAGCAAAAGATTGGTTACGAAGTAGGGAATGACCATCAGGCCAGCCCCGACGCCCATAGCCACGAATCGGCCCGATTTTTTCCCGTAGGCGAAGAAGCCCATTCCGACCATTCCAAAGAGAAACGACAACATCAGCAAGTTTCCGTCCATTCGTATCCTCCGGTATGGGCGTCTCTTATCACTCATCGACTGATAACGGATGCATCTGAAGGAGGTTATTGTGCCGGGGGCAATAAAAGACTGAACCAGAACCCGATAAAGCGGGTATACTTTTCATTGACGTGGAGGGCTGTAAGCGTCACGATATGCCTCCCGTCCGTACCAGCGGATCAGCCCGCTCATCCGTGCCTCATCCCGGCTGCAACACTTGATTGGCACAGTGGTAAAAGACATATGTCATCCCGCCCATAGACGAGGATTTTGATCATCATGCCCTTTCTTGCCGCCAGTTTTTCCGCGTGGGTTCAGACCGTTGGGCGGCTGCATGTCCTGACGGTGCATTTTCCGATTGCGCTGTTGTTCCTTGCAGGATGTATTGAGGCGATCCGGATGATCCGTCGAAAAGCGGGACCGTCACCGGTGTCGGGGACTTTGCTGACGCTCGGCGCGATCGCCGCCGTGGCGGCGGCGGGGATGGGGTGGATTCTGCATGGGGATGATCCGATTGAAGGGTTGCTGGCGTATCACTTGTGGCTGGGGTTTGCCGCAGCAGGGGCGGCGATTATTGCGGCGGTGTTGGCACCGATTGCGATGCGGATACCGCGAGTGACGCCGCTGTTTCGGGCGTGGACCATCGCGGTGGCGATATTGGTCAGCCTGACCGGGCATTACGGCGGGGAGATGACCCACGGCGAAGGGTATCTCACGGAGCTTCTCTTCCCGGGCTCCGGGCCGAAGGATGCACCGACGGTGGAGAATAAAGCTCCTATCGCTGCGGTTTCCACTTCTCAAAAGATCGATTTTTCCCGAGACATTCAGCCGATTTTCCAGCAATCCTGTTACGAATGTCATGGGCCGGATAAGAAAAAAGGCGGCCTGCGTCTGGATGCCCGGGCGTTCCTGCTCAAGGGGGGCGGCAATGGATGTCCAGTCGTTGCCGGGCAGGCGGATAAGAGCCTGCTGATTCAGTATGTCACCGGGACAAATGGCAAGAAGCGCATGCCGCTGAATAAGGATCCGCTGAAGCCGGAGCAGATTGCGAAGTTGCGGGCGTGGATTAACGAGGGGGCGAATTGGCCGGATGCGCTGGCGAATGATAAAGCCGCCAACGCGAAGCACTGGGCATTTGTGGCCCCGGTTCGGCCGGCGATTCCCGAGGTGAAGGATAAAGCGTGGGTTCGTAATCCGATTGACTCGTATGTTTTGGCGAACCTTGAAAAAGAAGGGTTGAAGCCGTCGCCTGAAGCGGATCGGCCTACATTGATTCGCCGGGTGTCGCTTGATCTGGTCGGGCTGCCGCCCACGATCAAGGAAGTCGACGATTTCGTGAACGACCCCGCCCCTGACGCCTACGAAAAAGTCGTCGACCGCCTCCTCGCCAGCCCGCACTTTGGCGAGCGCTGGGGCCGCCACTGGCTCGATCTCGCCCGCTACGCCGACACCAACGGCTACGAAAAAGACCGCATGCGCGTCATCTGGCCCTACCGCGACTGGGTCATCAATGCCCTCAACAAAGACCTTCCCTTCAACCAGTTCGTCATCGACCAGATCGCCGGCGACATGCTGCCGAACGCAACTGCCGACCAGAAAATCGCCACCGGCTTCCACCGCAACACCATGTTCAACGAGGAAGGCGGCATCGATGTCGAAGAGTTCCGCTACAAAGCGCTCGTCGACCGCGTCCAGACAACCTCCACCACCTTCCTGGGACTCACCGTCCACTGCGCCCAGTGCCACGACCATAAGTACGACCCCATCAGTCAGAAGGAATATTACTCCCTGATGGCATTGCTCAATGATGCCGACGAGCCGGAGATGGATGTCCCTGACCCGGCCATCGCCAAGCAGCGCCAAGCGCAACAGGCAAAGATCCAGCAAATCGTCGCCGGCCTGGAAGAAAAATTCCCCACCCATCGCCCGGCAATGGCGTATGAGGTCCTCCGCCCTTCCACGCTCTCCGCGGCTTCCGGGGCGGCCATGAAGGTCCAGCCTGACGGCGCGGTCCTCGTCGCCGGCGTCGTCCCCGAAACCGACACGTACACCCTCGAATTCTCCGCCCCGTCCTTCAAAGGCGTCACCGAACTCAAACTCGAAGCGCTAACGCACAAAAAGCTCCCCCGCCAAGGCCCGGGCCGATCTCCCGAGAACGGCAACTTCGTCCTCTCCGAACTCCGCGCCACGCTCTTCCCCAAAGGTGCCGCCACGTCCCAACCCTCTCAAGGCAAGCCCGTCGTCCTGGCCGATGCCCACGCCGACTGGGAGCAGGAAGGGTTCCCTGCCGCCGCCGCCATCGACGGCAACCCACAGACCGGTTGGGCCATCCACAACCCCAGCGGCCTCACCAACACCAACCGCACCCTTACCGTCAAGCTCAAAGATCTCCCCGAATCGTTTAACGGCACGCTCGTGGTCACCCTCGACCAGCAATTCCCCAAACACTCGCTCGGCCACTTCCGCCTCTCCCTCGGCCGCGCCAGCGAAGTCCCGCACTCCGACCTCCCGATCGCCGAGCAGCGCCAGAACTTCGTCAACGAGGAAATGGCCGCCTGGGAGAAAGACATCACGCCCAAGTGCGCCCACTGGACCACCCTCGACCCCGCCAAATACTCCCGCGCCCATGAGGGGTCGATCACCAAGCTCCCCGACAAAACCCTGCTCTTCACCGGCGACAACTACTACCGCGAAGACTACCAGCTCGAATACCCCGTCGCTGGCGTCACCGGCATTCGCGCGATCCGCCTCGATGTCCTCCCGGATGACCGCCTTGAAGGCGGCGGCCCCGGCCGCGACTACAACAACACCGGCGGCTTCCTCGTCAGCGAATTCACCGCCAAACTCGAACCCGCGCCCACTCAAGTCGCCGACGCCGGCCCGGTCTCCGTCCCCGCCTCCCAACCCGCGGACCGCGACCTGACGTTCGCCTCCGCCTCGGCCAGTGGCGGGACCGGCATCGAACACGCCATCGACGGTAAAAAAGACTCCCACTGGATCGACTTCGACGCCGTCGGCAAGCCCCAGTCCGCCGTCTTCGTCCTTAAAGACCGCGCTCCCGCCGACTCCGCAGGCTCGCGCCTGGCCCTCTCCATCCTCCAGAACTACCACCAGTGCGAAAACCTCGGCCGCGTCCGCATCAGCGTCTCCGACGACGCCCGCGACGACTGGAACACCTCCGGCGTCCCGCTCGAAATCGAGCAGATTCTCCTCACTCCTGCCGCCGACCGCACCCAATCCCAGCAACAACAACTCCGCGCCTACTTCCTCTCCACCACCCCGCTTCTCGCCGCTGAGCACGCGAAGATTGCCCAGCTCAAAGCCTCCATGCCCAAATACGTCACTACCATGGTGATGACCCCCCGCGCTGTCGACCGCACCACCAACATCCACCATCGCGGCGAGTTCCTCCAACTCGACGCTGTCGTCCACCCCGGCACGCCCGCGATCCTCCCCCCGCTTCCCAAGGATGCCAAGCCTGACCGCCTCGCCCTCGCCCGCTGGCTGGTGTCGGATGACAATCCGCTCATCGGCCGGGTCACCATGAACCGCGTCTGGAGCCGATATTTTGGCCGAGGGATTGTCTATACGATCGGGGACTTCGGCACGATGGGAGAAAGGCCTTCCAATCCGGAACTGCTCGACTATCTGGCGACTGAGCTTCCCCGCCAGCACTGGTCGATGAAGGCGATGCACCGTCTGATCGTTACCAGCGCGACGTATCGACAGTCGTCGCATGTTACGCCGGAACTGGAGCAGAAAGACCCGCAGAATATTCTGCTGGCACGCGGCCCGCGGCTTCGCGTAGAGGCGGAGACCGTGCGAGACGTAGCGCTCGATGCTGCTGGTCTACTGTCGGACAAGATCGGCGGGCCGAGCGTATTTCCGCCACAGCCGCCGGGGGTTGAGGAGCTTTCTTATGGTCCGCTGGCGTGGAAGACTTCGCCGGGGCAGGACAAATATCGTCGCGGGCTTTATACGTTCCTGAAGCGCACGTCGATGTACCCGGGGCTAGTGACGTTTGATGAGCCGTCGAGCGAATTGGTTTGTCCAATCCGTCCTCGCTCTAATACGCCATTGCAGGCGCTGACGACGCTGAATGATGCGGTCTTCATGGAAGCGGCGCAGGCGCTAGCGCGGCGGACGATCAAGGAATCGCCCGCTGCCGACCCGGAGTCGCGCACGACGTATGCCTTCCGGCTGTGCCTGTCGCGCAAGCCGACGCCGGCGGAGGTGTCGGCTATCACGCAATTTTATCAGGCTCAATTGATGCGATTTAAGAGTGACCCCGCCACCGCTGCCAAGCTGACCGGTGCGAGTCCCAAGACCCCTGAGCTGGCGGATCTGGCGGCATGGACGACCGTTTCGCGGGCCATTCTCAATCTCGACGAAACCGTGACCAAGGAGTAACCAGATGAGCTGTAGCCATGATCGATCCAACTTCCTCCGCAGCGCCCGCGAACTGCACGCGTTGACACGTCGACAATTTTTCAATGAGTGCGGCATCGGCGTGGGTAAAATCGCGCTGGCGTCGCTATTGGCGGGCAGCACGGCGCGCAGCGTGATGGCAAATACGCAATCATCGCTTGCCACTCCGCAGATGCTCAATCCGCTGGCGCCCAAGCCGCCGCATTTCCCCGCCAAGGCCAAACGGGTCATTTATATGTTCATGGTCGGCGCGCCTTCGCAGCTCGATCTGTTTGATAACAAACCCACGCTGGTTAAATACGATGGTCATCAGGTTCCGGAGGAACTGACCAAAGACGCACGATACGCCTTCATTGAAAAGACGGCGGCGCTAATGTCCTCGCGGTTTAAGTACCACAAATACGGCCAGTCGGGCATGGAACTCTCCGAAGTCCTCCCCCACCTGGGGTCGGTCGCTGATGATATCTGTCTCATCAACTCGATGAAGACCGAGCAGTTTAATCACGCCCCCGCGCAAATTTTCACCCAGACCGGCAGCGCGCAGCTTGGCCGGCCGTCGATGGGGTCATGGGTCTCCTATGGCCTGGGCACCGAGTCCACCGACCTCCCCGGTTTCGTCGTCCTGACCTCCGGCAGAGGCACCTCCGGCGGGCCGTCCCTCTGGGGTCCGGGGTTCCTCCCCACCATCCATCAAGGCGTTCTTTTCCGCGGCAAAGGAGATCCGGTCCTCGATCTGGCCAACCCCGCCGGCGTTGATCCGAAGCTCCAGCGCGATACGCTCGACCTGATTCATGGTCTGAATACGCAGCATCTGGACACCGTAGGCGATCCGGAAATCTCAACGCGCATCAACGCCTTCGAGATGGCGTACAAGATGCAGACGAGCGCGCTGGAACTGACCGACCTCTCTAAGGAATCCAAGGAGACGCTGGAGATGTATGGCGTGAAGCCGGGCGAAGGCTCGTTTGCCGCGAATTGCCTTTTGGCACGCCGGCTCATCGAACGCGGCGTCCGCTTCGTCCAGCTCTATCACGCCGACTGGGACCACCATTCCAACGTCGAAGGCGGCCTCCGAGACCAGTGCGGACTGACCGACAAAGCCTCCGCCGCTCTGATCAAAGACCTCAAACAACGCGGCCTGCTCGACGACACCATCGTCGTCTGGGGCGGCGAATTCGGCCGCACGCCGATGGTGGAAAACTCCGTCGCGCTCGGCCGCTCCCTTGGACGCGACCATCACCCGCAAGCTTATTCCGCCTGGGTCGCCGGCGGCGGGTTCAAAGGGGGCACGACCTTCGGCCAAACCGATGACCTCGGGTTCAAAATCACCCAGGACCCCGTCCACGTCCACGATCTCCAGGCGACAATCCTCAACCAACTCGGATTGGATCACACACGACTGACTTACCATTATCAGGGCCGCGATTTCCGGCTGACCGACGTTGAAGGGACCGTCGTGCGAAAAATCCTCGCCTGATTTTAAAGGCGACCACTTTCCCATGACCCTCGACGAGGCCTTTCAACTCGCCGCCAGCCATCAGCAGGCCGGCCGATATTCTGAAGCCGAGCCTCTCTATCACCAAATTCTCGCAGCCAAATCCGACCACTTTGATTCCCTCTACCTTCTCGGCCTGCTTTACATACAAACAAATCGCCTGCACCAAGGCATCCCAATCCTTGAACGTGTCGCAAGCGCGGCCGAAGTCAATGCTCCGGCGGTTTTCCTCAACCTCGCTGCGGCCCATCGTCTTACTCATCGCGTCGATCGCGCCATCCCTGTATATCATCGGCTTCTCTCGTTGCACCCCGGCCATGTTGACGGGTGGTCTCTCCTGGCCTCGGCGCTCGTCGAAACTGGCCGACTCGATGATGCGATGGTTGCCTGGCAAAACCTCCTGCGCATCGCGCCAAATCATGCTGAAAGCTGGAGCAATCTTGCCGTCACACTTGAGCGACTGGGCCGGCTTTCCGAGGCGGAGCAATCCTGCCGCCGCGCTATTGAGTTAAATCCTCAATACGCCCAGGCGCACAACAACCTCGGGGCGATTCTCGCCGCTCAGGGACGTCTCGACGATGCTTTGGCTGCGCACTACGCCGCTATTGCGGCCAATCCGAATTTCGCCCGCGCGTATGTCAATCTTTCCCACACCGCGTTGCTCGCCGGGCAGATTAACAACGCTGTCATTGCCGCGCAGCGTGCTGTTCAACTGACCCCAAATGATGCCGACGCGCAGCGCAATCTCGCTGCTGCGCTGAATGATAAGGGGGATGTCGCTGGCGCCGGGGCGGCATACTCTGCTGCCATCGGGCTTCTCAATCCTCTTGTCCACTCCGAGTCGCCGGCGCCCGGGGTGAAGGAAATCTGGACGCGGCTGCATCTGTGCTCCGCCGTCCTGCTTCCTCAGGTTTACACTTCCGTCGATGAAATAAACCATTGGCGTAGCCGCCTCATCGAAAACCTCGCCGATCTCCAAAAAAATCGCCTTCAAGCAGATCTCACCACCGAGCCGGTGCCCACGCTGTTTTCTTTGGCTTATCACGGCCAAGACGATCGCGCTATCGCTCAATCATTCGCATCCTTGATGTCTCCCCCCGCCTCCGCCACGGACCACAGATCACAGACCACGGACCGCATCCACATCGCCTTCATCTCCCGCTTCTTCCGTGATCACACCATCGGCTTGCTCAACCTCGGCCTCGTCCAACATCTTGATCGCTCGCGCTTTCATGTCACCGTCTTCTCCGTCGGCGACCACCCCGGCCAAACTTCACACGCTTTCCGCCAAGCCGCCGACCAATACATCGTCCTCCCCCCGCAACTCTCGGCTGCGCGCGAGATCATCTCCCGCCAATCGTGCGACATCCTCTTCTACACCGACCTGGGAATGGACCCTGCCACGTATTCCCTTGCCTTCTCCCGCCTGGCCCACGTTCAATGCACCACCTGGGGCCACCCTGTGACCACCGGTATCCCCGCGATCGATTATTTCCTCTCCGCCGACGCCCTCGAACTCCCCGGATCCGAATCCCAGTACACCGAAACCCTAATCAAATTCCCTCAACTCTCCGTCTATTACCATCGCCCGATCTTAACGACCCCGCGTCCGCGTGCCCATTTCAACCTCGACGACTCGTGGACTATCTACGGCTGCCTGCAAATGCTCTGGAAATTCCACCCTGATTTCGACCCGCTCCTCGCCGGCGTCCTCCGCGGCGATCCCAAAGGCCGACTGCTGCTCCTGCAAGGCCTCAACCCCGATTGGGACCAACAGCTCCTTTCCCGTTTCAAACAATCCATGCCCGACGTTGCCGACCGCATTCTCTTCCTTCCGCGCCTGTCGCGCCCCGACTTTCTTTCTCTCACCAGCCTCTGCGACGTCATGCTCGACCCCATCCATTTCTGCGGCGGTAACACCAGCTACGAAGCCCTCGCGTTCAACGTCCCGGTCATCACCCTCCCCTCCGCCTACCTCAGAGGCCGCCTCACACATGCGCTCTATCAACAAATCAACTATTCCTCCTGCACGGCCATCAGCCGGGAGGACTACATCACCCGAGCAATCACGATCGCCACCGACCCGGCCACTCGCCACCAAGTCCGCGCGGATCTTGCCACTCTCACTCCTTCTCTTTACGAGAATGCCCAAGCCGTGCGTGAGCTGGAATCTTTTTTCATCCGCGCCGTGAAAGTTACAGCCCCATCGCCTTCATCTTCTCCGCGGCTTGGTCTTTGATCGTCTTGTAGAGCGAATTCCCATTCGCATCGATCGCCACGATCAAAGGGCCGAATGCCTTTACGCGAAATTTCCACAGACACTCGGGCATCAAGTCCTCCCACCAGACTTCTTCGATTTCTTCGATCTGCATGGTCTCCAAAGCAGCCGCCCCGCCGACGATGGCCAGATAGACCCCCCCTACTTCTTTCATGGCATCGACGGTGTCCTGGAGGAAGCCGCCTTTGCCGATCATGGCGCGGACGCCGTAGTCGCGCATCAATGGCGGATAAAAGCGATTCATCCGCGTTGAGGTGGTTGTGCCGATGCAGACTTTTTCCCATTTGCCATTCGCGCCCCGTTTGACGTTGGGGGCGGTATGAATGCAGACGCCGCCAGTCATATCGGCCGGGGCGCGAACACCTTCATCAAACATGCGGATCTGCGTGGCATCGCGAATGCCGAAGACATGGCCGTCGATGTAGACGGTGTCTTCGATCTTTAATTTCCGCACATCCGCCTCGGTGAGCGGGGTTTTCAAATGCACTTCTGCCATGTTGGTTTCTCAGTTAGAGATATTTCACATTTCCATCGACATCGATCGTCGCTGTTGCGCGTTCGCCGCGCCAGCATTGCATGTTGACGGCGACGGGATTCTGCGAAATGTGCGTGTGGGCCCATTCGATATGCACGGCCATCGCCGTCGTTGCGCCGCCGAGTCCTTGCGGGCCGATGCCAGTCTGGTTGACCAGGTCGAGGAGTTCTTTTTCCATTTTGGCGATGACGGGATCAGGGTTGACCGTGCCGATCTTGCGGAAGCAGGAGGCTTCTTTGGCCAGACCAGCGGCTACGTCACTGGTACCGCCGAGGCCGATGCCGAGGATCACGGGCGGGCAGGGATTTCCGCCGCTGTTAAAGACGCAGTCCAGCACATAGCGATAAATTCCCTTGACTCCGTCGCTGGGAAGAAGCATTTTCAGGAACGACATATTCTCAGAGCCGGAGCCTTTGGGAGACATCGTGATCTCCAGTCCATCGCCGGGCACGAAATCGAGCTTGATGATGGGCAGGCCTTGCCCGGTATTGGTCTGGGTATTTTTTCGCGTGATCGGATGAACGCTGCTGGAGCGCAGGGGATAATCCTTGGTTGCGCGCTCGGCTCCGATCTTGAGCCGCTTTTTCATCTCGACGATATCGATGTGGCGGTCGGTGCCGATGACGCATTTGTAAATCGGCAGGCCGGTATCCTGGCAGACCATCATGTCCTTTTCGTCAGCCAGCTTGACGTTTTCCAGCACGGTAAGCATGACCTTTGATGCGGTCTGATTCCCTGCCGCTACTTCGGCGTCTTTGCTGCGCGCCAGCGCCTTGCGCACATCCTGGGGGATGTTGGTCAGGGCATTGATGTAGAGCTGCTTGGCGACGTCTTCAATCGTGTCATAAATCGTTTCGGTGGCGATCGTGGTCATAATCATGCTCCAACAGTTGGTTTCGCTTTCGGCGGCTGCAAAATTTCGGGAGGCGGCTGCAAGCGCGTGAACTTCACATCCTGATACGAAAATTTTAGGTCGTCCCCGACAGGCAGGCACAAGATATTTTTCAGCCAGTCGCCGTTTTGCTCGGGGAAATCCAGGCGGTAGTGGGCACCACGCGATTCTTCGCGCAGAAGAGCGCTTTGGGTCAGCATCTCGGCGATGACGACGAGGTTTGCGGTATTAATGACTTCATTCCATTTGGAATTGAAGATCGTCGAGCCGGAACCGGAGGCTTTTTCGATTCGCTGGCGCACATCCGCCAGTTCGCCGACGGCTTCGCGCATGGCGGGACCATTGCGGACGACGCCAACCTTGCGCCACATTATGCGTTCCATCTCGGCACGCAGTTCGAAAGGGCTTTCGCCGGTCTTACGATCCATCGGCGCCATCCAGCGTTTGCAGATTTCTTCCGCCGCCGCGCGGGAGTAGGCCGGGTCGGGTTTGGTCGAGACATATTCCGCCATAGAGTCACCGGCGCGGGCACCAAAGACGATCGAATCGGCGACGCCGTTGCCGCCGAGGCGGTTGGCGCCATGCACTCCGCCGGCGTCTTCACCGGCGGCAAACAGGCCGTCGATGTTGGATTTGCACTGGTTGTCAATTTTGACCCCGCCCATGTGATAGTGTGCCGACGGAGAAACTTCGACGCGCGATCCAACCAGGTCAAAGCCATATTCGGCACAGCGTTCGACCATGCCCTTAAAATTTTTCGCGACGTCTTTCATATGGGTGGCGTCGATGAGGACGCCGCCGCTGGGAGTACCACGGCCGGCCATGATTTCGAGGTAGCTGGATCGCGAGACGACATCGCGGGTGGCGCGTTCGAGCTTGTCGGAGTATTTCTCCATGAAGCGCTCGCCTTTGGCGTTGAAGAGGTGGGCGCCAGCGCCGCGCAGGCCTTCTTCGAGGAGTCCTCCGGTGGCGATGGAACGGCCTACGAGCAGTCCCGTCGGATGGAACTGCATCATTTCCATGTCGATGAATTCCGCGCCAACGCGGTACGCCATCGCCTGACCGTCGCCGGCTTTTTCGAGAGATGGGGACGAGATTTCGTACATCGTCGCACCGGCACCCGTGGCCAGGAGCGTGGCTTTGGCGCGGACGGCGACGAATCGGCCTTTGCGATTGTCCAGAAGGACGGCGCCGGTGCAGGAGCCATTTCCCATCAAGAGATCGAGGCCGCGTGTTTCTTCAAGGACCTGGATATTTCCCTGATCCAGCACCCAATCGCGCAGATTGGACATGATCTCGATGCCGGTGAGGTCGCCCTTATGGACAGTGCGGTCAAAAGATTGCCCGGCGAAGGGTTTTTGGTGGATGGTGCCGTCCGGATTGCGATCGAACAGGCAGCCGACCACGTTTTCGAGTTCGATGATCCGGTCCGGCGAATCATTCACCAGCGTATACGCCAAGTCCTGATTATTAATGAACTGGCCACCCTTAATGGTATCGGTGAAATGCTTGTCGATGGAATCGCCGGGGTTGAGAACGCAGTTGTAGCCGCCTTGGACCATGCGGGTGCAGCCGGATTGGCCGAGGAGGCCTTTGACGACCAACGTAATGCGCAGGGTCGGAGAGAGCGTGCGGGCGTGCAGGGCCGCGAGCATCCCAGCGCCGCCGGCACCAAGGATCAGAATATCCGTCTGTATCTCATCGAGCGGGAGCATCGACCACTACTTCCTGCTGAATTTTCTGCACGGGATGAAAGAACTCACGATTAGAGAAAGCGCCCAGGCCCCAGTAGGCGCCGAATATCCCGGCGATCCAGAGGACGCCGACGACCAAGCCGCGATAGCGATTGAAGGGCTTGTAGTCCATGAGGATATTTCGCAGGCCGTACAAGCCGTGATAGAGCGCGACCATCAGGAACGAAATATCGACATAATAAAACCAGGGGTCGCGAAAGAAGCGCTGCTGGACCATTTCGTAGCTGAGTTCGTGCGTACGCACGTCGGCGGCGAAGTGTTCGACCCAGAAGTGCATGATGAGCAGCAACAGGAGAAGGATCCCTGTGATTCGCTGCATGTACCAGTTAAACGCGCGGAGTGTCATGAGGGATTACATCGCCCGCGGCAGAACCGCCGGGTCTTGGCTCCAGTGAATATGAGTGAACATCGGGACCGACCCGGCAATGAAGAGGACCGCGCCCAAACCAATCGCCAGCCACCAGAACATCTGACGTTGTTTGGGGAGACCCACGCCGGCGTCGACCATCGTCAGGCGGATGCCGTTGAGAGCGTGCAGGATCACGCAGCCGAGCAGCGCGATCTCCGCCAGTTTGAACATCGGCGAGCGGAACTGCCCCAGCGCTTCATCAAAGCGATCGCGCTGGCGGAGGAGGTTGATGGTATGGACGTGGAGGAAGAGGTAGGCAAGCAGACCGACGCCGGTGAGGCGCTGAATCCAGAACCCGAGCATGCCGGCGTACTTCCACCGGTATTTTTTAATGAGCTGTATTGGGGTCGCTAAGCTTGTCATTGAACTTTCCAGGACGCGCTAAATTTCGCTTCAGGTACATGATTGAATCGGTGAGCGGGATGCTCTTGGGACAAGCCGCGACGCAGTTAAACTGGGCGTGACAGCGCCACACGCCAGTCTCCGAATTCACCGCTTGCAATCGATCAGCCACAAGAGAATCACGCGGGTCGAGCAGCCGAAGGAGGCTCTTGTTGATGGCAGCGGGGCCGAGGTAATCGGGGTTGGAACCGGGGATCGAGCAGGCGGAATAGCAGGCGCCGCAAGTGATGCAGTCGCGCTTGTGCGCGGCGTGTTTGCCGAATTCAGAGTCGGGGGGGACGATGGCGAGTTTTTTATTTCCCTTGATGGCCGGGTGCAGGGAAGGCCTGCCCTTTTTCCACTGGTCGAAGAAGGGAGCCATGTCGACGACGAGGTCTTTCATCACTGGATAGTGATGCAGCGGGGCGACATTGATCACGGCGCTTTTTAATTTTTCCACGCGCGTCTGACAGGCCAGGCGCGGTTCGTAGTTCACGACCATCGCGCATGAGCCGCACATGCCGACCCGGCAGGAGCAGCGAAATGAGAGCGAGGGATCGATCTTCCGCTGAATCTCAAAAAGCCCGTCGAGGACGGTCATCCGATGATCCAGCTCGACTGAGAATTCGCGCTGAGGAGACGAAGAAGTCTCATCGGCCGATCGGGACACTCGGAATGTGTACTTGCTCATGCGAACCGCTCTAAATCAATGGACGAGCCGCGAGTGTAGCGCAGGGGTGCCCCCTGTCAAGAAGATTCCGGTGTCCCCTGTATTCTGCAAAAGGTGAATTCGTGTCAGCCGAATGTTACCCTCCGCCCATGCTTGCCGGCGTTGCTCATGTCGATTTCACACCTGCTCCCGGGCTGATTCTTCAGGGGCATTTTTCCACCACACCCTCAACCGGGGTGCTACATCCGCTTGAAGCGCGGGCGGCGGCGTTTTGCATTGGGGAACGCACGGTCATTGTGATCACGCTGGATGTTATCGGCGTCTCGATTGCCTCAACGACGCGTATCCGGCAGCGGTTGCAGTCTGCCGCCGGCATCCACCCGAATAATGTGATGGTCGCTGCTAGCCATACGCATTGTGCCCCGGCGACGATTGATTTGTTGGGGTTGACTCCGGCCCCGGAGTTCCTGGCATCGGTGGAAGATGCGGCGGTGCAGTGTGCGACCAAAGCGATCGCCGACCTGCGGCCGGCGCGGCTGGCGCTGGGGACTTCTTCAGCGTATTTCAATGTCAATCGCCGGCCGCTGCCGGGAGCGACGACACAGTTTTCGGTGAATTACTCGGAAATTTGTGATAAGCGCGTTCGAATTCTTCGCGTCGACGATCTTCGCGGCCGGCCGCTTACGCTGCTGTTTCATTACGCCTGTCATCCCACGACTTTTCCAGGATCAAAAGGGCTGATTTCTTCGGATTATCCTGGCGTCGCCCGCTCGTATATTGAACATGATCTCGGCTGCCCGGCGCTTTTCTTGCCGGGGTGTTTTGGGAATATTCGGCCGCTGGTTCTCGATTCGGCTGGGAACTTCATTCCCGCGAATGCAGAGCAACTCGACAGCATTGGCCGGGAACTCGCGTCGGCCACGGTGCGCGCTGCCCGCTCGATTAAAACCGCGGATGCGGATTTGCTGGATGCGCGGCAGACCGAATTGGTTTTACCTTATTCGCCCCCCCCTACTGCTGCTGAGTTTCGGGCCATTCAGGCGGAGACCAGCCCGGCAGCGATTGCCGTCAAGCATCCCTGGGCGGCACGGGTGTTGAGCGCGACGGCGCTGCCTGCGGAGGTTCGCTCCGCGATGCAGTTGCTGCGAATCGGGCCGTTGTCTTTGCTTTCGATGCCAGGAGAGCCGGTTCAGGAGATCGGGCACGCGATTGAGCGTCTTGCCGCAGCGGTGCAGCCCGATCTTTGGCCGGTGGGGTATAGCAATGACATGTTGGGATATTTGGTGACTGAGCCGCAGAAAATTCAGGGTGGATATGAGCCGACGGCTTACCCTTATTTCAACCATCCGGCGACGTTTCGCGATGAGCAGTTTCATTTGGAGCAGGCCGCCATGCGATTGCTGAGCGTTTAATTTCGCCCGTTCCCCGGCGCAAACGTAGGCTGTTACGTTCTGCTTATTATGGCAAAGCGACGAATACTCGTGACCGGGGCGGGCGGGAATATCGGGGCGTATTTTGCCGAGTATTCGAAGGGACGGTATGAGCTGCGCCTGATGGTGCGGGAGACAAAGGAGGGGGAAAAAATTCAGGCGTTTGGCGAAGTGGTTATGGGGGATCTGGGGGATTTGCCGAGGCTTAAAGAGCTGTGCAGTGGGGTGGATACGGTGTTGCATCTGGCAGGAAGCGCGGGGCCTTCGAGTGAATGGGCGGAGGTGCTGAAGAACAATATTGTCGGGTGTTATCATGTGTTCGTGGCAGCCAAGGCGGCAGGGTGCCAGAGGGTGATTTATGCTTCGTCGATTCACGCGGTATCTGGTTATCCGGCGGATGTGCAGGTGAAGCCATCGGAAGCGGTGAACCCGGGGGATTTGTATGGGGTCTCGAAATGTTTCGGGGAGGCGCTGGGGAGGTATATGGCCGAGCAGGAGGGATTGAGTGTGATTTGTTTGCGGATCGGCGGGTTTCAGCCGCCGGAGGTGGCGCGGGGGGAGACAGGGGTGAACATGCTGGATGCGTGGGTTTCACAGAGGGATTTGCATCAGTTGATCGAAAAATCGATTGAGGTGGAGGGGTTGAAATTTGGGATTTTTAATGGGATTTCAAATAATCGGTTTAAGCGGTTGGACATTACCAGTGCGCGGGAGGTATTGGGGTATGAGCCGGTGGATGATACGACGGAGGAGAATCCGGAGATTCGGCCGCTCCATTTGAAGGATCGGGTGGCCAGTCACAGCATGAAGGATGGGGGACAGGAATCTGGGTTGCGCAATGAATTGGGCAATCAGAGTAGAGACTCGTAGAGCTTGACGTGCTGGAGGGCGATTTGGCGCCAGTCGTAGGATTGGGCGAACGCCAGGCCGGCTTGGCCCATAGTGGTGGCAGAGGTGGGGTTGTCGAGGAAGAGTTGGATGGCGGCGGCGAGGGCGGGAGGGGATTCGGGGGGGACGAGCAGGCCGGTCTGATGGGGGTGGACCAGGTCGGCCAATCCTGGGAGGTTGGAGGCGATGATGGGGCGGGCGGAGGCGTAGGATTCGAGGGCGACCAGGCCGAAGGCTTCGAAATCGCGTGAGGGGAGGATGGTGCAGAGGGCGTTTTGCAGGAGCCAGGTTTTGCGTAAGCCTGTTTGAGCGCCTAGGAAATATGTCTTAAATACTTCGCCGGAACCGGCCAAAAAACGAAGGTTTTCTTCATCCGGACCTACGCCGACGATGAGAATTCGTAAATTCTCATGAGATTTGAGGAGGGGTGTGGCTTGGAGCAAGATATCGACGCCTTTTTGTCGGGTGAGCCTGCCGATGAAGAGGAGATAATTGTGGGGTTGGATGGCGGGGTCGAGGTCGGCGGGGCGCGGGGCGGGCTGGGCGAACTGGGCGAGATCGACGCCATTGGGGATGTCGTGGATGCGCGGAGAGCAGGCGGGGTCGAAGCGGAGGTAGCCGTCGCGGGTGAAGCGGCTGATGGCGACGAGGGCGTCGGCGGATTGGACAGCGCGGACATAGCGGGGGAGGAGGCGGGGTTTGCGGGCGAGGAGTCCGCCGACGGGGCGGACGTCGCCGCCGTGGCTGGTGAGGATGAGGGGGACGCGCGGGCCTACGGCCGCGCCGCTAAACGGGGGGCGGTGGAGTTGGGGTTTGGCGAGGCTGGCGAGGTAGCCGGTGGGGTAGAGGCTGTGACAGTGGAGGATGTCGATGGGTTTTTGTTGGTGCAGGCGGAGGAGGTGGCGCTTGTACCAGGAGAGGAGGTGGGTGGTGGAGAGGTAGCGGGGGTGGCGGATGACGGTGTAGGGGAGGTCGGCGTCGTTAGCGATGAGGGGCGAGCGCGGGGGTTGGGTGAGGAGGGTGATGGAGTGGCCCAGGGAAGTGAGGTGGCGGGCGAGGTGGTCGATGGCGATCTGCTGGCCGCCTAGTTTGGGGAGGGCGGTTTCGGTGTAGAGGCAGATGTGCATGGTGGGGGTTTCGGAGTTTGAGGGTTACCGCGCACGCGTTGCGTGCGGGCTATTGGGGAGGGTAACGGGCATGTGGGCTTTATCCAACCTGCACCTAAATGTGGGGAAAATTTAAGTGATACAATTGGTGGAGTTTATCTGGGCACGATAATAGCGACGTAGAGGACGAGGAGCGGTTCATTACATCCTCTATAGCGAGATTGAACTTACCGAAAGAATTTCCCTAGTTCTCAGGTGAGGTGCTGGTCGAAGGGCGGCGGAGGGCGCGGAAGAGGGACCAGGAGGCGCTGGCCAAGAGGATCCAGGTGGCGGCGAAGGCGAGGTCTAGGCCGGGGGAGAGGGAGTTGCGCAGGGTGGACAGGGTGGTGTGTAGGCCGGTGCGGGGAGGAATTAGTTCGCGGGAGATGTGGAGGCAAATGAAGATGAGGTCACTGATGAGATAAATCGTGAAGGCAAGTTTGAGTTGGGGGATGAGGCGGGGGAGGGAGAGCTGGCGGGCGCGGATTTGTAAGAGGTGGATCAGGGCCAGCATGCCTGTGAATAGGCCGAGCAATCCGAGGTCATGCAGGACGGTCAGCGTGAAATCGGAGGGGTGGATCAGGGAGCCGGTGGTGGAGATGAAGTAGATGAAATAATCGGCCAAATTGATGGCGAGGGCGATGGGAGCGACGGTGCGCGAGAAGGAAGCGGGGTCCTGTTGGTCGTCGGGAGCAGGGGGTGGGAATGCGCAGAGGATGGCGGCGATCAGTAGAACGGAATGGATAATAAAATATGTCCAGAGAGGTGGGAGAGGGGGATAGTAGGGGGAGAAACGTATCAGCTCAGGCAAGAGATCCAGGCCGATGAAGGCGATGAGGCTTAGGATGAGGAGCGCGCAGCCGCGGGCGAACATTAAACGCCAGGAAGGGTCGCTGCGTGCGAGAGAATCCGGCGAGGGAAGGTCATGATGATATTGCAGAGGGGGGAGGGCCATGTTTTAGTCGGTGAAGGAGATGGTTAGTGGAATAGTTTCGTGTGGAAGGGGGAGATTTGCCAGTATTCTATTAAGGATGATTCTAGAGAAGAGGAATCCGGGTCTTCTCGTGGCTCAGAACTCGGGCGTGAAAGGTGCTGGTTCAAATGGGGGGGAGGGGGTATTGTGGTGGGGGTGAAAGATGACGGGTTCGTCATGCGGGTTATTGAGGCGATGAATGCATCAAGGAAGTTCGGTGGAAGCGATCAAGACGGCGGGGGTGGGGGATGGAATGATTGATGCGGCCACAGCCAAGCAGACAGAAGGGATGGGGGCGGTGCTGGGGTTTGTGGATCGGTATCGGAAGGTGTTGCTAGGGCTGGTGCTGGTGATTTATCTGGCGGGGTTTAATGGGGTATGGCGGCCGGAGCCGGATTCGGCGTTGTATATGACGATTGGGAGGAATCTGGCGGAGGGGAAGGGGTATACGTATCTAGGGAAGGTGGATGGGCTGGCGTATCCGGGGTTTCCGTATTTTTTGGCGGGGGTGTTTAAGGTGTTTGGGGCGGGGAGTTTGTTTGTGCCGCACTTATTGGTGTGGTTGATGGGGTTGGCGACGTTGGGGTTGACGTATGCGTATTTTCGGCAGCATGAGAGCCGGGCGATGGCAGTGCTGGTGACGGTGAATTGCGGGGTGGCACAGACGTTGTATTTGTGCGCGCTACAGTTGCGGAATGATGTGCCATTTTTGATGGGGGTGATGGGATTTTTGACGGGGTATGAGGCGATTTTGCGGCGGTCGCGAAGAAAAGAGGTGAGAGTGGGGG
>DASRRR010000134.1:0-45365 GCA_035656825.1 Tepidisphaeraceae bacterium | reverse complement strand
GGGGTGGGCGGTGATGTTGGCGGCGGGGGTGCTGATGTATGTGGGGTGGAGGAGGGAGAGGGGTGGGAGCGTGGTCACTGAAGTGACCACGCCGCGTGGGAATTGAATCATGTGTTGTATTAGCCGGCGTATTTGAGTTCGCCGGTGCGGCCGTCGGTGGGCATGAGGGGTTTGGCGGCAGGGTCTTCGCCTTGTTGGATGCGCCAGAGGCGGACTTTTTCGCGGAGGTCATCTACTGTTTGTTTGTATTGGGGGAGAGGGGCGAGGTTGGTGAGTTCGTAGGGGTCGGTGTCGAGATTGTATAGTTCTTCGGCGGGTTTGTGGGTGTAGCGCTGGACGACGGAGGCGGCGTGGGGATCGTGCTGGGCGAGTTTGACCCAGGAGTCCCAGTAGATGCGGCCGTCGCGGGGGCCGCCGCCGTTGATGTGGGTGCGGTAGGGGATTTGGGGGGTGAGGTTGAGGATGTATTTCCATGGGCCGGTGCGGATGCAGCGCATGGGGGCGACGTTCATTTCTTTGTCGCCGGTATGGGCGGCGAAGATTTCGTCGCGGTGGTGATTGGAGGAGGCGGTGAGGACATTGAGGAAGGATTGGCCGTCGAGATCGGGAGGGGGAGTGCCGCCGGCGAGGGAGATGAAGGTGGGGAGGATATCGATGAGGCTGACGAGGGCGTCGGTGGAGGTGTATCCTTTGATGTGGCCGGGCCATTGGACGAGGAGGGGGACGCGGATGCCGGCGTCGTAGAGTTCCCATTTGGCGAAGGGCCATTGGGCACCTTGATCGGCGGTGAACATGAAAATGGGGGAATAATTGTATTTGGCGAGGGAGGCGCGGACCTGGCCGACTTGCTGGTCCATGTGGGCGACGTCGGTGTAGTATTGGCAGCGCATGGAGCGGGTTTCGGGGGTGTCGACGAGGTAAGGGGGGAGGGTGATTTTGGCGGGGTCGAAGCCTTCGTTGTCCATCCAGTAGACGTGAGGGGAGTGGGAGCAGACGAGGAGGCAGAGGGGTTTGGAGCGGTCGTTGGTTTTGAGGAGGTTGTCGACGGCGTCGGTGTTTAGGTCGGTGTAGAGGAGTTCGTGTTTGCCGGGGGGCATGATGTTGGAGTTGGGGAGGTATTCGAAGGGGAATTGGTCGCGTGGGCCGATGTGGGTTTTGCCGGCGATGACGACGCGATAGCCTAGGCGCTGCATGTAGATGGGGAGAGTGAGGACGCCTTCTTTGATGAGGCTGTGGTTGGCGTGGGCGCCGTTGCGCATGGGATATAGGCCGGTGTAGATGGCGGAGCGGGATGGGGAGCAGGTGGGGGAAGCGGCGTAGGCGAGGCGGAAGCGGAGGGATTGTTGGGTGAGCTGGTCGAGGTTGGGGGTGCGGACGTCGGTTGAGCCGTAGGCGGGGAGGTCGTGCCAGGTGTAGTCGTCGGCGATGAAGAGGACGAGATCGGGGGGGTGGGGGGTGGCGGCGCGGTTGGCGAGGGGGAGGGTTAGCAATAGGGTGAGGAGGAGTAGGGGGAGGGATCGAAGCATATGCTCTCCGGGGGCGGGTTGGTGATGGGGCGATGAAGAAATCCGGGTCTTCGCTGGCGCTCAGACGCCGGCGTTGAAGAAAAAATGGACGTTGGTTTAGCGTTGAAGATTACATTGTTGTAGCTTGGCGATCTATATTAATGACTAAAGTAGGTTGAAGTAATGAAGACTAAAAAAATTGTCGGTGTGTGGGAAGCGATTGAGGACACCGTTGCGGATGCGGAGAATATGAGACTGCGTTCGGAGTTGATGATGGCATTGAAGAAGAAGATTTCGCGGGGCTCGATGACGCAGGCGCAGGCGGCGAGGTTGTTTGGGGTGACGCAGCCGCGGGTGTCGGATCTTTTGCGGGGGAAGATCAATCTTTTGGGTTGGATGCTTTAGTGAAGATGGCGGTGACGGCCGGGCTGCATGTGGAATTGCGGATTCGGGAAGCGGCATAGCCTGGTATGACGCCGGCTTTAGTTTCGCCACACCTTTTATTCATCCAGACGATGAATTTTTTTCTACCCAGGACGTGAACGCCTCTTGGCTGAGTTCTCCGGCGGCCAAACGAAGGATGTTCAAATATCGTTCGTCTCGGCCTGCTGTGAAATCAAATCCATTGAGAACCAGAAAAGTTCTGCAGACCACGTAGGCGGTGCGTTTGTTGCCGTCGATGAATGGGTGGTTGCGCGCGATGCCGTAAGCGTACGCGGCAGCCAGGGCGGGAATGCCGGGGGTCGGCTCGCTGTAGGCGAACTGCTGGCGCGGGCGTGCCAGGGCGGATTCGAGCATGTTTTGATCGCGGACGCCTGCTAGTCCGCCATGTTCGGCGAGTTGTCGCTGATGAATCGAGAGCGCGAGCTCCGCTGTAATCCAGATCGGATCGTCCATGACGGAGACTCCTACTCGGCTAATTTGCGGAGGATGTCACGGTCTTCGCGCATGATCTTCTCGGCCACGTCCATTTGCCTCTCGAATTCTTCGTCGAGAGCGGTGAGCTCGATGCCTTTGGGGGTTTCCAGGACGTGCAATATGTCCCCTTTGCCGACGCGGAGTTTTTCTAGGAGCTCCTTGGGCAGAATTAGGCCTGTGGAATTGCCGATAGTCGTTAGCTTCAATTTCATGCCCATGATCGCATCCCGTAAAACAATCGTTATAACCATAATAACATCGGATATAACGGGTTTCCAGTACAATATGGTTATTTTGCGGCGCGTTTGGGGCGGCCTTTGGTTTTGGGTTGCCAGGGTTTGGGGCGGGAGGAGTCTTCGGAGTCGGGGGATTGGGAGCGGGAGGATTTCATGGTGGGGGCGCCTTTGAGTTCGTTGACCTTGTCTCTTAGTTGGGCGGCGCGTTCGAACTCGAGGTTTTTGGCGGCTTCGATCATTTCTTCTTCGAGCATCTTGATGATTTCGGTTTGGTCGGCGGTGACCTCGGTGGCGTGGATGGCGTCCTGAACGGTGCGGCGGGCCTGGACCTCGGTGGCGAGGGTTTGGCGGATGGATTTTTTGACGGTTTCGGGGGTGATGTTGTGGTCTTTGTTGTATTGGAGCTGGATGGTGCGGCGGCGGTCGGATTCGTCCATGGCTCGCTTCATGGCGGGGGTGATTTCGTCGGCGTAGAGGAGAACTTTGGCGTTGACGTTGCGGGCGGCGCGGCCGATCATTTGGATTAGGCTGGTTTCGCTTCTTAGGAAGCCGGCTTTGTCGGCGTCTAGGATGGCGACTAGGGAGACTTCGGGGAGGTCGAGGCCTTCGCGGAGGAGGTTGACGCCGATGAGGACGTCGTAGTCTCCCTGGCGGAGTTCGCGGAGGATTTCTAGGCGTTCTAGGGTGTGGATTTCGGAGTGGAGGTAGCGGGCTTTGTAGCCGGCTTCCTGGATGTAGGCGCTGAGGTCTTCGGACAGGCGTTTGGTGAGGGTGGTGACGAGGACGCGTTCCCCGGCGGCGACGCGCTCTTTGATGGCGGAGAGGAGGTGGGGGACTTGGCCTTGGGCGGGGTGGACGGTGATTTCGGGGTCGATGAGGCCGGTGGGGCGGATGATTTGTTCGACGACTTCGCCGCCGCATTTTTCGAGTTCGTATTTGCTGGGGGTGGCGGAGACGAAGAGGACTTGGGACCACATTTTTTCGAATTCTTCGAAGGTGAGGGGGCGGTTGTCGAGGGCGGAGGGGAGGCGGAAGCCGTGGTCGACGAGGATGGTTTTGCGATTGCGGTCGCCGTTGTACATGGCTTTGATCTGCGGGAGGGTGACGTGGGATTCGTCGATGATGAGGAGGAAATCTTTGGGGAAGTAGTCGATGAGGGTGTAGGGTTTTTCGCCGGGGGCGCGGCCGTCGAGGTGTCGGGAGTAGTTTTCGATTCCCGAGCAGAAGCCGACTTCTTCGATCATTTCCAGGTCGTATTTGGTGCGGGCGATGAGACGCTGGGCTTCGAGGAGTTTGCCTTCGTGGCGGAGGTGCATGACCTGCTTGTCCATTTCGGCGCGGATGTCGGCGACGGCGCCGGCGATTTTTTCTTCGGGCATGACGTAGTGGACGGCGGGGTAGATGAAGATCTGTTCGTGGTTGGCGAGGAGTTCGCCGGTGAGGGGGTTGATGGCGTCGATCTGGGTGATCTGGTCGCCGAAGAATTCGATGCGGTAGGCGAATTCCTCGTAGGAGGGATGGAGTTCGACGACGTCGCCGCGGACGCGGAAGGTGCCGCGTTTGAAGTCGATGTCGTTGCGAGCGTATTGGAGGTCGATGAGCTTGTGGAGCATCTCGTCGCGGTCGGTTTCCTCGGATTTGCGGATGGGGAGGACGGATTTTTTGTAGTCGATGGGGGAACCGAGGCCGAAGATGCAGCTTACGGACGCGACCAGCATGGTGTCGTCACGGCTGACTAGATTTGAGGTAGCGCTAAGCCGCAAGCGGTCTAAATCATCGTTTCTACTGGCGTCTTTTTCGATGTAGATGTCGCGCTGGGGGATGTAGGCTTCGGGCTGGTAGTAGTCGTAGTAGGAGACGAAGTAGCCGACGGCGTTTTGGGGGAAGAGCTCTTTGAATTCTTCGTAGAGCTGGGCGGCGAGGGTTTTGTTGTGGGAGATGACCAGGCAGGGTTTCTGGACGCGGGCGATGACGTGCGCCATGGAGAAGGTTTTGCCGGAGCCGGTGACGCCCATGAGGGTTTGGAATTTTTTGCCTTCGTTGATGCCTTTGACGATGGCGTCGATGGCGGCGGGTTGGTCGCCTTGGGGGGAGTAGGGGGAGATGACTTCGAATTTGGGCATAGGTGGGATTATAGGCGTGTTTTGTGAGTGAGAAAGCGAGGATAGAGGATAGAGGATAGCGAAGAGGGGGTTTTGCTATCCTCTATCCTCTATCCTCGCTTTGGATTGGGAAGGTGAGGTAGGGGGTGAGGTTGGTTACGGTGGTGTCGCCGATGCCTTTGATGTTGGTGAGGTCGGTGGGGGTGAGGAAAGGGATTTGGTTGGGGTGGTCGAGTTTGTATTGGTTGCGGTAGGAGATGATGGCCTGGGCTTTTTTTTCGCCTAGGTTGGGGAGGAGGGCGAGTTGTTGCCATGTCGCGGTGTTGGGGTCGAGTTGGGAGGAGAGTTCCTGGGCGCGGGGGGAGTCGTCGGGGAGGGTGTCGGGTAGGTGGGTGGGGCGGGTGTAGTAGCGGAAGGCGAGCAGGGCCAGGAGTAGGGTGGTGAGGGTCAGGATGATGGCGCGGTGGGGGCGGGTCCAGAGTAGGGGGGGAGGCATGGGGTTATTTGCGCCAGGGTTGGAGTTTTTCGCGGAGATCGGCGAGGCGGCGCATGGAGGGTTTGGGTTGGAGCATGTCGTCGAGGAGGCCGCCGGCGGGGAGGGATTGGTTGACGTCGGCGAGGTTGGACCAGATGACGGCTTCGACGAAGGGTTTGGAGAGAGCGATTTGATAGGCGGATTCGATCCATTCGGCCTGGAGGTCGGGGTCCCAGGGGCGGTGCCAGCGACCGGCGGCGGAGGGGTCGAGTTTGCCGGAGGAGGTATCGCCGGGGTCGGGGGTGGAGCGGCCGGGGACGCCGAGGGTGAGGAAGACGGGTCGGCCGAGGGCGGAGAAGTGGTCGAGCATGGAGGAGAGTTGGAAGAGGTCGCGGGTGAAGGAGCCGTCGGTGGGGGTGCCCATTTCGAGTTCGACACCAAAGCCGTCGAAGTGGATACCGGCCTGGGCGACCATTTCGGCGTAGAGCATGGGGGGGACGGTGCCGGGGAAGCGGGCGTGGTATTCGCCGAAGGAGTGGGTGACGGTGACGAGGGTGCGCGCCTGGGGGAGCATGCTTTTGACCTGGGTGATGAGCAGGCGCGTCAGCTCGATCATCTGTTCGAAGGAGAGGGGGAAGTTACGGTTGGCGTTGAGGCCGGCGACGACGTTCCAGACGGAGACGCCTTTGCGGTAGCGCTGGACGATTTTCTGGACGTACTGGTAGCACATTTCGCGGAGGGTGTCGTAGTCGTGTTCCCAGATGAACATCCAGTCGGGGACATCGGGCTCGGCCAGGTGAATGAGTGGGCCGGTGACGACGGGGATGCGCTTGCGGTTCATCTCTTCGATCCACTCGTCGACGGATTCGGTCTGGAAGGTGGCTTCTTCGGGCTGCATTTGCCGCCAGGGCATGGGGACGAGGACGAAGTCAAATTGGGAGGCGGCGGTGTCTTTGTAGCGCTGGTTGCGGACGTCGGAGTCGACGCGAACGCCGATGACGAGCTTGCCGAACTGGCCGGCGGCGCGGCGGCGGTTCATGAGAAGGTCGGCGTGGAACTGGGCGAGTTGCTCGGAGAGATCGACGCTCATGGTGAGGGATTGGTCGGCGAGGAGGGCGGCTTCGTCGGGCTGGTCGAGGTGGCCGAGGGCGTCGGCGAGTAATCCTTGGGTTTCGCGGAAGCGGACCATGAACTTGTCGGTTTTGGGGAAGTCGAAGAGGTTCCAGTCTTCCTGTTTCTGGACGATCTTCATGAGGCGGTGACGAGCGAGTTCGACGTTGAGATTGTAGGGTTTGGCGCGGCGGGAGAGGCGGGTGGTTTCGAGTTGGAATTCGCCGAGGGGGCCGAGGTCCCAGAGGAGGGAGAGGCCGACGGGGTGTTCGTCTTCGCGGTCGATGGTGAGGGTTTCGTCTTTGAAGCGGATGGAGCCGGGGATGGGGACGGATTCGGGGCCCATGGTGAGGGGGGCGAGGGGGTGGAAGATGGTGGACTTTTTGCCGTTGCGAAAGATTTGGAATTTGACGGACATTCGCGGGGCATCTTAGAGGGGAGTCGGACAACACTCAACACACAACATTGAACGCTCAACACTCAATGAAGAGGGAGAACATCGAACATTCAACATCGAACGTCCAACATCGAACGGGGAGAAGCAGGAGTCATTGTTTGAGGGAGGCCATGTCGATGACGAAGCGGTATTTGACGTCGCTTTTGAGCATGCGTTCGTAGGCCTGGTTGATTTGGGACATGGGGATGAGTTCGATGTCGCTGACGATGTTGTGGGTGGCGCAGAAGTCGAGCATTTCCTGGGTTTCGGGGAGGCCGCCGATGAGGGAACCGGCGAGGCGGCGGCGTTTGAAGATCAGGTTGGTGATGTTGGGGGAGGGGTGGGGGTGTTCGGGGGCACCGATGAGGCACATGGTGCCGTCGCGTTTGAGGAGTTCGAGGAAGGGGTCGAGGTTGTGGGGGGCGGCGACAGTGTTGAGGATGAAGTCGAAGGAGTTGGCGTGAGGTTTCATTTCGTCGGGGTTTTTGGAGATGACGACTTGGTCGGCGCCGAGGCGTTTGGCGTCGGCGGATTTGTTGGGGGAGGTGGTGAAGAGGACGGTGTGGGCGCCGAAGGCGTGGGAGAATTTGACGCCCATGTGACCGAGACCGCCGAGACCGACGATGCCGACTTTCTGGCCTTTAGTGACTTTCCACTGGCGGAGGGGGGAGTAGGTGGTGATGCCGGCGCAGAGGAGGGGGGCGACGGCTTTGAGGTCGAGTTTGGGGGAGACTTTGAGGACGAAGCGCTGGTCGACGACGATCTGGGTGGAGTAGCCGCCGTAGGTTTGCTTACCGGGGAGGTGGGAGTCGGGGGAGTTGTAGGTGAAGACCATGCCGGTCTGGCAATATTGTTCGAGACCTTCGCGGCAGTCGGGGCAGGTGCGGCAGGAGTCAACGAGACAACCGACGCCAACGAGGTCGCCGGGTTTGTGGGATTTGACGGAGGAGCCGACCTGGGTGACGCGGCCGACGATTTCGTGGCCGGGGATGACGGGGTAGACGGCGTTGTGCCATTCGTCGCGGACGGTGTGGAGGTCGGAGTGGCAGACGCCGCAGTAGAGGATTTCGATCTGGACGTCGGTGGGGGTGGGGTCGCGGCGTTCGATAGTGAGGGGGGCGAGGGGAGTCGTGGCGCTCTGGGCGGCGTAGGCTTGAGATTTGGTCATGAGTCATTCCTTTGGTTTGGTTGGTGGGAGAATGATTGGCGGGTTGTGGCTGGATGTCCAGTTTGAACGGCCAGGGGCGTGACGAAGAGGTAGGGTAAATCTTTGATGGTGGCGCCGGGTTTGGCGGTCCATTCGGGGAGGGTGAAATTGTGTTTGATCTGTTCGGCGCGGCGGCGGAGGGGGAATTCGCGGCTGGTGTCGCGGTAGACGATGTACCATTGATTTCCCAGGGCGGGTTGCCAATAACTGGTGAAGGGGACGACCTGGAAGGGTGGGCCGGATTGCTTGGTGGCGGGGTTGTAGCGGAGGACGGTGGGGGGGGTGGATTGATCGCCGGGGGAGGTGATGCGGACGAAGCCTTCTTCGCAGTAGAAGATGTTGGGGTGGTCGGGGAGCGGGGTGAGGGTGGAGAA
This sequence comes from Tepidisphaeraceae bacterium, assembly GCA_035656825.1. Lineage (GTDB taxonomy): Bacteria > Planctomycetota > Phycisphaerae > Tepidisphaerales > Tepidisphaeraceae > DASRRR01. The sequence continues at coordinate 37,002 of DASRRR010000134.1, read as the reverse complement.
GCGTTCGAGCCATCGCCAGGCGATAAGGCCTTTGCCGCGGGCGTAGTCGTAGGTTTCGATGATTTTGCCTTCGTGCTGCCATTGGCTGATGAGGCGTACGGAGTCGGTCAGGTCGAAGGAGGATTGGTTGTTTTTTCCCCAGTCGAGGGAAGAGGGGACGATGGAGAGATAGATTTGCTGATCGTTGACGGAGCCGGTGGGGTCGATGGAGTAGGAATGGGTTTGGGGATTGAAAGTGAGGAGGTCCTGGTGGAAGTGGGTGAGGATGCCGGGCTGTCCGGGGGTGACGAAGCGGGGGCACCAGATCGAGCCTTGGTCGCCGGAGGGGTCGGTGGATTGGTAACGGCGGATCCAGTTGTCGGCGTTGTGGTGAGTGCCGGGGCGGAAGACTTCATAGCGCAGGCGGATGTCGGTGGGGGTGATGTGGTAGACCTCGTAGCAGTCGGGGGAGGAATATTTATTTAAGATGATGGCGCGGGAGCTCGGGCTGTCGGGATCGGGGGATTCGCGAACGTCGGTGCCGCCGAGGGTCCATGCGTTTTGGTTGTCGTCGGATTGGAGGAAGTAATCGCGCATGTCGATGGCGGGGCGGGAGGTTGGCTGGGCGCGGAGGATGGTCGTCAATGTGAGGATGGCGAAGGAAATGTGCGGTTTTGGGACCAATTTAGAATGGAGGGTGTTCATGGTGAGGATGCGGACTATTATAATGTATAGAGGAGTATTTCATGATTCAGGAGAATAGGTATCAATTTCCGATGGTTGAAGAGGTGCGGGAGTTGATTTTGTTGGCCAAGCGGGAGGATATGGGAGCGCGGGGGGATGATGTGACGAGCCGGTTCATGATTGAAGAAGAGGCGGTGGGGGTTGGGACGCTGGTGCAGAAGGGGGTGGGGGTGGTGTGTGGTTTGCCGATCGTGGAGATGGTTTGCCAGGCGTATGATGAGCGGCTGCGGGTGGAGATGATTCCGGGGTTTCATTTTGATGTGCTGGAGGGGAATTATTCAGATCAGAAGAGGATGCCGCTGGTGCGGGTGCGCGGCCCGATGCGGGCGCTCTTGTCGGCGGAGCGGGTGGTGTTGAATTTTTTGCAGCACATGTCGGGGGTGGCGACGTTGACGAATCGGTATGTGAAGCGCGTGGAAGGGACGGCGGCGAAAATTTATGACACGAGGAAGACGCTGCCGGGGTTTCGGGTGTTGGATAAATATGCGGTGCGGTGCGGGGGCGGGTTTAATCATCGGATGGGGCTGTATGATGGGCTGCTGGTGAAGGACAATCATTTGGCGCGGGTGCCGGTGCGGGAATTGGTGGGGTATCTGGGGCCGATCGTGCAGAAGACGCGCGGGGAGGATGCGGGGAGACTGGTGGAGATTGAGGTGGATACGCTGGAGCAGATGCGGGAGGTGTTGAAGGTGGATGGGGTGGGGGTGATTCTGCTGGACAATATGGATTGCCCGATGATGCAGCGGGCGGTGGCGATGCGCGATGAGACGGGGCGGCGCGGGCGGGTAAGCCTGGAGGCGTCGGGGGGGATTACGCTGGAGACGGTGCGGTCGGTGGCGTTGACGGGGGTCGATCGGATTTCGATCGGGGCGATAACGCACTCGGCGCCGGCGCTGGATATTGGTTTGGACGTTGAGGAGTGAATCAGGGGGTTATCGGGCGTATTTTGGGGTTTGCGTAACGCGGGTCTGGGGATGGGCTTGCGCGATTTCTGATTTTTCAGTCGTCCTATTTTATCCAAATTGTTAAGTCGCGCCTGGGGTGCGCCGATGGAATAACAGGAGCGTTCGAGGCATCCGGCCGAAGGGTGTGCAACGCATTGTGTAACGCGATGCACACTTGAGCGGCCGACCGAGTCCGGAGGATTCGGGACCTCGAAGAGATGTTCTGCCTGCCGAGTTGAAAGGAGGCGTGAGAGAAGAGCATCGACCGTTGCGAGCATAGCAAATGGCGCGGCGGCGACACAAGAGTTCCGGTTCGGGCAGTTGAGAGACGTCCTTTCTGCCCTGGATCTGCGAATCGTGTCGGAGCGGAGAGTAAAGGAACAGCGCGGTGCACCGGTCGTTTCGTCGCGACGGATGCCTGCGGGGTGTGTCCTGGAAGAGGTCTTGGAAGAGTCATTCGTACATGCAAGTAGTAACAGAAACATTCACAGGAGAGATTCAAATGAAGTCGTACCGCAATAGCAATCGTAAGGGTTTCACGCTCGTCGAAATTTTGATCGTCGTGATCATCCTCGGCATCTTGGCCGCGATCGTGATTCCTCAGTTCACCAATGCGAGCTCTGATGCACGTCAAAGCTCGATGACCAGCCAGCTCCAGACAATCCGGAGCCAGCTCGAGTTGTATAAGATGCAGCATGGCGATCTCTATCCGACCACTGACGGCAAGTCGACTGCCGCCACGTTCACGAACTGGGATCGCCTGACGGGCAAGACCGATGCGGACGGAACGATTGACGCGACCGGCGCGTTTGGTCCTTACCTCCAGCAGGCTCCGGTTAATCCGTTGACCAGCAGCAGCACGGTTTCTGGCACGGCTGGCGCGACGGTCGGGTATGTCTTTGAAGACGCCACCGGCAAGATCTATGGTGTGACCAAAACCGGCACCGAAGATACTGCCGACTAATCGCAACGCATAATTTCCTGCCGGCCCGCTTCGTCAGCGGGCTGGCGGGTTTAGACCAAGCAATGGCCGCCGGACGTAAAAGGTGGCAAGCCTGGGAGGAAGAAGTTCATGCAAGCAACCCACCGAGACATTGAATGCAGCGGAGTCGCAAGGCGGCCGGCGGGAGATAGAGATAATGCGAGGGGATTTACGCTGGTCGAGATTCTGATTGTGGTGGTCATTCTGGGGATATTGGCGGCGATCGTGGTGCCGCAGTTTTCGAATGCATCGCTGGTGGCGCGAGAGAATACGCTGAAGGATGATATCCGGTATCTAAGAACGCAGGTCATAGTTTACAAGGCGCAGCACCAGGATACACCGCCGGGATATCCGGGGGGGAATATGACGTCGAGTCCGACGGAGGCGGCGTTTCTGTCGCAGGCGACTTCGTTCACGGATGAATTTGGGACAACCAGCGCGAATTTGACGGCGACGGCAAAATTTGGGCCTTATTTGTCGACGATGCCGACGAATCCGATTAACAATCTTTCGACGATCAACGTGTTGGCGGATACGGCGACGCTGCCGACGGCAGCTACGGGGACATATGGGTGGATCTATCAACCGAAGACGCAGACGATTATGTCGGATGCGGTTGGAACGGATAAAGACGGCACTCGATACTTTGATTACTAGAAAAAACGCATGATGACGATGCGACAGATCTTCAGGCAGATCGCCCCGCGTGATGCGGGGTGTGGCCGTTTGCGCCAGAGACGGGGATTTACGCTGGTCGAAGCGATGATCGCGTGCACCGTGCTGGCGATCTCAGTGATTGCGATTGGATCGTCGATGACCGCGAGCGTGCGGCAATCAGCGGTGATCGAGGAGGATTCGACGTCGTTGCTGTTGGCGCGGCAGCTTGTGGAGGAGATCGCGGCTAAGCCGTTCCTGGATCCGGATACAGGAACGACCAGTTCGAGAGAGTCATCGCGGTCGTTGTACGATAATGTAGGGGACTATGATGGATATAAGGATACGGTGAGCGCTGCGAGTCCTGTTACGAGCCTGCAGGGAAAGACGGCGGCAGTGACGAATAATCGGACTTATACGCGAGCGGTGACGGTGGAATTTCGCACGTCGCCGGCAGGATCGGCGGTGACGACGGGGGATTTTGCACTCATCACGGTGACGGTGACTGCGCCTACGGGGCGAACCGTGCAGATCTGGCGGATGGCGACCAATACAACGTTTATGCAGAGCAATTGAGATGAAGAACGGGAGAATTCCATTTTCGATTGGCCGGAACTGGAGAGGATTTACCTTTCCGGAACTGGTGATTGGAATGGCTGTGATGGCGCTGACGATGGCGGCGATGGCGTCGGTGATGACATCGGTGTCGATGGGGTGGAAGCAGCAGGGAACAACGCAGGTGACGTATCTGGCCAATCGCCAGGTGGTGTCACGGGTGCAGCAATTAATCCAGTCGGCCAAGCTGATAGGGTTGGTGCGCGAAGGGTCGCTGGCGAGCAATACGACCAGTGCGGCCTGTGCAGTGTTGTGGCGATGCGATAATTCGGGGGGGAATGCTGATCGGGCGATTCAATTCAGCGAGATTGGATTGCTGATCCATGACCGTGCGACCAATTCATTGAAATATTATACGGTGAAATTTCCGTCGTCGTTGACACCGGCGCAGATTACAGCAGCGGATAGCGCGGTTTATCACTATTCGGATTTGACCAGCTCGTCGGCTCCCGAGAATTTCATGGGGCTGAACTATGTGACGGCGCAGACGGTGGCGAAGAATGTGACGGGGGCAGCGTTTTATGCGAATCAGCCGCTGGGGCAGTCTTCGCAGTTTCCGACGTTCGAGTTTCAACTGGCGTTTACACGGAACGGGAACGTGTCGCAGGTGTATGGATCGACAGCGTTGCGGAATCCGGATTTTAAGCCGACACCGTGATCGGCGGAGGTGGCGCTATGCGGTTTGATCATATGACATCGAGGCTGAATCGTCGGCGGCGCGGGGTTGCGCTGATGATCGTGATGATTGTCGTGGCGGTGGCGACGGTTTTGGGGTTTGCGATGGTTTCGGCCAGTTCTCTGCAGGCGGAGACGGCGGGGAACATGAAGTACGTTTCCGAGGCGGAGTATCTTGCGGATTCGGGGGGACAGCTTGCGCTGTACTATTTGCAGCATACGAGCGCATCGCCGGTGGCGACGCCAAATGGGTATTATCCGGGGCAGACGGGGGTGACCTTCGGAGGGGCGGTGAAGGGGACAGCGGATATCACGGTCACGTATAATTCGACGACAAAGCTTTATACGATTACGTCAGTGGGGAAGGCGACGCTGGCGAGCGGGTCAACGATTAATAAAACGTTGACGGCAACGGCTGCGCAGGTGACTCAATTTAAGCAGACGGCGGCGCTGAGCGCAACCAATAATCTTAAACTGGCGGGGTTGCTCGCGACGACGTACGGGGATGTGGAGACGAATGGGACGTTGACGATGCCATTGCTGACTACGATCAACGGGGCGGCAAAGTATCGGGCACCTTCATCTATTTTGGGATTGATTACCGGTGGCTCTACGGTGTTGCAGGCATCTGACACGGTGACTGTGCCGGCGTTGTCTTCGATTAAGGATTACACGGGGACGTATACTTACCAGGGACAGACGTATACAGCGCAAAAGCTGACGAATCTGAATCTGGCGTCGCAGACGCTGCCGACGGCTTCGGATGCGCTTACCAATCCGGCGGGGATTTATTGGATCGATCAGAACGTGAATGTGAATGGAGGGGTTACATTCAATGGCACACTCATTATTACCAATGGGACATTGAAGCTGACGGGATTACTGCCGAATACGTTTACGCCTAAACCTGGGTTTCCGGCGATGGTGATTCAGTCCTATATTGATGTGAATGGATTGACGGTAGCGAATACGATTAATGGTTTAGTTTGGTCGGGGTCGGGGCTGAAGACGGGGCCGATCGCGAGTTTCTTGACGATCAATGGGGCATATCTTTCGACAGCGAGCCCGCCGATTGATAATAATTATAAGGGGACTCTGACATTCCGGTATGATTCAACGAAATGCGCGATACCTGATTTCAGCACGACTAACGCGACGGCTGTGGGTGTTCGCGTGGTAACCTGGACAATGAGCTAAACTGCCAGGCTGATCCGTCCGATTTCATAAAGTGGTGGGGGAACTTTTATGGAAAGGCGGCGGAAATGAATTCGTCCAAATTGTTGTGCATTGTTATTGGACTACAGGTGCTGTCGCTGGCGGGGCAGTATTTGGGGCAGCCGTCGCTGGTATCGCCGGTGATGGCGCAGATGCCCGATGCAGGGGCACAGCGGGCGGTGATGATTGAACAATTGCAGGGGATTCGGGCGGATGTGAAGGCGATGGCGGCCAATTCGACGGCTACGACAGCGCGGCTTGATAAAATTGCCGCACTTTTAGAGGGGGGAAAACTTCAGGTGCGGGTCTCATCACCCGATGAGAATAAAAGACCTGCCGGGCGATAGGTCGGATTGTGTGAGCCCGGGCAGAGGCTTGCGCGGTCAACGCGGGAGTGTCCATGAGAGCTTGCGATCGACATAGTGAACGCGGGTTTACACTCATCGAGATATTGATGGTGGTGATGATTCTAGGAATCGCTGCTGCGTGCGTTGTGCCTGAGTTAACAAGCCGGAATGATTTGAAAGCTTCGGCGGCGTCACGGGTGGTGATGGCGGATCTGATTTACGCCCAGAATCGGGCGATTTCGACGCAGCAGAATATTTACATCGCATTTGACATTACGAACAAGAACTATTCGCTGCTAACGCAATGGAATCCGCAGCTCTTTGTCACACATCCGATTTATAAGAATAACTATGTGACTTTTTTTTCGACGGCGGCGACGAATTCGATGAAGGATATGTCGCTGGTATCGGCAAACTTTGATGGAAATGCGGGCCTGGCGTTTGATACGCTCGGGGCTCCATATTCGGTGACGACCGCAGGAGTGATGGCGGCGCTGGTGTCGCAAGGGCAGATCAAGGTGCAGGCGGGGACAAATGTGCTGACGGTAACAATTGAGCCGTACACCGGGGAAATTAACGTTCAATAGATAGATCATTTCGCATGTTACGATTGAATAACGCACAACCTCAGCCGATCGGTCTGGATATCGGGCATGACGGCATCAAGATGCTGCAGATGGAGGTTACGCCGGGGAATTCGCTGGCGGTGGTGGCAGCGGCGCGGTGTGTGTTTCCGGGGGAGGTGCGGGGAGATCATGGCCTGCGGATGGCGTCGGCGGTGGATTTGATCAAGCGGACGTTACGGCAGCAGCCTTTTCGCGGGCGAGAAGTGGTGGCGGCGCTGCCGCGAGAGATTGTGCATGTGAAGAATTTGCGTTTGCCGCAGATGCCGCCGGCGGAGATTGAGCAGGCGGTGCAGTTTGAGGCGCCGAATGTGTTTCCGTTTGCGGTCGATAAAGCGAAGATTCATTATCTGCCCGCGGGCGAGGTGCGGCAGGGGGCGGATGTGCGGCAGGAAGTCATCGTCTTCGCGGTGAAGAATGATGATGTGAATAATTATCTGGAACTACTGCACCGGGCGGGGGTGGTGGTGCGGTCGCTGGATATTGAGCCTTGCGCGCTGTTTCGTACGGTGGATCGGTTTATTCGGCGGCGCGAGGACGAACAGCAGGTGACGGTGCTGGTGGATGTGGGGTGGCGGCGCTCCCAGGTGGTGATTGGACGCGGGCGGGATATTAATTTTGTGAAACCGGTGGAAATCGGCGGGCATCAGTTGCAGGAAGCGGTTGCGAAAAAGCTGGGAATTACAGCGGAAGAGGCGCAGGCGCTGCGGCAGCGATTGTGTGAGAGTGAGGCGAGCGGGGAAGAGACTGGGGGACGGCGCGATCCGGTGCGCCAGTCGGTGTTTGATGCGACGCGGGCAATTGCCGAGGAGCTTGGGCGCGAGATTGCGTTGTGCTTAAGGTATTATTCGGTGGCGTTTCGAGGGCAGAGGCCGGGGAGGTTGCGGCTGGTGGGGGGAGAGGCTTCGAATACGCAATTGCAGCAGATTTTGAATGCGGTATTGCCGATACCGGCGGAGATTGGGAAGCCACTCTGTTCGACGGATACGTCGCGGATGCGAGCGGTGGATCGGCAGGGACCGATGAGCGAATGGGCGCTGGCGCTGGGACTGTCGTTGAAGATGGCGAAGGGGCCGTTTGCGCCTCGCGATGGGACGCCGCGGGACCGGAATGCTCCGGCGGTGGAAGTTACGCCGTCGGGGGTGCAGGTGATGGATGCGGATCAATTGGTTCGGTCGATATCGGGGCCGGTAGGTAATGAACCGGCGGGGCGATCGGTTGGTGCGGTGAAGGAGCCGGTGTTGGCAGGGGAGGTGACCAATGCGTGAGCTGGAGTTTTTGCCGGAGTGGTATCCGCGGTTGCGTAAGCGCAAGCGCATGGTGGGGGTGCAGACCTGGGCAACGGGGGTGCTGATTATTGGGTTGTGCCTTTGGGGATGGTTGAGCGGGAGGAATATACGTTCGGCGTCGGCGTCGTTGCATTTATTGCAGGGGGAGATCAGCCAGGCGGACAACGAATTGCAGCGGTTGGATGAGGCGCTCGGGCAAAAGAAAGAATTGGATGCGAAGAATCTGATTATTAGGAAGCTGGGGAATCACGTGGAGTCGACACGGGTGCTCGTGGCGATTGAGTCGGCGATGCCGGAGGAGATGGCATTGCTGGATTTTTCGGCGGAGGTGAAGGAGACAGCGCGGCCGATGTCGGGGCTAGCGGCGGCAAGCGCGGCGCAGAATAACCAGCCGGTGGCGGATCGGCGGCTGGAGATTTCGGTGCAGGGGGTCGGGCCGACGGATGCGACATTGGCACGATTTATGCGGAATCTGGGCGAATCAGGGTTGTTCGATCGGATCAATCTCACATTGACCCAAGAACGCGTGGACAACAATCGGATCATGCGGCAATTCGGGGTTACGTTTGGTGTTGATTTGAATAATTCAGGAAGCATTCGCAACAGCAGCGGGGGGGTGCACTAATGCGTTCGTTGGAAAAACAGGCATCATGGTTTGCGCGAATTCAGTTGACGCTGGCGGGGGTAATCGTCATTGCGGGGGTGGCGTTTTATGTGGTTTGGTACAGGCCATCGACGAAGCAGATGCGCGATTTGCGGTCGACGCTGGACACAAGCAATCACAATCTGGAAATGTCGCGAAACAAGGCGGACGGGTTGCCGTCGGTGACGAAGGCGGTAGCGGATTTGCGGCAGGACCTGGCGACGTTTGATCGGCAGGTTCCCAAGCATCAGGATTTGCCGCAGTTTCTGGAGACGCTGGAGACGCTGAAGCAGCAGGCGGGAATATCGAAGTGTTCGACTAAGCCGGACGTGATCATGTCGTATGCTTCGTATTCAGAGCAGACGATTCATGTGGAGTTTGAAGGGGATTTTGCTCCGGTGGCGGATTTTCTGGCCAGCATGGAAGCTCTGGATCGGATGACGCGGATCAAGCATTTAACGCTCAAGGCGTCGCCGACTGATGCGGGGGTGGTTGCGGTGCAGATGGATGTGTGCATCTATTTCCTGGAAGGATAAACGGGGCGATGGAGACCACGACGACACAAGTTCAAGGCATTCTTCCGGTGTGGGAGAAATTGCGCGCGGCGACGAAGAAAGATCCAAAGAAGGCGGGGATTTTAATTTTCCTGGGGATGGTGATGGTGGGGTTATGGGCGAAAAATTTTTCGCATTCGCAGCCGGCGGCGGCAGGGGCCGCAGAAATTCGCGGGGCGGCGGCAACAGGTGGGGGGGGCGGTGCGTCATTCGCGGTAGTTCAGCCAGGGTCTGATAAGGTACGCGGAAATCAAGCAGGGCGGGTGACGTGGACGGGGATCAAACTGGCGCCGGCAAGCCGGAATCTGTTTAAGGTGGATTACGATCGTTATCAGCAGTCGGGGAAATCGACGACGCCTGGGGCATCGGTTCAACAATCCAAGGATTCTACTGCCGACCAGGCAAAGTCAGGGCCGACTCCTGCCGATCTGAAAAAGGAGAGGCAGATTCTGGCGAACAACCTGCAAGCGCAGGCGACGCAATTGAAACTGCAGACCATCGTGATGGGCGCCCAGCCAAAGGCGGTCGTCAACGGAAGCCTGGTCGGAGAAGGTGACACTGTCGCGTCATTCCGCATCGTGAAGATCACGGCACGCGGAATGGTCATCGAGCGTGAGGGCATCAAGCTCGAAGTCCAGATGAAGTAGTTGTTGATCCGACGCGATGCCCGAGTCATAGCGTGGCGCGCCTGAAATGGTCGTGCCATCGCTCATAGAGAGTGGAGTATTGCATGCGCACCTGGACGAAAACGGCGTGTCTATTGTTTATGGCCGCGGTGTCCGTTTATGCCGATCCGGCAAAACCGGTAGGTTCGGCGGATTCGGCTGGTCCAGTAAGTCCGGCGGGGGATGCGAAGCCGGATAACTCGACGGTGCGATTATTGGATTCGGGGGCGAGTGCGCCGACAGCGACGGATGCGTCTGCGGCTCCTACTGCTCCGGCGGCGGGCGATGCGACGACTCAGCCGGTGACAATAGAGCCGGCCGCGAAGGCGGATGGCAAGTCGGTGCGCGATACGGACATTCACGTATCCGATGCTGGAACGGTGGAGATCCACGTCAATGAGGCAAATCTCGTTGAAGTGTTGCGGATGCTCTCGATCCAGTCGCAGAAGAACATTATTGCATCCAAAGAAGTGCAAGGGGTTGTCACCGCGAATCTATATGATGTGACGGTGCGCGAGGCGCTGGATGCGATCCTGAAGGCGAATGGATTTGGATATAAAGAACAGGGGAATTTCATCTATGTCTATTCGGCGAAGGAGATCGCCGACATGGACAAGGCGAATCGGCACATGACGTCGGAGGTCTTCCGGCTCTATTATACGCCGGCGGCCAATGCACAGAACATGCTCAAGCCGGTGCTGTCTGAGACCGGCCAAGTGGCCTATACCCAGCCGGCGGCGAGCGGAATTGCGACCGGGACATCCGACGTCGGCGGGGACTCGCATGCGGATGACGATTCGATCGTAGTGACCGATTTTCCGGAAAACCTGGATAAGGTTCGTGCGCTGTTGAAGGAGATTGACCGCCGGCCGCAGCAAATTCTGATCGAAGCAACTATCCTTCGCGCGGCGTTAACAGATGAAAATGATCTGGGGATCGATTTCAATTTCCTTGGCGGTGTGAATCTCACCTCGTTCACAGAAACCAACGGGCAGATCAACAGCACCGCGATTACGCCTGCCAGCAGCAGCGGGGCTACTACAGGGACAGGCACCGGCACAACAGGAACGGGTACGACCGCCGGCGGACAGCCGGTGACTGCCAATCAGATTAGCACGGTTGGCACGGGCAACACTTTCAGCAATGGCACCAATGGTTTTCGCGTCGGCTTTGCCACGCATGACATGTCATTCCTGCTGAATGCTTTGGAATCGACGACGAATACAACGGTGCTGGCCAATCCGAAAATACTGGCGCTCAACAAGCAGCGCGGCGAAGTGATCGTCGGGCGGAAAGATGGCTATTACACCACGACGGTTACGCAGAACGCGACCGTTCAAAGCGTCGATTTTTTAGAGACAGGTACTCGACTGGTTTTCCGGCCGTTTGTCGGTGATGACGGTTATGTGCGCATGGAAGTCCATCCGGAAGATTCGTCGGGCGGTTTGAATGCTTCCAATCTGCCTTTCAAGGTCACGACGGAAGTGACGAGCAACGTCCTGGTGAAGGATGGGAATACGATCGTGATTGGCGGTCTGTTCCGCGAGGTCAATGAGACCAATACGCAGCAGGTACCGTTCTTCGGATCGTTGCCGCTGGCGGGATATTTGTTTCGCAAACAGGCAGATACGAGCACGCGTGAAGAAGTGATCATTCTTCTAACGCCGCATATTATTAAGGATCAGTCGGTGTATTCAGAGAATTCGCTGAAGATGCTGAAGGACGCTGACAAACTGCGGGTGGGCGTTCGCCAGGGGATGATGCCATTCAGCGTTTCGCGACTGGCGGAGATTTCATATGACCAGGCGCGGGCGGAGATGGAGAAGCCAAACCCGAATCGGAAGAAGGCGATCTGGTATCTAAACTGCGCGACGAGCTTGGATCCGACCTTTCCGGAAGCGGTGCTGCTGAAGGAATCGCTGACAGGCGAAGAAATCACGGCGACGGATCATTCACTGACACGCGACTTCTTGAAGCATGAGATATTGTCTGAAGAAGCCGCTGGAGCGACGATTCGGCCGTCGGTGCATTCGGTGCAACTCAGAGGATCGCACGAGGAATCCGCCCGTCTGAATATCAAGAGTGATGCCGTCGCGGTTGCCAGCCCGACGACGCGCCCGGCGGTGGATGTCGCGGTGACTCCGGCTACGCAACCAGCACAGGCGGTTGCCGTCTCGCCGGCGACGCAACCCGCCCAATCGGCGGCTCAGGCGCCGACGGCTCAAACGGTGGAAGTGGTTGTCCAGGCTCCCGCGACCCGGCCAGCCCAAGCGGTTACTGAAGCGCCGGTGAAACAAGCCGCGCAGGTGGCGGTGCAGTTGCCCACGACACAGCCGGCGCAAGCAGCGGCCCAGGCGCCAGGCGTGCAGCCCACCGCCGCGGTGACAGCGATCGCGCCTGCGACACTGCCTGCGACCACAACGACGATTACGGAGCTTCCGACCGAGGATGCAGCCAAGTAGTTCATGAAGCTGTGCGGGTAAACGATTGACGGAGTTGTACATGTCACACAAAACAGTTGCATTTTTCCTTTCGCTTTCGCTGCTGGGTGTGGGTTGTCAGGATGTGAAGCAGCCGCCGGATTCCAAGCAGAAGTTGACCGAACAGTGGAAAGCAGCCCGCGCGGGAGTGCAATACACGCTGGCCAAACAGGCGTATGAAATTGGCGATATTGAGAACTCGCGCAAATCATGTGACCAGGCGCTGGCGCTCAATCCCAAGCTGGCGGCGGCACTCGTGCTCTCAGCGAAGTTGTCGATTGAGAAGGGACAACTCGACCGTGCGGACGCGGCGTTGAAGCAGGCGCGGGAGATTGATCCGAAGAATCCCGAGCCTGACTATTATCAAGGTGTTGTATATCAGCGCTGGCAGAAGCCACAGCAGGCGCTCGAGGCATATACGCATGCCAGCGAGAAGGCGCCAAGCGAGCCGGCGTATTTGTTGGCGCGAGCGGAGACACTCGTGGCGTTGGACAAATCCACTGAGGCGCTGGCGATATTGCAAGACAAAGTTGCGTTCTTTGAATCGAGTGCGGCGATTCGCGACGCGATCGGTCAGATCTTGCAGCAACAGGGGAAAAACGCAGAAGCGGTCACGATGTTTCGGGAGGCATCGATGCTGTCGCCGGATGACCTGGGGATCCGGGAGCGGCTGGCGCTGGGGCTATTTTATGCCAACCAATATCAGGATGCATTGGAGCATCTGACAAAATTGATGAAACTGGATGCATTTGCCCGTCGTGGTGATTTGCTTGCGGCACTGGGGGAATGTCAGCTCCAGTTGGATCGCCCACGCGACGCGCGCGATTCATATGAATCGGCAGCGCAAGCGACGCCGGGGGTGCCTGAAGTTTGGTTGGGGATGGCGCGGGTGGCTCTGAAGCTCAACGATCAGCAGCGGGCGGAACTGGCGCTGCGGAAAGCGATCGCGCTTGCACCGGATAATCCGCAGGCCCATCTTCTAACAGGGTATTTGCGGCTTCGCGAAAATCGTTTGCCCGAGGCGCTGGTTTCTTTCCAGAAGGCTTCCCAGCTTGATGCCCGCGATACTGTCGGACTTTGCATGCTGGGATATGTGCAGGAAAAGCTGGGGCATCCGGATCAGGCGCTGGCTCTATATGGACAAGCCCTCAAGCTGAACCCGAAGGATGATTTTGCCAGCAAGCTAATGGCCTCGCTCGATCTGCACGAATAAGAATGGGGCGAATTAGATGTCGCCCTTCAGAAAATCATGCGGCCCTGCCAGGGCAGCATGCATCTCTCTCTCGGTTGGGAGCATTTAGTGCGTCGTACTCTAGCGTTTTCCATCCTCGCTCTTTTGCTTGCCGCGGCTGGTGTGGCGTGCCTGGTGATTGGCAAGCTGCATGCGGGGCAGACGGATCACCTTGACCTGCTGCTGTATGGCGGGTTAGCGTCGCTTGCGGCATCGGCGGCTACTTCGTTTGCCATTACGCTTTGGTCGCGGGCAAACTATACGGCCCTGTTGTCAGCGACGCGCGGGGTGGATCTGACCAAGCAACTAGCGGCGTTGAATACAACCGCGGGCGAATTTCATCCGCTGGCGAAAAATGTGGATGATGTGATTTCCTCAGCGGGGGATTCGGTTCGCAAAGCCTCGTTGAAAGTCAAAGAGTTGGAAATCCAACTCAAAGTCGCGGACGCCGAGCGGCAACATGCCCAGGCAATTCTATATTCGATTTCTGACGCGGTGCTGGTGACGGATACGTTTGATGAACTGGTGATGGCCAATGAATCGGCGGCCAAGACGTTTTCATTTGATCTGGAAAAGACGACCCGGCACCCAATCGATCATGTTTTGAAAGATCTAAAAGTGATTGAGCTGATCCGCGATATGCGGCAGTCCAATTCCAAGAATGGCCGGCGGATTACTGAACATACCATCAAGGGTGAAAGCGGCGGGAATCGGACGTTTAAGGTCACGCTTTCGAGCGTGTGCGACCAAACGGACAACCCGGCCGGCGTGGTGGCCGTCCTGCACGATATGACACGCGAGAAGGAAGTCGCCGAGATGAAGAATGACTTCGTCTCGAATGTTTCCCATGAGTTGCGGACACCGCTGGCGTCGATCAAGGCGTATGTGGAGATGCTGATAGACGGAGAGGCAGATGATGAGAAGACGACGCGCGAGTTCTATGATGTGATCCAGGGAGAGGCGAATCGGCTCGGGCGATTGATTGATAATATTCTGAATGTTTCGCGCATTGAGTCGGGGCTGGTGAAGATTAACAAGCAGCCGCAGTCGCTGACTGTGATTATCAAGGAAGCGTTGGAAGTGATTTCGCCCCAAGCGAAGCAGAAAAACATTAGCATCATTGAGCAGTTGACGCCGGTTTATTATCAGACGGTGGCGGACCACGACATGTTGTATCAGGCGATGCTTAATTTGCTGAGCAATTGCGTAAAATATACCCCGGAGGGGGGAACAATCACCGTCCAAACGCTCGTGGACGAGTCGAAAAAATCTGTAATTACAAAAATAAGTGACACCGGAGTCGGGATACCGCCAAAGGACCTGCCGTTTGTGTTCGATAAGTTCTATAGAGTCGAGGCGAACAACCGGATGGCCAAGGGCACAGGCCTGGGCCTGCCGTTGGTGAAGCACATTATTGAGACGGTGCATCACGGGAAGATATTCCTGACCAGTGAAGTGGGCGTCGGCAGTACGTTCGGGTTTGAGTTGGAGATGGCCGAATAGGACAGCGGAGAAAGTAATGAACACAGTTAAGACGATATTAGTCGCCGATGACGAGTCACACATCCTGCATGTAGTGTCTTTGAAACTATCGAATGCCGGGTTCAAAGTCATCACTGCTCGAGACGGCGCCGAGGCATTTGATCTGGCGGTGCAGGAGCATCCCGATCTGTTGATTACGGATTATCACATGCCGCATCTTTCGGGTATTGAGCTTTGTCAGAAGTTAAAGCAGACGCCCCAGACCGCATCGATCCCGGCGATCATGCTTACCGCGCGTGGGTATGATCTTGAGCCTGGAGATACCGAGCAGAGCGGAATCGCGCGGATGCTTTCCAAGCCTTTTAGTCCCCGTCAATTGTTGTCCACCGTGAACGAGGTCCTGGGTCTGGCGATCGCCGCCTGACCGGATCGAGTGTAACTGTGCGTTGATCGTCCTTTGGTCGGGGCGTCAACAACGCGAATCTTTCAAGAAGCGGGTTATGTATGGCTCCTCAGTTCCAGACCAGTCCTCGACTTGCAGCCGATGCGTTTGTCCTTCCGACAGGCGTGCTGGAGACCGTCGCTGGTCGATTACGCGCGGGCTCGGTATTATTGACTGTGTTGAATGTAGAAGGCGTTTCGCCCGCGTTTTCGGATCAAGCGGCTAGCCCGTTCTTCCGTCATTACGCGCAGCCCCTGTTGGAACGTCTTCATAAACTTGATCCCGCGTTTGTTGAGCGCATTCAGGCGGCACAACCGGGTTCCCCGGCGCTGATCACCGAGGCTCTTCCAGGATTGCTGGTGGCAGCGCTCCCCCGAGTGGAACGCCGCCAAGTTCATGGCCTGCTTCTCATTGCAGCTAAGCATCGCGATTTCAATGGATCGTCAGAAGAAGTGATCCGGGCCTGTGGGCAACTTCAGGTAGACGCGACATATATCGCCTCGCTGGCCGATGAACTGCCGGGCTATAGCACTGCAAGCGTGCAGATGCAAACGGAACTCCTGGCGTCGATTCTTCGGGATCAACTTCGACTGGCCGGTGTCGAGCAGGAACTCAATTCGCTTTCGTCGCAGCTTGCCAATACATATGAAGAATTGACCCTGATTTACCAGATTTCTTCGGGAATGAGAGTTAATCGCCGGGCTGCGGATTTCTTCCGGCAGGCATGTCTCGATGTCCTCGATGTTCTGTCCGTCCGCGCGATGGGCGTGACCCTGGATCATCCGGGCCTCCACGATCGCACACCCGTGCTTTATGGCAATCATTCCGTTCCGTCCGATACCGTTGAACGTCTGGCCCCGCAGTTGATGGATACGCTGCGCGAGCGCAATGGCATCCTCTTAATTAATGATGTTGCCGGCGATCCGCGGTTTGCGTGGCTGGCGCCCTATGCGAAGCAATTGATTGCGGTTCCTCTTCAGCGGCAGGATGAGATGCTCGGGTGCCTCTTCGGGCTGGACAAGACCGAGGGGGATTTCGATTCGGTGGATGCGAAGCTGCTTAATTCGATTTCAAACGAAGCCGCGATTTATCTCGAAAACGCCATGCTGTTCGAAGATGTGCATGACCTGATGATGGGTCTGTTGCATTCGCTTACGTCGGCGGTCGACGCCAAGGATGCGTATACCTGTGGTCACTCCGAACGGGTGGCATTGATCAGCCGGGCGCTGGCGCAGCGGGCGGGGTTGTCGGATCAGCAGGTGCAGAGGATTTATATGGCGGGGCTTCTGCACGATGTTGGGAAAATTGGTGTGCCGGAAGCCGTGCTGCAAAAGGCGGGGAAACTCACCGATGAAGAATTTGATCTCATCAAAAAACACCCGGAAATCGGCGGGCGCATCTTGCGCGACGTAAAACAAGTGCAGGACATTATTCCAGGCGTGCTGTACCACCATGAGCGATATGACGGCCGCGGATATCCGGCCAAATTAGTTGGCGAAGCGATTCCCCTGATGGGGCGGATTATCTGCCTGGCGGATTGCTTTGACGCGATGACGTCGAGCCGGACATATCGCAAGGCATTGCCGATTGAGACCGCGCTTGAAGAAATTCGCCGTAATGCCGGTACGCAGTTTGACCCGCAATTAGCGGAGGCATTCTTGTCAATCGGGGTTGACCGTCTGCGTGCAATTCTCAATGATCACCAATCCCGATCTCTGCCGCCAATCATGGTGAGCGCTACGCATGTGCCCGCGGTGGCGCCGGTCGCGGAGGCGTCAAACCATGTCGGTTAAGGCGGATGATTACGATCATGTCTGCGTCCTGACCGTTACGGGAGATCTGTCGGCAGAGATTGCCGGCAGTGTACGCAAGGCGGTGGAGGACTCGATCGATCAACGCCAGATCGTCAACTTCATCCTCGATTTTGAAACCTGCTCATTTCTTGATTCTGAAGGACTTTCCACGATTCTTTGGATACGCCGCCGCGCAGATGAGTTATTTGGCCAGGTGAAGTTGGTCAATCTGGACGAGAACGTCAAGAAAATACTCGAAATAACACGTCTGGATCATCGTTTTGAATGTCCGTCGGACTTGGCGACGGCATTGAAGACCATGCGTTAGTAAGTTGACAATGATAGCCACTGTCGTAAAAAAACCCCTTGGCCAGCTTCTCGTTGATCGCGGCGTCATCAAGCGAGAAGAACTTGAGCGCGCACTAGGAGAACAAAAGACTGGCAACCACCAGAAACTCCTTGGTGAAGTGCTGGTTGATCTTCAGCTTTGCACGGAAGATCAGATCACCGAGGCGCTGGCGTCGACATATGGCGTACCGTATGCACGGGTTTCGCCGCGGATTGCGGACCCGAAGGTTATCAGTGTTCTCCCCAAGGAATTTCTGGAGAAGCATCAGGTTCTGCCGCTGTATCTGGTCGAAGGGACGCTGACGGTTGCCGTCTCTGAGCCGGCGAACGTATTTTTGCTGGAAGAGATTGAGCGGCTTTGCGGATACACCGTGCAGGTCGTCGCAGCGACGGGGCGCGACATCAAAGCGACGCTGCAAACGTATCTTCCGTCAAATCAGGTGTTCGTCATTGACGATATCATTGAGGAAGTTCAACCCGAAGATTTCGCGCTGATCGAACAGGCGGTTCAGGACATTGGCAATCTGGAAGCCGCCGCCGGGGATTCTCCGGTCATCAAGCTCGTCAACTATATTATTTACACAGCAGTTAAGGATGGCGCCAGCGATATCCATGTGGAGCCTGGAGACGCGCGCCTTCGTATTCGTTTCCGTGTAGATGGTCGGCTAACGGAGAAATTGACGCCGCCGCATCAGATGTCGGCGGCGGTCGCAAGCCGTATCAAGATCATGGCCGGGTTGGATATCTCCGAACGGCGTTTGCCTCAGGATGGCGGCATCCATGTCATGATGGATAAGCGGCCGATCGATTTGCGTGTCTCCACTATGCCGGGGAAGCATGGGGAGAAGGTCGTTATCCGCATTATTGATAACGATCGCGGATCGGTGAACCTGGAAAAACTAGGGTTTGGATACGAGACGCTCAAGCAATGGCGGAAGCTCTTGTCGCTGCCGAATGGGATTATTCTGGTGACCGGGCCCACCGGATCAGGGAAGACGACGACGCTTTATTCGGCGCTAATGGAGATCAATGCGCCGGATGTGAATATATGCACCGTCGAAGACCCGGTTGAATATGCTGTGCAGGGGATTAATCAGTTTCAGACGAATGATAAGGCCGGGTTTTCGTTTTCGTCCGCCCTCCGGTCGCTGCTGCGTCAGGACCCGGATATCATCATGGTCGGCGAAATTCGTGATGGCGATACGGCACGCATCTCCGTCCAGGCGGCGTTGACGGGGCACTTGGTTCTATCGACTTTGCATACCAATGACGCGCCTGGAGCGATTACGCGTTTGTTCAATATCGGAATTGAGCCCTATCTGGTGGGCGCTTCGCTGGCGGGAGTATTGGCACAGCGGCTGGTTCGAAAGTTGTGCCAACATTGCAAAGAGGCTTATGAGCCTAACGTCAATGAGCGTCGGCAGATTGAAAAATTCGCGGGGAATGTCGATACGTTGTATAAGGCGACTGGGTGCGTAAAGTGCAAAAATCTCGGATTTTCCGGGCGAATCGGGATTTATGAACTGCTGGTGCCGGACGATACGCTGATCGAGCGCATTTCGAATGGCGCGGCATTGAATGATATCCGCAAGGCGGCGCTGGAACTGGGGATGAAGCCGCTGCGGACGGATGGGATGGAGAAGGTGCGTGCGGGGATCACGACGTTGGAGGAGGTCTACCGCGTCACAGCTTAACGAAGCTGCAGGTGGTCGATTGCCATGCAAACTTTCGCTTATATTGCTCGGGATTCCATCGGCACCTCCGTCACCGGTACACTGACAGCCGACAATGTCCAGGAAGTAACCCGGATGCTTCGAGCGGATGGGAAATATCCGGTTTCGATCAAGCCGGCCAATGCCGCGGCGTCGGCTGCGAGCAGCACTGCTGCAACTGGACCGATTCCCAGCGGTGGGTTGAAAATTCCACGCGCGGAGGTCATTCAACTTTCGACGCAGCTTGCGATCATGGTCGAGACGGGCGTGACCGTGCCGGAAGCGCTGGATTGCATTGCGGCGCAAGCGACCAAGCCGATGGTGAAAAAGATCGTTGAGGATCTTTCCCGACAGATTCAATCGGGGACGGATTTTTCCACGGCGCTTTCCCGGCATCCGCGCTCTTTCCCGCGTCTGTATATCGCACTGATCCGGGCGGCGGAGAAATCCGGGATGTTGTCACGGCTGCTGAATCGCGCGACGGCATACATGCGCGATGAGCAGGAGATTATCCGCCGGGTGCGCGGGGCGCTGATTTATCCGGGGTTTATGCTGGTGTTTGCAGTAACGACGACGGTATTTCTACTGATTTTCGTATTGCCGCGGTTTACAGCGATTTATGAAGGGCATTCAGCCGCGCTGCCGGTACCAACGAAGATATTGATGGGGATATCGAGCCTGCTGGTCGATCACTGGATCATCTGGGCGACGGCCGTGCCGTCGGTGGTGCTGGGGGTGATGTATGGGCTCAAGACCAAGCCGGGGCAGCGGGTGCTGCACTATCTGCAATTGAACACGCCGCTACTGGGGAAGATGTTTCGCAAGCTCTATTTATCGCGCGGGCTTCGGATGCTCGGGACGATGGGGGCCGCCGGCGTGAACTTGGTGGATTCGGTGCAGACGACGCATGATTTGTGTTCGAATTCGTATTACCGGGCGCTGTGGGATTCGGTGTCGAAGCAGATTCAGTGTGGGAAGCAGTTGTCCGAGCCGTTGTTTGAGTCGAACCTGGTGCCGCGGGCGGTGTCGCAGATGTTGTCCAGCGGCGAGAAGTCGGGGAAGCTTTCGCAGGTGATGGAGGCCGTGTCCGGTTTCGCCGAGCAGGAATTGAAAGAGCAGATCACTGAGCTGACGCGGTATATCGAGCCGATCATGATCATGGTGATGGGCTTTATCATCGGCGGCGTGGCAATGGCGCTGCTGCTCCCGATCTTCACGATCTCGCGCGTGATGGCGCATTAGCCGGGTTTGCCAGCCAGTACCGATCGATTGCTTTTTATTAACTCCGATCGGGATAGTAGGAATTTGGAATCAAAAATTATCGATTGTATTCGATCGAATATTCCTAGCGTTTTGGGCGTTTCAAATATAAAATTCACCCAATCCACCCCGTTTTTTAGCAGGAAGAACATATGACAGCATCCCCAAATCGACAGTCACATGGCTTTACCTTGGTCGAACTGCTCGTCGTGATCGGCATCATCGCTCTGCTGATTTCGATCCTGCTTCCCTCTCTTAATAAAGCTCGCCAGGCGGCAGATACCATCAAGTGTGCAAGCACATTAAAACAGTTCATGAATGCTGATGCGATGTATATCGCCGATTACCGGAGTTTCTGCCTGCCGGCGTATATCGAATTCGCCACGACGGCTTCTTGGGCTACTGTTGGCGATGGTCCGCGAGCAAGTAATATCTGGTCTGCCAATACTGCTTTTCGAAAATACTTAAAGTTTCGTGACTGGCACTATGCCGCTAGCGACACCCCGGATAGCACTCTTATTACTGACTTCCCAGCCAATGGCACTACATCGGCATTTAATGGATACCTGCCAGCCGGTTTTGTGTGTCCTGCAGCGACTCG
Source organism: Tepidisphaeraceae bacterium (assembly GCA_035656825.1). Taxonomy (GTDB): domain Bacteria; phylum Planctomycetota; class Phycisphaerae; order Tepidisphaerales; family Tepidisphaeraceae; genus DASRRR01. The sequence goes on along the minus strand of DASRRR010000134.1, from coordinate 15,724 downwards.
TCTTTTATCCAACGTCGTTTCGGATGGTACTGGCCAGCAGTGGTTTCCGACTTGTACTCAATATGGCATGAATGTCGAAGGGATTCATGATACGTGGACGTATACGGACACGAATGGCCAAACAACCGGCAATATTTTGACGCCTTATGCCGTGAAGCGTGCGGCTACGCCTGCGGGTGAGGGCGTGTTTGGCTATAAGATGTCACGAGTAAAGCGACCGGCTGAAAAACTTCGATTTGTGGATGCGAATACTTCTTCCACAGCGGTGATCGTTGATGAATCCGGCTCGGGAATTTTTCCCGGTACGAATGGCAAAGTAAGTAACTACGATTTGGTGCAGGAACGCACTTCAGCAGGAGTACTTCCGAATGGCCAAGCTTGTGATCCCAGCCGCATGACGGTTTGGCGTCATCATAACCATGCCAATGTCGCCTTCTTCGATGGTCATGTTGCGGCATTGGGCAAGGAAGAAATTTATTCTCGCGATTCCTCAGGCAATATCGTCGGGAATGATGCTCTTTGGAAAGTCATGCAATAAATCCGCGGAAATATCTCATCATTTAAAACCGGAGCCATGTGCTCCGGTTTTTTTATGCACTTTGGATTTCTTTACTTTGCGTTGTTGCCTAGGAAATGTACCTTTGGAAGTTATGGAATTTTCGGATGAGCATATGGCGGCGCTGGTGAAGCGGGGGTTTGTGGTGGTGCCTAAGTTTTTGGAGGGTGAGGAGTTGGCCGGGGCGGTGGGGAATATGGGGAGGTATTTTCCGAGTGTAGAGGAGCTGGAGGGGACGCCGGAGAGGTATGGGTTTATTCATGAGGATCCGGAGCATTTGCAGGTGGAATTTCCGTTTGCGGGGAGCGCGTTAAACTCGATTACGGTCGGCGGAAAAGTGAGGGAAATCGTACGAAAGTTGTTAAAAACTGACGAAATTTTACTCAGCCAGGCGGCTGTTTGGGCAAAGTATGCTGGGACGGGGGATTTTGAGCAGGGGCTGCATTTGGACTATCAGGGGAACACACTGGTGGTGCCGAGGGATGATGGGGCGTATCGGCAGGTGAACATGATTTTGTATTACACGGATGTGACGATGGAGATGGGGCCGACGTATGTGGTGCCGGCGGAGAAGACGCAGGGTGTGCCGATGTGGCCGACGCATCGGACGCGGAAGGGGGATCCGGGGATGTACAAGGAGGAGAGGCCGGTGCTGGCGGGGGCGGGGGATTTGCTGATCTTCTCGATGCGGACGTGGCATCGGGCGAGCGCGATGCTGGCGGAGCGGGGGGTGAGGCTGACGCATCACATGGTGTGGCGGGCGAAGGAGCATGCGTTTCAGGGGTATCATTTGTGGGCGCAGAAGGGGGAGGAGCCTGGGATGATGGAGTTTATTGAAAACAGTCAGGCGGCGGAGAGGGAGGTGTTGGGGTTTCCGAAGGCGGGGGATGCGTATTGGAATGAGGAGACGGTGGCGGCGGTGAAAATGCGGTATCCGGGGATGGATGTGAGGATGTATCGGAAGAGGAAGGTAGGCACTAAGGGGGAGAAGGGGACAAACGGCGGCAAGATAAAATCTTGAGTTAAGAAGGGTGTTTTCGCACGATTTTTCTTGCCATCCTTGGTCTATGTTGTAGGCTTGATCGCCGTTTGTGAGTCGGGAAATAAAGCCTGTCAGCGGGAGATAGGTGGACGTTTATGCGGGAAGGAAAAATGCGTATTCATCGAGGTTTATTGGCGGGGGGTGTTTTACTGGCTGTCGTTGGGTCGAGCCGTGCGGCTACGGTTTCTTATACCTATGCTGATAACGGAAATAACATCGTTCAATTCATCGCGCCGACGACGGGCGTCTACGACATCACAGCCGTGGGAGCGCGCGGCGGGATGACGTATTCAAGCAGCGGAGGCGAGGGTGCTTTGGTCGAGGGAAGCTTCTCGCTGACAAGTGGAGACATATTGGAAATTCTGGTGGGCCAGGAGGGGTCTCGAGGCACTGGAAATAGCGGTGGTGGAGGCGGGGGCGGAGGAACATTTGTGGTTGTGTCCGGCAGCTCGGTCACGCCATTGCTGATTGCTGGCGGGGGCGCTGGTGGTGGCGCTAATACTTATAGTGGGGTTGGCCAAAGCGGGAATGAATCGACATTAAAGGATGCGGGCGGAGGGAGTGGGGGGACAGGCGGGACCGGGACAGGATCGGCCGGAGGGGGCGGCGGATGGTTGGGGGATGGAACGTCAGGTGGGTCGGGCGGTGGTGCGGGTGGTGGTTCGTTCACAGATGGCGGCGCAGGTGGTGTTGGGGTCAAAGGCGGCGGCAACGGGGGTTTTGGCGGTGGTGGCGGCGGCGGTGGTGGCAATGCGTTAGAGGGCGGCGGCGGCGGTGGCGGGGGCTACATCGGCGGTTTTGGTGGGTCGTATGTCAATAACGGTGGCGCCGGCAGTTCTTTTTACAATTCCGCTTATTTAGTCGGCGCAACGCCTAGCCTTTTGTCGGCCGGGCAGACGTCTACAGATGGTTCGGTTACGATCACCTTCACTCCTCCAATACAAGGCAACTCTGTCCCCGCTCCTGGCGCGGCGGAAGCGGGCTGTCTGCTACTGGGGGGGATCGGGTTGATGAAACAGCGCCGGCGCGGGGCGAGAAATTCTTAACCGATGCGCGGCCTTCACAATGAGGAAGCGTTTTTGATGCTGATGAAGGGTGGGTGGTGTTGATTCAATGGGGGGATTTATTTAGAGATCAAAACGTGCCTGGACGCGAGGTTGCTAAACGAGTTGGAGTTGGAGAGGGATTATTATTGGTCGAGGCGCCAGAGGGGGTGGGGGCGAAGACGGAGGGGTCGGAGCCGATCCATTGGGCGACGGTGACATTGGGGAGGTCGGCCCAGCGGAGGGTTTCGACGTGGCCGTCGGCCATCATGATGTTGGTATATTTTTGGGAGTTGTGACGGGCGGCGATTTTGTAGCAGTTGCCGTTATTGCCGCGGAGGCCGTCGTAGATGAGTGCGAGTTCGGCGGATTTTTTGAATTGGGAGAGTTTGGTGAGGGTGCCGACGAAGGGGCCAGGGGCGACGGTTTGAACAAGGAGGCGCATGGGGAAGATGGCCTGCTGGGCGACGAAGTTAACGGGATCGGAGGGTGCGGCAGTGGGACCGCCGAGGGAGCCATCGGCGTTGCCGCCGGTTTGGTGTTGGATATCGAGGCCATTGGGGCATCGGAAGGGGGAATCACCGTAGGAGCCGTCTACTTTGAAGTCATCGGTGGTGTTGCCTTGGCTGACGGCTGTGAGATATTTGCCGGTGACGAGGAGTGTGGCGTAGTTTTCGAGACCTGAGCCGCCGGTGGCGGCGTTAGCGACCCAACCGGGGACGAGATAGCGATGGTTATTGACGGCGTAGGGCTGGATGGCGACGCCGATCTGGTGGAGGTTGCTCATGCACCTGACGGTGTTGGCCTGTTCGCGGGCTTTGTTGAGGGAGGGGAGGAGGATGGAAACGAGGAGGGCGATGATGCCGATGACAACGAGCAGTTCGACGAGTGTAAATACAGTGGTGGCGGGTGTGTGACGGCGAGGCATGCCTGGACCTCCGTGGAAATTGGCCGACAGAGCACACCCGAGAATTGAAATGGTAAAAGAGCGGCGTAGCCGGTTGATTGCATTTAATACAGCCTGTCTTGCAAGATCGAACAATCGCGAAATTCATGCGACGTTCAGGCTGGGGGAGGGATGTGGTTACGATGAAAATGACATTAATTTAGCAGGTTTTTCGGGGTTTGGGGCGTTGATGGACGGACAAGAGATTGCCTCACTTGGGCGGGGGCTATGGGAATGGCGTGGTGGGGAGGAGTGGTATCGTTGAGGCTTTTGGAGTGGTTCACATTTGACTGCAATTGCGCGTCTCAATAGCATCCGCGCTCGTTTGAAGGTTAGAAGAATATTTTTGGAAGGAGACGGTTATGGCGTTGAAGATGTTGGGTGTGGTGGGTCTGGGAATTTTGGGAATGGCTGTGTCGGCACAGGCGGATGTCGCCAATTTTTTGTTTAACGGACCGGGTGTGAGCGGGCAGGGGACGATTACTTATACGGTTGGGAGCGGTGGGGCGGATCAGATTACGGACATCAGCGGAGTGTTTTCGGATACGAATCCGGGGATGAATGGGAAGCCTGCGATTGTGAATGCGAGCATTACGGGGTTGTATGGGATTAATCCGGTGAATCCGTTGCCGGCGGAGGTTTTTGCTCCGGATTTCAGTCAGTATTCGATAGTGAATGGAGTGCCTCCGGAGGGGGGTGGGCCGGCGAGTCCGGCATTGTCGTATGACAATACGTATTATCCGGCGGGGTCGCCGGTGGTATGCGGGGATTATCCGGGTTCGGGGGGGGTGTTCGATGTGTATGGGGTGATGTTTACAATTTCGACGGGGCAGGTGGTGGGGCTGTGGAGCAATGGGCAGATTCCGGGGGCGCCGACGGATCCGGCACCCTACGGGGTGGCGGTGGCGGATGCGACGAATACGTATGATTATGTCGGGGGAGTGACGCTGGTGCCGGAGCCGGTGGTGGGAATGATGGGGATGGTTGGGGTGGGATTGGTGATGATGCGGCGGCGGAAAGGGTCGTCGGTCGCGTAATTGGTTGATGGTTGATTTGAAAGTTTAATGGAGACGCAACTCTTGTAATGAGAGTTGCGTTTTCTTTTATTTGGTGGTGGAGGGTTGGGGTGGTTGTATTGCTGGGGAGGGTGTATAACAATTCGCGGTGGTGATCGGGTTACTTTTGGAGTGAAAATTATGAAACGATTTGGGTGGTTGATGTTGGCGGCGGTGGTTGGGGTGGCGGGGGTGGTGCGAGGGGCGGAGAAGCCTAATATCGTGGTGATTGTGGCGGATGATCTGGGGTGGAATGCGGTGGGGTATCATGGGGGGTATGCGCGGACGCCGAATGTGGATTCGATCGCGAAGAACGGGGTGGATTTGGATCGGTTTTATGTGAGTCCGATGTGTTCGCCGACGCGGGAGGGGATTATGACGGGGCGGTATCCGATGCGGTATGGGCTGGGGCGGTCGGTGATACGGCCTTGGGCGATGGCGGGGTTGCCGCCGGAGGAGAAGACGATTGCGGAGGCGCTGGGGGATGCGGGGTATGAGGATCGAGCGGCGTTTGGGAAGTGGCATATGGGGCATCTGGATGTGAAGTGGCATCCGCTGAATCAGGGGTTCACGCATTTTGAGGGGTGTTACAATGGGGCGGAGGATTATTTTACGCGGGAGCGGGACGGGCAGCCGGACTGGCATGTGGATTATGATGATGTGAAGCGGGAAGGGTATTCAACGGATATTATTGCGGATCTTGGGGTGAAATATATTCAGGAGCATGCGAAGGGTGGGAAGCCGTTCTTTTGTTATGTGGCGTTCACGGCGGTGCATGAGCCGGCACAGGCGACGCAGAAGTATATTGATCAGTATCCGCATCTGAGGGGAGAGAAGAAGATCCTGGCGGCACAGGACACATGCATGGATGATGGGATTGGGAAGATATTAGATGCAATCAAAGAGGGGGGGATTCAGAAGAATACGATTGTGTGGTTTTTGAGCGATAATGGGGGGATACGGAAGATCCCGGGGAACAATGCGCCGCTGAAGGGGGGGAAGCTGGAGTGTTATGAGGGGGGAGTGAGGACGCCGGCGGCGGTGTGGTGGCCGGGGGTGATTGAGGGGGGGAGGAAGGTGGAGATGCCGGTGGTGAATGTGGATTTGCTGCCGACGCTGGTGAAGGTGGGTGGAGGGAAGGTGGAGGATGGGAAGGTGGAGGGGGGGAAGCCTCTGGATGGGGTGGATGTGATGGATGCATTGATGGGGAAGGAGATGGCGGGGCGGGATGTGTATTCGTTTACGGGACAGGAGGGGATTGAGAAGGAACAGATATCGGTGTTGTCGGGGGGGTGGAAGCTGATCGTGACGGGGCCTGATATCAGGAGGGAGGGGGGGATTGAGGGAGCGGGGCATAAGGTGGAGTTGTATCATTTGGAGAAGGATTTGGATGAGAAGTCGGATGTGGCGGACAAGGAGCCGGCGAAGGTGAAGGAGCTGGGGGAGAAGCTGGTGGAGTTCAGGAAATCGGAGCCGGCGGGGGCGCTGGAGCCGACGAATGAGAAGCCGGCGGATTTTGTGGTGCCGAAGAATTGGCATAATGGACCGGCGGGCAAATAAAAAGAGTGACGGGAGGCGAGCGAGGTCGTATGATTTTTGGGATGGAGAGGCGAAACTGCGGAATCAGAAAATGTGTGTTTGTGGGATGCGTGGCGCTGGGGATGGGGGGGGAGGCGTTTGCGCTGGAGGTGAGGACGGCGGAGCCTTATTTAGGGGTGACGGAGTATCAGTATATTCAGACGGCGGCGGATACGTCGGCGGGGTCATTGCCGCGAGATGTGGTGGCGGAGGTGTTGGAGATTGATGTGAAGACGGCGGGGATCCAGTTTTTGATGTCGCCGGGGAATGGGACTTTGCCGGGAGAGGTGACGCAGTCGACGACGTCGGCGTTTGTGAATTCGGTGGGGGCGCAGATTGGGATTAACGGGTCGTTTTTTGATACGAACCCGCCCTATACGCCGACGGGGGTGTATACGGATTTGACGTATGTGGCGGCGAGTCAGGGATCGGTCTATTCGCCGGATGCGGGAGGCGAGTCGCTGTTTAACATCACGGCGGCGAATGTGGCGTCGATCGAGACGGCGGGTGCGGCGGGGTCGCTGACGGCGAAAAATGGGTCGGCGCTGTACAACGCGATCGGAGGGAACCTGCGGATATTGTCCGGTGGGAAACTGGTGAATACGGGAGGGTCGTATGCGACGACGCTGAATCCGCATACGGCGATCGGGGTGTCGAAGGATGGGTCGAAGGTATTTCTGATGACGGATGACGGGAGGCAGCCGGGGTTTTCGGATGGGATGTATACGTATGAGATGGCACAAATCCTGGCGGATCTGGGGGCGTGGAACGCGGTGAACCTGGATGGGGGGGGATCGACGACGATGGTGATGGATGATTCGAATGATGGGAAGCAGGATGCGCGGATCATCGATAGTCCGTCGGATGATTCGACGACGACGGGGCCGGGGGTGCAGCGGGTGGTGGGGAATAACATGGCGGTGTTTGCGACGATCAATCCGAACTATGTGCCGCTGCCGAATCTGGCGTATCCGGGGCAGGCGGGGGTGGTGCCTTATTTGATGACGCCGGCGGTGTTTGATCGGTTTGAGGGGTCGGCGGGGCATTTTGCGACGGGGGCGCTGGCGTCGGGGTCGAATCATAATATTTCATCGGCGTCGACGGTGAGCGTGGATACGACGCATGCGGAGGAGGGGAAGAGTTCGCTGAAGGTGTCGATTGTGAATACGAATGGGGCGACGAAGCAGATGCAGCTCAGGCTGTTGTCGGGAGGGGGGACGCCGACGGCGAATTTGTATAACGGGGATTCGATGAGTTCGACGGGGTATTTTGGGTTCTGGCTGATGTTGCCGACGGGAAGCAGCCCGTTGTATGTGGCGACGATGCTGGATGACGGGACGACGACGAGCAATGGGCTGGAGATTTCGACGTTTAAGAATGTGGTGGCGGATGGGGCGTGGCATTTGTATCAGTGGGCGCTGTTTGATGCGGATTCATGGAATAACTATTCGGGGGGGAACGGGGCGATTGGTGGGCCGGATGTGTTTTTAGATTCGATTTATTTCAGCAGCGCGGCGGCGACGAGCGGCGGGACGAATTTTTCCGGGACGGTGTGGGTGGATGGGATTTCGTATAATCCGTTGGGGGTGGTGCCGGAGCCGGGGGTGATGGGATTGATGGGGATGGTGATGGTGGCGGGGAGGCGGAGGGGAAGAAGGGCGGAGTTGCGAGGATGAATGAACCTGCTTGAACGCTGCAATGCGCTGCGGCGCGGGTCACTCCCGGGAATGAGAGGCTGACTCCCCTGCGGGGACTGCTCATTCACCTGAGGGCGCGGAATATTCAGGTGAGTAAGCCGGATATTCACCTGAGCGGAGGGGATATTCACCTGAATGTCTGGGGAATTCAGGTGAGCGGGCGGAGAATTCACCTGAATGGTCCGGCAATTCACCTGAGCGGACGGAATATTCACTTGAATAGGCCGAGGATTCAGGTGAGCGGCCGGGATATTCAAGGGAGTGGACGGAATATTCAGGTGAGCAGACGGACCATTCACCTGAATATCCGGGAGATTCAGGTGAATATCCGGCGTATTCCCTTGAATATCCGCCTCACCCACCCCACCCGACCGGAATTGCTGGCATGCAAAGAGGCGATCTAATCGGACGACGCTTTAGCGCCGGCGTCCGGGGGGTTCTTATCGGGCTGATTTATGCGGGCGAAGCCAAGGCGAGGACCGCCTGCCGGCGGACGGGTGTTCCCTCCCCTCTTCGCGCCTAACTTAGCCGGGCCTCAGCCCTTCCCGCCAATAAATTAATAATGACTAAAAGCAAATTCCTGTTGTCTTTTGAGTGGCAACTTTTAGAATGTCCCTTTCACGTCAATTCTTTGCCAGTCAGGGGAGGGGACTAGCATTGACGGTGGCTTCACTTCGAAATGCCAGAGTAATGGGAGATAGTATGAAGGGAACAAGTAATAAACGTGATAGGAACACATTGCGCCGTTTTGTCGAGCAGCTGGAAGATCGCTGTCGCCACGCCACGTTTGATGCGCGATCCCTAGCGGCGCCCGCATTTGTCAGCGAGCAACTTGAGTCGCGCATGCTGTTGTCTGTAGGGGCTCAGAGCAGTTACCTGTACTTTCAAACCCCGGCGGCATCACTGCCGGCTCCGACGATCATCGCGCCCGGCAGCGGCACGTCCCCCGGAACGACCCTGGCCACCCTGACGCCGCAGTTCGACTGGAGCTCGGTGAGTGGGGCCAGCGGCTATGGGCTCTATGTCCGGGACGTGACTGCCAACGCGCTGGTCTATCCCAACTCCAGCGGCATCACCACCAGCCCGTTGGCCGGCACGTCCTTTACCATCCCCTCCGGCGATCTGGTGGCCGGACACAGTTACCGCTGGGCGATGACCAGCTTTAACGGCAGCACCGAAGGGGCTCAGAGCAGTTACCTGTACTTTCAAACCCCGGCGGCATCACTGCCAGCTCCGACGATCAACCTTAATGGCCTGACGCCTAATCCGATCACTGCCGATCCCTCGGACAATTACCAGACTCTTACGATCAATGGGACCGGTTTCATCAACGAGCCGTCGGTTATTCTGACATGGACTGGGCAATCTGACTACATCGTGCCCGTGGCGCATGTGACATTTGTCAGTAGCATGCAATTACAGATATCCATCAAACTGGGCGCGGCGGCAGATGATATGTGGACGGCGAGGGTCGTAAACCCAGATGGTCAAACTTCGAGCGCGGTCGGCTTTACCGTAGCAGCAGGAGGCATCCCATCCCCAACTAGCGAAGGGGTCGATTATTCGTCTACGCGTCCGGCTCCTACCGCGCTGAAGAATGCGGGATACAGTTTTGCGGTTCGCTACGTGAGTCCTCCGGGTAACGCGAAAAATATAACTAGCAGCGAGTCTCAGTCTCTTCAAGCCGCGGGCGTTGACATCATTCTAGTTTTTGAATCGACCGCCAATCGTATGCTGGATGGCTATGCCGCTGGTGTTGCAGATGCTAATACGGCTGTCAGCGGAGCCACGGCGGCTGGTGCACCTCAAGATTTCTTTTGTTATTTTGCCTGTGATTTTGATGCACAGCCCAGCGATCAAACGGCAATAAATGCATATTTAAATGGAGCCGCATCCGTTCTAGGTGTTAATCGAGTAGGTTTTTACGGCGGCTATGGACCATTGAAACGTGTCCTCGATTCCGGCACAGCAACAAAAGGTTGGCAAACGTCATCTTGGTCCAATGGGAATATCGATCCGCGAATCAGCCTTTTCCAAAACAACAATGTAGCGGCGGCCATCAGCGGATGCGACTTGGACTATGGCTACGGCACCAATTTAGGTCAATGGAGCACTTCCACTGTAACACTAACTGCACCCAGTGGGCTTTCAGTGACACCACGCGCTGGTGGTACGACCCCTTATATTGACATCACATGGCAAGCAGTCATTGGCGCTGCCAACTACAGAATTTATCGCAACGGAAGTTTTATATTTACGACTGTTGATGCTGGTACAAGCTTCTCGAACACAACGGGCTTGGTCGCGGGCCAAAGCTATACCTTTCAGGTGCAAGCAATAAACGGGAGTTTCGCTGGCCCGCTTTCCAACACGATCAGCACCTCAATCCCCAATATCCTGAGCAACTCCGTTCCCCCTGCTCCCCATAATGCTCCGACTGTGGCGAATCTTCCGAGCGAACCTGAACTCTGGACACCCCAAATCAACTTGCAACAGGCGCTCTTAAACGATAGTACTATTAATCAATATTTCGTCGCACAATCTACGCCGCTCACTATCGCGAATAATGTTTTAAACAATCCCCCTAGTTCAGGGGGCTGGAAAACCTTCTTTGCTACGGCGTCGACTATTACGGATGTTGTTGGTACGTCCGCTGGTCTTACCGGTGATTTAACAGCCGGCGGCTCGGGTGCCGCAGCCAAATTTGCACTGGATGGAACACTTTGGGCTTTGGAACATACACCTGAGTACCAAAATAACGTCTATGCAAAATTGATCGGTAAAACGGCGAATTTAGGCCAAGTTGTGGACGACTCAGTATCATTTGCCACAAATTTGGGTCTCGCCGGAGCATCGGGGGGGACTGACGTAGTAAACGATGGCGGCGCGATTTTGTCGGGGATCGCCCTTGTCTCTGGAGATATTCTAAGCCCTACATTCGATCTTATAGCGAATGATCCGCCTGACCCAAACTATAGCCAAGTGTTTGTTCCCGAAAACGTCGTCAATGCCCCTCTTAATCCGCCGTCCAGTGTTCCAGCAGACTTAGCCGCCTTAATGCTACAAACCGTATCGGCGTTGGACCAAACATTAACTGATGTGAACGCCGTGCAGGTGACAGGGAATCGATATGGTTCTGCGCTAGCAGCAAATGATTCATTGAATGCGGGGATGCAATACCTCGCTTTTCTTCAATATTTAGGTACATATAGTTTAGATGCTGAAACCACAGGTACAGACTTGGCCAAACTAGCCAGCTTACTTCAAACGGATGGTATTGGAACAAATACACCAACGGCTACAGACGCCAGTACCATTTCGACTATCTTACAAACACAAGGCACGTCCGTGCCAGGCGTCACCACCTATTTGGAGGCTGGTGGTTTCACGGATTCGGAAATCCAACTGATGCTTCAACAAGCCCTCGCCAATCCAGCGGCTTTACCGACTGAATCCGTTTCTCAGGCTCTCGGGGATCTGGCTGATATATTTAAGAATAGTTCAGTTCCTACTCCGACCCGACTCGCTTTCGGGCCCTCACCGCTGAACGCAATCACAGGCACTGCGTTATCTCCATCTGTTGTCGTATACGTAGAAGATGCCAACGGGAACGTCGTGGATACGGACAACTCCAATGTAACGCTCAGTCTAGCAAGCGGTCCGAGTAGCATGCTTAATGGCACCATATCCGTCGCTGCTGTTAAAGGTGTTGCTACGTTCGACAATTTATCTCTGCCCATTGCTGGCACATACACGCTTGCAGCATCTGATGGAGGTTTGGCCAGCACGACATCGCAAAGCTTCATGGTCGCAATTCCTCCACAAAGTGGTAGGTCAGCACCGAATGCTCCAAGCAATCTGATCGCCAAGGCATCATCATTAACTAGCATCCATCTAAGCTGGACATTAAATGGTGGTGGTGAAACCAGCGTGGATGTTTATCGATGGACTGGAACTATCTGGCAACTCATGACAGATCTACGAGCAGGTGCAACTAGCTATAATGATAGTGATTTGCAGCCGAATAAGGCATACTACTACACCGTGGTAGCCGGTAATAGTAATGGAGAAAGCTGGGCAGCTAATGATACCCAAGCAACTATTTCCATTAAAGTGCCATATCTTATTTTCGCGACTGAACCAATCATTACCACCGCCGGCTACAAACTAGCCTCATTCACCATAACTATCCACAAGGCTTCTGGAAGCCTAATTCAAAGCGGCAAGTCCACGATTACGCTCAAGATTTTCAACGGCCCCTCTGGAGGAAAGCTCTTAGGCACCACCACCATCGTTACTAAGAACGGCGTGGGAGTCTTCAGCAATCTATTCATTCAGAAAGCGGGATCTTATCAATTTAAGGTCACCAGTCCCACTTTCTCTGCTGCCATATCCACTCCTTTCACTGTCAGAGCCGCTGCCACTCAGCAGATGGTCTTTAAGTCGCAGCCAAATAACATTCGTCACGGCAACCCATTCAACCTCAAGGTCGAGCTACTCGATCGATATGGCAACCTGGCCACCGGCGATCATTCTGCCCTCAAGTTAACCTTGGCGTCACATCCCGTCGGCGCAGTTTTTAATGAAAAAGGCTTCTTCGACGATGGATTTGCAAATTTCAATGGTCTCCTGTTGGATGTGGAAGGCAATTACTCGCTTCAGGCCATAGACGGAAAGTTAAAGGCCACGTCGAAAAATTTTAAGGTAACCTAGCTTCAGCGGCAGTTGGTTGAGAGCTGTTTCTTACACGCGCCCCCTCGCGGAAATGATTTCTAGCCGCCTCGTGCTCTGTCCAGAGCAACTGTTGCCAATAACACCTGCCTGCAAGACCCTGCCGCGCAACCTTAGAGAAAAAATTAAAGCCCCGCCCGAATCCGCTCGAAGAAAATGGCGTCGGATACTTGCCCTCGCGGCGGAAGACTTTGATCCGGAGTGTCCGGATCGTGCCGCTGGATGCGGGTACAACTCTATTGCAGGAGAAGTCATCATGGCTTCCAAATTCCCCCCGATGAAAGACTCGGAACTCGCGGCCTTTACCCCGGCGTTTTCAACAAAAATAACGGCCAGCCCAACTTCGTTCGGCTTAATCGCCGCCGATGCCACGGCCTTTGCGACCGTCTCCACGACCTGGATCAACGCCTTCAACCTCGCCAACGACCCCGCCACGCGCACCGCGGCAACAATCGCCTCGAAGTCCCTCGCGAAAAATACTGTTTTAGCCTCGCTTCGTTCCCTCGCCAAGCGCATTCAAGCCACGCCGACCGTCACCGCCGGCCAAAAAGAATCCCTCGGCCTCCCCGTCCACAATGCGCCCCACCCCATCCTTGCGCCGGGCTTCGCCCCCGCACTCACCGTCGTCTCCGCCATCGGCAATGTCGTGCGCGTCCGTCTGGATGATGCAACCGCCCCCAGCCGTCGCGGCAAGCCGGACGATGTCGCCGGTGCGGCTCTCTTCAGCTTCGTCGGCGACGTCCTCCCCACCGACCTCACCGGCTGGACTTCCGAAGGAAACACCACCCGCATCGTCGCCGACATCGCCCTCCCCGGCAGCGTCCTCCCCGGAACCAAAGTCTGGTTCTGCGCCTGCTGGTTCAGCCCGCGCCTCCAGAACGGCCCGGCCTGCGCCGGCGTGCCGACGCGCATCCCCGGCGGCGTCGCGCTAGCGGCGTGAGTTAAATAGCAACACGAGGATGGAGGATAGAAGATAGAGGATAGCAAAATGCCCTCTTCTCTATCCTCGATTCTCTATCCTCTATCCTCGTTTTCAAACCATGCTCCTCCCACCCATCTCACCTCTTCGTCATCGCAAGCGCCGCCGGAACGAGCGTGTATCAGCGGCACCTCCCGGACCACCGGCCGTTCATATCGTCAACCTCGAACGCATCAGCCAGACCGTGCTGCGTTTCACGTTCGATGTCGTCATTGTCGATCCCGGCGGATGCGGCGACCTGCGCGTGGCCGATCAAGCGCCGCAAGGAACCAGCCAAATCAGTGACTACATTCTCGATGCCATCTATCCCGACATGGCCAACGGCAACCACTGGACGGCGCATGTCATCGATGGCGAGCCGATCTTTGCCGATGGCGCGGTTCTGGCGGATGATGGGGGGATTGTGCCGGTCTGGGCTTGAGCGATTCTTGGTGATGGGCGAGGGGGTTATTGGGTGAATTGGTAGCCGTATTTGGGACCGTCGCGGAGGTCGCCGTACATCATGGTGGCCATGGGGGCGGGGTCGCCGGGGTTGGTGACGGTGGAGGAGGGGATGTCGTTGTAGTTTTGGGTGCGGGTGGGGATGAAGGAGACGTGGCCGTCGACGAAGACGGCGTTGATGCCGCGTTTTTTGCCTTGTTCGTGGCGGTACATGAGGGTGTAGCGATTGGTGTTGTTGTAGTTGGTGATGCAGTTGACGAATTTGGAGCGGTAGATGGAGCCGGAGTCGGTGGCGAGGGTGGTGCTGCCGACGGGGGTGGCGTCGTAGTTGTAGTCGAAGAAGGAGGCGTATTTGTCGGCGGGGCGGAGGGCGGTAATTTTTTTCCATCCGACGACGGTGCCGGGGTTGATTGAGTAGTCCATCATGCCGTAGTCGAGGGCGTCCCAGCCGTAGATGGGGTCTTTGCCGTATTTATCCATGGCGCGGCCGATGGGGCAGCGCATGTAGACGGAGACGTTGCGGTAGGTGTTGGTGGTGCTGGAAGAGAGGGTGGTTTTGGCGAGGAAGGGGTTGATGAGGGTGAACCAGGCGCCGTCGTTGGCGGTGTGGCCGGTTTGGGTGTCGGAGTAGTTGGAGAGGACGGTGCCTTTGTTGTTGTCGGCGTACATGGCGTAGGCCTGGCCGAGGGTGCGGAGGTTGGACATGCACTGGACGTTGGTGGCGGCGCGGCGGGCTTTTTGCAGGGCGGGGAGGAGGATGGAGATTAATAGGGCGATGATGCCGATGACGACTAGAAGCTCGACCAAGGTGAATGCTGAAGGATGAATGATGAATGATGAGCGGCGTTTCATGTTAGTGGTCTCCTTGCAGGCGGTAGATTGTTCCTACGTCGAGATGGGCAGGGTGGAGCGTTAGAATGTTGTCTTTTTGGGTGAAATTGATTGGTTGGGTGGTGCCGCCGGGGAGGATTTGGGTGAGGGTGGTGATGTGGGAGTAGGGGGGGAGGTTGAGGGTGATGTTGGCGTTTTGGATGTCGGGGACGGTGCAGTCGGTTTTGGTGCTTTGAATGGAGTTGTTGATTAAGACCAGGAGCATGTCGTTGGGGGTTGAGAAGAGGAGTTGGGGGGTTATGCGGGGATCGGAGGAGGTGGACCAGGGGACGGGGGTGGAGTGGGAGGCGGTGTCGCCGATGGAGGCGATTTGCTGGTGGAAGGGGATCATGGAGTTCCAGAGGGAGGTATTGAGGCCGGAACCGCCGCGTCCGCCTTTGGAGCCGGAGTGGATATAGTGGATGAAACCTTTGGAACCGCCGGCGAGGGATTCGAGCATTTGGAGGTGCATTTCGGCGGGGAGGGGGTCGCGGCCGTTGTAGTTGGAGTGCTCGCCGACTTTTTCGCGGATGGGGTAGAGCTGGGTGACCCAGAGGTAGGGTTGGGGGGCGGTGGAGTTGCGGAGTTGGGACATGGCGGAGAAGTCTTCGGCGAGGAAGGATTGGCCGAGGTTGTAGCGGTGGGTGGCGGAGTAATCCATGGACTCGGCGTAGATGTGGTAGTTGAAGTCGCGGTAGGTGTTGTCGATCTGGACGAAGGTGGGGGTGGAAGGGTCTAGGGTGTAGGCGAGTTGTCTCATGGAGATGATGGAGCGGGCGTGGGTGC
>DASRRR010000133.1:0-15378 GCA_035656825.1 Tepidisphaeraceae bacterium | reverse complement strand
GTTCAAAGCCTATCCGGTGTGTCCTTCTTTTTTGGCTTTTGGGCCAGTTCCTTCAATAGTTGATGAAGCTTCCTGCCATCGATCCCGCCGCAGACGCCGATCCCCCGAGGGGGGGTACGATGTCTGGGGTCCTTCCCAAATTCCTCCCGGATTTTTCTTGAACTCCCCGCCCACCCTTCTGTATGTTCCTCCCCCTCACGGAGACTTCCCCATGCGCAAGTCCATCCAAATATCCTCAACCATTGCGAGTCCCAAAGACTCTCAATCGCCGATGCGCCACAAACGCACCATCGACTGATCCCCCCGTCAAGTCACGCTCTAACCAGCGGCCCTTGTCGGCCGCAATGCCCCATTCCATCCATGCATAACTCCGCCGCGCCCAAAAGGCGCAAAAAATATCGTCGTTTCGCCCCCGCTGCATCTACGCCCCTGCTCTATATGTCACACACCGATCTCAATCTCATCTCCCCCGACACCCGCGCCGATTCCCCGCCCATCCCCGTCATCGCCCCCCTCCCCCCCGCCGTCGTCTGGACCGCCCACGCCTCCTCATCCTTGCGCGCCTACCTCCACTCCAACAACCTCCAAGACTACAAAATCTTCCACTCCCCGAATCTCAATCTCCACGACATCGACGACCACCTCCCCGACCTCGACCCCGCCGCCGCCTGGGAACTCCCCTCCTCCTTCGGCTCAACCTCCTCACTCTCCCACGACTCCACCCCCCGCCTCCTCCCCGCCGGCTTCCTCCACCTCCCCCACCACCGCGTCGTCCTCGCCCGCTGGCACTGGATCAGCGACGAATACCCTGTCCCCCGCCAACTCCTCCTCATCGCCGCTCCCGACGCTGGTGCCTTCGACCAGCTCCGCCAGCAAAACCTCCACCTCCGCCGCCAGCGCACCGCCTCCTCCTGGACCATCCTCACCGGCATCGAAAACACCTCCTCCCCCACCCGCACCTCCTCCCCAAACCTCATCCTCTCCCCTTCCCTCCGCCTCCGCTTCGAATCCGAAATCCTCAACTTCTTCGACGACTCCGTCGCCAACCTCTACCGCTCCCTCGCCGTCCCCTACCGTCGCGGCCTCCTCCTCCACGGCCCCCCCGGCAATGGCAAAACCTCCCTCATCCGCTGGATCGGCTCCTCCCTCCCCAACATCCCCGCCCTTGTCCTCCGCCCCCACGCCGCCTTCGACTCCGACGATCTCTCCGAAACCATCTCCCAATGGACCCAGCTCGCCCCCTCCCTCCTCGTCATCGAAGACCTCGACTGGCTCCTCGCTCGCGTCAACATCTCCACGTTCCTCAACCTCATCGACGGCATCGACTCCTCCGCCACCGGCGGCCTCCTCCTCATCGCCACCACCAACCACCCCGAACAACTCGACCCCGCCATCAACAACCGCCCCGGCCGCTTCGACGTCGTCATCGAAATCCCCAGCCCCGAACCCTCCCTCCGCCACCAATTCTTCCACTCCCGCCTCCCCTCTGACACCTGCCCCAAACTCCTCACCCAGCTCACCACTCTCACCGCCGACCTCTCCTTCTCCCACCTCCAGGAAATCCTCCGCCTCTCCGGCCTGCTCGCCATCCACTCCAGCCGCCACCCCCGCTCCCCCGAAGACCTCCTCCAAGCCGCCCAAACCGTTCACCAATCCTCCCAACAAGCCTCTAATGGCTTCCCCCTCAAACCCTCCCTCCCCTTCGGCCTCTCCTCCCTCCGCTCCTCCCCACGCTAAAAATTCAGCTCGAAATTTTCTTGACATATACCGAACAAAATACTATCATACTCTCGCTCCTTGGTGCGCATCCTCTGCCCACCAACAAGCACGTTCTTTGACAACCAAACTCACTCCGTCTTCATCAGGATGGATCAGCGTCGATTCCAAGTCGCTTTTATGTCGAAACAGGTCGGTTTTATGTCCGTTTTGGTCGGTTTTTCCTTCTCGAAAACAACCTATCCTATTATCATAAAAAGACTTATGATTTAAAGTGCGATTTCCGTCTTAATTGATCCCGGGTAGAGTGCCGATGAAAAGCACGTAAGATGCTGCGCGCACAACCACCGTTGACCGGAGAGATGATTCATGCGGATTGACGCCATCACGGGTAAAGGGTCCCCCACTGTCTCCTTCGAGTTCTTCCCCCCGAAGACCGAACAGGGATTCACCCTGCTTTATCAGACCATCGAAGAGCTCCGCCCCCTCGGCCCCAGCTACGTCTCCGTCACCTATGGCGCCGGCGGTTCCACCCGCGAAAAAACCGTCCAGCTCGTCGAAAAAATCCAAAAAGACATCGGCATCCGCTCCATGGCCCACCTCACCTGCGTCGGTCACACCGCCGACCAGATCGGCTCCATCCTCGACGACCTCTGGAAAGCCGGCATCCGCAATGTCCTCGCCCTCCGCGGCGACCCCCCTGCCGGTCAATCCCAATTCACCGCCACCGAAGGCGGCTTCGCCTACGCCAACGAACTCGTCTCCTACATCCGCAGCCGCCACGACTTCTGCATCGGCGTCGCCGGCTACCCCGAAGGTCATCCCCAATGCCTCAATAAATCCCGCGACCTCGAAAATCTCCACAAGAAAGTCGACGCCGGCGGCTCCTTCGTCGTCACCCAGCTCTTCTTCGACAACGCCGAATTCTACCGCTTCCGCGATCGCGCCCGCGCCATGGGCATCACCGTCCCCATCGTCGCCGGCATCATGCCCATCACCAACGTCGGCCAGATCAAACGCTTCGTCAGCATGTGCGGAGCCAAAATCCCCCACCGCTACCTGCAAAAACTCGAAGCCATCGAATCCGACCCCGCCGCCGTCCACGAAATGGGCATCGAATACGCCGCCATGCAATGCCGCGACCTCCTCTTCAACGACGTCGAAGGCCTGCACTTCTACACCCTCAACAAAAGCAAAGCCACCGTCGACGTCTGCCGCCGCCTCAACATCAAACCAATAACCTAGCCCCGACCTACTTCGCCCCGGCTCGCTTGCGCATCACTAGCACATCCACCCACCGCCCCGTTGCGTAATTAAACCCATTAAAACGCGAAACCTCCTCCAGCACCCCCGCCTTCCCCGGCGGCAAATCCTCCACGATCCGCGGAGTCAGCACCATCCACTCCGGCCAGGCGCTCACCTCATGCGTGTCTAAAAAATTCTCCCAAACCGCATCAATCGTCCCCCCCTGATAAAACGCGACCGACTGCTCCTTATAATCCGTCATCAACACCTCCCCAGGCTGAGTCGCACCCCGCGCCACCAGATCAGCCGCAATGCGTATAGGCAGCCGAAGAAAATCCGCCTTCGGCAAAAAGCACCCAAAGGTCACCGCCACCACCGCTGCAAACCCTACCCCCATCGCCAGCAGCGCCCGAGCCGGCCGGCGATTCGCAAACCCCGCCCAGGTTCCGATCGCCATCGCCAATCCCAGCCCACTCATCAGCGCCAGCGCCACCATCGGCACCACCGGCGTCGGTTGATGCAGCCGCAAGAGCACCCAAGGCGTACAAGCCACCACCACCACCAAACCCGCCCATAGCTTCGACCCCAACAACGCCGTGCGATTGATCAGCCCATCATGCCGCCCGCGCAGGCACCACAACACCGCCTCCGCCGTCAGATACGCCAGCGGCGGAAAAATCGGCAAAACATAATGAACCAACTTCGTCTGCACCGCCTCCATCATGATCCACGGCCCAATCACCGCCGCCAAAGCAAAACGCACATTCGGCTGCCTCATGCGTCGGGCCGCAACGACAAAAGCCAAAGGAAGCAACATCGACCACGGGAAAAACGTCCCAAAGATCGTCGCCAGGTAATACCCCGGATATCCACTGTGATCTTCCAACCCCGTCTTCATCCGCTCAATGACATCATGGCTGACCGCTTGAGTGAGAAACGTCGGATCACGATGTTGAACCAGATAAAGCCAAGGCCCACAGACCACGAGCAAAATGACCAACCCCATGATCGGGCGAATCCGCAGCCACCAGCGCAGGGCATCCTTCACCCCCGCCCGCCGGCGAAAGCCGTCAATGACTGCGAGCGTCAGCATCGTCATGAGCTGAACACCAAGAATGACAGGCCCTTTGGTTAATCCGCCCAACCCGACGGCAAGCCACATCACCACCGGCACCCACCACGCCCGCGCACCGCGATAAATCGCCAAAAGACAAAACTGAGCGATGGTTACAAAGAGGAGAAGGATCGTGTCCGTAACGCACATTTTCGATGCGATCACCAGCATCGCCGATGTGCCGAGAATGAACACCATCCAGAAAGCATGGGCGCGTGAACGATAGCGCGTTACCAGCCATGAGAGCACGGCCAGCAATGTAATAGTCGCAAGTGAGGACGGCAGACGGGCCGCAAAGACAGTCGGACCCACCAGACGCATGACAGAGGCCTGACACCAGTAAGTCATGACCGGCTTTTTGGTGCGCGGGGTAGCAGGTTCCAAACCCCAGCCAATACGCGGGACGACCCAATCGCCGGTCTGCGCCATCCATCGTGAAGCCATCGCGTAGCGCGGTTCATCACGGTCCCACAGCGCGACCCGCGCGTTCCCCACCAAATACAATCCGCCGCACATCAGCAGCACAAGCCAGATCGCAAACCGCGGGACCTTCCAATTCATTGCACGGGAACTCTAAGCAACCCACGCGCTAAGGCAAGTCGCGTATACTGGGACTATGTCGCTTGTCTGGGACTTTTCCACGTTGGCGGATCATCTGCACGCGGTTCTTGAACAGGCCGAATCCGCCATCCGGCTCGAACAAGCCGTATATGGACTGGACGCCCGGGATGAGACAACGCTGCAAATTCTCCTTGCGACCGGCCTGGCTGAATATTATGACGTCGCCCGGGAAGTGCATTACCCCTCCACGGCCGGTCGAAAGTTATCTCATCGACCACGCTGCGATCTCGTCCTGACACCCAAGGGGCGGCCATTGCAACTCGATCGAGAGCCTCCGACGCTCTTTGACCCAAAGAATCTCTGTCCGCCGGCTGAAGCACTCTGGCTTGAGGTAAAGGTCGCGTACCAATTCCGCGAAGGGAACGTGCGGCATTCAGGCTATTCCGCCCAATGGCGCCAAAAAGTGGTGGACGATCTCCGCAAAATGGAGGCAGACCCGCTGATCCACGAAGCAGGACTGCTACTGATCGTTTTTAACGAATCCGACGACATCCTGATGAAAGATCTGGATCTCTTTGAAACCGTCCTGGCCCAGAAGGAAGTCCTGGCCGGATTTAGGCACGTCCGCTCTATGCCAATCTGGGAGCGCATCGGCCATCGCCTTTGCACGGCGGCGCTGTGGCCTACGTTACAGCGTTGATTTTAGCTCGCTATCGAGGTTTTAAGCATTCCGGCACGGCAGTTGCTTTACTCCCTTCAGCCCGCAAGTTACGGGCGGCTGAACAAAACGATCTGATGTTTTTGAGGAGGTTCTTATGCTTACTACACTTGCACTAATCGGTGGCGCCGGCATGTTGGCTCAAGGGACTCTGCTCTGGCTGGCGATCATGTTTTTCATCATTGCCATCGTGGCTTATGTCGTCGGCGCGCAAGGCGTTGCCGGGATGTCGGCCGGGATCGGGCGGAGCCTGCTCTTCGTCTTCCTGGTCTTGGCGATCATTTTCCTGATTGTCGGATTTATCCCCCGCGCCTAAATTAACCGTATTCTCCCTCCCCACCGCGGCGTGCCTCTGAGCACGCCGCGGTTTTTTTTGCGCGGACAGATTGGCATGAACTTTTGCGATGCCAAGCCTCCTCCGGCATACTTGCCGACTGATGTCACTCCCTTTGCAAGCGCGACGCTTTCCAGCCTTTATTGGCCCACTCTTTCTTTTGTTCCTTACGATCGTCGCTTACGCCCCGGTCATTTTTCATGCAGGTTATATCTGGGACGACCCGGACTACGTAATCCACAACCCGCTGTTGCGTAATTTCCAAGGCCTTTTGACGATCTGGACATCTCCGAGTTCTCTGCCGCAATATTATCCGCTGGTCCATACGACATATTGGATTGAATACCATCTTGTCGGTCTGTCGCCGCATCTTTATCACTTGGACAATGTGCTGCTGCACGGTGTCAGTGCGATTCTCTTTTATTTCCTTCTGCGCCAATTAAAAGTACCGGGTGCGTTATTTGCCGGGGCATTGTTCGCGGCGCATCCGCTGATGGTGGAATCGGTCGCATGGATCACCGAGCGGAAAAATACGCTGTCGATGGTTTTCTACCTTGCCTCTGCAATTGCGTATCTGCGCTTTGAATCGGACGAGCGCCGTTGGCGTTGGTATGCAGCGTCGTTGCTGTTGCTTGTTTGTGCGCTGCTGAGCAAGACGGTGACTTCGACCTTGCCGGCGGCATTGGTGTTATTGCTGTGGTGGCAGGGACGGCGATTAAATTGGCGGACCATTTCGCCGCTGATTCCGTTTTTTCTGATCGCTGTTCCACTGGCACTTTTCACAGCGCATCTTGAAAAGACGCACGTTGGCGCGACAGGAGTGGAGTTCGATTTTTCCGTTGCGGATCGTCTGCTGATTGCTTCGCGAGCCGTTTGTTTTTATGCCGGGAAACTTCTTTATCCTTATCCGCTTTGTTTTATTTATCCGAGATGGAACCTCGACCCGCATAGTTGGATGCAATGGCTGCCGTTGGCATTGTGCCTGGTCTTTACGGCGATATTGGCTTTATTTTCGCTTCGCAATCCGAAATCTATTACTCGGAATGTGCTCATCGCGTGGCTGTTGTTCGTTGGCACGCTTACTCCCGCACTGGGTTTTTTCAATGTTTATCCGATGCGGTATTCATTCGTCGCGGATCACTTTGCCTACCATGCCATGCTTGCTCCACTAGCATTGATCGCAGCGGGAGTGGTCAGGCTCTTTTCTCAACGCCGGAAGATAGTGGCACTTGTACTCATTCCAGGACTTTGCATTCTCACGTTTACGCGATGTTTTGCTTATCAATCGGGGATGACGCTTTGGGTCGATACCGTGCAAAAGAATCCGGATTCGTGGATGCCTCATGTCAATCTGGGGCATGAATGGGTGGTTGCGGGGAATCTGGATGCGGCGGAATTTGAGTATAGGCGTGCGGCCGAACTGGCGCCGAATCAGCCGGAGGCGCTGATCAATGTGGGAGGGATTTTAGCCAAGCGCGGCCGGTATGCAGAGGCGGCGGAGGAATATCAGAAAGCATTAGCGATCAATCCTGAATATCCTTTGGCATTATTTGGGATGGGGTCGATGTTCTTGGCGAAAAATGACGCGCGGGAGGCGCTGCCTTGGCTTGAACGCGCGGTGGCGAAGAATCCCGATTATGCGCAGGCGCAATACACGCTGGGACGGGCGTATGAACAACTCGGGGATCCTGAACATGCCCGGCTTGCATACGAAGCCGCAGTGGCGGCAGACCCGGAAGATGTGGAGTCTTTATACAACCTGGGGACGCTTTATCTGCACTACCACCAAGCTGCCGATGCGGCGGAATGCTTCCGGCGTGCGTTATCATTGCGTCCGGGCCATGCTCAATCTCATGCCAACCTGGCTGCGGCTTATCTTCAGCTTGGACAAAACCAGGCGGCCCGGTCTGAATATCAAATCGCAGCGCGTCTCGATCCTGCGCTTGCACCGGCTATTGAAGAATTTCTGGCCACGCAACATCCATGACTGCGATCTTTTTAGAACGCGGTATAGAGTTTACCGCTAAATATCGCATAGATCTCTCCATCCGGCCCGATCACTGCCGGGGACGCTCCAGACGTATCTGAGCTGTTTTGTACTAAAGGCACCGGAGAATTAATCTCCTTCACGTCCGATAGGCTCCATCTCATTAGAGTCCCGGAGGTCGCCACAAAATAGATTGCGCCTCCGGAGATGTCGACAGTCGCCGGCCCGGATAAGAATAGGGGCGCGAATGTGGGATTATTGGTTGTCTGATCTGCCGATGATTCCACGCCGGCCAACAGCAAGCGCGGCCCGGCGCTCTTCAGCGATTTGCTCGGATCCAGAAGCATCATGGTTTCATTGGGAACTGTTGTTGTATAGGGATGCGTTGTTTGATCTTCGGTGGGGACGTCTGTTTGCCCGGGGTCGGTGATGGTAAATGTTTCTGACACTATGGAAATCTGGGCAGTGCTAATCAGATAGCTGCTACTGCCGTGATACGACGCCACGATTGAGGACGGCACAATGGATGGCGTTGCATCTCCGACAACTTGCGCCGAGGTGCCGCGTTCATGTGAAAGATCGCCGGAGAAACGGAGCAACCATCCGTCTCCATTGTTCGCGACGGAGGGAGTGCGTGCGGGAACCGCGAGGTAAACATCTCCATCCGGCGCAACCACCGGCAGGGCAATATCAGCAACTATAAGATGGGCTTTTTGCTGGGTTTTAGGGTCCTTCAGGACTTCGGACCCGCTTTTCACGAGCGATGTTCCGGACAGATATCGCTCCAGTCGCGCCGTCCCGTTCGATTGTGTTTCCACGTAAACGTATGATTCATCGTTGCTCAAGGCCGGCGCGCTCCCCGCTATCACGGCAGAAGCTGTCCATACGCCTCCTCCGTTTGCACCCATGCGCACTAATGAGGATGCGATTTCCAATGGGTTGTTGCCGGTTCCTTCGACGCCGAAATAGACGTCGCCGTTGGTACCGACTGTCAGAGGCGTATTGATAAAGACGGTAGCGCGATATCGTCCGCCTTTTGCGTGAAAATTGTTTACCCCATAAAAGGACAACAGTTTACCGGTCTTGGTTCTATCTGCGCCGGTTCCAATGCGATCCGGGGCTGCAATCAGATAGACCGTTCCGCCCGCGCCGGGAACATATAGTTTGCCGTCGGGGCTTAAGGCCGGCTGGAATACGGCGCTAGCGGACCGGAATGATAATGATCCCGACACCGATGAAGGCGCTACGTAGTCCGACACAAATGTCCAGAGCAAAATTCCAAATGTTCGACTGAACGCTCGAACTTCGAACTTTCCCGTGTCGCCGTCGATCATCGGCACAATTAACGTATCCGACCTGGTAAACAGAGGCGTTCCGAGCTTGAACCCTGAATCGGGAAATGTTGTAGCCTCCGAGGTGGCGGTTGTTACCTCGGAAGACGTCGATGATAGTGTCAGCAATCCCCCACGAAATGGCGATATTCCCGTGTGCTGCGCATTCTGTCCGACCGTTGCTCCCGGGGAGGTGGCATAGTGTACCTGATAGACAGGCAGCGTCACTTTGGTATTCCCCTGGAATGTTGTCGTCGCGACCACCGACTTGGCCGACGTCGGGACAAAACCTTTCGGCAGGACCAGCCGAACAGTGTATGTGCCTCCCGGTACGTTGTTGAATTGGAAGTCCCCATTTACATCCGTGACCACCGTGACCTCGCCGGCATCCCGGCGTCCGTTGTTGTTTCGATCGAGATAGACCTGTATGGCCGGCGTTGTCGCAAACTCGTCGACGAGTCCGTCGCCATTCAAGTCATTGTGCACGGATCCGGAGATCGTCCCATTAAAATGAGTTCGTGATTCAAGCGCTTCGAACATCACTTTTCCCCGCTGTTTCTGCTGACGATGCATCGACATATCCTTTTTCCAACAGATGCTTGTTTCCAAACATACGGCGGAATGACTTTAACTTAATCGGCCACGGAAAACACGCGTGCGATATTCAAATGTGATTCGACCGTCAACCTGGTACTGGTCGTACAACTCACGCAGTTTGCCCATCATTGGCTGATGGTGGACATGCCCTTCGAGCGGGGCGTAGGAAGAGGACATTAGACGTCCACGCAAGCCTTCAAAATCAAATTGCTGTTGATTGGGAAAGCCCGCCTCTTCCATCTTGCCGCCAAAGAATTCATTGATGCGTTCCGTTGGCACCCGGTCGTGGCGGACGCGCTGGTAATCGGTGCCATATTGCTTGAGCAGAGAATCGTAACCTTCGGCAAAAGATGAGCCGTTGCGGTCGCGGTCATTCCAGATGAGCACGACCCAGCCGGGGGGTTTTAGAATTCGTTGAAATTCCTGGCGAGCGGGCGCGATGTCGAACCAGTGAAATGCCTGGGCGCAGACGATTAAATGGACGGAATGCTTTTCCAATCCGGTCAGTTCTGCCGAGCCGTCGATGGGGTGAAAGCGGGGGCTATTCTGCAACCACTCAGTCGCGGCGGCGCGCATCTCGGCGTTGGGCTCGACGGCGATGACTTCGCAGCCGGCGTCGAGGAATAATTTGGAGGAGATTCCGGTTCCGGCGCCGACATCGGCGATGGTCCATTCCGCGTTTAGGCCGATGGTGTCGCGCAAATGTTCGGTTACCGCCGCAGGATAGCCCGGACGATAGCGGACATAATCGGCGACTCTCGTGGAGAATCGCGTCTTGGCATCGTGAACCGGTTTGTCCATGATTGGGGTCACTCTTTAGAGACGCCGGTCACTTCTTTTTGTTGCATTTGATCGCGAGGATGAAACTGTTTGTGGATGGCTTTGAGGCGGTCCTGGTCGACGTGGGTGTAGACTTGCGTGGTGGCGATGTCGGAGTGGCCGAGCAGTTCCTGGACAACGCGGAGGTCGGCGCCGCCGCCGATGAGATGGGTGGCGAAGCAGTGGCGCAGGACGTGGGGGCCGATTTGTTTTAATAGGCCTGATTTTCGACCGTAACGGTCGACGAGCATCCAGAGGGCGATGCGTTCGAGGGATTTTCCAGTACGAGAGAGGAACAGGCGTTCCGAATTGCGTCGGTCGAGTTTCGGGCGACAATCAGTGAGGTATCGCACGATCGCTTCACAAGCGGCCCGACCAACGGGGACGATTCGTTCTTTGGAACCTTTGCCGAAGACGCGCACTGCACCGATGTCGAGATTGAGGTCGCGGGTCTTCACATCGCACAGTTCGCTGGCGCGCAGGCCGGATGCGTAGAGAAGTTCGAGGATGGCGACGTCGCGGGCGAAGAGCAGCGATTTCGGATCGGGGGCGGCAATCAGTTGATTGACCTGGGCCCGGCTGAGGATTTTAGGCAAGCCTTGCTCGGGCTTTGGACGGTCGAGCTGGGCGAGGGTGTCGGCGGTGTCGTGGCCTTCGCCTTCTAGGAAGCGAAGGAAAACGCGGATGGCGGCGAGCCGGCGAGCGACGGTTTTGGTGGATTGGCCTTTGCGGGTTTGATTTTGGAGGTAGAGGCGGAAGTCGTTGCCATCAGCGCGGAGGAGGGAGTTGCCGGCGGCGCGGAAATGGTCGTCCATGTCCTCGAGATCGCGGCGGTAGGCGTGGATCGAGTTCTCCGCCAGGCCGCGTTCGGAGGCCAGGTGCAGGAGAAACGCGCGGACCTCAGGCAGTACGCTTCGAGTAACCAGCGGCGACGTTGACTTGGACAAGCTCGGCGTTGGCAGCGGCATGGGCGACGTTCCTAGCCGTGAGACTGATATTGTCTCCTCGGCGAATGCGGCGCTCGGCGAGCAGTTCAACAAACGCCGGGCAGGCGTGGTAACTACTGAAACAGTGGTCAAATGCCTGCTGCAGACGGTCCAACGTGAAGTTGTGCGAGCAGCGGGAGTCTCCCCGGTTGATGAACGGACATTGATGGCCACGATCCGACATTACACACCTGCCTGAAATACACCGTTCGCGCCAATAAGGCTTATCGGATTGGCTGTGCGAGTGGCGTGAAAGAACAATTTTCACGCGTACGGGCAGCCTGACCATGGCTGGGGAGCCCTCCAACGCACCCGTGTGCCTGGAGCCGCCATCGATCGTTACCTAAGCTGTTGCCTAGGGATAACCCTGTATGTCAGCACGAACATTTAGCCCATCTGAGTGCAGTTGGCCTGCTGGAGGTGAAACCCGTCAGCCTCAACTGCTGCGAACGCTAGTATAGTGACCACTAGGCCCGGAGGAAAGTTAGTAATTGGAAAGTTTTAAAATTTTTTTCGTCAGGAAACTGCGGGCGGGAGGGTGGCGTTGGCTTCTCGGATGACGCCTTCACTGGCTTCTGTGACCTCCGGCTCTTTCTGCCTTTTCAGGTCGCGGTAGGCTTGGGCGAGGGAATCGCCCGTGATTTCTGAGATACGAAGGAACAGGCCTTGGGTTTGCTTTGGGAGGAATAAATGGTGAGAAACCAGGCCGATTCGTTCGGTGGCGGTGGCATCGAGAACTGCTGAGGATTCGGCGGCGACGGCGAGTAGAAATCGCAGGAGATCGGAGGCTGAGCGCGGCTCGGCGATCAGGCCGGCGATTTCTTCGACGCCGGCGGGGGTGATGAGGAAGAGTTTTGCCGTGCCAGGACGAGGGCCGCGCTGGAGGGAGCAGAATTGGAAATCGGCGATGGGCCGGGCATGGCGGAATGGGCCGGTGGCGAAGGAGGTGATTTGATCGATGCGGGATTTGATTCGGCCGGCGAGTTTGAATTTGAGTTCGGCAGCGGCCTGTTTCATTCGCGCGGTTTGATCGCGAAGTGCGTGGGATGGATCGATGATTGCCTGGGTGGCGATGGTTACTTGCTGGCGATAATGGTCCATTGAAACTGTGCCATCGCAGGGGGCGGGACAGCGGCCCATTTCTTTGTAGGCGCAGGCTTTTCCAGCCGGGGCGGCGGTTAAGACGTTGTAGTAGCGGCAGAGGTCGAATGCGTCTTCGGCGGACTGGATGAGCCTTTGTGCGACATGTTTGTCTTCAACGGGGCCGATCAATAGGCCTTCGGATTTCGTGCTGAGATCTGTGGTTTGTACGAAGCGGGGAAATTCGGCGGACGGGTCGACGTGAATAAACCAGGCGGGGCGATGGACCATCATGCCACGATAGGATTGGGGAAAGAGAGCGCGGGCGATGGCCCAGTAGATGAAATCGGCTTCGAAGGCGGAATCGACACGGCGCCAGTGGATTCGCCGGACGAGGTCGCGGTAGTCGACGCGCTTGGTCCGCTCTTCGGTTGGAGTCGGATCGAGTC
Organism: Tepidisphaeraceae bacterium; assembly: GCA_035656825.1. Classification (GTDB taxonomy): domain Bacteria; phylum Planctomycetota; class Phycisphaerae; order Tepidisphaerales; family Tepidisphaeraceae; genus DASRRR01. The sequence goes on along the minus strand of DASRRR010000133.1, from coordinate 2,441 downwards.
GGCGCTCTAGGCTATAGCGCAGATTCTTCACGCACAGCAATTGGACCGGACGATCGGCCGCATCCGTCAGCAGATAGACCACCCACTTCGCAGGAATGCCTTTGAGGAATGTGGAAAAATCGCGGGCGGGGTCGAAATCAACCATCTGATCAAAAATCGGTAGCGAAGAAATCACCAACGCATCGTAGGAAGTCATGGGATAAAAAAAAGAACCCCGATCTTTTATCAGGATCGGGGCTCTTTTTGAATAGTTGGTGGCGATGACCCGTGTGTCGATGACATACAACAGCCGATTGCGTAAGCTATTTTACGCATGGCCATTTTAAATAAACAAGACATTACGATTGCCTTGGGACGCTTGGGAGAACTTGCCCAAAGTCATGATCTGAACATCGAACTCTTATTGCTTGGCGGTAGCTTGATGGTACTTGAATTTGGGACTCGGGATTCAACGCGCGATGTTGATGTTGTGATTCTGCAACCGACCGAAATCGCTGGCGTTCGAGCATTGGTGAAGATAATTGCAGATGAACGCAGTTGGGCGGAGGATTGGCTCAATGATGCAGCCAAAGGCTTCATGGTGGGCATTACGCAAGGACCAATCATATTTTCTGGGCCAGGCATCACCGTGCGCCGACCTGCTATTAAACAATTGTTGGCAATGAAGCTCTGTGCATGGCGGGACGATATCGACATCGCCGATGCTCGTCGGCTGCTTCAAGAATTGACCGGCAGCCGCGATGACATCTGGCAGAAAATAGTTCCCCATCTTCTGCGCGGACAAGAACTCAAAGCTCGCTACGCATTCGATGATTTATGGGAGGACATTTATGGTTCGCATTGAACAACTCGCCGAAGCGGCTCTTTCAGGAAATGCCCTGCTGTTGCGCAGTTTGACCCAAGATTGGCTCGGTGAAAATCTCCGGCTATCCGAAGCGCCAGAGCCGACTACAGCCGATCCCACAATTCTATCCATCGCCGCGGGATTGGTGGAACTTCTGGCTCAACGCCAACACCAGCCTCCGCCGCCGTGGACTATAAAGATCGGTGCCGCACCGCATCCAATCCATTTTTTGAAAGCCGCCCAAACCATGCGCCGTCTGCGCGAGCTTTGCGAAACCCAGTCTCCGCTGCCCCTGCGCAAGCGGAGTCTTTTCGCTCCGCCCACATTTCTGGAATTTGCCTAGAAGTGTTCGCTCCAGCATTGATGTAAACATGTGCAATCGATGGAAAATATCGTTGACTGTTACGATTTTATTCGCCGCCATTATTCAGGGCGCCAAAAACCCACCACATTTGACTCATCCGATCCATGTACCGGCGGCGGAGCACACAATAAAGTACCTCGAAGCTCTTTGAAGAATTCCGCCGGATCATCTGCATCCGTTTCAAGGCAGCGCATCATTAACTGTCGTTCGCATTCCACTTCCACTGTCACACACTCCCGCGTGAACTCATCGGCCACAGTCAGTATTCTCAGCTTCCTGCCTCCTTCGGTCCGATCCTCCACAAAGTCATACGCCCACACCTAGTTCGGATGCTCTGCCCGGCACGGTGCCCCGATCCCGATCCCACGCCGCTTTCTTCGCCGTTTCTGCTTCAACAGCAGCCCATGCTCCCGGCAGAGCCTTCTGACCCGCTTGAGATTCACCACCGATCCTTCCCGCCGCAGCATCTCACCCAGCCGCCGGCAACCGTATCGCGGATGCTCCGCCGCCAGTTCCTTGAGCCTCCTGATCATCTTCTGGTCCTTCTTCCGACTCACGTATCCCAACCGCCGTCGGCTCACCTTCACCAGTTCGCTCGCCCGCGACGCCGAGATCTTACGCCCCGCCGCAAACTTCACGAACACCCGGCGACCCGGCACATCCTCTACTTTTTTTGTAGAAACTCCTTCACAACGTCGATCTCCAGATCCCGCTCGGCCAGCAGACGCTTCAGCCGCGTATTCTCCTTCTCCAGCTCCCTCAGACGCTTCACGTCCGGCTCAGCCATCGATCCGTACTTCCGCTTCCACGCATAATATGTCGGCTGACTCACGCCATGACTCCGACATAACTCCTCCACTGTCTTCTGACCCGAATGGCCCTCACACAGGATGCCCACGATCTGCTCTTCGGTAAATCGCTTCTTCATCGCTCGACCCCTTCCCTGGGCCGCGATTCTATATCATCAACCTGGAACATTATTGGGGATCAGCACATTGTCCAGTGTTTCTCGAAGGAAATCGCGTAATGACATTGGACCTCCAAACTCCGCATCTTTTTAAAAGTTAACAAGGCAAGCCGGTTCAGATAATTTGGGCAAAAAAGAACCCCGATCCTGATAAGGGATCGGGGTTCGATTAATAAATGCCGGCGGTGACCTACTTTCCCGCTGACGCAGTATCATCGGCCCAGCAGGCTTAACGACCGTGTTCGGAATGGGAACGGGTGTGACCC
>DASRRR010000132.1:0-61007 GCA_035656825.1 Tepidisphaeraceae bacterium | reverse complement strand
TCACCCCATCCGCCCCCCCCCTGCGCGCAATCTCCACAAGCTCCAGCGCCCGCGCGACAGAGCCATCATGATTCACCCCAATCTCCGCGATAATAAAAGGAGAATCCGCCACGACTAATTACACCGCCACTCTCAGCATCTCCGGTCCGCGATCGCGCAAAATCGCCTCCGCCATATACAAATCCCGCTGATGATCAATCTCCACCGTCTCCCCCATCTCCGTATGAATCGCTCGCCGATCCATTCCAAAAAACGCATGAGGGTCGTTCAAATGCTGCAGCGCATTCAGCATCGCATCCCGGCTCACCGCCACCACCGCCCCATCATGCAAATACAACTGCTCCAAATCCTGCCGCCGATGAATCGACCCCGGCCGAAGCGCCTCAACCTTGTCCCCATGCAGCTTCGACATCCAGTTCGGATGCCATTTTCCCACCGGACAGAACGACCGCACCGAATCACACCCCGTCTCCTGCAGATGCCGCACCGCCCGATCAATCACATCCCTCCCACGCACCGGCACATTCCCATACAACACCACCAGCGCATCGGCCGTAAACTCCCCATCCGACTCCACCATCCGCAGCGCATGCAACATCACATCCTGCACCGAAGCATCGCTCGTCGCCAGATTCGCCGGCCGATCGATCACGCCAAAGCCCGACCGAATCGCCAGCGACTTCACCCCCAGGCAATCCGTCGACACCACCGTCCGCGTCAGCGTCTCAGCCGACCGGGCATGATCAAACGTATACGCAATCACCGGCCTCCCCACCAGCGGCAAAAGATGCTTGCTCTTCAACCCCAAACTCCCCGCCCGCGCCATAATCACCGCCAGCGTATTCATTTCAGACTCCTTTAATATTCCTTAAGGCCTATGCCATTCCTGACAATTCGCACACGGCCCGCTCCACTGCTGATTCCGATGCTCAGTGCGTAAGCGGTTCATGTCCGCCCATAATTCTTTAATCGGCCGCTCCCCCACTTTGCCTATAGCCGTCGGCTGATGAATATCCTGCTCACACCGCGTCACCGATCCATCCGATAGCACCATCAACCGCGACCAGAGTCGGCTGCATGCCCGGCGCTGCGGCGGAGCCATCCGCGAAATCCCCACCGACTCCGCCGGCACGAGATTCCCACACCCCGTCGGCGCTACAATCACGGCCGAACTGATCACCTTCAGCCACTGGTCATACCACCCTTCCATCTCATGCAGATTGTCCCGGCACTTCACAAACGTCGGCACAATGATCGGCACGCCCCGCCTGAGCTCATGCCGTATCGACACCAACTGCTTGAGATTCTCCATCACCTCCAAAAACGCATCCACCCCCATGATTTTTTCATACGTTTCCTTCCTCATCGCCGGCACATGAAACGAAACTACATCCACCCCCGTCTGAATAATCCCCTTCAACAAATCCGGCTCAATTTTGACTAAATCAGTCTCCAAATGCAGCGACTGCAACCCGGCTTCCCTCGCCAGCCGAAGAATCTCCAACAACTCCGGATGCAGCAGCGGATCGCCCACCCCTGCAAACGTCACGCGCGTATCCGGATACTCGGAAAGCTGCTCAAACAATTTCGCAGCAACTGAAACATCCATCATCGGCCGGGAAAAATTCCCATACCGCACCGGCGACCAGATCGGTTTTGTATGCCGAGTCGTCGTCAACTCCAGCGTGATCTCCCGCGGCATCTCATCCGCCTCAAGATCATTATTAGCCATGTGGACAAGCTGCTCCGCGCCAGTGCGTGCAAGCTGCCCATTGAGCGATTCAAACGTCCGCTCCATCCGCTGAACCTGCCGGAATGAATCCAACTTAAACCGCCGCGTTGTTCGCGCCACCGGCGTCGGCACCGGCGAACAACATTCCCTGGCAATCGCGTCCTTCCCCGGCTGATCCTGCAAATACGCCAGCAATCTCCCGGGCGGCACCTGCATCGGCGCCAGCTTCGCCAGTAATTCCTTCCGCAAAACCACGCCATTCAACCCCGGCGCCGCCAGCGAAAAGACTAACCCCTCATTCGGATGCTCAACCGCATGATCGACTGTCGCCGACACGAGCGCCGAATCCACCAGCCCCGCCGCCGGATCAACGCACAACACCGCATCGGCAGCCTCCGCCGCCAGCAATTCATTCATCCACGCCGGATGCATCCCCGCATCAAAATCACATGTCTGTAACAACCCGCCGCGCCATCCATCCAGCCAGCGTCCTGCCGCCGTGATCGCCTCCATCACCGGCGTCAATCGCCGCTCCCCTTTATTGATAATCGTAATCGGCGCTTCCCCTACGCAATCTGCTACTGCCTTAACTTGATCCGCCCAACAGAAAATCGACCACCCCCGCACATTCTGCACCGCCGATAGCCGAGCGAGCGTCCACCACAACACCGGCTGATCGCGAAAGACGCGTGAGGCGCTATTATCTTTCACGCCTTCATGCAGCAGTGACAGCAGCCCAAGCGTCGTCATACGAGCTCCCCAATCACCTGATCCATCAGTTTCTGAAATTCTTCGGCCGCGGTCAGCATCGCTTTGACGTTCTCAATATCGCGCATGATCTGCCGCGATTGCCTCTCCGACCCTTTGGTCCGCGATGCCGCAATCTCCCGATCCCGATGAAATCGCGCCAGTTCCGTCACCTGCGTAATCTGCAGAACCAGCTCATAACATTCACTCAGCTCATTCATCCTGCCGCGCAATTCATCGATCCGGGCAATGATCCGATTCGCCTTCTCCTGATCCGCCAGACTCCCTTTCAATTCCTCCAGCAGCGGCAGCGTCTTCCGCGCAATCTCGGCGATCTCCCCCGCTTCAACTTTGCGTTTCTCCAAACTTTCCCGACAAGCCTGCACACACGAAAAGTCCGGCGGGACAGTGTCGCTGTGCCGCTGAATATCCGCCGTCGTGCAATGCTGCGCGATTGCATCGGCGAACGACAGAATCTGCGTGCCGCGCTTCTTGATCCCCCCTTCGGTCGAATCGATCACCTTCGTGCTCGTCTTCAAAAAATCTCGCTCAAATTGCTGCAAATACGTATAAAGCCGCTCCTCGGTATACGTCGGCCGGCCTTCAATATCCTCCACCCGCCTCAGGATATGCCGCTCCCGCACGATCTGCTCCCACTGCTTCATCTCCACCGTGCAGAACCGCGACAACTCCGGCCTCCACACATCCTCATACGACGTCCCCGGCGCATAACACAACCCATCGGAAAACCCGAGATCCTGCCCCAGAAAAATCACCGGATCACACCCCAGATGTTCCGCCAGATAAAACGCCAGATGCGCCACCGTCGCCCCGCTGCGCAGCTTCCCCTTCCCCGGCTTCATCTCCTTCAGCAGCCGCTCGGCATAATCACTCCCCAGCAACGTCACCGGCCCCGGATGCAAACCCAAAACGACCTTCGCCGCCTTCGGCTCCGCCACCAGTTCCGTCCGCAAATCCTTCGGCAACTTCTCAAAAAATCGCGCCGATATATCGTGATAATCCAGCGACGTCACAAAATGCGGCTCAACCCCCATCTCCAGCAGCGGTTGCAACGTCGTCTGCACCGCGATCAATACCGCCTTGTCCTCCAGCCCCTTCAACAAATGCTTATTCTTCCGCAGCGAAGGCCCCGCCGAAACAATCACCGCCGGCTTCCCTCTATACCGATCCTTCAGCCGCCCGACCCCCCCTGCCGCCGCGTACCAAGCGACATTCCGCGCAATATTCTCCGCCGTCCGCCGGCCATTAATAATCAGCGTATTGATACTCGTCTTGGCGAACCCGCCAAACTCCTCCGCGTGCCTCTCCGTCTCGGCATGAAAAGCCGGCGCAAGCTGGATGCTCGCTGGATGACGAATCACTTCCCACCCCGCCGCCACCATCGCCACCTGCCCGCCCAGATGCGCAAACAGAGAACCCTTGTCGGTGTCGGCGATCAGCACGAGACGTCCCTTTGCCAGATCCGCCGAAAAATCCCGATGCCACAACGCCGTCTTGAGCAGTTTCAAATCCGCTTCAAAGCAGACCACGATCGCCTCTTCGCTGACTTTTTCCAGCGCCAGCCAAACGTGATGCCCAAGCCCGATGCCGTGGATGTAAAGGATCAACGTCTTTTCGACATTGAGCCCTTCGACGATTTTGCCCGCCTCTTCGACAGGCCGATATCGGCTATGCAGATAAATGCGCTTCCCCGCGCCATCCAGCACCGCCACCGTCAGATTGCCATCCTTCGCCTGTTCGACCGGATACATCTGCTCATCCGGCACGCGCTCAATCCTCGCCGCCAGCAGCGGGTCTTGCACCCAGAGCGCAGCCAGATTGGCGACATACGGCGCATCCGCCGCCAGGACGAATCGCCTGGATGGATCGAGAGTTACAGACATCCTATAGTATTATCGGACCCGCAAGCCCAAAAGGTTGAGCCGAAGAGCCAGCAATGACCGACCTCCTATTCGATCCCGCCTGGTATCTCCCCGCAGGCCTGCTCGCCGCCGGCGCCATCCTCTTCTGGACCGGCAATCGTAAGCTCGATCGCACTCTCAAAAACCTCGGCGGCATCCTCGCTCTCCTGGCCATCACCTGGGGAATCGTCAGTTACCTCGTCCAAACGCCAAAAGAGCACGCCCTGACCCAAACCCGTGCCATCCTCAGCGCCTACAAATCTCACAACTGGCCGCGCATGCAGGAATTGCTCGACCCCGGCACAACTCTGGGCCATTACGGCAACCGCGACATGATCATGCTAGCCGCCCGCCAATCCATCGACAACCCCGGCGTCAAAGACGTCTACATCCTCTCCACCGACGCCGACCAGGTTCAATCTCACATCTCCGTCACCACCACGCTCGCCACCACCGTAGACCGCGCCATGGGCCGCCCCGTGCGCTCCACCTGGCAATTCGACTTCGTCAACATGGGCGGCGACTGGACCCTGACCACCATTACCCCCCTCTCTTTCGAAGGGCAGTCCCCCGACCCCATCCTGCGCGAATTGCCGCACACTGGAAAATGATCCCCATAACCAAGCGTTCCCGACAGGGGTCGAACCTGTAACCTTCGGCTTCGGAGGCCGACGCTCTATCCAATTGAGCTACGGGAACATATAGACCGATCGATCCAACGATCGGGCCGACATCCTACGAGCATCCACCGCGCCTGTCCACCGTCGTCCAGTGGCGCACTCAGGTGATTTCCAGGATAATCTGCGGATTCTTATCCAAATCCTTATCCAGCCCGCGCGGTCCGGGGTTGTCGACGTTTCTAATCTTCTGAGTCTTCTTCTTATATGTCCATTCAACCGATCCGATGCTGCCCGCCTCTGCGGCAATCAAAACCGACGACGTTGTGTTGCGAATCTCGCCAAGCTCCAGCGTGCCGATCCGCGGCGCGACAATCGTCGAATTGCTGAACAGCGTCCGCGCCGTGAGGCTGGTTAGCTTTGCGCCCGCTTCGATATGACTATTGATGATCGACCCGGCAGTGATCGTCCCGATTATTCCATTGTGTCCGTTATTGCGGCTCACAACGATAGTCGATCCCTTCAACAATCCGTTTACCGTCAACGTGCCCAGATCCCCCGAAGAGGTCTCAATGCTCGCATCGAAGTCCCCGGTCGCGTGAATCATCTTGATGGCCGGTGCCAACAGGAAATCCTCAGCCCCGGTGTCGATCCAGCTTCCCAGATTAAACGTTTTGATCGACGTCTCCGTCGTCAGGCTCGAATCCACCACGCGATTCAGGTTCAGCGTGATGAATACACCCGCTTTAGTCGACGGCCCGAGCACAATCTGCCCGCCCGTCAGATAATTCAGCGTCAAACTACGAATCGCATCCATCGAAACCAGGCTGCCGCTCAGGTTCGTCGTCGCCCCATTCAGCGCCGCCAGACCACCATTGATCTGAATCCCGCCGAACATTGCCTGCCCGCGGTTGGTGCGGATCGTCAGCACCGACTTTTCAGTCGACCCATTTAGCACGAGCATCCGACCCAAACCGCTGGTCGTCAGAGTTACGAAACCCTTCCCCGGCCCGGACAGCGTGATCGTGACAATGTTCCCCGCGATATCCGTATACGTCGCCGATTTCTGGGCGCTGAACGTGATCTTCTTCACCCCCAGATCGATGATCGTCGCCGTCGAAGTTCGTTGCGCCAACGTGCCCGGCGTCAGTTGCGAAGAATCCGCTGGTGTCACCACCAGACTGAAATTCTCATTCCCCTCCTTCACATCATCCCCATACACCGCCACGCGCACCGTCTTGGTCAATTGCCCCGGTGCAAAGACCACTGATCCGGCCGTATTATTAAAATCCGCCCCAGGAATCGAAGCCGACGCTCCCCCCGTCGCCGTCCCATTATTCAGCACATAATTCACTGTCACCGGGATCTGCAGCGGATTCGGCACCGACAACCTGATCGTAAAGATCGCATACGTCACGTTCGACGTGCTCCCCTCAAACACCGTCGGTCCACGATCAACGCTCAGCACGGCCAGATCATCATCCTTGATCACAACCGTCGCGAATTTGTCCGGAAACTCTGTTGTATTCAGAATCACAGACGAATCCGGCAGCGGCAACTCCGTCGGATCAATCCCCGGCGGCAAATTCTCGTTGATCGACCCGAATACCTCGCTCGGCTCCAGCAACTCCACCTTGAACGTCTCATCCCCCTCCGGCAGCGAGTCTCCATACACCGCCACCCGCAAATCCGTCGTATTGCTCGTCTGCCCCGCGGGAATCGTCACCAGGTCCGCCGTGTGACTCTGGAAATCCACGTCCGACGTCGCCGACACCGGCACCGTGCTGTAATACACCGACGTCGCCCACGGACTGGTCACAGTCGTCCGTGTCCCCGTCGACGGCAACACGCCCGTATACAGCGTCACTGTAAACGCCGCCTGATGCACCGCACCCGGCCCGCCTTCCGGCACGGTCTGCGTCAAAGGCGAAATCGCCACGAACGGCTTGAACAGCCCAAGATCAAAATCCTCATACAATGTCCCCGCCGCCAACGTGATATCCGCCGACGTCGGCTGCGTCGTCACCGCCTGAAACGGATCCGTCGTCGACTGCACGAAATCGCTGTCGACCCGATCGTCATTCCCCTGTTTATATGGCGAATATGTATATCCATCGAAAATGCTCTCTTGCGTTATGGGATCTAACGCGCTGATATCCGCGACAATCTTATATCCCGACCCCGGCGTCACACTCCCCGTCGGCGCCGACTGCAAATACCAATGCCCAGACGAATCGCTGACCGTCTGATCCACCAGATTATTCGACGAGTCATAAAGCCGGAAAATCACCCCCTGCAGCCCCGGCTCACCAATGTCTTGAATGCCATTTCCATTGAGATCATCCCAGACAAAATTCCCCAACGCCGGCAGATCAACCAACTCCGCCGTGAAATGTCCCCACCGCGTTCCCCAGTTAGATGAGGTCGGGAAGAGAGGATCTCCATTCACTGTTGGAGCCAGTGCGTACATATTGTACGCCCAGAATGTCGTGTCATCCGAAGGATCAACCTGCACCGCGCTGTATTCACCCCATGCGCTGATGGTGTCCTGCACAAAATTGAATCCGCCGCCAACCACCGGTGTGATGTTATCAAACAGGCCAAGCCCCACCGCAAGCGCCTGAGGCCCGCGCGTCTGTCCGCGCGGATCGCCAACCAAGCGTCCCGTCACATATGCCCCTGCATAAATCACCGGCCCATCCGGGGTGGTGTCCTGATCATTAAGAATCGATCCAGGCCCGGACGCCGAGAATCCAATCGCCATATCTCCACGCGCATTCACTGCAATGGCCGGGAAATAGGTATTTACTCCAACCCCGATATCCTCCCCTCCCACATCCCCCTGATCAAACAGCGCCGGTGTGGACGCAACCGTCGCGCTCCCCGTCGATATCTGATACCAATGAACCGTCGTCTGATCGACATCCCGCCCGGAGTAAGGAATTACTTCATTGGCGGCATATAAAAATCCGTTCCGCCAGACCGCGCTCTGCACACGCTCATCATCAACTTCGATCTTCACATACGTCTCGCCCCCCGATATCGAATTCTGCACCGGTTCAAACAATCCAAATGTTGCATCCCAAGGCTGCGGCGCACCTTTGAAATTCTTCGAACTCGTGGTCCCCACATCGATCATCTTCCGGGTAAACACCGGCGTCCCGAGCGGATTATCCACCTCGATCACGCCCAGAAGATTATGCCCCGTATTCGGATCAATCCCGCCGTCAAACGTCAGATACGTCCCGAGCCCCGTCGGGGTCGTCCCATACATCTGCGCCGGCTGCAAATGTTCCGCCCCATCGAGATTAAACACCCCGCCGCTGGTCGTCAGCGAAAATCCCGTCGCGCTGAGCGGATCAAACGGCCCCGACAAAAATGATTGCCCGCCTCCATACAACGGCGTCTTAGGAATGATCCAAAGCCGTGACCCCAGATAACCAGCCTCCGCCCCGACAGGCGTGATCACCGGGCTTACTGCGCTCGACGTCCCCGAAAACTGGAACATGCTTCCCGTCAGATAAACCGCATCCTGCGACACCGCGATCGCCGGATTATCAAGTCCCGCATCGGTCCCGTTGATCGTCAACTTCGTATGAATGTCCTGGAAATGCCAGCCGTCATTTGGATTCGAATCAATCGAAACCGCCATGTACACATGCGAATCATTGACCAGATCGCCCGGCACACTCGAATCGAGAAATGACATCGCGACAATGACAAACCGCCCGCTGTACTGATCATAAATGACATGCGGATCAGAAATGCTCGTCGTCGCGTTGGTTCCCAGCGGCGCAAAGAACGCATTGAGTTGCTCGGCCATCTGCAGCGAGCCGGCTTTGGTGAACCACTGAATCTCGCTGTTCACCGCATTCACCAGATTGTTCGGCCCGACCGCCCCGGTCGGATCGGCGGGCATATCCGTCGCCCCGGCCTCAGTCGAGGTCACCCCTTCCACAAGGTTCGTCACCGACAATAGTTGGCGCTGTTCCAGCGCCTCGATCATCGCGCGCGTCCCGGCGCGTCGACCCCTGGTGATACCCCGACCCCGAACTCCAGCACCACGGGCGGCACGGCTTTCCATGCAATCTCCTTGACTCAGTCTGCTGTTTGATCCCAAAGTTGCTCGTCGGAAACGACTTGCCTCTCGTAAGGGTACTGTTTTTTACCCTCAGGTCAAAGGATGATCCAGCCATCGTCAGGCCAGCAAACTTTGACCCGGCCATGATTTGCGATCCCAGTCACAGACGCCGCGCTGTCGCGGATCATTTCACCCGGCCACCGGCCAGGTTCAATTCCCACAACTTTATGTTAGTGGTGCTGACCGAGCGGACGCCGGCGGCGCGGATGCGGTCGACGATTTCGTGGGTGCGGATCAAACCGCCGGCGATGACGGGGAGATTGAGGCCCTTAAAGCGATCGGCCACTTCGAGATACGCCACGCCGGGCAAAAGTTCGACGGCGTCGGGGCGGGATTTTTCGACGACGCCCAGACCGCGTTCGACGGCGCGGCCGTCTTGTAAGAACAGGCGCACGACGGACATAAGGCCTAGTTTTCGGGCGACGGGGGCGAGGTGGTGGCGGACGGTGATGATGCCGTCGATGCGGTCCAGGCCGGCGACGTATCTAAGTCCTGATTCGTCATTGGATAAGCCGTTGACCAGGTCGATGTGGAGGAAGGTGGGGATGTCGGCCAGGGGCGGGCGTTTGAGGCGGTCCATCATGGAGGGGAGTTCGGCTAACTCTCCACCGCCTATGAAGATAACGCTGGCCATCCCGAGGAGGCCGACGTGGGAATCGAGGGATTCGGCGACGTAGGGGATGACGGGTTTGGTGAGATATTTTGCTAAATCAGGCCCAAATCTTCGCCGCATCGAAAGTTATCCTTGACAGGGGAAAGGGCATGTTACATAGTTTGAGCGCCGACGAGAAATTCAATACGAGTTTTAGTGAGCAGATGGGCTAGAGATCAAGAGACAGCCCCGCGGGTCACTCCCGTGGGGCTTTTCCTTTTAGCCGGCCAGTGTTTATGGTGAATCGTTTATGAGCCGACTTTCTTCCATTAAACATGTGGCGCTCGATCTGGATGGGACATTGTACCTGGGGGGGAGACTGTTTACATGGACGCCCGGGTTCTTACAGGCTCTACGGGAACTGGGAATCGGACGCACTTTTTTCACCAATAACTCCTCAAAATCGACGAAAAAGTACGTGGAAACTTTGAACAAATTGGGGGTCGATGCGACGGCGGAGGAGATTTACTCGTCGACGCATTCGACATTTGATTATCTGCGGGAGGAACTCCCGGGGGTGAAGAAGGTGTATGTGCTGGGGACGCCGGGGTTGCGGGAGGAGTTTGGGGAGAATGGATTTGAGGTGGTGGGGGAAGAGCATGATGAGAATCCGGATGCGGTGGTGGTGGGGTATGACACGACGCTGGAGTATGAGCATGTGTGCCGGGCGGCGTGGTGGATTAGTAAGGGGCTGCCGTTCGTGGCGACGCATCCGGACCGGGTGTGTCCGACGGACAAGCCGACGTTGATGGTGGATTGTGCGGCGATGTGCGCGATGCTGAGCGTGGCGACGGGGCGGGAGCTGACGGCGGTGCTGGGGAAGCCTGACCCGCGGATGTTGGCGGGCGTGATGAAGCGGCAGCCGGGGTTGAAAGTGGAAGAGATCGGGGTGGTGGGGGATCGACTTTATACGGATATGGCGATGGCGTATGGGGCGGGGGCGATGGGGATATTGGTGCTCTCTGGGGAGGCGACGTTGGGGGATGTGGAGAGGGCGGAGAGAAGGCCGGATTTGATTGTGGAGCATGTGGGGGTACTAGGGGAGATGTTGGCGAAGGGTCCCAGGGCTAAAGCATTGGGCTTGGCGGAGAGTTGTATATGAGCATTGGACGCGATGTCATTGGGAAGTTGGCGGAGGGGACACTGGATGTGCTGGTGGTGGGCGGGGGGATTGTGGGGTCGGGGGTGGCGCGGGATGCGGCGATGCGGGGGTTGCGCACGGGAATTATTGACCAATATGATTTTGCGTTTGGGACTTCTTCGCGGTCTTCGAGATTGCTGCATGGGGGGTTGAGATATCTGGCGCAGGGGCGGGTGGGGTTGGTGCATGAGGCATCGGTGGAGAAGGTGATTATTCATAAGATTGCACCGCATCTGGCGGCACCGCTGCCATTTATTTTTCCGACGCGGCGGGGGACGGAGTGGAAGCGGTGGAAGTTGTCGATCGGGGTGAAGATTTATGATCTGCTGTGCCATGGGAGGAATCTGGGGAAGTCGACGTCGATGGGGAAAGAGGCGACGTTGCGGATGCTGCCGGGACTCAATGCGGAGAATCTGACGGGGGCGGTGCGGTATTATGATGGGCTGACGAATGATGCGCGGCTGGTGCTGGATACGCTGCGGTCGGCGGCGGCGAATGGGGCGATGTGTGCGAATTATGTGGCGATGATCTCATCGAAGCGCGAAGCGGATGGGTTGTGGGCGTGTGTGCTGGAGGATCGGGTGACGGGGCGCCAGGTAAGCGTGCGGACGAAGGTGGTGGTGAACGCGACGGGGGCGTGGGCGGATAAATTTCCGGCGAGCAAGGTGAAGCTGCGGCTGACCAAGGGGGTGCATCTGGTGATAGAGCGGACGCGGCTGGCGGTGCCGGACGCGGTGGTGATGGCGGAGGGGTCGCGGATTTTGTTTGCGATTCCGTGGGGGGATCGGGTGATCCTGGGGACGACGGATACGGATTATGACGGGCCGACGGAGAGGCCGGGGGTGGATCAGAAGGATGTGGATTATATTTTGAAGGTGACGAATGATACGTTTCCTTCGGCGAAGCTGGGGCAAGGAGATGTGATCAGTGCGTGGTCGGGATTGAGGCCTTTGATTGCAGATCCGAATGGGAAGCCTTCGGATATATCGCGGGCGCATCAGATCTTGATGCCGGAGGCGGGGTGGATTGATGTGGCGGGTGGGAAGCTGACGACATATCGGCTGATGGCGGAGCAGACGGTGGATATGGCGGTGAAGCATGGGGGGATGAAGGAGAAAAAGTGCGAGACGGCGACGACGCCGCTGCTGCCGGACGAGGATGGACCGAAATATTCGTCGATCACGCCGCCGCTGGTGACGATGGAGGCGGTGGGGCATTTTGTGAAGAATGAGTGGTGTTTTCATTTGGACGATCTGATGATCCGGCGGACGAGCTGGCGGTATTATCATCGGGACCATCTGAAGATCGCGCGGGATGTGGCGAGGGAGATGGGGAGGTTGCTGGGGTGGTCGGAGAAAGAACTGGCCGATGAGATGGCGCGGTATCAAGGGGCGCTGTCTTATCCGGCGGAAGAAGGAAAGGTGTCTCGGCAGGTGGCGATGGCGGTGTGAGGGTTGTTGGAAAGAGTAAGTGAACACAGAGACACAGAGAAAGAAAATAGAGTGGAAGAGAGAGGGAATCTGATTTTTATTTCTCTGTGTCTCTGTGCCTCTGTGTTCATTTCAGTTTTTGATCGAACGAAGGCTCTGACAGGAAGTGAAAATAATGGCAGTGCTTGAACACTTTCGGACGCAGGCGGATTTGTCGGAGCGGATTACGGATCCGGGGGAAATTGATCGGAAGTATCGGTACTGGCGGGTGAGGATACTGGCGACAACGATCGTGGGGTATGCGCTGTTTTATTTTGTGAAGACGAATATTTATGTGCCATTGAAAGCGATGGAGCATGATCTGGGGTATTCGAAGGAGCAACTGGGGTTGATCGCAACGATTGGGGGGGTGACGTATGGGATATCGAAATTTATCAATGGGTTTCTGGGGGACCATGCCAATCCGCGGTATTTCATGGCGATCGGGCTGCTGGGTTGCGCGCTGATGAACGTGTTTTTCGGGATGTCGTCGAGCATCCTGTTTTTCTGTACGTTCTGGTTTGCGAACAATTATTTTCAGGGGATGGGGTTTCCGCCTTGCGCCAAGTCGATGGGGTATTGGTTTAGCCCGCGCGAGCGGGGGACGACATTTGGGATATGGCATACGTCGCACATGATCGGTGGGGCGCTGATCGCGGCGCTGACGGGATATCTGGTGAAGTATCTGGGGTGGAGATCGTGTTTTTATATCCCAGCGGGATTTGCGGTGCTGGGGGCGATTATCGTGGTGATTTTTTTGCGGGACACGCCGGGGTCTATGGGGTTGCCGCCGGTGGAGATTTATAAAGGGGAGGAGACGGAAGAGGAGTTGGCGCGGGAGTTGAAGGAGCGGGAAGGCGGCCCGGAGGGCGCGCCGCTAAGCGGGGAGGAGGCGACGTATTGGGAGGTTGTCTGGGAGTATATTTTTAAGAATCCTTATATGTGGGTGATCAGTTTTGCGAATTTATCGGTGTATGTGCTGAGGTATGCGCAGGTGACGTGGGGGCCGACGTTTTTGCAGGAGGCGAAAGGTTTATCGGTGGTGTCGGCGGGGTGGTTGAGCTTTGGATCGGAGATGGGAGGGATGCTGGGAGCGCTGATCGGGGGGTACGTGGCGGATCGGTATTTCAAAGGGAGGGCGGGGCGAGTCTGTTGTATAGCGATGGTGCTGATGGCGGGGACGATTTATGCGTTTCAGCATTCGCCGAGGTCGTCGCCGGTTTTGACGGGGGCGTTGTTCGTGATGATGGGGTTTTTGCTGTATGTGCCTCAGATGTTGATCGCGGCGATGGCGATGAATCTGGGGACCAAGAGGGCCAGTGCGGCGGCGGTGGGGTTGACGGGGATCATCGGATACATGTCGACGATCATCACGGGATGGGGGATTGGGTCGCTGGTGGACCGGCATGGATGGCCGGCGGCGTTTGAGCTGATGCTGGGGTGCGCGGTGATTACGCTGGTGCTCATGGCGATTACGTGGAATGTGGGGGCGCATCCGGAGTTGGAGTAAGGAAGACGCGCATCGGATTTTGTGTGGTTAGATTGGTAGGATTCGGATGTTGATTGCTCTATTTGGCATGAAGCAGGAGAACAGATGAAGACATTCGTGAATCAATCGATTTGGGCGATCATGGCGGTGATGATGGCTGGATGTGCATCGAACTCTGGTGTGAAATCGGGGGAGATGGCCAAGGGGAAGGAGTATCTGATGCAGTCAGGCGGGCATAGTGTGCTGAAGCTGACGGGGCCGATGGATAGTCAGGGCAAATCGCAGGATGGTTCGTTGACGATTAGCTTGAAAAATGATGTGGAAATCTGGCTGGTGAGCGGAGTGGGGACGATTGGCGAGGCGGAGGGGCGCATCGGGGAGACGATGAAGGGGGAGTTTAAGGATTTTAAGCCGGCCAGCACGAAGGAAGTAATGATTGCGGGTTCGAGTGCGAAGGAGCTGGTTGGGCCGGGGAATGAAGCGGATGATGGCGATGCGGGAGAGGCGGATGTGATTGTGTTCAAAGTGGGGGGTCGGGTTTTTGTGGCTTGTACGCATGGAGAGGAACTGAAGCCGGGGGCTCGGGAGGGAATGATGAGGTTGGTGAAGACGGCGCAGGGGGTTTAAAGCCTTTTAGATGGAAAAACGCCCTTGCACGCGCGGCGGCTAAAATAGGATAGAAGATGAGGCTGGCAATGGGTTTGGAAGAGCTCGGTGGGGTCGGAACGGGATGGGCTTGAAGGTGGGGGGCTGCCGGGGTACAGTAACCCCCCTGCTTTGCCAAGAAGCACCCGTGGCGGTCGTCTGATGGAATTACATCAGTTACGTTTGCCGGCTGCGGGAATAAGTTTTTACATCAATTATCTAAGCCTCATTGCGGCCTCGGATGACTTGGCTGTCGAGATCGCACCGGCTGACCGACCGATGTGTCGGCGTTTTTAGGAGTCGTATCATGGCAGCTCAATCGCAGGCAGAACTGGTCAAAGCTCTGGTGGACGCAGGCGTTCACTTCGGGCATCGCGTTTCGCGCTGGAATCCCAAGATGGAACCTTACATCAAGGGCAAGCGGAACATGATTCACATTATTGATATCAAGGAGACGCTGAAGGGGCTGCTGCTGGCCAAGCGTTTTCTGGGGAAGATGGCCGGGGAAGGGAAGGACATTCTGTTCGTCGGGACCAAGCGTCAGGCGAAGGATGTGGTGATGGCCGAGGCGCAGCGGGCGGGAATGCACTATGTGACGGAGCGCTGGCTGGGTGGGACGCTGACGAATTTCCGGACGATTCGCGCGCGGCTGAACCGTTTGGATGAGCTGGAGAAGCTGTGGGCGACGGGGCAGATTGAAACGTATTCGAAGAAGATGAAGTCGACGCTGCAGCGTGAGCGGGACAAGATCAAGAGCAACCTGGAAGGCATCCGGAAGATGGAGCGCATGCCGGGCGTGATGTTCGTGATCGACACGCGGCGCGAGCACATCGCGGTGAAGGAAGCCAAGAAGCTTGGCGTGCCGGTGGTGGCGCTGGTGGATACGGATTCAGATCCGGATTTGATCGACCTGCCGATCCCGGGCAATGACGATGCGATGCGGGCGGTCGAGATCGTGCTGAAGGAACTGGTCGACTCGATCATCGAAGGGAAGCAGGGGCGGATGGATAAGACCGCTCCGGGCGGAGAGAACGCGGGCGGCGGAGAAGGCGCACCTCGGCGTCGTTCGACGCGGTCGCAGTTTAAGGCTGCGGATGGCGAAGCGGCTCCGGCTGAAGGGGCGGAACCCGCGGTTGCAGCGGCGGGAACGCCGGCTTGAAACGTCGCGTTAGCCGATTGATTTGAAATAACGCGACGGGCGCTGAATATTCAGCGCCCGTCGCTTCCTCTAACCACTCACTTAAAAAATACCATGGCAGAAATTACCGCAAAAGCCGTTAATGAACTTCGGGAAAAGACCGGCCAGCCGATGATGAAATGCAAGCAGGTGCTGGTTGAAGCGGGGGGCGATGTCGCCAAGGCGATCGAGATTTTCCGCAAGCAGGGCGTGAAGGCGTCGCTGACGGAACGGGCGGCGACGGAAGGGCGCGTGTTCGGACACGGGCATCCGAATGCCGCTGCGATTGTGGAGATTAATTGCAATACGGACTTCACCGCTAAATCGGAAGCGATCAGCGCACTGGGGAACAAACTGGCGCATGATCTGGCGCATAACCCGTCGATGGATGTGCAGTCGGCGGGAAATGATGGGCTGACCGAAGCGTCGCAGAAGACAGGGGAGAACGTGCGTTTGGGGAAGACGGCGGTGATGAGCGCTCCCGAGGGTGGGAAGGTCGGGCTTTATCTGTATGGCATCTCCGGGAAAATCGGGGTGCTGATGTCGTTTAAGGGGAATCCTTCAGAGGATTTTATTAAGCAGTTGGGCGGGCATATTGCGTTTGCCCGGCCGCTGGGATTGACGCGGGACACTGTGCCGGCGGATATCGTGGCGAAGGAGCGCGATATGGCGGTTGAGCAGGCAAAGGCGACCGGGAAGCCGCAGCAGATTGCGGAGAAGATCGCGGAAGGGAAGCTCAATTCGTTTTTCGCGGAGAAGGTGCTGCTGGATCAGGAGTTTTTCAACGCGGGCGTGTTTAAGGGAACGATCACGAACTATCTCAAGCAGAACAATGTGACGCTGGAGAAGTATGTGCGGATTGAGACCGGGCAGTAAGAGGGAATCGGAGCATTGAATCATCGGAGCATCGGATCATTGAAATGATTTAATGATCCGATGCTTCAATGATTCAATGCTTTCAGTTCGGCGAGGCGGTCGTCCATGGCGCGGCAGGCGATGGCGGATTCGCGGTCGTGGAGGAGGGGGGCGACGAGTTGTTGGTAGCCGTCGGGGCGGTCGAGGTGCCAGAAGTCGAGGAGTTTGGCGACGAGGCCGTCGACGGAGGCTTCGTAGAGGCAGGATTCGTGGAGGCGTTCGGGGATCATTTCCATGTAGACGCCGCTGGCGGGGACGATGGGCCAGGCGCTGGCGCCGAGGGCGCGGATGACGTGGAGGTCGTCGGGGGCGTCGAATTTGGCGGAGAGCATGACGCCGGCTTCGTGGAGGGCGCGGATCTGGCCGATGTCGTCGCGGTCGCCGATGGTACGTCGGGGGAGGTCAGCGGAGAGTTCGTCGTCTGGGCCGGTGGTGATGAGGGTGTAGGATTCGCCGCGGCGGTCGAGGGTGCGGAAGGCGGTGTTGATGAGGGCGGCGTGGGCGTCGTTGGTGTCGAGGAAAATGGTGCGTTTGCGGCGGGTGATCTGGTAGCCGTCCATGGCTTCGTGGAGTTTGGTCATGTCCATTGGAGGGTGCATGACGCGGCTTTTGGCGAGGATGTCGGGGATGGGGCTGCGGGTTTGCAGGTCGGGATAGCGTTCGACCAGGGCGGCGGCTTTGCCGACGAAGCGTTTGAGGTGGTAGATGGAGTTGAACCAGATTTCGGTGGCGGCGGCGGCGGTGTTGAGGTTGACCAGGTCGCTCGGGCCTTCGGTGCGGACGCCGATCTCGGGGAGCTGGTTGGAGTGGAAGTAGACGACGGTGGGCTTTTTGGCCAGGGCGGGGACCAGGCGGAAGAGGTCGGCGAGGTTCATGGCCTCGGAGACGAAGAGGAGGTCAATCTTGCCGACGGGGTGGCGGGAGAGCTGCTCGGCGAACCAGTGGGCGGCGGCGGTCAGGCGGCGCTCGATGCGGCGGGCGGGGAGTTTGAGGACGGTCCAGCGGTGGCGGCTGCAGCGCGTGAGGGTTTCGAGCATCTGGCGGCGGGGGCCGCCATGGAAGGGTTCCAGGGCAAGGATGTCGAGCTGGGATGACATGGAGTGGAGGGATTGTAACGAGGCAATCCGTGAAGGCCATCATGGGGAGGTTCGCTCAGCGCGGCATGTGGTGCAGAGAATCAGGAGGATCATCAGGGCGGCGATGGTGAGGGAGGAGGAGATGCGGCTGAGGTCGAGGCCGCCTTCGTCTTTGGGTTTGGTGAGGATGTCGCCCATGGTGGCACCGAGGGGGCGGGTGAGGACGTAGGCGGACCAGAAGAGGATGGCTTTGGGAATGCGGGTGAAGTAGTGGAGAGCGGCGACGACGGCGATTAGTGCGCCGAAGAGGGCGGCGCCGCGGGAGAAGCCGAGGGCGAGGTCATCGGCGGTAAAATCGCCGAGGGCGGTGCCGAGGGTGTTGGCGATGAGGATGGTGAGCCAGTAGAAGATTTCGTTTTTGCGGGAGGTGATGTGTTGGAATTCGATTTTGCCGGTGGTGAGGCGCCAGATAAGGAGGACGGCGAGGACGCAGGCGAATTCGGTGATGGAGGAGTAGATGTAACCGAGGCCGGCGGTGCGATCGAGGAAGTCGGACATGGTGGTGCCGGCGGTGGTGGTGGCGACGACGACGGCCCAGTAGAAGAAGGGGTGGTAGCGTTTGGCGCTGACCTGGACGCAGATGGTGATGAAGAAGATGGAGAGGAAGATAAGTGAGCTGAGGGCGTAGCCGAGGTTGAGGGACATGGAGAGTGCGTCGCCGCCGGTTTCGCCGACGGTGGTGGCGCAAATTTTGATGATCCAGAAGAAGAGGGTGACTTCGGGGACTTTACTGAGGAGGGAATGTCGGGAGGGATTTTGCGGTTCGATTTGGGGCATTGGCTTCGATCATTTGAACCTGAGCGCTGGTGAGCGGACTGCCGCCACGTTTCATTTTGGATTATGCGGGTTGAATATGACCGAACCATGACGGTGAGTGGCGGGCGCGTAAGAAAACGGGCCGAGGACGGCCCGGCTCTCCTTGGAGGGTGAGGATTGTTTAGAGGAGGCGGTCGGTCAGGTATTGTTTGACTTGATCGATGGCGATGCGGTCTTGTTTTAGAGAGTCGCGTTCGCGGATGGTGACGGTTTGGTTGGTGATCGTGTCGCCGTCGATGGTGATGCAATAGGGGGTGCCGATTTCGTCCATGCGGGCGTAGCGTTTGCCGATGGATTGTTTGGGGTCGTATTCGCACATGAAGCGGGTGCGGAGGTCCATGTAGAGTTTTTCGGCGGCTTCGGGCATGCCGTCTTTGTTGACCAGGGGGAAGATGCCGGCCTTGATGGGGGCCATTTTGGGGTCGAATTTCATGTAGACGGGGGAGGGGCGTGTGGCGTCTTCGGCGTAGGCTTCGCAGAGGAGGACGAGGACGGCGCGGGTGAGTCCTGAGGCGGGTTCGATGACGTTGGGGAGGTAGCGGCTCTTCTCCTTGATCTCTTCGGGGGAGGCCCCCTGCTCCTTTAGTTTCAATTGGAGTTCTTGATCGAAGTAGTCGAGTTTGGCGCCGGAGTGGGTTTGGTGTTGGGTGAGGTCGTAGCAGCCGCGGTGGGCGATGCCTTCGAGTTCGCCGAAGTCGGGGGCGGTGAAGGGGTAGAGGTATTCGATGTCGACGGTCATCTTGGAGTAGTGGGAGAGCTCGTCCTGCTCGTGGTCGCGGAAGCGCAGACGGGATTCGGCGACGCCGAGGGAGCGCCACCATTTCATGCGTTCGGCTTTCCAGAATTCGTACCATTTTTTGGATTCGTCGGGGTGGCAGAACCACTCCATTTCCATTTGTTCGAATTCGCGGGAGCGGAAGATGAAGTTGCGGGGGGTAACTTCGTTGCGGAAGGATTTGCCGACCTGGGCGATGCCGAAGGGGATTTTGACACGGGTAGTGTCGACGATATTTTTGAAATTGAGGAATTGGCCCTGGGCGGTTTCGGGGCGGAGGTAGGCCTTGGCGTCTTCGGATTGGAGAGCGCCGACGTAGGTTTGGAACATGAGGTTGAAGTCGCGGGGCTCGGTGAGTGTGCCGGGGGCGGTGGCTTCGGGGCCGATGACGAGGGCCATTTGCTCGGGGGAGAGTTTGGTGAAGGGGGTGAGGGATTCGGGGCGTTCGACTTCGCCGCCGCCGGTTTTGCGGGCGATTTTGTCGGCGCGTTTGACGAAGTTGTCGATGGCGTCGTCGCCGGAGAGGACGGAGAGCCAGCCGAGTTCCTGGAGTTCGCCGGATTTGCGTTTGACGCGAGCGGGGGCGCACATGAGGTGGTCGGCGCGGTAGCGGGATTTGGTTTCACGGTCGTCGACCATAGGGTCGGAGAAGCCGCCGACGTGTCCGGAGGCGATCCAGGTTTTGGGGTTTTGGATGATGGAGGAGTCGAGGCCGACGAGGTCGACGGGGTGACCGTCGGGGCCGAGGGGTGGGCATTCGACCATGTGTCGCCACCAGGAGTCGCGGATGTTGTTTTTGAGGAGGACGCCGAGGGGGCCGTAGTCCCAGAAGCCGTTGATGCCGCCGTAGATTTCGGAGGCTGGGTAGATGAAGCCTCGGCGTTTGCAGAGGGAGACGATTTTTTCCATTATGGTGGATTCGGGCATGGGGGTCTCCGACGAAGAGAAGATGGAGGGTCGTTATTATTAAAATAGAAACACCCGGGGTCGGGCATTGATCACCGAATTGGGAAGAATGCCTGATGCCGGGTGTTGGGTGGAGCTATTTAATTGTCGGCGGCGCGATCAGGCTTTGGCCGCCTTGGTACCGGCGGTCTTGGGCTTGGCTTTGGCCTTGGGCTTGGCGGCTTTGGCTTCGGGGGCGGGATTGGAGCCGGCCTTGGTGAGGGCGTTGAGCTTGAGGGTCAGACGGCTGCGCTTGCGCGATGCGGTCTTTTTGTGCATGGTGCTCTTGGACCCGATGCGGGCGAGCTTGGAGACGACGACATTGAGTTCCTCGGCGGCCTTTTTGACGTCGCCGGCGGTGATGGCGGCGAGGAAGGACTTGGTTTGTCCTTTGATGATTTCCTTGCGGGCGCGGTTGCGGGCATTGCGCTTGAGGTTTTGACGGACGCGTTTTTTTGCGGATAAAGAATGGGCCACTGTCTTGATCTCCTAAGTCGGGAACCCTCGCGCGCGGATCAGTCCGCCAATGGCGAGGGGGTGGAATAGCATATTGATTTGCGAGGGGTTGTCCAGCGGGGGGTGATCGGGGAATTTTGGAGGAGAAAGAATTCTAGCGACGAATGGACACTAATGGACACGAATAGAAAGGCAGGGCGGTATGAGGTTGCGGCGTAGAAGAGGAGGGGCTGGTAAGTCTGGGCCATGTCACTATCGGTGCCAAAGCCTGAAGAGAATAGCTTCTTCAACGTATCGATTTTTTTACTTATGATTATTGATTATTGTGGTATAGGGTATAGGCAGATATTGGAGGAGGAGGCATGAAGGTAGGACTTACGCTGGCATGGGTACTGACAATCGCGATCAGCGCTAATGCATCTGTACAATATAACGTCATTGCGCTCCAAGATTTCGATGGTGGAGATGGGGTACTTCGGGGGTTGAATAACAATGGCCAGACGGTCGGTTGGGGAAGTACGCTGACGGGGCAGAATGGCACGATTCTATGGAGCAATAACGGCGCTGCCTCGCCGGTGCCACAGCCACCGTTTACGGGGATGGTTGACTGGATACCGTACGGGATAACGAACAGCGGCGTTGTTGTGGGCGCTTACAGCGCCCGGTCGACCACATTCACGCTATTCGCATGGGATGGACATAATACATATGTCAGCCCGCAGATTGTTGGCGATGCCAGGACCGGCTTTGCGTTCAACTCCACGACGGGCGTGATCAGCGTCAGCACGTTTGCCGGAACGACGAACGAAGACCGGGCTTATACATGGGACTGGCGGCAACCGACGCAAATTCCATTCGTCGCCAGTGACCACGTTCTCACTGCTACGAACAACTTGGGTAGCACGACGGGATACGTGCGGGCGAATAGTACAGCGTGGTTATCGATCGGTGGGCAAGTGTTCACGTATTCGCCGCCATCGGGATACGTCACTACACGGTTTATTGATATCAACGACAACAACATTGCAGTCGGGTATGCGTTGTCGTCTTCGGATATCACTAACAACACGCAGTCCAGGTTGGCGCTGCTGTATACCCCGGACGCCGGCGTCACAATTCTTCCGAATCTCGCGGGAAGCTTTGCCTCGGGCATCGGCTCAATAAACAATAGCAATGTGGCTGTGGGGTATAGTGAATTCACAACGCCAACGGGCACGTTCTCCCATGGGGCAGAGTGGATTGACGGCCAACCGTATGATTTGAACTCGCTGATCCCGGCGGGGTCCGGATGGGTGCTTGGATCGACAGGTTACATCAGCGACACTGGGTACATTGTCGGCAGCGGCACATATAATGGAACGATCATGAACTATCTTCTCGTCCCGGCACCGGAGCCTTCGACGGGGGAACTGGCAGTGGCAGCATTGGGGTTTGTGCTTGGTCGCCTGCGACGCAGTTCCCAATGCGTTTAGGATAGGGAATAAGTTATACGTGTGAAGAAAACCGGCCCTTTGGACTGGAGCTAAACGGGAGCACGAGAATTAGGCTCTAACGGTATTATTTTAATCCCCACTCATATTCTTCTGACTTTGGGGGAGGAATTGGTAGGTCAGGGCCAGGGCGAAGGCGATTGTGGCGGGGATGTATAGGGTGGTGGGGCCTATTTTTTGGAATAGGGTGACGCTGGCGATGCCGCCGAGGGCGAAGCCGGAGATGGTGGAGAGGCAGATGCGGACGCGGATGCGGTTGACGGGGATATTTCGGAGGTAGTGGCCGATGGAGATTCCGAGGTCGGTGAACATGCCTGAGACGTGGGTGGTGCGGAGGGTTGAGCCGCTGAAGTTGGAGGCGATGGCGTTTTGCAGGCCGCAGGCGAGGGAGGCGGCACATAGGCCGGGGAGGGGGTGGGATTTGATGACGAGAGCGGAGGCGGTGAGGATCAGGCCTTCGAGGGATAGGGCGAGGGTGTATCTGCGGTCCCAGTGGAGGGCATTGTCCTGGATCAAGAGGCCGCTGAGGGCGGCACCGGCGATGAAGGAGAACATGATGCTTGCAACGATGGCGATTTCGGATGAATTGCCGTCGGCGATTCCCTGGGCGAGTCTGGAGGTCAGGCCGGTCATGTGGGTGAGGGCGAGGCGCCGGGCGTCCATGAGTCCGATGACGTTGACCATTCCCGCCAAGAAGGCGAGAAGCCAGGCACCGATCCAGGCCCAGGAGGGTAAGCGCTTCCACATGGCTTGATCTTAAACGGGTGAGGTCACGGATGGTTATTTGGCGGGGGCGCAGTCGAAGATGGTGATGGAGCCGACGCTGTGGACCCAGCGGCTGGGTTTGGCGTCGGAGGGGACGATGAGTTTGGTGGGGCCGTCAGAGGGGGGGAGGGGTTTGTCGTCTGAGTCAAGGGCGAGGTAGGCGTCGTGGTTGCCGGCGTCGGGGAGGAGTTCAGCGAGGGCGAACGTGGCGGAGTAGCCGTCGGTGCCGGTGACGGTGACAGCGTAGTGGAGGGGGGCGTGTTTTTTGTGGGGGTCGGCGGCAGGGTCGTGTTTGAGGGTGGTGTCGAGGCCTGAGGCTTTGAGGAGGGCGAGGAGGGAGACAGCGGTGGCGTGGTGGGCTTGGCCGTGGGAGGAGTATTCGATGGTTTTGGTGTCGGCGGCGAGGTCGGATTTGATGCGGTCGGGGGTCCAGTCGGAGGGGGTGGAGATGCCGACGCCGGAGATGTGGACGGGGGCGGGGTCGGCGGCGAAAGAGAGAGTGGTGAGGGAGAGGAGGATGAGGGCGATTTGGATTTTCATGGGTGTTCCTGGTTGTTGGGATTTTTCACCACGGAGGTCACGGAGAGCACGGAGAGGAAAAGAGAGGATGAATTTAATTTGGGAATATTTGGGTCGGATTGTTTTGATCACAAAGAAATCTCTGTTGGTTTCTCTGTGTTCTCTGTGAACTCCGTGGTGAGTCTGAATTATTTCTGCGTGGAGAATACACAAAGAGCATGGAGAAGAAAATTTTCTCCATGCTCTTTTTGGGATGAGGATTTAGCAGGTGGGGTTAGGCGGTGCGGCGGCGGGTGAAGAGGGGGAACGCTAAGCCGCAAACGGCGAGGAGGGAGGGTTCGGGGATGGAGGAGAGGAGGGATTGGACGTAGGCATCGCCGAACTCGGAATCGCGCTCAGCGAGGAAGTCGGGGGAGAGGCCGCCGTGGATTTGGCCGTAGAAGGAATCGATGATCATGTAGTCGGCGGAGTTGATGACGCCGTCGGAGTTGAAGTCGCCGTTGGAGAAGCCGGTGAGGTGGTTGGCGTAGCCGCGGTCGATGGCGGTGTAGTCGTCGGCGTTGACGACGCCGTCGGCGGTGGCGTCGCCGGGGAGGGAGATGACGGCGGTGGGGAGGAAGGCGGGATTGGAGGTGGCGGTGCCGGGGGCGGTCATGTAGTCGGCGCTATAGAAGGAGACGAAGTCATTGACGCCTGGGGGGGTGGGGATGCTGGGGGGGAAGACGCCTTCATTGATGACTTTGATGAGGGCGCCGTTGTTTTGGAGTTCGGAACGGGTGGAGGAGTTGGTAACGAGGGAGGCGATATTCCAGGAGAAGGGGACGGCACCTTTGGAGACGGGGAGGGAGGTGTTGGAGATGGTGGCGAAGTGGGAGGTGTCGAAATCGCCGCCGGGCGTGGTCCAGGTGTCGGTCAGCTCGCCATCGTAGGTATTCCAGGTAGCGCCGGGGTGAGCAGAGTCGGCAGGAGCGAGGGGGGATTGGGTGCCGTTGCCGGTGGTGAAAGATTGGGTGAGGGGGTGGAGTTCCATGTCGCCGTGACCGTTGGCGACGGAGAGGGAATCGTTGAAGGAATAGTAATTGACGGTGACTTTGAAGTTGGGATTGGTCAGCAGAGAGGGGTAGGAGGCGAGGTCGGTGTTGAGGGCGGTCCAGAAAGTCTGCGGGAGGGAGAAGAGGACATGGGTGGCTGAGACAAATTGGTAAGAGCTGCTGTAGTTGCTGGTGACAGCTTTGACTTTGCCGTCAGCGCCGTAGCTGTAGATGTCCTGGCCGTTGGCGAAGGCAGCGGAACCGCCGTTGGGCTGACCGGTGCCGGGGTTGTTGGTGCCGGGGGAACCGCTGTCGACGAAGGTGTCGGAAGTGATGACGTACTGCTGGGCGTAAGCCAGCGGGGACAGGGAGAGTAGAAGAGCCGCTGAGAGAATGGAAAGACGCTTTGACATTGAATCCCGCTCCAGAAAAGAGAAAATTTTGTCGCATGGCCGTCTCGGCCATGTCATTTGATGGAAGGCATGGGCGAGACGCCCATGCGACGTAAAAGCTCACACGTTTTCAGTAAGGCCACCAGGTGCGATTGGTCAGGGGGGGGACGTCGGGGTCGGAGAGGGTGGGGTCCCAGAGATGGTCGGTCCATTCGACATGGCCGTCGAGCATCATGATGTTTCCGCCGAGTTGGCCTTTTTGGTGGGGGTGGCGGTCGCAGAAGGCGCGGGGGGCGTCGTCGGGGTAGTAGCCGACGGTGCAGCCGATGGAGATGGAGTTTTGGCCATTGCACTGGTTGGGGTTGAGGGTGTCTTCAAACATGAGGAGGGTGATGGAGGAGGCTTTGACGCGAGCGAGGTTGAGGAATTTGGGGAAGGTGGGATAGATGTCGAGGTAGCGGTTCATGACGTAGCTGTGATAGCCGTAGATGGAGGGTTGGAAGCCGTAGGTGTTGTCGGCGAGGACCTGGGCGCTCGGGCATTGCCAGATGTCGTTGGTGGGCTTTTGGCCGGTGGGATAACTTTTCCAGGAGGGGCGGTGGAGCAAGGGGGGAAGGACGTCGATGTAGCAGCACTCGTTTTCGGGTTCGGAGGGGTCGTTCTTGTTGAGGAAGAAGAAGGCGTTGCGGGTTTCGTCGCCGGAGTGGGGGATGAAGCCGCGGTATTCGACGGCGTAGATGTGGAAGGCCTGGCCCCATTGACGGAGGATGGAGGCGCATTGGAGTTCGTCGGCTTTGGCGCGGGCTTTATTGAGGGCGGGGAGGAGGAGGGCGAGCAATAGGCCCAGGATGCCGATGACGACCAGCAATTCGACCAAGGTAAAGGCGCGTTGGAGAGTCCTCCTTCCCATGCTTTCGTTATACATCTCTATATATAACGGGTCAAGAAATCGCGGCCGGAGGGCCGCGGCTGAGCGGGCGAGGGAGTTGTCGCGCTATTTGATGGCGGCGCGGATTTTTTTAATGCGGGCCTGGACGTCGCGGTAGTTGAAGTCCATCTGAGCAGTTTGGCTGTAGGCTTTGAGGGCGGCCTGGAGGTCGCCTTTTTGTTCGAGGCCTCGGGCGTACCAGTAATTCATGGCGAGGGATTTAGGGTCGCCTTTGATTTGGTATTCTTCGATGACGTGGTGGAGGGTGTCGATGGATTCTTCGATGAAGCCGGCTTCGAAGAAGGCGCGGCCGAGGGCGATGCCGGCGTCGAATTTATATTTGGGGTCCATGCGGACCTGCTGGAGGAGCGGGATGGCTTCATCGTAGCGGGCGAGTTCGTAGAGGCGGACAGCGGCCTGGTAGCGGTAGGAGGTTTCGGTGGGGTAGTTTTCGGCCCAGAGTTGGTATTCGTTGAGTTCTTCGGTGAGGCGTTCTTTTTCGAATTGCTCGTAGGTTTCCTTGGCGGAGGCGTCGTTGGGATTGGCCTTGACGTCGGCGCGGAGGGTGCGGGACATGCGTAGCATCTGGGCCATGCGGAGCTTGCCGATGTTGAGCCGGAAGCGGAATTGCTTGGTGCGGTCGAACCATTGCTGGAGGATTTCGATGGCGCGGTTTTCGTATTCGGAGTCTTCGGTTTTGGCGAGGGCTTCGACGAGCTTCATGGCTTTGCCAGGCTCATTGGGGGCGGCGTCGTACTGGGCCTGGGCGTCGTTGATGATCTGGGTCATGGCGTCGATGGTGCGGACGTCCATGTCCTGTTTCATGAGGAGTTCCTGAGCTTCGACGTCGCGGATGGAGTCGCGGAAGTTGCCGGACCCGCCGTATTTGCCTTCCCAGATGGTTTGCTCGGCACCGAGGCGTTTGCGTTCGGTGGAGAGGTCCATGTCGTCGGGTTTGAGAGCGACGGCGAATTCGGTGGCTTCGACGGCGCGTTTGTAGAGGAGGGCTTTGAGGCTGGGGGGAGTGGTGTCGGACATCGCCATTTCGCGGTAGACGTCCTTCATGAGGATGTACTTGGAGAACTCTTCGTGTTTGCCGGAGTCGTTGTTGGCTTTGATGAGGATGGAGCCGAGCCACATGATGGTGTCGTAGAAACCACCTTTGAGGGCGGCTTTGATCATGGAGGCCATGTGGTCGGTGTTGCCGGGGTCGCAGGCGAGGAGGCGCTCGGCGTTGAGCATGTCTTGTTTGAGGTCTTTGGTGCCGCGCTTGAGACCGAGGGCCTGGATCATGCCGATGGGTTTACCGCCTTGGACTTTGCGGCGGAGGGAGACGTCGCGGAGTGCCTGGTGGGCTTCCTGGGAATCGGGGTCAATCGCGAGACCCTGCATGTACATTTCGATGGCGTAGTCGTAGTTGCCGGCGTCGGAAACTTTTTTGCCTTGTGCGAAGAAGGCGGCGGCCTTTTTACGGTCTTCGGGGGGGATTTCACGGTAATGTGAAGCGTCAGACACTTGAGACATCCTTACCGCCTTGATGGGGCTCGAGAGGGAAGCTCGCTGGCCGGAAGTGTTTGAAGGCACTGGCGTTCGAGCTTATTCTATAGAATATTACGCGAGTAAGGTTCTTAAAACAACGCCTGAGGATTATGTACGAAGAGCTAGAGATCATCGAATATCCGGACCCGCGGCTGCGAAAAATGAGCAAGCGGGTGGAGACGTTTGACGAAAATCTGCGCACGCTGGCGGAGCGCATGTTTGTATTGATGCGCGAGCATAAGGGGGTCGGGCTGGCGGCGGCGCAGGTGGGGGTGAATGTGCGGCTGTTTGTGATGAATCATTCGGGGAAGCCGGAGGATGATCGGGTGTATGTGAATCCGGTGCTGCTGGATGCGACCGGAGAGGAGGAGGGGGAAGAGGGTTGTTTGAGTTTGCCGGATATAAATACGATGGTGGTGCGGGCGAAGACGCTGCGGATGGAGGGGCAGGATCTGGAGGGGAATGCGGTGGTGGAGACGGAGACGGGGTATCGGGCGCGGATCTGGCAGCATGAGACGGATCATTTGAATGGGACGATGATTATTGATCGGATGGGGCCGACGGCGAAGATGACGTCGAAGAAGAAGTTGAAGGTGTTGGAGGATCGGTATGCGAAGGAACATCCGGCACCGATAGCGAGTAAGGGCAGAGCGCGACGATGAGTACGGGATTGCGGGTGATCTTCGCGGGGTCGGGGGAGTTTGGGGTGCCAACGCTGAAGGCGCTGCGCGCGGGGGGATATGAGGTGGTGCAGGTAGTGTCGCAGCCGGATCGGCCGGCGGGGCGGGGGAGGAAACTGACGCCGACGCCGATTGCGCAGTACGCGATGGAGGAGAATCTGCCGCTGATTCGGACGGAGAAGATTGCGGATGAGGTGTTGCCGGGGGCGGATGTGATGGTGGTGATTGCGTTTGGGCAGAAGATTCCGGAGGCGCTAGTGAATCATGCGCGGCTGGGGGCGATCAATTTGCATGCGTCGCTGCTGCCGAAGTATCGGGGGGCGGCGCCGATTCATCACGCGATCGTGCGCGGGGAGACGGTGACGGGGAATTCGGTGATTCGGCTGGCGCAGCGGATGGATGCGGGGGCGGTGCTCGGGCAGTCGCAAGTCGTTATTGGGGAGACGGAGACGACGGGGGAGTTGCATGATCGGTTGTCGGCGGATGGGCCGGGGGTGGTGATGGGGGTGATTGAGCGGTTGCAGAATGGGACGGCGGTGGAAAGGGTGCAGGATGAATCTTTGGCGACGGTGGCGGGGAAGTTGTCGCGGGAGGATGCGGTGATTGATTGGTCGCGCGGGGCGCGGGAGATTGCGCGGCAGATTAATGGTTTGTCGCCGTGGCCGGGGTGTCGGGTGCAATTGGTGGATGCGGGGGGAGGGGAGTTGATGCGGGGGACGTTGCTGCGGGCGCGGGCGGTGGCGCATGATACGTATTCGAGATGGGCTGCGGGGGAGGTGACGATGTATGGGGTGATTAAGGCGGGGGATGGGTTGGGGGTGGAGGTGATGGAGTTGCGGCCGGAGTCGAAGAAGGGGATGACGATGGAGGAGTATCGGAGGGGGAAGGAGTGGCCAGCGGGGGCGAGGGTGAGGTCGATTGGGTGAAGGGGAAACAACCGGTCGCGAGCGACCGGGCTAACGGGGAAGGGAGGGTTATTGGCGTTGGAAGAGGGAGTTGTCTTGGGGGCCGAAGAAGCCCAGGTGGAATTTGGTGTTGTCGGAGCCGTAGGCGTTGGTGGGGTAGGTCCATTGGAAAAGCTCGGCGGTGACGTGGCCGTCGGCGAAGGCGATGTTGCAGCGGTTGCGGTGGCGGAATTGGAGGGAGGGGGAGGTGGTGAGGCCGTCGGCGGTGGGAGGTTCGGCGAAGGAGTATTCGATGATGGTGGAACCGACGGCCATGGCGGTGTCGGCGAAGAGGATTTTGGAAGACGGGTTGCGGATCATGTTGAGTTTGGCCGGAGTGTTGACGGAGTCGGTGGACCAGCCTTGGTCGGCGGTGGAGGAGCCGATGTAGTGGTTGTTGTAGCCGTACCCCCCTGCCGAGGCTTCGAAGCCGGGGGCGGCGGGTTCGAAGGCGGGGCACTGTTTGATGTTGGGAGTGTAGAGATAGCGGCGCAGGCGCGAGGTGGAGAAGTCGAAAGGGGCGGATGTATTGGGGCGCGTGCCATGCCAGCGATCGAGGTTGGTGGTGAGGAAGTCGAGGTGGGCGGGGGGGAAGTAGCCGTGGTTTTCGATGGCGTACAGGAGAGAGGCGGTGGCGAGCTGGCGGATGTTGCTGGCGCAGACGGCGGTGTTGGCTGCCTGGCGCGCGGTGGAGAGGGTGGGGAGCAGAATCGAGATTAATAATGCGATGATCCCGATGACCACCAATAATTCGACGAGAGTGAAGGCGCGGACCTTCATCGGCGGCGCACCAACATCAATGAAGGGAGCAGGAGGAGCAGCGTCGGTTCGGGGACGGTGCCGGGGAGGTCGATGACGGCGTCGATGTCGGTGGTGTAGAAGCCGGTGATGGAGTCGCCGTCGTTGGGGAGAACGTCGGTGATGCGGATGAAGTCGACGGAAGGGAGGGAGATGAATTGGGGTTGGCCGTTGAGGAGGGCAGGGACACCGGGGGAGGATTCGAGGACGGCGGATTCGAGGGAGAAGGCATCGCCGCCGGCGGAGAGGGGGTTGTCGGGGGGGAGGGTAGGATCGCCGGAGGCGTTTACGGGGTGTTCGTCGGCGTAGCCGGCGAGGAGGGTGGTGCCGGGACCGGTGTCGACGCCGCCGATCATGTCGGCGGGGAGTTTGGCGGGGAGGAGGAGATAGAAGGGGCCGGGGGTGCCGTCGGGGTTTTTCCGGGCGACTTCGACGAAGCCGGGCTCGCGGTAGTAGGTGCCGGAACCGGCAAAACCTTCTTCGAAGGAGTTGCCGAAGATGGTGAAATCGACGCCATTGGGGTTGGTGGGGGAGGAGGGGTCGGGGAGGTTGTTGAGGATGGGGGAGTTAAAGCCGAGGGTGATGGAGCCGGCTTGGCCGAGCTGGACGACGGCGGTGGAGGGGTTGGTGTCGGAGGCGAGGGGGGAGACGGGGCCCAAGGCCTGGGAGGGGTCGGTGAAGAAGTTGCCGGAGCCGCGGGGGGATTCCTGGGTTGCTCCGGGGGAGTAGTTGTAGACGGTGTCTGCCCAGGGGGAGGCTAGGGTGGGGAGGGGGAGGATTAGTACGAAAAATACATACTTACCACGGAGAACACGGAGGGCACGTAGAGCACAGAGAAAGATGTTAGAGTTGGGGGTTTTCATTGGTGGACCCCCCTGCTGCTGCGGCGGGTGATGAGGAGGGTGGAGAGGGAGAGGAGAGTGAGGGTGGCGGGTTCGGGGAGGGCGGGGGTGATGATGAAGACGCCGCCGGCGGGGGTTTCTTCGTCGAAGCCGCTGACGAGGAGTTGGGCGTTGCCGGTGTACGGGGAGAAGTCAGAGCCGGTGTAGGCGAGGTAGGTGGGGAAGGGGAAGGAGGAGGGGTCGAAGGAGCCGAACTGAGAGACCGCGGGGGTGGGGGAGGAGAATTGGATTTCGGTGAGGGTGTTGCCGGTGGTGACGTAGGCATTGCCGGCGGAGTCGAGGGCGATGTCGACGGCGCCGGAGCCATTGCCGGGGGTGAGGGAGATGGAGGGGAGGGGACTGAGTGAGGAGTCGTAGCGGAGGACGGAGCCGGCGGAGTCGGTGAGGAGGTATTGGCCGGCGGAGTTGATGACGACGCCGCCGCCGTAGCCGGCACCGAAGTTTGAGATGAGGAGGGTGGGGGAGGAAGCGCCCGTGAGGGGGACGGAGAAGAGGTTGTTGTGGGCTGGACCGCCGGCGGTGGGGAAGTAAGCGGTGCCGGCGTGGATGTAGACATCGCTGAGGGAGGGGAGTGAGCCGACGGGGAGGAGGTTTTGGATGGAGCCGGTGGAGACGTTGGCGGAGTAGGCGGTGTCGGTGGCACCGTTTTCGCCGATGACGAGAGTGTTCGGGTCGGCGAAGTCCAGGCCGGCGATGTATTGCCATGTGGGGGCGGTAAAGGTTTGCAGCGGGGTAGAGCCGACGGCGGAGAGGGAGGAGTAGACGCTGACGGAGGCGCCGCCGCTGAAGTTGTCGGTGCCGACGGCGACTTTGCCATCGGGGGAGACGGCGATGGCGGAGGCGGGGAAGGTTTGGCCGGTGGTTTGGTAGCCGGGGGGGGCGACGTAGGCACTGGCGCTTGCGGCGGCGGTTAGAAGGGTGAGGGTGAAGAACCCACGGACCGCGGTCCGTGGGCTTTGGGTGAGGGTGCGAAGCGAAGACATTCCGACTCCTTTTGCGGGGACCGTGACGCGGGTCCGACAGGAAACCTTCGTCGGGTCGCGAAAAGGAGAGTCGATGGCAGGCACGCTTCTAAGCGTGAAGGAGCCTGTTTCGACCGTCCCGGTTCGCGAGGACGAATACGAGTTGCCCCGGCGAACGATTCGTCGGGGGCGTGCTCTCGGGCAGGTCTTCTGGCTTAGGACAGTCGTTTGGTTGGCTATGACCTTCCCGGCGACTTTCATCGGCAGTGGTCGGAGCCACGACTAACAGGTGTCCATCACAGCGGCGCGTCCGCGGCGGTTTTGAACCGCACTTCCCTTCACCGGTTTAACGGTGAGCATCGTGGAGATGCCGCCTGAGAGCGGGGGTAACGGTAGCAGGGTTGGGGGGGAATGCAAGAAGACGGGCCGGGACGGCCCGGCTCTGCTTGACGGGGATGGGTCGCGGTTATTGGGGAGGGATGGAGGAAGGGGCGGGGGTGGGTTGCTGGGCGACGGCTTTGTTCATACCGGAGAACATGCCGTTGTTGGGGAGGGTTTTTTGCAGGGCGGCTTTGACTTCGGCGACGGTGGCGTATTTGCCGGATTCGACGTCGGCGGCGATTTTGTTGACGCCGTCGGCCATGGGTTTAAACATCATGGTCATCATGGGGAGCATGACGCCGACCTGGGGGTTGGATTTCACGAGGCCGGCGAGGTCGAGTTTCCACTGGTCGCCGATTTTTTTGAGGGGGATGGCCTGGGTCATGCCGGCCATGGTCAGGACGACGGAATCCGGGCCGGTGCTCATGACCTGGACCTTATCCAATTCAGCCTTGAGCATTTCAGGGGTGGGGGTTTCCATATGCATGCCCCCTTGGGACATGGCCTTCTCGCCGGCTTTGCCGAACTTGGCGACGACGGCGGCCTGGAGTTTGACGGAGCCGCTGATCAAGGAGGCGGCGGTGTCGATCATCGGCTGCTGCTCGGGGGCGGCGTTGATGAAATTCTTCAGGGAGTCGGTGTCACCTTTGGAGATGTCTTCGGCGACGGTGGTGAGGGATTGCTTGACGGCTTCGGTGGTGGCGGCGTCGGCAGGAGTGCCGGCGGCGCTGGGAGCGGCGGAGGTCTTGGCGGGGACGGGGGGTGTTGTTTCGGGAGTGGTGGCGGAGACTTTGGGGGCAGGGGCGATGTCCGGGGGGAGGGCGGGGATGGTCACGCCATCGGCGACGGCACCTTTAACTTGCTCGACGGCTTCGGCGTGGTGCTTGCGGGCGTCGTTCATGTTGCCAGCGGCAGCCATGGCGTTGCCCCAGGCGTAGTAGGTCAGAATTTTTTCGACGCGGGCGGCGGCTTTCTGGCTTTCGGTGGCGAGGGGGGCGGCGATGACGTTATCTTCGAGGTCGGAGGCTTCGGAGTAGATCTTGTTGGTCTCTTCGATGCCTTGCTTGAGGTCGGCTTGGCCGTCTTTGACGGTGAGGTCGGCGGGGAGTTTGAGGCCGGCGGGTTGCAGGGCTTTGGTCAGATGACCGGCCAAACGGACACGGGCGGCGATGGCGTCGGCGTTGCTGCCATAGAGGCTGCCGAGGGTTTGCAGGGCGTTGCTCTTGAGCAATTGATAGGTCGAGGGGTTGATCAGCTTCTTCATGTCCTCCCAGGCGAGGCGCTCGGGGGCGTCGGCGTTGCTGGTGGCACCCATCTTTTCGTCGAGGGAGCGGCGCAGGTCTTCGGCAGCCTGCTGGGCGTCGGCGTAGTGTTGGATGGCGTTCTTGAGGTTGTCCTCGGCTTGCTTGCGCAGCTCGTCGACTTCATTGACGGCCGCGGAGAGTTCGGCGGCGCGGGAATGAATCGTGGCAGCGGTGGCGAGGCCTGGCTTGTCGGAGGGTGAGCCGTAGATCTCTTTGATGAGCTGATGCTGGGCTTCTTCCTCGGAGGCGACGGATTTGAAACCTTTATCCGTGGCGGCGGCGCCGGCCTGGTATTCGTCGACCAGACCCGCGAGAATTTTCTGCTGGCCTTGGAAGGTTTCGAGATTTTCGTTCAGGCGTTCGATCTGGGAGTTGGCGGTGTCGATCTGGTTCGAGACCATCGCCGCCTGCTTGCGCAGGTTGGAGGCTTTGGTGTAGGCATCGACGGATTCGCGGCCTTTGGCGGATTCAGATTGCTGGGAGGACTGGTCGGCCTGATCGAGCAATTGCGTGCGCTGCGCCGTAAGCTGAGCGACGTCGGCCTTTTGCTTGTCGATGGCTTCCTGGGTTTTGCTGATGTTTTCCGCCAGCGGAGCCAAGGCGGGGATCTTTGCGTTGATCTTTTGGATGGTCAGGGCGTCGCCTTTGACTTCGGCGACATGGGCGTCGGCGGCGCTGTTGACGATGGAGGGATCGTAGCTGCGATAGACGGCGATCAGGCTGGCGCTGGTGTGGATGGATTGGCCGAGCTGATTGAGCTCCCAGATCAGCGAGTCGATGCGGTTTTCTTTTTCTTCGATCTGGCGCATCTGGGCGTTGCCGGCGAGCATTTCGGCGTCGGCGAGCATGGCCTTGGCGCGGGCGCGGCTAGCGCCGGAGGCTTTGTCGTTTTCAGCGGCTTTCTTCAGCGCATCGAGGGGGTTGTCGGTGGTGTAGGCGGCATTGACCTGCTCGTTGACGTTACGATCGGCGCGCGAGGCGTCGTCTCCGCCGCAACCGGTCAAAAAGAGCATGGAGAAGGTTACGGTAGAAGCAGCCAGCACGATCGCCAGAGGGCGGGGGGCGCGTCGCATCCGATGGTCTCCTGGGTGAACATCGCCCGGCACGGCGCAGACCGTTCGTATCTCCGGGCAGATCATCAAATTGTGACGCGGCATGGGATTAAAGTCAATTCGGACCATTTCTATCGGCACCCCCCTGCTCACGGCTGATTATAAGGTTGTCATCCAAGCCAAATCGGCAGAGAATACACCCAACATGCAAGACCATAGCGAACAGGCTAAAGGGACAGGGGAAATGGTTCGGTCGCTCTTTGTGCTGCTGATTTTGGCGGGCGCAGCCCTTGGAGCGCTGGTGTCGATGGAAATTCATGCGCGGCAACGCCAAGCGGGGTTGCTGGCGGATAATCATGATCTGCAAACGCGACTGGCGTTTATTGAGGCGCGGCAGGGGGACATGTTGAGTTTTCTGAGCCGGCCTCAGACGGAATTAGTGAAATTGGCGGGAACGCAAGAATGGGCGGGCCAGGAATTGACGGTGGCGTGGAATCCCGTGCAGCGGTTCGCAGTGGTATTGATTGATCGCCTGCCATCGACTCAAGATGGGACGGCGTATCATTTGCAGGCGGTCCAGTCGGCGGATGCGGCGGCGACTGTTGAGCTGGGCACATTGAATCCCAGCGCTGCCGATCAGCAAATTTATTCCGTGCCGACCAGTGTGGGGAATCATTTCCACTTCGAAATCTCGCTCGGCCAGCACGGCGCTAATGGGCGCACTGTATTTGCTGCCGTCCATACATAATTACAATTTCCGTTTTTGCAGGTGTCCGGGGAGATCGGTGCGCTAGTATATTGGCCAGACTTAAAAGCCTAAGGGAGGCGCTCCTCATGTCCACCGATGAGATCGATACTGCGACTGAACAGCCATTCCAGAACGTCCAGCGACAGATGAATAAAATCGTCGAGCAGATGCAGAAGGGTTACTACAATTATCGTCCGGGCGAAACCTGGACGCCGAGCGTCAACCTTTATGAAACGGAAACGGAATACCTGGTCTGCGTCGACCTCGGAGGCGTGGATAAGGAAAAAATCGACATTGAATTGATCGATCAGCGTTTGACCATCAAAGGCAATCGCACGGTTCCGACGCCTCCTACTATGGAGGACAAAGAATCCGATTCCTCCGATTCTAAAAAGTATCGAGTGCATCTGATGGAGATCGATCACGGCCTGTTTGGGCGCGATGTCGAACTTCCACTGGACGTCGTGAAAGAGCAGATTCACGCGACGCACCGCAACGGCATGTTGTGGATCGAACTGCCGAAGAAATAAGGGCGAGATTCCTCATTTTTTCACCAGAAATCAGCACCAGAAATTTCACAACTAAATACTCATGGCAGAAACACAGATTATCGAACGTCATCCGAATAAAACGATCATTCGCCAGGGCGGCAACGGGCAGCCGATCACGATACCAAGCCTGCTGCCGATCCTGCCGATTCGTAATATCGTGGTTTTTCCCGGGACAGTGACGCCTTTGAATGTCGGGAGGCAGAAGAGTAAGAATCTGCTGGACGAAGTGATGCCGGGGGACAAGATCGCGGGCGTGATTACGCAGCGCAATGCGGATACGGAAGATCCGACGATTCAGGATATGTATGCGGTCGGGGTGGTCTGCACGATTCTGAAGTTGTTCAAGCTGCCGGACGGGAATCAGTCGATCATCGTACATGGCGTCTCGCGGTTTCGGATGATGGAGATTGTGCAGACCGAGCCGTTTTTGATGGGGAAGATTGAGATATTGGAAGAGACGATGCCGATGGGGCCGAATGTGGAGGCGCTGATTGCGTCGGTGCGTCAGCAGGCGAATCGGGTGATCGAGTTGTCGCCGAATACGCCGGATGAGGCGCAGCAGGTGCTCAACAGCATTCAGCAGCCGGCGGCGCTGGCGGATTTTCTGGCGGCGAATTTACAGGCGGATGCGCCGGATAAGCAGCTCCTGCTTGAGCAGCTCGATGTCGATCAGCGTTTGCGCATGATCGCGTCGCGGCTGGCGACGCAGTTGGATGTGCTGGAATTGCAAAACAAGATTCAGTCGCAGGTGAAGGAGAACATCGACAAGTCGCAGAGGCGTTATTATCTGCAGGAGCAGATGAAGGCGATCCGCAAGGAGCTTGGCGAAGGAGAAGCCGGGGGGGGTGGCGGGGAAATTGAGACGCTCAAGCAGAAGCTGGCGGATGCGAAGTTGCCGGAATTGGTGATGAAAGAGGCTAATCGCGAGTTGTCGCGGCTGGAAACGATACCACAGGCGTCGCCGGAGTACGGAGTGATTCGCACGTATCTTCAGCTTCTGGCGGAACTGCCTTGGTCGATCGAAAGCGTCGATCATCTGGATTTGAAGGAGGCGCGCACCATTCTGGATCGTGATCATCATGATTTGGATAAGGTGAAACGCCGGATTATTGAATATTTGGCGGTGCGCAAGCTCAAGCCGGATGGAGGTGGGGCGATTCTTTGTATGGTCGGGCCGCCGGGCGTAGGGAAGACGTCGCTGGGCAAATCCGTCGCCGAGGCGATGGGGCGAAAATTCGTTCGCGTGGCGCTGGGGGGCGTGCGCGATGAAGCGGACATTCGCGGGCATCGGCGCACTTACATCGGCTCAATGCCAGGGCGCATCATCGCGGAACTGCGCAAGGTCGGCACGAAAAATCCGGTCATGATGCTGGATGAAATCGACAAGATGGGCAATGACTTCCGCGGTGATCCAGCATCGGCTCTGCTGGAAGTGTTGGACCCGGCGCAGAATCACACGTTTACGGATCACTATCTGGACGTGCCGTTTGATCTGTCGAAGGTTTTGTTTATCTCGACGGCGAACACGCTGGACACAGTCCCCGGGCCGCTTCGCGATCGCATGGAAGTCATTGAGATTCCGGGTTACACGGCCACCGATAAGCTCCACATCTCCCGGCAATATCTCGTGCCGCGGCAATTGGAGGCTCATGGGCTGTCGGGGAAACAGGTCAAGTTCAAGGATGATGCGTTGAAATGGATCATCGACGCCTACACGCGCGAGGCGGGGGTGCGGAATTTGGAGCGAAACATCGGCGCCGTCTGCCGGGCGATCGCGGCGGAGGTGGTGGCAGGGAATACGAAGCAGGTGAATGTCACGAAGGAGTATGTGACGACGACGCTCGGGCCGCGGAGATTCGAACCCGAGCTTGCGAGCCGGACGAGCGTGCCGGGCGTGGCGACGGGTTTGGCGTATACGCCCGTTGGCGGAGAAATTCTCTTTATCGAAGCCACGCGCATGTCCGGAAAAGGCGTCACTACGCTGACGGGACAGATCGGCGATGTGATGAAGGAATCCGCGACGGCGGCTTATTCGCTGCTGCGCTCTCGCGCCGAACAACTCGGCATTGACCCTAAAACCCTCGCGGAATCGGATATCCACATTCACGTCCCGGCGGGCGCGATTCCCAAAGATGGGCCTAGCGCGGGGACAGCGATGTTCACGGCGCTGGCTTCATTGCTGCTAAACCGCCCGGTGCGTCACGATGTGGCGATGACGGGTGAAATCACGCTGCGCGGTCTGGTCCTGCCGATCGGCGGATTGAAGGAGAAAACCCTGGCGGCGATGC
Organism: Tepidisphaeraceae bacterium; assembly: GCA_035656825.1. Classification (GTDB taxonomy): domain Bacteria; phylum Planctomycetota; class Phycisphaerae; order Tepidisphaerales; family Tepidisphaeraceae; genus DASRRR01. Next base: position 22,958 of record DASRRR010000132.1, on the reverse strand, counting down.
GAGCGGGGATCAAGCAGGTGATTGTGCCCAAGCGAAATGAGAAGGACATGCCGGATGTTCCGGACGAAGTGAAAAACACGCTGAAATTCCATTTTGTGGAGAATGTCGATCAGGTGTTGGAGATCGCGCTGGGCGCCAAGACGCATCAGCCGCGTATGCCGCGTCATGAGACGCCGGAGACGAAGGTGAGCACGAACGGGAAGACCCCGGCACCGCGCAAGTCGGGGCGAACTGGAAAGGCCGTGCATTAGATCGTTTCGGATCGCGTGTCGCGCCAGTTGGGTCACCCGGCGTCTCTGGCATATCTAAAATGCCGATGTCATTCGTCTATTTCTTCGGAAAACACCGAGGAACGTCAGACCGGCTGCCGCAATTGAAACGGGCTCTGGCACGATCGTGCCGTTAACTCTCATTGCCGGTGCCGGATAAGTTTGAGCGATCCAGATTGCGCCGCCCCCGCCGTTATCAGAGCCACTTCCAGTTCGTGTGTTATTCAGCAACCAGATACATGACGAAATGTCACTTGAATCTGTAATGGTCGCAGCGAGTGCAATCCAATATGTGGTGTTGGATTCAAGTAAGAGCGGCTGAATTCCGGAAACAGTTATGATTGAGGCATCTAATGTTACGCCTGAAAAAAAGACCGTTTGGAGGACCTGTCCGGGAACCCCACCAGAGTCAGTCATGACCATCATTTCGAAGGTGTTTGACCCCTCTGGAAAACCTAGCGCAAGTTGAACGCTATCAATATTCCATTGAAAAGGGCCGGTTGTAAATGAACTAGCGGCTCGGCCATCAACGCCACCCCCAGGATCGAGCGTTACACCAATTCCTGACCCCACCGGGGGTCTGTTTACAGGAAAGAACGAATCTCCCGGGCCAAAATTGCTGTAGATCACCGCGGCGTAGGTGCGGGAAGCGGTTGCGATACCACATAGCAATCCAAGCCAAGTCGCGAGTTTTTGATTTCGCTTCATGAAATTGTTCCCTTCGCGATTAGTCTAATGAGATGAGGCCTGAGCTAGCCAAGCTATGACCAGCTCTTCTTTACATCAATCATGGCTGACAGAGAAAATCCGGCGCATGTACGTCTGCCGATACTTTTGTCCGTTTGCGGAGTGAGAAATTCAAAGAGCAAGCCGCGTTTAATGCCTTGACGCAGGTCTTGGAGTTCCTGCGGAGACTGCGACTCGTTGACGAATTCCATCTATTCCGCAGGAGTCGGGTGATATCGAACGGATGCTGCGCGTTTATGGCTATAATGGCTTCGTGCCTTCTCTTGCGCGGACTATTCTCCACGTCGACATGGATGCGTTCTTCGCGGCGGTCGAACAGCTCGACGATCCGGCGCTGCGCGGGAAGCCGCTGCTGATTGGATCGGACCGCCCACGCGGAGTCGTCGCGACGGCGTCATATGAAGCGCGCCCGTTCGGATGTCGCTCGGCGATGCCGATGGCGGTTGCCAAACGGCTTTGCCCGCAGGCGATCATCGTGCCGGTGCGGATGAGCCGTTACCGCGAGGTTTCCGATCACCTTTTCCGCATTCTCGACGATTTTTCGCCGGTCGTTGAACCGGTCAGCGTTGACGAAGCATTCATGGACATGACCGGCATGGACCGCTTAGCGGGAAGCGGCGAGCAAATCGCGGTTCGCCTGCGCCGGCGCATCCGCGAAGAGCTTCATCTCACCGCATCGGTCGGCGTCGCTCCGAATAAATTTCTCGCCAAGCTCGCCAGTGATCTGAAAAAGCCGGATGGATTGACGGTGGTCACGGCGGAAGACATCGACCACATTTTGCCCCCCCTGCCGGTCACGCGCATCTGGGGGATCGGGCCTAAGACGGCGGATCGGCTGGCGGGGATGAATATCAAAACCATCGGCGACCTCCGCCGCATGCCCGGTGAATTTTTCTCCCGCGAATTCGGCGAAGATGGCGAGCGATTTCGCCGGCTCATTCACGGGGAAGATGATCGCGCCGTCCACCCTGATTCCGAAGCCCGCTCCATCTCCCACGAGACTACTTTCGAAGAGGACATCACCGATCCGCAACACCTGCGCGACGTGCTGCTCGATCAGGTCGAAAACGTCGCTCGGCGCTGTCGCAAGCATGGCCTGCGCGCCGGCACCATCCGTTTGAAAATCCGCATCGGGGGATTCAAAACATTCTCGCGCTCCCGGACGCTCGCTGAACCCACTCACACGACCGCCGAGCTATGGTCGCATTCCTTGTCGCTATTGGACGAATGGTTGCGCGATTCATTCCAACCGGTCCGGCTATTGGGAATGGCCGCTGCCTCATTCACCACAGGCTCCGAGCAACTCACCCTTTTCTCCGCTGAATCCAACGCCAAACAAAAACACATCGACACTGCCGTCGACCGGATCACCGCCAAATTCGGTAAATCCGCCATCCGACGCGGCGGGGCATAACATTCATTTTTTGATTGTCTTCCGCCGTGTTCCCGCTACCCTCACAGGAATCAACCGCCGGCCTTTGCTTGCAAAGACAAATGACGCAATCCGTTTCCACCCATCGTCGCATATCGATCGCCACACCGGTGATCTATGTGCTGCTCTTTTCATATTTTGTTCTTGTCGTCTTTCCGATGATCTGGGTTGCTTACACTTCTCTCAAACCCGACAAAGACGTCTTCGCCCATCCGTTTTCCCCGCCGGCCCTCAACGACATCCACTGGTCCAACTACCCCAACGCCTGGACGCGCGCTCATTTCGGACAGTATTTCTTCAACAGCCTCACGCTCACGATCTCCACCGTCGTCGGCACGATGTTTCTCTCCTCCATGGCCGCCTATGCGCTGGCCCGGTTCGCTTTCCCCGGCTCCAAAGCCATCTTCTTCTACTTCCTCGCCGGCCTGATGATCCCATTGCAACTGGCCATCATCCCCCTCTTCTTCCAGCTCAAATGGATGCACCTCCTCGACACCCGCACGGGCCTGCTCTTCTGCTACCTCGCGTTCGGCATGCCCTTCGCGATCTTCATCCTCACCGCCTTCTTCCGCTCCCTCCCCGCCAGCCTGCACGAAGCCGCGCTCATCGACGGGGCCGGTGAATTCGGCGCTTTCTTCCGCATTATGCTCCCTCTCGCCCGCCCGGGATTGATCACCGTCGCCATCTTCGCATTCCTCGGCACCTGGAATGAATACTTCATGGCCTTCATGTTCCTCAACGGCGAAGACTCCGAACGCCTGCGCACACTCCCCCTCGGCCTGGCCAACGTCACCATCGTCTCCCAATACCGCAGCGACTGGGGAATGGCGTTCGCCGGCCTGGTCCTCATGATGGCCCCCACGCTCCTGATCTACATCGCTTTGCAACGCTACATCACCAGCGGCATCACCGCCGGTGCCGTCAAAGGATGATCACCCGACTCGAAACGCCGCCGGTCCGGGTCGCGTGACAAAAAACGTCGACCTCCCCGCCTCCTCCGCATACTTCGCAGTGTACGCGGCCTTCCAATCCATCAAAAATTTCGTCGATTCCTTCCCCGGCACCATCGCCCAAACACTCCCGCCAAACCCCGCCCCGAACGCGCTGGCCGCCACCGCCCCCAGCTCCCGCGCCATTCGCGCCAGCTCCACCGTCTGCGGCACCTGGTTCTTCAACTTCGTCTCACTGAGCTTCTGCGACCGGTCCATCACATGCCCGAGCATCTCCCAATCCCGCCACTCCATCGCGTCGCCAAACGCGGCCACGATCTCTTCATTCTCCGCATAAAACTGCTCAAACCGATCGGTCAAATCCCCGGCACCAAATTCGGCATTGGTACTGTTCCTTAGCATTTCGCGAACACCCTCCGCCCCCCCTGCTGCCTGGATCACCTCCGCCAGCGTCCCCACCTCCGACCGTTTCGCACGATTCCACTCGCCCACAATCGCCCGCGCCAGCAGCGACACCCGGTTATAGCTCGCCATCGCCGCCCCCGTCTTCTCCGCGACCACTCCCGACGACGCGATCGCAAACACATACTCCTCCGGAAACGAAATCACCCGCTCCTTCCGCACCGGGCAGTACGCATACTGCACCAGCTTCCCCGCCTGCCCGAGCAGGATCGCCGTATGATCTTCCGACCCGCCAAATGTCCCCACTCCGCGATCGCCAATCAGATTCTTAAACGTCTGCCCATTCTCATTGGTCCCCAGATACCCGGCCAGGTCCTCCTGCGTCATCACATTCTGCTGATACTCCGCTGTCTCGTACACCCGATTAATTTCCGCCAGTACCAGAAACATCCCCACCACCATCGCGCTGCTGGAACTCATCCCCGACGCACGCGGCAGATCACTCACAAACGTAATCTCCGCCCCTCGCCGCGCAGACGGAAAATTCCGCGCCATCCGCCGCGCCACCGCCTGTGGATACCCTTTCCACGTCCCCATCTCCGGCGCCAACTCCGGCTCAAGCCTGAACTCCGCCGTCTCCTCCATCTGCCCCGGCGATAGCCGTATCACATCATCCGTTCGCGGCGTCGCCACAAACGAAAACCCGCGCTCCACCGCACACAAAACACTCCGCCCGCCGCCATAATCCGTATGTTTCCCCACCACCTCAATCCGCCCCGGCACAAAAAACGCCACGGCCTCGGCATCCTCTGCAACCCCATTCTCCATCGCCAGCACCTGCGCTCCATGCCGCATCGCCGACATTTTGGTGGTCGCCTCAAAGCGCGACATCCCGGCTACCGTGAGCCGTGTGATCACGCTTTCCCCCCACCCCTTGTTCGTCGTTTCCGACAGCATATCGCCCAGTTTCATATGGCTCACAGAGTCACCTCCGTCCCCTTCAATCGCTCGCCAACCGCCGCGATATCCCCCCGGCTCGACATATCCAGCACCGGTGCCGCCACACGCACGACTTTAAACGGCACCCCTAGCCGATCCACGCAATACTGCACCGCATCCGTCACTTCATACTCCCCCCGCACCGATGGCTGAATCGCCCGGCACGCCTCGAAGATCGACCCATCAAACCGCCAACAATTCATACTCACACAAATCGGCGGCCTCACCGACGCCATCGCCTCCCGGTCCGGCTTCTCTATCACCCGCTTCAACATCCCCCCCTCATTCACATCCACAATCGCGAATTTCTCAATCCGATCCCCCGGAATATTCGACCCCCGCAACATCGCATCGCGTTCAAATCCCGCCGCCCCGCATGAATCCAAATCCCGCAATGCCTTGATCGCCACGACCGGATAATAATTATCCGAATTGAGCATCAGGAACGGCTCACCCCCCGCAAATTCCTCCGCCGCCGCCACCGCGTTCGCCGTCCCCAGCGGCTTCTCCTGCACGGCAAACGAAACTTTCACACGCCCCAATTTAATCTCTCTCGTGTAGTAGTCGCGCACCACATCATGCTCCGGCCCGATCACCAGACAGGCCCGTGTCACCCCCGCATCCGCACACGCCGACAACACATAATCCAAAAACGGCCTGCCGATCGGGATCATCGCTTTAACCCCCGTATCCGCCATCTTCGCCTGCTCCTCCGACATTTGCGCATCCCCATCCGCCTTGCGCATCCGGCTACCCACGCCCCGCGCCAAAATCACAACTTTCTCCGCTTTCGCCACGTTGATTTCTCCATAAAAAATCGCCTTGACGCGACTGTACCGCCCCCTGAACGGCCCATCCAGACCCTTCCATCCCCCGTTCGACCTGATTACAACAACTCTTCATGACCACCGATAAACTCACCCCAAGCGCCGAACATCACTCCTCCTTCTGGCAAAACTCCCACTCTTACTTCGACCGCGTCTACAAATCCATGAACCTCGACCCGATCTGGCGGGCCGTCCTTTCCAGCCCCAAGCGCGTCCTGACCGTCTCCTGCCCGGTCAAAATGGACGACGGCTCCATCCAGGTCTTCACCGGCTTCCGCGCCCAGCACAACAACGCCCTCGGCCCGTTCAAAGGCGGCATCCGCTTCGACAAATCCGTCGATCGCGACGAAGTCATGGCACTCGCCATGCTGCAAACCTGGAAAAACGCCCTCGTCAATCTCCCCTACGGCGGCGCCAAAGGCGGCGTCGTCTGCGAACCCAAAAAACTCTCCCTCGGCGAAAAAGAACGCCTCACCCGCCGATATACCTCCGAAATCATGCCCATCATCGGCCCTCGCGAAGACATCCCCGCCCCCGACGCCGGCACCGACGCCCAAGTCATGGCCTGGGTCCTCGACACCTACTCCATGATGGTCGGTCACCAGGAACTCGGCGTCGTCACCGGGAAACCCATCGTCATCGGTGGTTCCCTCGGCCGCGAAGAAGCCACCGGCCGCGGCGTCATGAACATCCTCCGCAAGTTCCTCGCCACCCGCAGCAAACAACTCGAAGATGTCCGCATCGCCGTCCAAGGGTTCGGCAACGTCGGCTTCCACGCCGCCCGCCTGCTCGCCGAGCGCGGCGCTAAAGTCGTCGCCATCACCGAACGCGCCAGCGGCACCTGTGACGACAACGGCCTCGACCTCATCGCCGCACAATCCTACTACCGCGAGAACGGCACCCTCGACGGCTACGACGCCGGCGATGATCTGACCAACGAAGAAATCCTCGCCTACGACGCCGACGTCCTCATCCCCGCCGCCACGGAAAACACCCTCGACGAAACCACCGCCCCCCGCGTCAAAGCCCGCATCGTCCTCGAAGGTGCCAACGGCCCGACCACCCCCGCCGCCGACGCCATCCTGCGCGATGCCGGCGTCACCGTCATCCCCGACATCCTCGCCAACGCCGGCGGCGTCACCGTCTCCTACTTCGAATGGGTCCAAGGCCTGCAAAATTTCTTCTGGGACAAAAAGCGTGTCGACGACGAGCTGCAAAAAGTCATGGAACGCGCCTTCGACCAGGTCAACGCCAAAGCCGATGAAGTCGACTGCGACTACCGCACCGCCGCCTACACGTTGGCCGTCTCCCGCGTCGCCGAAGCCTGCAAACTCAAAGGCCTCTTCCCCTAAATCGCGCCCACAACGCTAATTATAAAATTCCATCCCGCTCAGCAACACTCCACAATCTTCCTGGTATAATAGTTAGCGTCCGCAAACTTTATTCAAGGAGATATTCATGACCGCCCGTTTTCGCCGCCCGCTTACGTTCCTGATTGCGTTCTCTATCATCGCCGGGCTAATCGGCTGTTTTGAAATCCCACTTGGCGACCCCGAGCAATCCAAAGTCGACACTCAATTCACCGGCCTCTGGCTGCAAAAAGATCCAAGCAACAACCAAGAGAGCCTCGTCTCCATTCTCCCCTACGATTCGCGGACCTATCTCGTCACCTATATGGCCGTCGCCAGAGATGCCCAAAAGCATATCACCCCCGACACTGAAACCACCTACAAAATGTGGCTCACCAACGTCGCCGGCACTACCTTCGCCACCCTCGAAACCAAAGACCCGTCCATGCTTCTCCCTAAAGCAGAAAAGTATTACGCCTATTTCAAAATCTCCCGACAGGCCGACACCATCACCGCACAAATGGTTGAAGACAAACTCATCAAGCCCGCCAACCTCACCACTCCCCAGGATCTGGAAAAATTCATCGCCCAAAACCTCAACAATCCCGACCTCCTCGGCGAACAGACCCAGTTCCACCTCGTCGATCCTGATCACTCTGATGACATGAAAGCCATCATCACCGCCTTCAATCACAGCACTTAATGCCCTTTCCCTTGAACGTTGAACGTTTAAAGTTGGACGTTCAACGTTCTCTTTTTTCCCTTGCATCCATCCCGTATCCTGCTGTCATGGTTACGCTGATTCGCACGACACTCGCTCTCCTCTGGTCCCTCTGGTTCGGCGGGATCATGTCCGTCTTCCTCTTCGCCATCGCGTTATTCAACGGCCTCGGCCGCGAATCCGCCGCCCTCGCCACCGGCGTCATGTTCCCCTCCTTCGAACGCTACTCCCTGGTCCTCGCCGCCCTCTGCCTCGCCGCCACGGTCGCCTGGCGCGCCCTCACCCCCAGCCGCGCCCCCGCTTGGACGTTTGCGTTCCTCGCCGCCGCCACGCTGTTCGCGATCACCTCCGCCGCCGTCATCACGCCGCGCATTTTGCATCTGCGCTCCCTTGGCCAAGTCCACACCCCCGACTTCGCCCGCGCCCACGCCATCTCCGGCGTCCTCTACGTTGCCGAATCCATCTCCCTCCTCCTCGCCGGCATCATCCTGCTCTCCGCCCCTCGCCGCCACGCCGCCCCCATCACGCCGGCTTAGTCCACCCGCACTCCCGGCATCGCTTCCCGCGCTTGGTCAGCACCACCCAGACCCCCAATCCCAACATAACCACACACCACGCAAGCCCCAGCTCCGACGCCCCTTCCCGCGACAAACCCAACACCTCATTCATCGGCAAAAACACCCACACAAACGGCATCACCAACATCACAAACCATATATTCCGCCGCATCCACTGCGCGCCCGTCTGCGGCAACAAATCAATCGTCTTCTGCCGGCAATTCGGACACCTCCAAGGCTCATCGGCATATTCATCATCCGCCCCCTTCACCGCCCGCTGCGCCAACACCGCCCGCGCCCGTTCCAGATCCTCCCGCCGCACCTGCACCTCGATCGACACTCCCAAAAACGGATGCGCCGCCGCAATCTGCGAATTGGCCGCAAAGCAACGAATCCCCTCCGCATTCAACTTCGCACACGCCAGTTCGGCTTCCATCCCCTGAAACGATTCCAACGTCACCAGCGCATCCCCATCGCCCGTGGGACTCACATAACTCAGAACGAGCCGCGCCGGCGTATCCCCCGCAGTTGGCTCCGTCTCAATTTCTTCATCATCACTCTGCTCGTTCATCCCCCGACCGCCTGCACAGCCTGTGTGGCGACCCCGGCTCCCTTCTTCCGCTCGGCAAACCCCGCCGCCGCTTTAACCAATCCCAAAAACAGCGGCTGCGGGCGTAGCGGCCGACTCGTCAGCTCCGGGTGCGCCTGCGTCCCCATGTAAAATGGATGCACATCCGTCGGCAACTCCAGCACCTGCATAATCGGCTGCGTCGGATGCTTCCCCGAAAAAATCATCCCATGCTCTTCCAGCGTCGGCACATACTTCGGATCAACTTCGTACCGATGCCGAAATCGTAAATGAATCCGCGTCGCGTTATCGAACAACTGAGACGCCATCGACCCCGCTTTCAAATCCACTTCTTTTCCGCCCAGCCGCATATTGCCCCCAAGCCCTTCGATCTTTTTCTGCTCCGGCAGGATATCAATCACAGGACTTGTCGCCTGCGGATCAAATTCCGTGCTCGCCGCGTCGGTGATGCCGCACACGTTTCGCGCATATTCAATCACCGACATCTGAAACCCGAGACAGAGCCCCAGATACGGAATTTTATTCTCCCTGGCAAACTGGCAACACGCGATCTTCCCCTCGGTCCCCCGAATCCCAAACCCGCCCGGCACAATGATCCCATCCACATCCCCCAGCCGCCGCACCACCCCCGCGGGGTCCAACTGCGTCGTGTCGATCCAGCGCAGATTCACATTCACCCCCGTATGCACCCCCGCATGCTCACAGGCCTTGATGATCGACGCGTATGCATCGCGCAATGCCGTGTATTTCCCGCTCACCGCGATCGTGACTTCCTTCTTGGCCTTCCCGATCCGGTCCACAAACCAGCGCCACTTGATCCGCTGCTGATCTTCATTGCGCTGATCCACACGCTCATGCAGGTCCAGCAGCGTCAGCACTTCCCGATCAATCCCCGCCTCGCGCAGCGATTCCGGAATCATGTAAATCGATTCCACATCATGCATCGAAAAGACCCGTTTCATCGGCACATTCGTGTACATCGAAATCTTCTGCCGAACCTTATCCCCGATCGGCCGCGTCGCCCGGCACGCGATCAAATCCGGCATGATCCCAATCTCCATCAACCTCTTGATCCCCAGCTGCGCCGCCTTCGATTTCTGTTCCCCCAGCGCCCCCGGCTCCAGCACATACGTCAGCGCCACAAATGTCACGGCCCCTTCCCCCTCCTCATACGCCAACTCGCGACACGCCTCCAGATACACCCCATTCTCATAGTCCCCGACAGTCCCCCCCACTTCCACAAAGATCACATCCGCCTGCGATTTCACCGCCAGCTCGCGCAATTTCAATTTCACTTCCCCCGTCACATGCGGAATCGTCTGCACATCGCGTCCCAGATATCCCCCTTCACGTTCCTTCTTCAAAACCGCCGAAAAAATCTGCCCATTAGTGGTAAAATTCGCCGCCCCGAGGTCCTGATCCAGCAGACGCTCATACGTCCCCAGGTCCATGTCCGTCTCCATCCCGTCGTCGGTGACGAACACCTCCCCATGCCGATACGGATTCAGCGTCCCCGAATCGATGTTGTAATACCCCTCCATCTTGATCGGCGCAACCTTGAGCCCTTTATCCTGCAACAGCTTCGCCAGCGACGACGAGAATATTCCCTTCCCCAGACCCGAGATGACCGTCCCGACGACGATCACGTATTTATGATGCCCCTTCCGATACCCCGCCGGCATAGGCGTGTAAAATTCCGTGTCTTCCGAGCTTTGCCCGACCTTCGCCAACAAATCGTAGTTGCTCATAATCAGTTCCTCTTATCGCAAAGCCGTCTCACGTCCATGCCGTTTTACAAAATCCGCGTACTGCTCAGCCGTGTCGATTCCATGCGTCGCTCGCTTCACCAGCATCACATACATCGAAGACCCATGTTCCAGCGCACGCAACTGCTCCAACTTTTCCGCCTGTTCCAAAGGCGTCGGCGACCACGAAGCGAATTTCAGCAAAAATTCCCGCCGATACGCATAGATCCCCAGATGCAGATAATATGCTCGCCCCCCCCCTGCTGTCGCGTCTCGATAATAAGGAATTCCCGCCCGCGAAAAATAGATCGCTCGACCATCTATGCTGCGCACGACTTTGACCAGGTTCGGATTCCCCGGATCCGCCCCCTCTGGAAACGCCGTCGCCGCCGTCGCCATATCTTCATCATGCGATTCCAGCCGTGCGATCAAATCATCTATCACCCCCGGCTCAATCTCAGGCTCGTCCCCCTGCACGTTTACGACAATCTCATCCATTCGCCCCCGCGCCACCTCGGCGATCCGATCCGTCCCCGACTGATGCCCCGCGTCCGTCATCACACACCGCGTCCCAAACGGCGCGAGTGCCTGGACAATCCGCTGGTCATCCGTCGCCACGATCACTTCGCTCACCCGACGACACTTCTTCGCCTGATCCACCACATGCTGCACCAGCGGCCGACCCGTTTCACTGGCGAGAATTTTGGCGGGAAAACGCGTAGAACCAAACCGGGCGGGGATGACGACAATCGCAGCCAAAGTCGAACCTCAAATTCACCAGCAATGGCCAATTCTGAAGAAGAGCCGGGCCGTCCCGGCCCGTCTGTCTGTCCTCACAAAACTGAACCACCACTAATTCGGCAGGTACCTGACTCAAACTGCCGCGCGACTGTAATGCCTGCTCAAATCCCTGTCAAACTTCATCTGGATTCTCATCCCACGGGTTAATCACCAGCACCCCTGTCGTATCAAAATCACTGACATTCCGCGTCATGACATGCAGTCCATAATGCAGCGCCGTCGCCGCGATCAACCCGTCTTGAACGCTAATAACCCTTCCCGCCCTGCGCCCCTTCGCCGCAATTTCCCCCCAAAGCATCGCTATATCCCCGTCTATCGTCAAAACTCGATCACTGAAATACCGCGCCGTTAATCCGAGCCACTCCTGCAATTCATCCCGTCGCTTCCCCGCCGGCAGCACCGCCACGCCGTAAGAGATCTCCCCAAGCGATACAACACTCACAAACTGATCTTCCTCACGAACCTTCCCAAGCATCGCGCGAATTCCCGGATGCGCCCCCGGCCGACGAAGTTCCGAAATCACGTTCGTATCCAACAACACTTTCACAACTCAACCTCGCGCATCGACGACCCGCCGCGCGGCGGCAACTCCAAATCATCAATCCGAGGCCCCTTCAACAACCAATCCGTAAACGACGGCCTCTCCCCCACAAGCTGCTCATATTGCGCCTTAGGCAACACCACAAAATCCTCGCTCTTCCTCCGAATCGTCTGCGGCCCCTCACTCGCCGCCCGCGTCAGCACCTCACTCAGTCGATTTTTCGCATCCGTCAAATTCCAATTCATATCAAAACCTCCGTCTAGCCCGTCTAGATTGTAGCACAAACTCGAGCTACCTCCCAAGCAATTTCTCCCTTCGTCATTACGCATTCGTCATTCCCCTAAATCGCCTCAAACCCCCTCCCCTTCGGATCTGCAATCGCCACCACCACCGCCGACAACCCCGCCGGCTTCCCCTTCATAATCTCCCTCCCCAGCGCCTTAATGGTCGCCCCTGTCGTCATTACATCATCCACGACCACCACGCGCTTCCCCTCCACATCCCCCGGCCTGATCAGCCGAAACGCATCTCTTACATTCTCCCACCGATCCGCCGCCGTCTTCTTCCCCGTCTGCGAAGGCGTATCCAACACCCTCCTCACCGGCCCGACGACCCTCTTCCCACACCTTCCTCCCAAATACCGCGCCAACACCCCCGACTGATTATACCCCCTCTTTATCTGCCTCCTCCAATACAACGGCACAGGCACAATCACATCACACCCCTCCACCACTTCCCTCACATCCCCCTGCTCCAATAACCGCTTCCCCAACTCCTCCGCCAAATACCACCTCCGATGATATTTCATATGAACTATCGCCGTCCGCACCGGCTCAGCAAATGTCGTTAGCCTCAGCACCTTCTCATAAGGACGGAGCCCCTTCCCCTTACAATAAGCACACGGTGCCCCATCACACACCAGCGGCATCGCACACCCGTTACACGCCCCCTCCTCCTCCATCTCCATCAGCTCACACAAACAAACCGGACACAAAAACGCCCCCCCCTCACAAGCCACGTCACACGCCGAACACCTGCTCGGATAACAGAACGCCAATACCTGTTGCAGCACCGTGCCTATCACGCTTCACAATATATCCACCCCCGAAGCCGCAATGAAATTTCCCTCCAACAATTAAAGCCCACCGACAGCGGTCGGTGGGCTTTCCCCATCCACGACATAATGTTTTATGATACGATCCCCCGACAGGAAAACAGGGAATAGGCTCATGTCCACCATACGCCAGACCACCTATAACGCCTCCACCGCTTCATCGACCACTTCGACCTCCCGCACGTCCAGAAAACACACCACACACGTCACTGCCACGCGTGCCAATTCCGATCCTCCCGCACTCGACTTCCCCACGATCAATCGCAGCCTGAGTTTGACCGAAACCCAGCGGGACCACGTTCGTCCGGCTATTTCCTCCGACCAGCGCAAACAGGCTCAAATTGTTCAGACCCGTTGGTATTCCGTCACCGCCCGCCGCACCGCCCTCTGGCATGCCCGCGACCAGACCATCAATCATCTCCAGCGCACGCTCGATTCCAATCAGATGGAAACCCTCCATCCCCAACTCGGCCCGACGACCTGATTTCCCATGGATTTCTTCGAAATCGTCTCCATCCTCATCGTCCTCGCCGCCCTCTTCAGTTACATCAACCACCAGTACATTCGCCTCCCCACCACCATCGGCGTCATGTTCATCGCCCTGGTCGCCTCCCTCGCCCTCATCGCCCTCGGACACATCACCGTCATCGGCGACTTCCGCCAGCACGCCCGCCATCTCATGGCCGGCATCGACTTCAATAAGGTCCTCCTCCACGGCATGCTCGCGTTCCTCCTCTTCGCAGGCTCCCTCCACGTCGACCTCGGCGACCTCGCCAAAGAATGGCTCCCCATCACCTCCATGGCCCTCCTCGGCACTCTCCTCTCCACCTTCATCGTCGGCATCCTCCTCTGGCTCGCCCTTCCCCTCCTTCATCTCGATATCCCCCTGCTCTCCTGCCTCCTCTTCGGCTCACTCATCTCCCCCACCGACCCCATCGCCGTCCTGGGCATCATGAAACAGGCCAACACCACCAAATCCCTCGAAACCCAGATCGCCGGTGAATCCCTCTTCAACGACGGCGTCGGCGTCGTCCTCTTCCTCGCCCTCCTCGACATGCTCGCAGACCCAGGCACCGTCACTTTCCATCAAATCGCCCTCCTCCTCTTCCGCGAAGCCGCCGGCGGCATCCTCTTCGGACTTGTCGCCGGCATCGCCACCTACCAGCTTCTCAAGCGCGTCGACAACTACCAGGTCGAAGTCCTCCTCACCCTCGCCCTCGCCATGGGCGGCTACGCCGGCGCTGAAGCCGCCCACGTCTCCGCCCCCATCGCCGTCGTCGTCGCCGGCCTCTTCATCGGCAACCAGGGCCGCCACTTCGCCATGTCCAAAAAAACCGAAGAGCACCTCGACGCCTTCTGGGAACTCATCGACGAAATCCTCAACGCTATCCTCTTCATGCTCATCGGCCTGCAAGTCCTCGTCATGCCCTTCCCCTCCCGATTCCTCCTCGCCGGCATCCTCGCCATCTTCGTCACCCTCCTCGCCCGCTGGCTCTGCGTCGCCGGCATCATCACCTCCCTGCGCCCCTTCCGCCGCTTCGACCCCGGCACCATCACCGTCCTCACCTGGGGCGGCCTCCGCGGCGGAATCTCCGTCGCCATGGCACTCTCCCTCCCCAACAACCCCGATCACAACCTCCTCCTGGCCGTCACCTACTGCGTCGTCCTCTTCTCCATCTTCGCACAAGGGCTCACGATGTCCTCCGTCATCCGCATTACTCGCAAAACAACCCGCCAATGACCATTCAGCAACCTTTAACCATCCCCGAATACCCTCCGGCGAATTGAATACCCGCCCACCCCTCGATACGATCCCTTTTTGATGTCAAACCACTCTAACAACCCACAGGCACTTTCCCTCTCCGCCAAGGCCCGCCGCACCACCGAGCAGCCCATCTCCTTCCTCATGGCCGCCGCCATCGGCCGCAAAGACCTCATCTCCTTCGCCGCCGGCTTAGTCGACGAACCCTCCCTCCCCGTCGACGAAGTCCGCGACATCACCGCCCGCCTCTTCGCCGACCCCGCCCGCGCCCGCTCGGTCCTCCAATACGACACCACCCACGGCCTCCTCCCCCTGCGCAAACTCCTCCTCTCCCATCTCGAACACCTCGAAGGCCACTCCTCCGAAGCCCTCTCCCTTACCCCCGCCGACGTCCTCATCACCACCGGCTCACAGCAAGCCCTCTACCTCATCGCCGACACCCTCCTCGACCCCGGCGACATCGTCATCGCCGAAGCCCCCTCCTACTTCGTCTACACCGGCACACTCACCTCCTTCGGCGCTCAAGTCCTCACCGTCCCGATGGACCAGCACGGCATGGACGTCGACGCCGTCGAACAACTCCTCATCCGCCTGGAAAACCAAGGCAAACTCCCCCGCGTCAAGCTCATCTACTGCATGAGCTACTACCAAAATCCCACCGGCCTGTCCCTCTCGCTCCCCCGCCGCAAAAAACTCCTCGAACTTGCCAAACGCTTCTCCAAATCCCACCGCATCCTCATCCTCGAAGACGCCGCCTACCGCGAACTCTACTTCGAAGGCGAATCCCTCCCCTCCATCAAATCCTTCGACTCCGCCAACCAGTACACCATCCTCGCGCAAACCTTCTCCAAGCCCTTCGCCCCCGGCATCAAGACCGGCTACGCCATCCTCCCCGCCGACCTGGTCGACCCGATCCTCCAGCAAAAAGGCAACCACGACTTCGGCTCCCCCAACCTCTGCCAGAACATCGCCTACGAAACCATGAAAGACGGCTCCTACGCCAAACACCTCGTCCACCTCAACGCCGCCTACAAACACAAACGCGACCTCATGCTCGCCGCCCTCGACAAATACATGCCCAAACACGATGGCATCTCCTGGATCCACCCCCAGGGCGGCATCTACGTCTGGCTCACCCTCCCAACCTCCATCGATACCTCGCGCGAATCCCACATGTTCCAGCAATCCGTCAAGCAAGGCGTCATCTACGTCCCCGGCGCTTACGCCTACTCCCCCGACGAGTCTGGACACACCCCCAAAAACTCCCTCCGCCTCTGCTACGGCATCGTCCCCGAAGCACAAATCGACCAAGGCATCCAACGCCTCTCTCAAGTAATCGCCGAACTCCTCCAAAGCCCACCGACCGCGGTCGGTGGGCATTCCGCAATCCGAAATCCTCAATACACATGAGCCGCACTCTTTTCTGGTACGTCTTCAAAGACCTCCTCAAGGTCTTCTTCCTCACCGCGATCGCCCTCGCCGGCATCATGTCCTTTGGCGGCCTCCTTCGCCCCCTCACCGAAAACGGCCTCGATGGCCGCCAGGTCGGCACCATGCTCGCCTACCTCCTCCCCGCCATGGCGACCTACTCCCTCCCCATCGCCGCCCTCTTCGCCACCACCATGGTCTACGGCCGCCTCTCCTCCGACAACGAAGTCACCGCCTGCCGCGCCGGCGGCATCTCCTTCCTCTCCATCGCCACCCCAGCCTTCCTCCTCGGCCTATTCGTCGCGATCGTCTCCCTCCTCCTCCTCTGCTTCATCGTTCCCGCCTTCACCTTCAAGGTCGAACAGGTCATCTATTCCAACCTCGCCCGCGTCATCGCCAACAAAATCGAACGCACCCACCAAATCCCCATCGGCAAAAACACCGTCGTCTACGCCCAGGCCGCCTTCGTCCCTCCCGCCAACCCCGACAAGCCCGACGAACAGACCGTCGTCCTCGCCGGCCCCCTCTTCATCCGCTACGACATGATCCCCCCGCCTCCGGAAAACAAAAACGACCTCCCCATCTTCCTCCCCAAACGCTTCTTCACCGCGCGTAAAGCCACCGTCTTCATCACCCGCACCACCGGCGACGCCATGGAGCTCAACGCCCAACTCGACGACGGCGCACAATTCCCCCGCGAATTCGCCGGCCACGCCCAGGCCAACGTCGCTACCCTCAATTACGGCCCGATCCCCATCGCCTCCCAGGTCAAAGAACACCCCAAATTCATGGACATTCGCCAACTCCGCACCGTCCTGGCCGACTGGGGAAAATCCCAAAGCGTCCGCGATCAGGTCGAAATACTCATCCGCTCCGAACAGGACCGCATCGTCCGCCAGCGCTTCATCAACGACCTCAACAACACGGGCCACGCCACCTACAAAACCGCCACCGACACCTACACCATCACCCGCGGCCCTCGCCCCGCCCGCCTCGAAGAAGGCACCATCGTCGTCTGCCCCTCCGCCAACGGCGCGCGCAGCACCACCTTACGCATCGACCGTCCCGGCGGCGACCTCACCGCCACCGCCAATCAGGTCCGCCTCAATCTCGTCTCTGACCCCTCCAACGACCGCCTCATCGTCCAGGCCGAACTCCACGACGCCGAAGTCACCATGCCTCAATCCACTCCCACACAGTGGTCCAGCTACCCCCTCTCCGACGTCGCCGTCGCGATGCCCAAGGCTCTCAAACGCATCGAACGCCGCCCCCCCGAAGACTACCTCACCGACCCCACCATCTCCGTTAAAGACCAGGACGCCCTCCGCCAGGTCGTCGTCCGACTCATCAACTACTGCAAATCCGAAATGCACGGCCGCGCCTCCTTCGCCGTCTCCTGCTTCGTTCTGGTCCTCATCGGCTCCTCCCTCGGCCTGATGTTCAAGTCCGGCAACTTCCTCTCCGCCTTCGCCGTCTCCGTCGTCCCCGCCCTCATCTCCATCGCCCTCATCGTCACCGGCCAGCACACCATGGAAGGCATCCCCCAGCACGTCACCGCCCACAACAACCCCCTCCACCTCGGCATGGCCCTCATCTGGTCCGGCAACGCCGCCGTCCTCGTCATAGGCGTCATTCTTCTAGCCAAACTCCAACGCAGATAACCACAAACCACTGACTACTGACCACGGACTCTTATTCCCCCCATGAAAACCCTCGACCGCTACGTCCTCTCCGCCTTCCTCAAGAACTACTTGATCGCGTTCTTCGTTCTCATCGGCATGTTCGTTATCCTCGACATGGTCTTCAAATTCGACGACATCGTCGAAGTCCAATCCCGTCTCGGCCCCACCGACGCTCAATCCCTCTTCGTCCTCTTCAGCGCCCTCATCTCCTTCTACTTCTACAAAACCTTCCTCTTCTTCCTCTATCTCGGCCCCGTCATCCCCGGCGTCGCCGCCTCCTTCACACTCCTCCGTCTCACGCGCAATAACGAACTCGTCGCCGTCATGGTCGCCGGCGTCCCCCTCCTGCGTGTCGCCACACCCATCATCATCGCCGCCGTCGTCCTCTCCGGACTCGGCGCCGTCGACCAGGAACTCATCATCCCCAATATCATCCCTCAGCTCATGCTCAAACACTCCCAGCTCGCAGGCACCACCCCCACCGTCAAAACCGTCCCCCCCATGCGCGACTCCGAAAACCGCATCCTCATGGCCGCACGCTACTACACCCCCTCCGACGGCCCCCCCGCGATGGACTTCCTCGACGTCATCGGCCGCGACGACAAAATGCGCCCCACCTCCCACCTCTACGCCGACCGCGCCATCTGGAACCCCGATTCCCAACAATGGGACCTCACCAACGGCGTCATCGTCCAAGGCCTCCTCCCCGAACAACGCCCCACCGATCCCACCCCCGTCGCCACACTCAAAACCTCCATCACTCCCGACGAAATCGCCCTCTTCCGTTCCGGCGACTACGTCGACCTCCTCTCCACCGCCCGCATACGCCAGCTCCTCCAACGCTCCGAAACCTACGGCGCCATCGACCTCCTTCGCGTCATGCACTCGCGCTACGCCCAGCTCCTGCTCAATATCGTCCTCCTGCTTTTAGCCATCCCCTCCGTCCTCACCCGCGAACCCAGCAAACTCCGCCTCGCCACCGCCCAGGCCCTCGGCCTCACCGGCGCCTGCCTCGGCACCGTCTTTCTCTCCCACAACCTCGCCGGACAACTCCCCCCTAACCCCGCCTGGACCAACACCTGGCCCGCCCTCATGGCCTGGATGCCCGTCTTCATCTTTGGCCCCCTCTCCGTCTACCTCCTGGACCGCGTCAAATCCTAACCCCATAATCTTCTTTTCGAACTTCGAATTTCGATCTTGTTTCGAATTTCGAGTTTCGAGTTTCGGATTTACTAATGACCCCCACCCCTCCCCACGAATCCCGCAACGAAATCCGCCTCGCCGCCTGGATCGTCGGCTCCGTCCTCCTCCTCTTCGCCATCCTCACCATCCTCATCTTCATCTTCCGCTGGCAACTCACCGGCGACCCCTGGCGCATCCTATAACCCGGCAGTGGCACTTCAGTGCCACTGTCCCCATCCATTAAATTCCCAAATCTCCCTTTTTCCATTTGCCCCCCTCCCCATCCAATCGTAAATCAATCCTGTCAGGCAGACGCAACCCTCGACTCGCATCCCGTGTGGGATGCCGCCGATGGCGCCTGACGAATGTTCCCTTCCCACTTTTCTGGCGACGTCCGCCGCGCCCAATCGCGGCGGACGTTTTTATTTCCCCCAACCCCCAAAATAGCCCGCACGCAACGCGTGCGCGGAGTACGCAATCCCCATCCCGCTGTACC
Source organism: Tepidisphaeraceae bacterium (assembly GCA_035656825.1). Classification (GTDB taxonomy): domain Bacteria; phylum Planctomycetota; class Phycisphaerae; order Tepidisphaerales; family Tepidisphaeraceae; genus DASRRR01. The sequence goes on along the minus strand of DASRRR010000132.1, from coordinate 3,365 downwards.
CCCACCAGTTCATCTCCTCAATCACCTTATACCGAAACCTCACCCCCTTCTGACCCTCTCGCATTTACTTACGCTGCAAACTTCATCGGAGTTTTTCAGAAGGTTCGTCTTTTTGATCTATTTTGATCTGACGTTTGATGCCATCGGTAGCGTCTTTGATATCGGTCGCGTCGAAATCGCCAACTACATTGCCTCGGCGGTCGATCAGAATCGTCGTTGGATAAGCCAACACACCGTACTGTGCGCAGGCCTGACCATCATAGCCGTCGGGTGTCTCGGTGCCGGTCGTGAGCGCGACTGGGAAAGGCAGATCCCGGTTATTCCATAGCGTCTTGCGACTGCGTGCAATCTTTTCATCCAGCTTGGCTGCGGTGTTCACGTCGCCATCCACGTCCACATGTACGCCCAACACCACCACCCCCTTGTCCTTAAACTTGTCGTGAATCTCCATCAGCACCGGCATCTCCTGCACGCATGGCCCGCACCAATAACCCCAGAAATCAATCAGCACTATCTTGCCACGCAGGTCCGCCAGCTTTACCGGCTTACCTTTCCAACCAACCACGCCCGTCAGCTCCGGCGCAGGTCGGCCGATCAGCATCTGCAACCGCGTCGCGGTCAGGGCAATAGGTTTTGCCTGCAGTGCTGTTTGCCCCTGGGCAACATGGATGGGCACATATGTTGAATGGAAGTTGGTCCCGTAAGCATCTAGACCGTAGTCCCCCGGTGGGACCGGAAATTCAAAACGTCCGTCGGCACAACAATAATCCGCCACTTCTATGCCGTCGCACATCAGATACACGTTGGTCCACCCCAGCGGAATTCCCGCCTTGCTCAGCTCCTCGCAGGTCAGCGTTCCAGTGAGCATACATTCCGGTTCAAGCTGCAGGACGGCCACGCCCTTCTGCAACAAGGCCGGTGACGCAGTGGCAAAACCGATCAGCTTTCGCTTCGTGTCTCGCACCCCCACCTTACTGAATTCATCGTACGGCAATGTAAGGGTTCCGTCGGCGGCGGTCTCTTTGCAGCCGACGTAGGTGCTCGCCGGCTGAGTGGCGGAAACACCCCATCCGACATAGGTGGGCGTCGGCTGAGTGGCGGCCGTGGTCAGTATCCGTTGGGACAGGAATTGAAAGACCTTCTCATGAGGAGCTGGTTTCCCGTTTGGATCTAGAACGGTAAGTTTCACCTTGTCAGGATAGCCTTTGAAATCCGGTTCGGGCCGTTGGACCACCAGCAGAATCGCTCCATCGCTGTGGGAGGTAAAATCTTTCGGGCGGCTTGGGGCACTTCCAGTGCCAAATCGAATCGTCAGTACGTTTCCCTGCAGCTTATAAATTCCAGGCAAATGCGAAGCCGGGTATTTCACTTCGCTCCCCGAGGGCTTCATATCAATCTCATCGGTGTTCAAATCAATGTGTCCGGGCGTGGTCGCGGCATCAACAGTAAACGTCCCAGTCACCGGCTTGGGCATTCCCTGATACCTGCTCAACGAAAAAGTGCCCGCCCCGATGGTCAACACGGAACTGCGGACCGAGCCCAGCCATGAACTATCCCACCCGCTGAGAGACAACGGAAGCCATGTCCCCTGAAGCGGTGCCAGATCCGCCCGCGCGGCACCCGCTGCCCATGCGGCATGACCGATCAGTACGATCACAGCTGCGCACAAACCTGAACAGCATATAAGCCCGCAATTCTTGCTCATCGGTACCTCTCTCGAATTCAGTCTAATCACAGACTAAATGCGGCTGCAATCATAATGCTAACGAGGACGCCTTCGAATTCGCGCTGCAAGAATAAGGGGGTCAGGTTCACTTTTTCCACCCTAAACCTAAACCCTTCTCTCATTTTTTCCCTTCCGACTTCCGAACCCTCTCCATCTTCCGCCGCGACTTCTTCGGCCGCCACGGATCCCTCAAACTCGATTCCAACTTCAACCGCTTCGCCATGCGCCTCTGCCATTCCACTTCCCCGAATGGCGTCCCCCGATTCACGCTCTTCCTCAACGCCTCCTCCTCCTCCGCCGTCTGCGCCCGATTCACCCACCCTGCCCAATCCCCCCGCACCACCGTCGGCCAATCCTTCAATCCCACCAACCACTCCTTCTTCCCCCGCTCATACAAACTCCCCCACTTCCACTCCTCCGCCCGCTTCACCTTCCCCGCCCGTAGCGCATTTCGCTCCACGTATCTGCACACCACCAGCAAATGCTCATCCTCCTCAATCGGAAAACTCTTAAACCGCCCCTGATACACCGGCCCAGTCCCCGCACTACCCCGATGCGCATGCCACCGCCTCATATGCGTCACCGTCACCCACTGCATAAACCTCGACAACTCCCCCTCCCTCCGCGGCCAAACCACCAAATGCCAATGCGTCGGCATCAAACAATACGCGAGCATCCTCACCCCCGGCCACCTCCCACACGCCTCCTCCAACACCTTTTCAAACGCCAAATAATCCCCCTCCTTCTCAAACAACACCCCTCCCCCCACCCGCCGATTAATCACATGATAAACAATCCCTCCCAAATCAATTCTCAATCTTCGTGGCATCCAAATATTCTGCCAGCAAAACATTCTCAAATCAATAAGTGAACCTGACCCCCTTTCTTCCGTGGACCTAAGGAGAAAGGGGGTCAGGTTCACTTATATGTCACCAAATCGAATAGAACACCAGATTACTTGACTTTTCCCCCGCAACATCCCAAAAATTAAACTAATTTAATATAATTGCATTTCTTGGTGCCTTATTGGTTAATCTCTTCTCCCCCTCCCCCAAACAAACCCCAGTCCCAAATCCACCCAGAACTCTTCGCGTCTTCCTTCGCCCCTTCGCGCCCATAGCGATCTCTTCCTCCCCTCCGCCCCCCACAAAAACCTCCGCTCCCGTCCAAAAAACCTCGTGATTTCGTACCACTTTTTCATGACTTTCCTCTCACTTCCGTACGATTTCCGCTAGCCGCCGTATAGTTTTAATCTCCCTTTTTTGTTGACGCCGCCGAATAGTTATGCGTATGCTGCTCCTGAACCATCTCTGATCGCTCACATGTTCACTTCAGCAGTCCAGACAACGAACGACCCAAAACTTCAGGTGCGACGAGGCGCAAGCCCAAGCCGGCATTAGACTCCCGTCCCATGCACGTCCTGGCGCCCGCCAAAATCAACCTACACCTGCGCGTCGGCAAGCGGCGCGACGACGGCTTCCATCCGCTCCTCACCTGGATGTGTACCGTCGGACTCTTTGACAAGTTAACCATCACCCCCTCCTCTACCCCCTCCTTTACCTGCAACTGGCTCGCTCTCTCTGCCGACAACCTCGTACTCAAGGCCCTCCAAGCACTTCCGCCTCTCCCCCCCCTCTCC
>DASRRR010000131.1:0-4648 GCA_035656825.1 Tepidisphaeraceae bacterium | reverse complement strand
GGTGCCGTCGGCGGGGGCGGGGAGTTGGAGGGTGAGGGTGTCGTTTTCGTGGGTGTTGGTCCACCAGAGTTGGGCGTCGCCGGACCAGGAGCCTTGGAAGGGGGACATTTCCTGGATGCCGAGGTTGCCGGCGGAGGGTTTGGCGGTTTCGAGGAGGGATTCGGCTTCGATGGTGTTTTTAAAATGTTGGACGACGGGGGGTTCGGTGGGCATGAGGTTAGTGGGGAGGGGGGGGTAGGGTTTATGGGGTTCGGATTGGTAGAAGTAGGCGACGGAGGAGTAGTCGGCGGGGCGGTCGTTGTTGGTGCCGTGTTCGATGGAGACGCGGATGTTTTTGTGGAAGGGCATGGCGTCTTCGATGTGCCAGCGGTAGGCGGAGATGCGGCTGGCGAGTTCGTCTTTGATGATGACGCCGTGGTAGGGGGCGGAATAGGTTCCGTGGTCGAAGTACCAGCCGGAGGAGAAGTAGTCTTCGGTGCCGGTGCCGATGATTTGGGGGATGGGGCCTGGGCGGGGTTTTTGGTCGGAGTGTTCGGGGAGGGGGGGGTTGAAGAGTTTGGGCTGGTCGATGTAGATGGTTTCGTCCCCTTCGAGGAAGCCTAAGCCGCGGGGTTTGAGGGCTTGCATGAAGAGGGCGGTGCCGACGAAGTGGCCGTCGCCTTCGGCTTCGAGGAGGGTGTAATTTTTATTGGGGGTGGTGGGGTTTTCGCGGCGGAAGGAGGCGTGGAAATGTTTGAGGTCTGCGGGGAGGGAGTCGAAGGCGGTGAAGTCGATGTTGTAGTAGAAGGCGCTGATGCGTTTATTGGAGAGGTTGGTGAGGGTCCAGCGGGCGTGTTTGTGGAAGGGCATGGGCCAATAGCAGTTGTAGCCGCCGGAGGTTTCGTTGAGGGGGAGGGAGATGTAATCTTTTTGCATGCCGAACCCGACGCCGAAGAAGGCGCCGATGGGGGCTTCGACGCAGGGGGTGGGTGAGTCGTCCCAGTACATGCGGAGGATGGCTTGGGCGTGGATTTTCTGGTCGGCGCGGGGGGCGATGGTGACCCAGAAGCGGTGGATGATGCCAGCGCCTTTGTAGTCGAGGAGGGTGATGGTCTCTCCCGGTTTGACGGGGCGGGCGTCGGCGTTGCCGCCGGAGCGGTCCCAGGAGCCTTCGTGCATGGCGCGGCCGGGGTGGGGGTTGGGGAGGGAGCTGAGGGGGGAGAGGAGTTCGGGGGATTCGGGGAGGTGGGCGGAGCAACCGGCGAGGAGGAGGGTGAGGAGGAGACCCAGGGCTGAAGCCCTGGGCTTGGCGGAAGAGTTTCGGGGCATGGGTTGGTCCTTTTGGCTAGCTGATATGGGAGCGATGTTGTTACTTTGCCATTGATGGAGTGTTGAATCAATGTTCGCGGGGAAGGGGAGGCGTGCGCATAATGCGGGGATGGCGGAAGGTGTACAGAATAACGGGGGGATGTTGCGGGCGCTGCGGTCGCGGAATTATCGGCTGTATTTTTCGGGGCAGATGGTTTCGCTGATTGGGTCGTTCATGACGCAGACGGCGATGTCGTGGTTGGTGTATCGGCTGGCGCGGGAAGGGGCAGGGGGGGTGCAGCGGGCGCCGTTTCTGCTCGGGCTGGTGCTATTTGCGGGGCAGATTCCGCTCTTCTTTTTGACGCCGTTTGCGGGGGTCTGGGTGGATCGGCTGAATCGGAGGAAGCTGCTGATCGTGACGCAGGCGCTGGCGATGGTGCAGTCGTTGTCGCTGGCGACGCTGGCGTTTACGCATATCACGATCAACGAGGTGTTGGGGTTGGCGTTGTTTCAGGGGCTCATTAATGCGTTTGATATGCCGGGGAGGCAGGCGTTTGTGGTGGATTTGGTGGAGGCGCGGGAGGATTTGCCGAATGCGATTGCGCTGAACTCGTCGATGTTGCAGGGGGCGCGGTTGATTGGGCCGGCGATTGCGGGGTTTTTGGTGGCGGCACGAGGGGAGGGGATCTGTTTCTTGATTGATGGGGTGAGTTACATCGCGGTGATCGGGTCGCTGATTGCGATGACGGTGGTGGCGAGCGGGCGGGGAAGGGTGCGGGATACTGCGTTTAATGAGTTTAATGATGGGCTGCGGTATGTGTGGGGGTTTGTGCCGATCCGGGCGCTGTTGTGTTTGACAGCGTTGTTGTGCTTGATGGGGATGCCGGCGCTGCAGGTGATGATCCCGGTGTATGCGGGGCAGGTTTTGTCGGAGGGGACGCATGGGGCGCAGACGCTGGGGTTTTTGACGGCGGCGCTGGGGGCGGGGGCGGCGGTGGGGGGATTGAGACTGGCGGCGCGGAAGACGGTGGTGGGGCTGGGGAGAATTATCTGGATCGCGGCGGGGGTGTTTGGCGCGGCGGAGATCGCGTTTGCGTGGTCGGAGCATATCTGGTTGTCGATGATGATCGCGGCGGTGGCGGGGTGTGCGATGATCTCGGCGTTCGCATCCGTGTCGACGATTTTGCAGACGCTGGCGGAGGATGAGAAGCGCGGGAGGGTGATGAGTTTTTATACGATGGCGTTTGGGATGATGCCGTTTGGGGCGCTGCTGGCGGGGTGGGCGGCGCAACATGCGGGGACGGGGGTGGATGGGCCGCGGCGGGTGATGATGGGGTCGGGAATCCTGAGCCTGTTGATCGCCGGCGGGTTTCGCCTGACGCTGCCGGCCTTGCGGAAATTGATTCGGCCGGTGTATGTGCAGAAGGGGATCTTGCCGGTGATGGCCGAGGGGCTCAGGGAGGCGGCGGAGGCGGGGAGGGGAGGGTAGGGGGAAATCCGAAATCCGAAGGTCGAAACCCGAAACAAATCCGAAATCCGAAGCATGAAATGGGTTGAGGGAAAGGTCGGTAGGGGATCGGGGCGATCACGGCGCAGACGCTGCATACAGGCTCTTGTGCAAAAACTTCCTTTTTAGTGGCTTAAAATTAATGAAAGTCCCGAAGTATATTGAAGATCCCATCGGGACTGATGTCGAATCCTTCGGTGAAACCTGGATTCAATACTAGTCCGTACTTACCACTGAGCTTTTCCAGGCACCATCGAGCATTGACTTTGAGCGCGAACGGGATTTGCATTCCCATTTTTGGGACACGTTCCAAACTTGAAAATGCCGCGATCATGTTCGTGCCGTTTTTGTCAAACATCATAGGAGTCAATCCTGAACCATCAGAATTAACCTCAGTTTGGCTTGGTAGGATGATGTCGCTCGATACAAAAATAGCCAGAAAATCGTTCATAATCATTTTTCCGGCTCTTGAGGCTACGATTGCCTTTTCCAGTTCATTATCTGGATTAAAATCTATGAGTTCATCCATTTGTTGGACTATTCTATCCTTGCACTGCCACGATGCACACGAAGCGGGTGAATTGTGGGAGGCGGGTGAGGCGGTGGGAGCAAGCGGGAGATAGTGGGATTAAGTCCGAAGCCAAGGCTCAAATCGTTTTTCAATTTCTTCCTGTGAAAGACCTCCGCTAGCTTGGATGGAACGTTGGCCGTTTTTCATCTTGTCCAAGACATAGACATGGTATTGAAAATCTTCGATGGTGATGTCGTCTGGGAGGCGGTCAAGCAGGATGAGAAGTTCTTCTCTAAGCGTCATGGCTTTCCTCCATTTGCTGCGGTGGTGAGGGTTTGGATGGAGTAGACGGAGGAGCGGGCGGTGATGAAGAGGGTGTGGCCGTCTGGGCCGCCGAAGGTTAGGTTGGCGGGGGTTTCGGGGGTGGGGATTTTGGCGAGGAGGGAGCCTTCGGGGGAGAAGATGTGGATGCCGTCGCCGGCGGAGGACCAGAGGTTGCCGTTGGCGTCGCAGCGGATGCCGTCGGGGATGCCGTTGTCGATGGTGGCGAAGGTTTTGCTTTGACCGAGGGTGTTGTCGGCGAAGATTTTGAAGGAGCGGATGTGGTGGGGGGAGCCGGAGTCGGCGACGTAGAGGGTATGCTCGTCGGGGGAGAAGCATAGGCCGTTGGGCATGTCGAAGTCGGAGGCGACGGGGGTGACCTGGCCGGTGGCGGGGTTGAGGCGGAAGACGTAGTTGTGAGCCTGTTCGATGAGGGAGCGATCGATGCCGTAGGGGGGGTCGGTGAACCAGATGGTGCCGTCGGATTTGACGATGACGTCGTTGGGGCTGTTGAGTTTGTGGCCGTCGTAGGCGTCGGCGAGGACGGTGATGGAGCCGTCCGGTTCGGTGCGGACGACGCGGCGGGTTTGGTGTTCGCAGGAGATAAGGCGGCGTTGGGCGTCGACGGTGTTGCCGTTGGTTTGGTTGGAGGGGTGGCGGAGGGTGGAGAGGCCGGCGGCGGGGGTCCATTTGTGGATGGTGGAGTCGGGGATGTCGGAGAAGACGAGGTGGCCGCCGGTCTGGTCGTTGACCCAGACGGGGCCTTCGGTGAATTTCTGGTCGGGGATGATTTTTTGGAGTTGGGCGTTTGGGGGGAAGAGGTCGGGGGGGAGGGCGGCGAGGAGGGGTGTCGAGATCAGCAACAATGAGATTATGGTGAGGCGGTTCATTGTGAAGGAGAGTAACGGCGGCTACGGTTATGGTAAACGGATTTGACTTATGGAGGGTCTGACGATTGTTCTTGGTGATTTAGTGGCACGGCTTTGCAAGCCGTGCTGCACGGGTTGAAAACCCGTGCCACC
>DASRRR010000130.1:0-27636 GCA_035656825.1 Tepidisphaeraceae bacterium | reverse complement strand
CGCCTCCATCACCGCCACCACCACCGGCTCCCTCAGCCGCACCGCCAACCTCCTGATCCGCCGCGACACCGTCCCCCCATCCACCCCCATCACCTGCCCAATCTCCCGCCGCGTCATCCCTCTCCGGAAGAACAGCTCCAGCACCAACCGATCCTCTTCCCCCATCTCCTTGGCATACTTCAACATCTCCCTCCCCACCTCCACCCTCCTCACCACCCGCATTCCCGTCGGCTCTCCTATCAACTGCTGCATTCCCATACCCCTTCCCTGTTAGGGTAAGTTCAACACTTATCAAACTCAACATTAGTTTAGTGTTTGTTAGGTAAATGTCAAGAGAAAATTCTATCTTTCCTACGAGTATCTGTTATATTCCGTCAGTCCCCGTAAAGTTTATACTATGCAAAATACGCCCGAATTAGCCTCCGATGTTAGCCCCCCCGCCCTCGAACCCCTCGGCCCAAAACTCCGCAAACAACGCCGCCGTCTAGGCTTAACACTCGACGAACTCGCCGGCCGCACAGGCATCTCCAAACCCTACCTCTCCCTCATCGAAACCTCCCGAGTCCCCAACCCTCCCTCCGACGAAAAACTCCGTAAACTCGAACAGGCCCTGGGCTTCCGTCACGACGAGCTCCTCACCCAGGCCCACCTCCAGCGCACCCCCCGCGACATCCGCGCCATGCTCCAACACCTCGTCCAATCCTCCTCCCCGCAATCCCCCATAAACCTCGATCAGGCCTACCTTTCCGGCGCGCTCCACCAGCTCGCCTCCAACGTCGAAACCATCTCCACCAGCGCCATCCCCGTCATCAACCGCGTCTCCGCCGGCTACCCCAAAGACTTCACCGATCTCTCGTACCCCAAAGGAGTTGCAGACGACTACGTCGGCTGCCCCGACATCCACGACAAAGACGCCTTCGCCGCCCGAGTCCACGGCGACTCCATGACCCCCAAATACCAGGAAGGCGACATCGTCATCTTCTCACCAAACGCCCTAACTCGTTCTGGCGACGACTCTTTCGTCCGTTTCGAAGACGGCCAAACCACCTTCAAACGCGTCTTCTTCGAATCCGACGACCAAGGCGCAGGCGTCCTCCGCCTCCAACCCCGCAACGAAAAATACCGCCCCCAGGTCGTCCCCCAGGAAAAAATCACCGGCCTCTGGAAAGCCCTCTTCAAATACCAACGCGTCAACGAAGACTAATCCGCCACCGGATTCCAACTCGAATCCGGATTATACGACTCAATCTCCCCCGCCCGATCCGGCGTGTTCGGTCCCAAATCCTTCTGATAAACCTTCCCCTGGTGATTCACGATAAACGTCATCACCCCCGAAGACCCATACTTCGCCGGCCAAGCCACCAGCCCAAATCCCGCGATCATATTCCCATTGATAACGTACGAGTACGCCCCCCCGGGTGCCGCCGCCCCCTGCTTAGTCAAAATCCGGAAGTAATACCCATGAAACGGCTCCTGCGTCAGCGCCGCCGCATGACGATCATGCTTGGCATACCCTTCCGACGCTGCCTGCGCCGCCAGCGGGCCAAGCGGACTCTGATCCGCACTATCCTCCGCCGCCGGCCAGTACAACCCATCATGCGTCCCCGCCGTGCTGGTCATTCGCTGGGCATATTCCAACACCCCGTCCCCATCCCGATCCGCCGACGCATACGCATGCTGCGCCTGAATATAAGCATTGCAAAGCGAGATCACCGAAAGCTCGTTATGACCCACCCGTCGCGCCAAAATCGCTGTCGCCCCGGCAGGCGTGTCGAAAAACCACTGCCCCGTCGCCGCATCCGTCATCAACGGAATCGGCAGCGGCCAATCATTCCGCCCGACATACACCACCGCATGCCCCGGCGACGGCTGCTCGATCCGCGTGCTCTCCGTTATATGCGTCGCCAGATTGTTCATCGAATTCTCATCCTGAACATGATCCCCCGACAGCAGATCGTTGTACTGCGCCGGCCCAAACAAATGCCCCATCTGCGTCATGTCATGCGCCTTGGCCGCCGCCAGCAGCGCCTTCACCGCCGCATCCGGATCGGCAAACGTCGACTGCCCCGCCGCCGGGTGCGTCGTCTCCACAAATACCGGCTGCGATGCAGGAACCGAAGACATCCGCGATGACGTGCATCCGCTCGAAAAAATCGCGGCGGCGATAACGACCGTGCTGGCGGCAAAAGTGGTGATACGTTGCATGGACTTCAAACTCCTGAATTTTTGTTGATGCAGCAGAGGCTAAAACAGAAAAATCAGCGGTGCCCGCCATGATCGTCATGCGAATCATGCCCAGCATCATGCGGCGCCTCGTGTGGCGCGTCATGAGCCATGGGATGCGGCGCCTCATGCACCACCGGCGGAGCCGGATGCGGAGCATTATGGCTCAATGAAACTCGCCCACGCGATTCCTCGTGTTCCACATCCGGCCGCGGACGATAATCGCCAATCATGCCCGCCGCATGCGGGTCACGGTCAAACCCCCGCGTATCACGCGGAGCCGGCCTCTCAATATGCACCACCGGCCGCTGCGGATCACGCGCCCACGGATGATACGCCGCCGGATGCTCAATAATCACATGATCCCGCGGATGATTCCAATGCGCCCCCGTCACGATGTAGTGATTGTGCCAGTCCGTATCGAAATTCAACCACCCCCCGATCGAAAACCCCGCGCTGAACCGCAACGGCTCCCGCCTCACATACACCACCGTCGGATCATACTCCGGCACATATATCTCCTGCTGCGCCGGCACAATCGAAATCAACCCATTGTCCAACAACACCGTCTGCTGCGGCGACGAAGCAATCGTCCCCAACGCATACGCCCGCGACCGCAGCCGCTGAATCGAATTCATCACATCCCCCGGCTGACTCAAATACGCCTGCCCGAGCTGCTGCGTCCAGTCAAAACTCGACGCCATCATCTCCAACACCGTCGGATAATGAACCAACGCCCGAATCGAAGGATCCCAAGGCTGCGCATCAATCGAAGGCTCCGACGGCGAAGGATTCGCCCGCAACCACTGCGACGCCGACACCACATCCAGCGGATACGTCGCCGCCGGCAATACCGTCGCGATCAACGGATCCGGATACAACGCAATCGGACCAGTGAGCTGATCCAACTGGTCATCCGAAAAACGCACCACCGTCACCGGCGTCGGTGCCGGTGCCGATACCACCACCGGTGCCGGCGTGTAATAAACCTGCCCAAACGAAACACTTGGCACAGCCACCGCCGTCAATAACGACGCCAGCAGCGGACTGACATTGCGAAGGTCCATTCACGATTCCTTTATGCAAAGCCTTGTAACCGGGCTTACCGATTTATTAGTCACGCGATCTTCACCGAAGTTAGTGCAACCATCATGAGAATGGAATGAACAAACCCCACATTCATCATGTGGGGTTTAATCGATTTGATAAAATTGGAGTGGCGCACTATTTACCGCAGGCACTGTTTCTCAATCTCCCGCCGCAACGACTCCGCATCCGCCTCTGTGTCATCCGGCAACGTCGCGATCAATTCCCCGCCCCGCAGAAACGCCGCCAATTGCTCATCCTCTTCCGCCGGGATGCATTCCTTAATCACCTGCGCCTCCAGATTTTCATCTTCGTGAGCGACCAGAATGATGACCCATTTGTCCTTGTTATCTGCCATGCTGCACCTCGTTGGAGTAGTCACGCCGTTGCGTCTGCTTGATCATAGGAGCAAAGACAATGCCGGACGAATTCCATCCCCACCCGCCTTATTGCGATGTGATCGGCGTCAATAACGACAGCGTTTGGCGGGATTGCTGTATCCCATATGCCAACACGGCAGTATTGCTCTGAATCAACGACTGCTGACGCACATAATTCGACACTTCCGTGGCGTAGTCCGCATCCTGAATCTGCGAAAGGGCCGCCGACATGTTTTCCTCTTCATTGTCCAGGACATTCGTATCCGATTGGACGGTATAACGCATGAACGAACCTACATCCGCCCTTTGCGACGCCACCTGCGTAATCGCCGTCGATAAAACTTTCTGGGCCAGATCGGCGCGCTGGTCAGAAGTCAGTGATGAATTCGCAGACGGAGAAGAGATCGAAAGCGCTCCCCCGCTGGAGAGGTCGGCCAAAGTATAAGTAGGATGGTCAGGATCGTTCGGATCGGTATAAGACCCGAGCGTAAAAGTATCCGTGCGTTTCAGTGTGATTTGGGTGGACGGCGTCCCCGGATCATCCCCAGAAGGAGGAGTCCCCGGCGAACCCAGCGTCGTCGTCCCGGCAAGAAGTCGTGACCCATCCATCGACATGGTCGCGGCAATATGGTCAATCCCGTCGAATGCATCATCCATCTGCGACTGAAGCGAATCCGTCCCCGCAATCGCCGCCGAAGGCCCCGCCTGCGATTGCAAAAGCAGCGACTGCGCATTTTGCAGCAGATCCGAGACCGCGGAATAAGATCCATCCGCCACCATGGCCTTATAGTAATCCATCTGCTCCGCCTGGCGCTTCGCCTGGATGGAAACCAGATCCGCCGAGAGATGCGTCGCGGCAATCAACCCCGCCGGATCATCCGCGGCAGAGTTGATCCGCAGCCCCGTACTCAATCGCTGGATCGAAGTCGCCATCGAAGACTGCGCCCGCGACAGCGCATGCAGCGCCGGCAGCGTCGAAGGATTGTTCAAAATCGAACTAAACATCGCCATCCGAAGTAAATCGTCGGCATAATCAGGACACTACAAATAGCAATGTTGATCCAGCTATAGTTATCAGACGCAAAGGTCGCCAACGATGTCGGAGTTATCCATCTTTCGAGTTCGCAGAGGTCAGGAATTGATCGCCAGCGACGCAATTCAGGAGCTGCATGGTAAAGACGCGCCCGATCCATCGGCACTGCAAGAATTTTTACAAGACCCGACCTGCTTCCTGATCGTCGCGGTGGATCACCAACGCGTAATCGGAAGCCTCGATGGATATGCCCTGCGAAAGCCCCATCGTAAGGAAAAACAGTTTCTCCTATACGCCCTCGACGTCCGGGAGGAATACCGGCGCAAGGGAATTGGAACTAAGCTCGTCCAGCAGTTTGTCCAGGAAGCCCGAAACGCCGCCGCCTACGAAATCTGGGTCCTGACAAACGAACAAAACCAAGCCGCTGTAAAAGTATACGAATCCAACGGCTTCCGCCGAATGAACCAAGACGACGCAATGATGGAACTGCAACTAACCTAATCACAATCAACCTCTCCCGCTTTTCTCCGTGCCCTCCGTGAGCTCCGTGGTGAGCCCGCATTAAAATTAAATCACCTTCGCCTGCTCCCACTGATCCTTCAAAAACTGAAACGACTTCGTAATCTCCACCTTCGGATTCCCCGTCACATTGCACTCCAGCGACACAAAATCCCTATACCCAATCGTCTTCAGCCCGCTGAACGCATCCACAAACGACCGCTCATCCTTCCCCGGCAAATTCCTAATCCGGCTCGCAATATGCACATGATGCACATAATCCCGCGCCGATATAAACGCCCCCGAATCGTTCGGCTCCTCAAAATACATATGATACAAATCCCCCATCATCCGCACCCCCGGCGAATTCACCTCCTTGCACACACTCGCTGCATGCGCCAAATGCCGCATATACCAAGCCTCCTTCCGATTCAGCGGCTCCATCAACATCCGCGACTTGTACTTCTCCCCATGCTCCCCCAGCTCATGCAGCACATCAATCAGCACCTTATGCGCATCCGGATTATGCAACTGAGTGAGCGCCCCATTAAACGCCGGCACCATAATCACCCCCGTCGAACCCACCTCCCCCGCCAGCTCTAGCAGATGCTTCGCATTATCAATCGCCCGCCGCCGCTGCGCTTCATCCGGCACAATATAAGGCCCATCCGCCGCACACACCGCCCCGATCCGCACCGGCGTCCCCTTAATCGCCTCCAGCACCTCCTCCGGTTTAAACGGCGGATGCAACTCATACCCCACACCCCCAAACGCAATGAGATTGTCGACCTTCTCCTTATGCGTAGCTCCCGGCAATCGCGATGCCTGCGAACACAAATTCAATTGCGCCACCGGCCTGGTCGCCGCCTCCTCCGCCACCGCCGTCGAAACCAACAACGGTGCCGCAACCAACGCAGCTGAATTTTTCATGAAGTCCCGGCGATTCATATATAGACTCCTATGCAAAACACCCCGCAGAATTGGAACGCCCGAACGATTAGGATGCAACTATGACACAAACGTCCATCAAAACACTCGCCCTCACAATCCTCTCCCTGACCCTCGGCTGCGCCCACGAACTCCAACCCCCCGTCGCCAAACGCATCCCCCAAACCGTCACCATCGGCAACCAAAAAGTCGTTGACAACTACTGGTGGCTCCGCAAAAAAGACAACCCCGCCGTCACCCAATACCTCCAAGCCGAAAACGCCTACACCGACGCCCGCATGAAGCCCACCGCCAACCTGCAGGAAAAACTCTACACCGAAATGGTCGCCCGCATCCACGAAACCGACGAAGACGTCCCCCACCGCGACGGCGACTGGTGGTACTCCACCCGCACCGAACAAGGCAAGCAATACCCCATTTACCTCCGCCGTCACGGCGGCCCCAACGTCCGCCCGCAAATCATCAACGACGCCAACATCCTCGCCGCCGGCCACAACTTCTTCGACTACGAACCCGGCGACGTCTCCGACGACGGCAACCTCCTCGCCTACGCCACCGACACCACCGGCAACCGCCAATACCTCCTCCAAATCAAAGACCTGCAAAACAACGTCCTCCTCCCTGACTCCATCCCGCAAGTCGATTCCTTCGTCTGGAGCGCCGACAACCACGTCCTCTATTACGTCAAAGAAGACGAATCCAAACGCGGCAAATGGATCTACCGCCACCAGCTCGGCTCCTCTAAAGACCAAATGGTCTACGAAGAAAAAGACGAAGAATTCTCCCTCGGCCTCGGACGAACCCGCGACAAAAAATTCCTCGTCATCGTCTCCGAAAGCAAAACCGAAACCGAAGCCCAAGTCCGCCCAGCCGACGAATCCGGCAAATGGCGCGTCATCCTCCCCCGCAAAAAAAACCTCCAATACTACATCGACCACGCCCCCGGCAAATTCTACCTCCGCATCAATGACACCAACCAGAACTTCCGCATCGTCACCACCCCCGAAAACCATCTCGGCAAAAAGAGCTGGACCGAACTCGTCCCCACCCGCTCCGACGTCGTCCTCCAGGACATGGACGTCTTCGCCCACGACCTGGTCCTCACCGAACGCCGCAACGGCATCCCCCAAATCGCCATCGCCAAACTAGACAACCTCTCCCCTCCCCCATTTAGCGGCGGCCCGCAGGGCCGGGCTCGCCTCACCCCCAAAGAAATCGATTTCGACGAACCCGACTACCTCGTCGAGCCCCTCGACAACGACGAATTCGACCCCCCCACCCTGCGCATCGCCTACCAATCCCTCACCACCCCCGGCCGAGTCATCGACATCGACCTCCAGACCGGCGAGCAGAAAATCATGAAACAACGCTACGTCGGCGGCGGTTTCAAACGCGAAAACTACCGCGAAGAACGCCTCCTCGCCCCAGCCGCCGATGGCACCCTCATCCCCATCTCCCTCGTCTACCGCGTCGGCCTCGGCGGCAAAAATACCCACGCCAAACTCCTCCTCGACGGCTACGGCTCATACGGCATCCCCGAAGATGTCTACTTCTCCAGCGCCCGACTCTCCCTCCTCGACCGCGGCGTCTCCTTCGCCATCGCCCACATCCGCGGCGGCGGCGAGTTCGGCCGCGCCTGGTACGACGCCGGCCGCATGCAAAATAAACCCAACACCTTCTCCGACTTCATCGCCTCCGCCGAATACCTCCAATCCCAAGGCTACACTTCCAGAAACTCCCTCGCCATCCAAGGCGGCTCCGCCGGCGGCCTGCTCATCGGCGCCGTCCTCAACCAGCGCCCCAACCTCTTCCACGAAGCCATCGCCGAAGTCCCCTGGGTCGACGTTCTGGCCGACATGTCCGACCCCTCCATCCCGCTCACCACCCTCGAATACACCGAATGGGGCAACCCCAACGTTCCCGCCGAGCGCGCCGTCATCGCCTCCTACGACCCCATCGAAAACGTCCGCGCCCAAAGCTATCCTCACCTCCTCGTCCGCGAATCCCTCAACGACAGCCAGGTCCAATACTGGGACGCCGCCCGCTGGGTCGCCAAACTCCGCGCCACCAAAACCGGCACCTCCGAACTCCTCCTCAAAATGGACATGGACGCCGGCCACTCCGGCGCCTCCGGCCGCTACACCGAACTCCGCGACGCCGCCTTCGACGACGCCTGGCTCCTCACCCGCTTCGACCAGAAACCATGAAATACCCTGAATTCCGCGACGCCATCCACCGCGCACTCCGCAAACATCGCAACGGCCTTACCTGGCCTGAGCTACGTGACCGCCTCTCCCTCCCCTACACCCGCCCCTGCCCCGAATGGACCAAACAACTAGAACAAGAAATCGGCCTGACTCGAACCCCCGGAACAACCCGCCGCGCCCTCATCTGGAAAGTGCAATGATCCTCGTAGAAACCCCGCGCACTTACCTCCGCCAATGGGTTCCCGATGACTGGATACGTCTGCGCATTCTCGCCCAGGACCCGCGCGTCATGAAAAACATCGGAAACGGCGACCTCTGGTCCGACGAAAAATGCCGCCAATTCGTCGACGGCGGCATCGCCATCGAACCCACCCGCGGCTGGCTCCTCTGGCCCGTCATCTACAAAGTAGACTCCGAATTCATCGGCATCTCCGGCTTCAACTCCGCCTTCCCCCCCGATGTCGAAATCGGCTGGTGGCTCAGGCCAGAATATTGGGGGAAAGGCATCGCCACCGAAGTCGCCACCGCCGTCATGCACTTCGGCTTCGACAAATGGCACTTCCCCCGCCTCATCTCCGTCACCACCCCCCACAACACCCCCTCCCTCCGCATCATGCAAAAACTAGGCATGCACCCCGACCGCACTTTCGAATTCCAAGGCACCCCCGTAATCTCCTACGCAATACCCCGCCCCAAACAAATCCCCTAATTCGTGGCACGGGTTTTCAACCCGTGCGCCCTCTACAACAAATATGCAAAAAGCATGGATTAAAAACCACACTGCCCTCAATCCTCAACCTCTTAAGGTGACATCCACCTTAATTGACCCATTCCTTTAATTGAACTATCTTCCCCCCATGCCCCGCACCGCCCGCGCCGCCATCGGCGGCCTCGTCTACCACGTCACCAACCGCGGCAACGGCCGCCTCCGCATCTTCCGCAAAACCGCCGACTACTCCGCCCTCACCCAAATCCTCCTCGACGGCAAATCCCACGCCGACATCGACCTCTTCGCCTACTGCCTCATGCCCAACCACTGGCACCTGGTCCTCCGCCCCAAACGCGACCACGACCTGGCCCGCTACCTCTCCTGGATCACCAACACCCACGTCAAACGCTACCGCGCCCACTACCCCCAAACCTCCGGCCACCTCTACCAGGGCCGCTACAAATCCTTCCCCGTCCAAACCGATTCCCACTTCCTCACCCTCCTCCGCTACGTCGAATCCAACCCCATCCGCTGCGCCAAACCCCTCTCCCCCACCGCCCAATCCTGGCCCCACTCCAGCCTAGGCGGCCCCCCCGACCTCCTCGCCCAACTCCTCTCCCCCCCTCCCCTCACCCGCCCGCGCCACTGGCTCTCCCTCGTCAATTCCCCCTTAAAAGAATCCGACCTGACCCAAATCCGCACCTCCCTCACCCGCGACCGCCCCCTAGGCACAACCCCCTGGACCTTCCAAACCGCCACCCACCTCCACCTCCAACACACCCTCCACCCCCGCGGCCGCCCCCGCAAATCCCCGGCACCCGCGCTAACTTCGTAACCAAAATCCTTCAAAGGTGGATGTCGCCTTTGAATTTCCCAGGGTAGCTCGTTTACGATCAGTGCCCAATGGAAGTTCTAGTTAGATCGGATAATGATAAGAGGAGTTCACGCATGCGACGGCTGTTCAAGGCGCTGCTGTTCAGCGTGCTCACCTGTTGCATGACCGCTTACGCCATGTCGACAACCGATTCATCTTCGGGGGCCGCATCGCAGCCTGCCTCGACTGAACCCGGTGTGCGTGATCTTGGCTGGGCCGCCGACCTAGACGTGTTGTGGGAGAACACTTACCGGTACGGCGATCCGCCCGACGCCCAAGTTGTCGAGCGAACCCTTGCGCGTGCACGGCGGCACCCGGACGATCCAGAATTCGCTTGTTGGGCCGCGCGTTGCGTGATTCGGAAATGGACGGGCCTGCCCCTAGCGGCGGGGATGGACATGCTGCGGACCGCCGCCGCGGCAGGATACGCGCCGGCGCTTGGCGACTTCGGATTCGAGACGGTAATGCAGAGCCGTAACGATCCTGGCCGTATTGAGACAGGCCTGCGCATGCTCCGACGGGCCGTCGAGGCCGGCGACGCGCGAGCGATGTATCTTTTGCCCGTCGTAACGCTCGGCGACGTCAAGGTCCGTAGACCCGATTTTGATGTAATTACTCGCCTGGCGACGAAGTCCGCCGAGAAAGGTTACGCTCCTGCTCATCACCTGCTTGCCCAAATCTACGACATGCAAGGGGAGCACGCCAAGGCGCTGGCGAGTTACGAGAGTGCGGCCGCCGCCGGTTCCGTCGAGGCCATTCGGCACATGGTGGACGTAACCAGTGGGTCGGTCAACAAAGCGGACCAATCTAAGGTCCAAGAATATCTTCTTCGCGGTCGCGTGCGTCGTGATCCGGAGTTATCGCGCATATTGGCGGCATACATCCTCCTCGGACGAACAAACCTCGGTGTCGATAGGCCGCTGGTTGTAAGCCTCCTACGATTTGCAGAGCTGAATGGAGACGCACGGGCAGCAGCTCTGCTGGCGCGAGCGCGACTAGAAGGGCTTTGGGGTATCGCCCGTCAACCCGAACGCGCTTATCGGGAGCTCAACTCCCTCGCCTCCGGGATCGACGCCTCCGGCAGCGCGGCATTCCTCCTCGGACGGTGCCTGGTCGATGGCACCGCGATGAAAACGGATTCCGACCGCGGCTATACGCTGATCCGGCACGCGGCCAATGTCGGCTACGCGCCAGCGATCCACTGGTCCGGCCCCAACAAGGCAGGCACTACTCAAGCGGTGGGCCACCGTGGCACGGATCAGAACCCGGCGGCGACGGCACCGGCTGGCGATCCTGACCAGACCTTCATGGGGAAGTTTGGTGATGTGGTTCTGGATGCAGCGAGAGTGGACCATGATGCTCCCGTGGCGCCGCCACTCGGATTAGGCCCCGTCGCACCCGCCGGTCCTCTGCCTGAAGCGGATCAGGAACTGGAGGATGCCGATATCCTCCGAGACGGCCTGCTCCAAACGCTGCCGGCGCCCCCAGCGGCGGCATGCCAGCGCATGATATGCCGCGCACGTGGGCCTGCACCCGATCCCGCCGCACTGGCATGGGGAGCGCTCGTCGTACTTGATGGTGAAACAGGACATATTGAAACTGACGAGGTCAGCCGTAACGAGGCGCGTGAGTGGTTGAAAAGGGCGGCCGAGGCCGGTTATCCGGAGGCGGTGGCGGCTTACGGTAACGCATTGGTACGCGGGGAAGGCTATCCGCAAGACACGCTTCACGGACTGAAGCTTCTCCAGGCTGCGCGCGATAAAGGTGATCCAGGCGCCTCAGCATATCTATCGCTGGTATTCCTGCGCGGCGCGCCGGGAATGAAGCCAGACACCGATGGCGCCGTCATATTGATGCGCGAAGCTGCGCAGCGGGGAGTGACCTCGGCGGACTGGTTGTTAGCCATGGAATATGGCCAGCGGCAACAATGGCAAAAGATGCTGGAGTCGCTACGACACGGGTGGCTTCTCCTTGACGAGAGATCATGCGGATACGTCGGCTGGCTTCTTACTGGTGAGAAGCGGATTGCGGACAAAGATTTTAATTCGCCGCTGATCCCTTCCGAGGTCCACACGCGTGGACTACTGTGCGAGAATCCATTTGTGGAGGTCTCGGCGGTTCTCTCGGATCCCTTTGAGCCAGACCTCGTGCGTCTGGTGTTGCAGCGTGCCGCGGCGCGAGGGTGTATACAAGGCCGTGCGGCCTTCGCCGGGGCCCAACTGAGCGGGAAGTATGGTGTGAAACTGGACCCGATAGCCGGTCGTATCACGTTAGAGCAGCTGATCGCCATAGACCCGTCGACGCTCTCTGATGAATTTAATGCCGCCAACGCAAGGGTTGGGCAGTGCGAAGCGAAATGGCAGTTGGGCATTCTCCTCTTCGAAGGCCAAGCGATTGAGCGCGACCCGCTGCGTGGTCGTGAATTGATCATACAGGCGGCTGAAGGGCACAACCCGCGCGCCATGGCATGGCTCAAAACTCAGGAAATCTCTAAATAATAGGTATTTTGCCTCGACGGCTACGAACGGCTCTATCGAGTGGTTAGCCCCAGCGCCGAGCGCACTTCGGCCAGCGTCGCGTCTGGGCGACATGCTGTGCAAGCTCCGGGCGGAAGGTGGGCCGGAATTGGTGCATGCGGTGGCGTGGGACGCTACTGCAGATTGACCGACGGCGAGTGGGGGAATCAAAGGTGACGGGGGAATCAAAGGTGACATCCACCTTTCGGGGAATCAAAGGTGACATCCACCTTTCCGTATTTGAATGAGCTTACGTATCTAACCTCCAGCAATATATTTCCCCTCACCATCTCAATTCCCACCCGCTCATTTTTTCACCACCACCCCCAGCACCTCCGCCACCGCCCGGGGCTTTCCATCTGACGGATGATTCATCACCCGATACTTCCCGCTGGCCGCATCTCGCATCACCAGCGTCGTGCTTCCCCCGCCATCCAGCACAATCGCGTCATAACACCCCAGCTCCATCATCTTCGCCACCAGTTCCTTCCCCGTGATCCCGCTGGCCCGCCCGTTCAATAGCCCATCCGCCACCAGGATCGTCAGCATCGTCCGCTCCCGATCCAGGCCAATCGCTGTCCGCGCATTGCGCTCCCCATCTTTGTAATACCGGGCCGGCTTTCCTTCCCTGACCAGAAACGCACTCCCGGAAACCGCCTCCTTCACCCCCGCGGGCGCCGTCGTCACCTCCGCCATCTCGACCCGCCCATCCCCCATCACCATTAGCGCCGGCTTCTTCTCCGCCGCCGTCGACCATTGCTTCCCACCCGTCACCGCCGCACCCATCACCCGCGCCCACTGCCCCACTTGATACCCCCGATTGATCAGCGCCCCCAGCCCAGATCCGTCATCCAAGTTGTTCGGCGGCTTGGGGGCAAAAAAATCGCCATTGATCGCAATATCAAATGAATCCCGCTCGGCGATTTTTGGGACGGTTTGGAGCGTGGTTTGCCAGGGGCCGTCGCCGTCCGGGTCCGGGCCGGCTGGGGAAACGTGGAGGGAAATGGTGGGGTTTTTAAGAGAAATGGTAAGGATATGGTATGAAAATGAAGGATTTTCCCCAGTCTCAGTCGAATACAGAATACCGGGAAAAAGCTCGGTTTTTGCGGGTTCCGCCGCGCTGACCAAGGTTGGCAGCAGGAGAAAAAACGCCGCAAGTTTTGTTTTGAAAAGCATTTATCTATCTCATGTAATCCGGGTGCTTGTCGCAAATGACTCTAGCCCGTACCATAGTCGACTGGACCCTCTATTTCACTCCGGGAGACCCGCGCTGTGGCCAAATCCGAGCCGATCGAAGTCGAAGCAACCGTCACATTGGCGCTGCCTAACGCCATGTTCAAGCTCAAGTTAGACGGCACCGACCGCGAAATCCTCGGCATCGTCTCCGGCAAAATGCGCAAGCATTTTATCAGAATACTGCCCGGAGATCGAGTCAAAGTAGAGCTCTCCCCCTACGATTTAACCAAGGGCCGGATCGTTTTCCGTCAAAAATAACTTTACGGGGACCGGCGGAAAACAGAGGAAAGTCGATCGAAAGTGATCGGAAACTCCTAAAAACCTCTCGGTTTTTAGACTCTTTTTCTGCGCCCGCCGGCCAGAGCAAGAATCGCCCATGCAGCGATCGCCGGTTCGGGGACGACGGTGACGAAGCCATGAATCACGCCATTGGCGTCGGTGTATTTGCCGACGACGGTGTTGCCGTCGACGCCGTAGGGGGTGGTGCCGCCAATGCCGAGGGGATCGTC
Organism: Tepidisphaeraceae bacterium; assembly: GCA_035656825.1. GTDB lineage: Bacteria > Planctomycetota > Phycisphaerae > Tepidisphaerales > Tepidisphaeraceae > DASRRR01. Next base: position 13,417 of record DASRRR010000130.1, on the reverse strand, counting down.
GACGGGGGTGAAGGTGGTGCCGTCGTAGAGGTAGCCGTGATAGAGGCTGCCAGCGTCTTCGTAGGTGCCGACGATGTGGTTGCCGGAGAGGGCGGTGAAGAGGTCGTCTTTGACGGCGAGGGGGTTGTCGACGGTGGTGTAGGTTGAGCCGTTGTAGATGAAGCCGTGGTTGACGCCGGAATGGAGGTAGTAGCCGACGATGGTGGAGCCGTTGATGCCATCGATGGCGGTTTGGTTGGGGGAGATGGGGTCGGCGATTTCGGAGAAGGATGAGCCGTTGTAGAGGTAGCCGTGATAGCCGGCGGAGTCGGAGTAGTTGCCGATGTATTGGATGCCGGAGGCACCGGAAAGGGCTTGGCCTTTGGTGCCGGCGGGGTTGTCGAAGGTGGAGTAGGTGCCGGCGTTGTAGATCATGCCGTGTTTGAGTCCGTCGGCGGGGGTGTAAGCGCCAAGGGCGAGGCCTTGGGCGAGGGTGCGGACGTAGGTGCCACCGGTGGAGGTGGCGAGGGGGTCATCGAGGGTGGTGAAGGTGGTGCCGTTGTAGAGGAAGCCGTGCTGGACGTTGCTCGAGTCCATGTAGTAGCCGGCGAGCTGGTTGCCTTGGACGCCGTCGACGACGGTGCCGTTGACGCCGAGGGGGTCATCGATGGTGGTGAAGGTGAGGATGGCGGATGCGGGGAGGGGAAGTAGCGTGACGAGGAGGGATAGGGAGGCGATGAGGGGTGTGATTTTCGCCGATCGCAGGGTTGGGGTGAGGGAGGGGTTTGTATTGTTCGTGCGAGTGATGGATTGCGGGGTGGCCATGTTTTTCTTCCTCCGGGGTTCGATCGCAAGGCGGATGATTCGGTGGCGATCCTAGTGGGTATGCGATTAATGCACAAAGGAATTTTTCAATCATTGATGGGCGGAGATGGATCTATTTTGCGGGTCTAGAGGTGTAATGGTGGATGTCACCTTTGATTTTGGAGAAGAGGTATTAGCCACAGATGGGGCGCGGATGAACACAGATAAGAGTAGATGCTATTAATTTTGATCGCACGGGTTCCGGCGAGATTTATTTTGTTTGAGTTGCGTTCTGAAGGTCCGCCGGATTCAGTTTGGGGTGGAGGAGGACGCGGAGCGGGGGGGGAGGGTAGAGAGGGGAGGACATGAAAAAATCACGCGGAGGGGCTGGGCTTAAATGACAATTTTTCTTGCGTTTGGCGAAAAAGGAACTATTCTTTTGCCTGTTGCAATTGCGGGCATTTGTGGGGGCACTTGTTCCACCTGAGTCCGAGTCATCTCGCGGTTACTGGGAGAAATCGGGCCATGCGGAGAAAATCCAAATCTTTGTCATTTCACGTGGAGCAACTGGAAGTTCGCCAATTGCTTAGCGCGGTCATCTATGTCAGCTACTTTAACTCGGGCGGGGCGAAAAACGGCACGTCGTGGGCCACGGCCTTCCAGACTCTGCAATCCGGTCTTTCGGCGGCGGCGGCTTTGGCCCCGTCGTCGAACAATCCGGTGGTGATCAAAGTCGGACAGGGAAGTTACTATACCGGCTCGACATTGAATACCTTCCAACTTCTCGATTATGTCGCCATCGACGGCGGATACGCCGGCACCGGACAAACCAATCCCGATTCCCGCGCGCCAGTAACCTACCCAAGCGTCCTCTCCGGCCAACAAGGGGCGGGTGACTCACCCGTCAGCTACCACGTCGTCACCGGCAGCGGCACAAATTCCACCGCCATTCTCGATGGATTCACCATCACCGACGGAAACGCCAGTACCAACCTTAGCTTTCACAATGACGGTGCCGGAATCTTTGACAACGCCGGAAGTCCGACCCTCAACGATTGCGTCATTACCGGAAATACGGCCGTAGGCAGCGGCGGCGGGATGTACAACGTCAACTCCTCTTCTCCGACCCTAACCAACTGCATCATCAGCGGAAATACGGCTGCGATCGACGGCGGCGGGATTTTCAACAACAATCACTCCTCTCCGACGCTAATCAATTGCATCATCAGTGGAAATACGGTCACGGGCAGCGGTGGCGGCGGCGGCGGGATGGACAACCTACTGCATTCCTCGCCAGTGCTTACCAATTGCACCCTCAGCGGGAATTCGGCCGGCTTGGTCGGCGGCGCGATGGACAATGGATACCTTTGCTCGCCCGTGCTTACCAACTGCACCATCAGCGGAAATACGGCCGGCAATAGCGGCGGAATTGCCAACGGTTATTCTTACCCTACGCTAACCAACTGCATCCTCTGGGGCGACACAGGAGGAAGCGAAATTAGTATTGGCAGCGGCACGGTCACCATCACCTATAGCGACATCGAGCAGAGCGGTTTCACCGGCACGGGCAACCTCGATACTGATCCGAAGTTCATCCGAAATGCCGGAACCCTTGGCACGACCGATTTCGGCGATTTGCGTTTGCAATCCGCCTCGCCGGTGATGAATGCCGGGTCGAACAGCGCGGTGAGCGTTACCACTGATGTGGATGGCCTTCCGCGAATAGCCGGGGGGCACGTGGACATGGGGGCGTATGAAGCGCACTGGGCGCTTCAGAGCACCATTTATGTTGACGCCAGCGCCACCGGCGCGGGCACGGGCAGCGATTGGGCCGATGCCTATCCGAGCCTGGCGGCAGCGCGAGATTATGCGCTCTCCGGCGAAACCATCAACGTGGCCCAGGGAACCTACAAACCCACGGTCGATACCAATCGCTTTGATACATTTCAGCTTATCAACGGCGTGAATCTCGAAGGCGGATTCGCCGGCCAGGTGAATCCGACCGCTGCGCAAAATGTCTCTGCCTATCCCACCATTCTCTCCGGCGTTCTCGGCAGCGACGTTAACATTATCCCCTCCCAAACTCTCCAAGTCTCCGCCGTCAACAGCTATCATGTGGTCATCGGCAGCGGCACCAACGCCACGGCCATTCTCAATGGATTTACCATCATCGGCGGAAATGCCAATGGCACTAGTAACCACCTCTACGATGGTGGCGGAATTCTCGACATCTCTGGCAGCCCAACCCTTAATAACTGTACCCTCACCGGAAATATCGCCATCGATGGTGGCGGGATGGCCAACTACAATTCTTCACCGACCCTGACTAACTGCACCATCAGCGGAAATAGCACAAGTAGTCGGAGCATCCTCACGTACTCTGGCGATGGAAGCGGGATGTTCAACGATGGATCTTTGCCGACCCTGACCAACTGCATCCTCAGCGGAAATACTGCCTCTCACAAAGGCGGCGGATTATACGACGCTGCCGCATCCAATCCCACGCTGAATGATTGCACCCTCAGCGGAAACAGCGCCGTCAATGGTGGTGGGATGGAAAGCCTAAACTCGAGCCCGACGCTGACCGGTTGCATTGTCACTGGTAATACGGCCACCCTTGCAGGTGGCGGAATAGACGGCTCCGGCTCGATATTGATCGACTGCACCATCACCGGAAATACAGCCGACGGTAGCGGCGGCGGAGTAAGCGGCACCGAGACACTGATCAACTGCACCATCAGCGGAAATACAGCCGCACGCGGCGGCGGAATATATGGCGGAGGCGCGACATTAACCAATTGCATCCTCTGGGGCGATACCGCTTCGTCAGAAATCACCGGCACGGTCACGATCACGTATAGCGACATCGCCGGCGGCCACGCAGGCACGGGGAACATCAACGCTGATCCGATGTTCATCCGCAGTGTGGGAACGAATGGCACAACCGATTACGGCGATCTGCACCTGCAATTCACTTCCCCGGCCATCGATGTCGGCAGCAATGCCGCGGTGCCGGTGGGCGTAACGACTGATTTCGACGGCAACCCGCGCTTTTTCGATTTCCCCGGCGCTAACAACGGAGCCGGCGCCATCGTGGACATGGGGGCTTATGAATTGGGGTATAACCTTGATGAGGTCATCGTTCCAACTAATAAAACCGTCGTGCTGCCGGCGGGAGGTTATCCGTTTAGCGCGAGTCAACTCATCATCGGCGCAGGCGGCACGCTCGATATTGGAAATAGCACGCTCATCATCCACTATGGCAGCGGCAGCGACCCGATGAGCTCAATCTTGCCGCTACTGGGCACGGGTTACGCAAGCGGCTCCTGGACCGGCACCGGCATTACCAGCTCGGTCGCCGCTTCCGACTCCACGCACTCCACCGGAATCGGCTACATCGACAACGGACAAAGCATTACCTTCCGGGCGACGCTGTTCGGAGACGCCAACCTCGACGGCCGGATCAACGGCGACGATTACGCGCTGATTGATCGCGGCAGCGCCAAGCATCTGGCCGGCTGGCAGAACGGCGATTTCAACTATGATAATGTGATCAATGCGGCGGATTATGTGCTGCTGGACAACGCCGATTCGACGGCCAACCACGCTTCGCCCACTTCTGTCGATGCTTCTCTGCCGATCAGTGCAGAGCCCGCTGTCTCACAAGACCCGGATGACGGTGTCACCCTCTCCGCTCCCGCGCTGAGCGGCCCGTATCTGGTCTTTGTCCGGGGACCGGCCAGTGCGGTCGCGGGGAAGACTATCAAGCCGTCTATTATCGTGTATGCCGACGATGCTTTGGGAAATCGTCTCAAACACAACAACTCTGTCGTCACGCTTAAGCTCATCGGCGCGGGCGGCAAATTGTTTGGCCCGATCAGCGCGATGTTGAAAAACGGCGTGGCGACGTTCAGCGATCTATCGATCCAGAAGGCGGGCACGTTTACTTTGAAAGCGACCGATGCTCATTTCGCAGCGGCCGAGTCTGCGCCGTTTGTTATTCAGCCCGCGGCTGCGGAGCGGGTTGTTTTCAAGCCGGAGCCTGTGAACGTCGATCATGGGCAAGCGTTTAATGTCAAAGTTGCAGTCTTTGACGCGTATGGCAATCTTGCCACGAATAATCATTCCAGCGTCAAGTTGAGTCTGGGGGCGGGCAAGCTGGCCGGCGTTCTGAGCGAAGAGGTCGATGATGGTTTGGCGGATTTCGCGGGTTTGTCGATCCAAGCCGCCGGCTTCTATAGGCTGCTGGCGAAAGACGGTGGGCTCAGTGCAAACTCTAAAGAGTTTATTGTGGATTGACGGCCATGGACACATGTGCAGGGGAATTCCAAGGGCACTTGCCTCCGTATTCACCGGACTACAACCCGATGGAAATGATTCGGTGGCGATCATAGTGAGCATAGGATTAATGAACAAAAGAATTTTCGATTATTCACCATTTCAGTCTAATTGATGGCAATTCGCATGCGCCCTGCCTAACCACGAGGCACCCAGCGTCCGTGATCGGCGCCGAAGTTGTTTACGCCTTGCGTTAGTTCGCGCTGGTTTGTGCCGTCGGAATTCATCATCCATATCGCGGGGCACTCGCCGACTTTTGCCCGGGAGAAAACGATCTGTTTGCCATCCGGGGATTCGTTTGCGCGGAAATCCCAGGTCCCTTCTCCTGGCTGGGTGATTTTCGTCACCGATCCATCATGCGGATCGATCTTGCAGATTTCCGTGCCGCCACGGGCACCAGCCGGCTTGTAATCGCGATTGAAATGATCCCCATTGGGATGCTGCGGCTGATACTCCCACGCCGTTTTCGAACCCGGCAGCCGGCACGAGCAAAGAATCTTTTCATCGTGCGTCCAGTACATCGTCTCGGAACCGCCCGCGTGGTGGTCGGGGACACCATAACTGGTTCCAAACCAGAGCCCTTGTCCTTTGGTCAGCAATTTTTTCTCCGACCCATCCGGCCGGCATAAATAGAGATCCGCCCAATCATGCCCCGGATTCTGAAGATGAAGGCAATCATGAAAGAAGAGCCACTGGCCATCCGTTGACCATCTCGGCCCGAAATACAAATGCTCCGGGTCGGCGGCGACTTTCACGCGATTCCCACCATCAACATCGCTTACCCAAACTTGATACCCGACCGAAGTGGCCAGATGAAACGCGACGCGTTTTCCATCCGGGCTGGCGCACAAGCCGTATGGGAAACCTTCCCCGGCGCGGGTGAACTCTTTGGCATCCGATCCGTCGAGATTCATGTTGTAAATCTGTGTGTTATCCTTGCGCACGACCTGCATGAGAAATCGCTTGTCATTGATCACCGGCCCGCCGCCATAAAACGTAGACAGCCGATCGCGATTCGCCACCTCGGTCAACTTGTCTTTATCCAGATCATAAATCCAGATATGCGTCGGCGTCTGATAATAGAACTCTTCAAACGATTTCCCCGGCTGCTGCTCCAGGCTCAGGAACAACACGCGCCCGTCACTCAAAAAACCAAACGGCTGCCATCTGACCTGTTTGGCGACTTTAAAATCGAACCAGCGCAGGCCGGTCCCATCGGCGTTCATCATCCCGGTCTTTCCTTCGGATGTGAAAAAAAATCGGGCCGAACCACCTCCGCCATCACTCGCATCCTTCGCGAATCCCCACTTCGTTGTTACCGCCACAGATGCCAGCGCCGCACCCGCGAGAAAATCCCGACGTGTTACTTTTTCCATATCAAGCCTCACTCTTTGCATTTTTAATGGGATGACCAAACCCATCCGTCAGTTGGCATGGATGTCATGGCTCAATATTAACGCTCCATTTTCCTTCACGACACCCAGCCTCCGGTCAATCGCTTCTTCTACCGGATCGCTTCCACTCTGCCCGGCTCGTTGACGTAATTCGTTGCGAAGCCAAAGATACGCGGAGTAATCGGCATAAGGCGTATTGCCATGCGGCTCGCCGGTAACGGTGTTGATATCTTCATTAAACGCCGGATGCCTGACAAGCTCCAGCTTGATGCGCTCAATCAACTTTTCATCTACTTCTGCGGCATTCAAACCGTGCACTCCGGCCAGAAGATAGTTTCCCGTATCGCAGAAAAACCATGATCCCCCCGAACAATACGAACCATCATTCCCCGGCAATAGCGACCCATCGGCCGCTGAAATAACGCGCAGTCCAAACCGCGACTTGGCTTTCTCCGAGGTTCGGTAGTGCGTCAGCACCTGCTCGTCGGTCAACACTTTTCGGCCAAAGACGGCATAGGTCAACGTCGCCCCGTAGAGCGTATCCTGACCGAGAATTTCCTGCTGTTTCATGCTTGTAGGCATGAATCCTTTCTTGGCGTTAAATATGCTTTGATAGGCTGCGATCGTCCGCTCGATATCTTCATCGGTGGCCCCGAGCCTTAATTCTTTGGCTGCCATCATCGCCCCACATTCAAACCCCTGGTCGCTGGCGGGCGCGTCGCCGTCCTCGTAGTGCAGTTGATCCATGTACGTTTTACAGCCCTTCGGGCTTGGTGATCCCGGCAAGGAAGGGGGCACGTAAAATCCATCCTTCTCATGTTCGCGAAGAAATGCGTACGCTTTCCGATCCAGCATATCATTCACTTCTTCACCTGCTCGTTTGGCGAGCACTGCCCAGATTAAATAAAGCTGTGCATTGCCTTCATAATCGATGCGATTCCAGAAAACCGCGCGATATGCCTCAATCGTTTTTTCCGGGTCGTTCAAACCGAGTGCGGAGAAGATCCCGGCGCTCACCCACTGCTTCCACCCGTAACTCATTCCGGAAACAAAGATATATTTGCCGCTCCTGGGCTGATTGTTTTCGTCGCACATGAGGTTGCGGCGCAACAAATAATATGAGGTGTTGCGGAGAATCGCTTGCAAGCCGGACGAATTCCATCCTTTGGCGTTTGCCACGGCCAGATGAAACGCGACCTGGGCGTCGTATTGATTATCGGCGGCACTGAGATAAACCCAGGTCGTGAAACGCCGTGTTTCACCTGCGGCCAGCGATTGCCAGCCGTCCATTTGATACTGATAAGTATCTCGCGCGTCTTCAGGGGGCTTAATGACCAGTGGATAGGCGGCGCGACCGTCGCCGGTCAAAATCGCCATCTGCTGTGCTTCGGGATCGACCATCACTTGGCAGCGGTTTTCCCATAATGCCGGAGAATCGGCGGCGATGCCGAAGACGCGATTGGATGTACGGCACATGGCGACGGGAAAGGTTTCGGTGTGTGCTGACCCGCGAACTGTATCGTAAAGCGTGCGATTGGTTGCCGGGCCGGAGAAAGAAGCGAATTGACCTTTCAGCGTGGTTTGGAGCGGAAATATAAAGGTGCAGCGCTGTGCCTTTTCGGCAGTTACTTCCAACGTGCGTTCGATCAGCGAGGGGGTGCGCTGTGTGATCCGAAGTCTTACTGTAAGCGATCCGATTTTTGTCGGCCCCAATTCAATGACACTGCCATGATCTGTTGTTTTATCGAATCGGACAGGAGCGGGGTTGCCCTTTGGAAGAAGGATTTCCACGCCGGCTGGCGCACTATCGGTTGAAACTCCCACGACCGAGCCGGCCGACGCGTATTGAACGTGGACGATGCCGTCTTTTTCAGACACGACGGTATGAAGGTCGGGAGGTGCGCTCCAAGCGATCGCGGAGGGCATGATCAGGGCGGCAGCACCGGCAAGCGCAAAGATCATGCGCATCAGATGAATGCGGATATAGGTCTGCATACCCGGTTAAGGTACATGACTCTGGCGAGATCTGTCGAATCTGATCCTGATCCCAAAGCCAAGTCGGTCTGATGATTAATGAGGGAGGCTGGTTTCGATTTCCACTCCGTTTTCCTGGAGTTGTTTGTTCAGCTCCTGGAGGTGGGGGGTGTAGTTTTTCCAGCGGCCTATTGAGGAGGTGTAGAGGGGGTGGCGGACTTGTTGGCGGCTGGAAGTGGTGACGGGGCGGCTGGTTTTGTGGAATTGAAGGCAGTTTGGATGCCAGTCTAATCCCAGGAAATTGAGCATTTGGCGGGTTTGGAATTCCTGGTTTTGGACTAGAGCTTCGTAGGAGACTTCTAAAATGGGGAGATCCAAGACGGATTTCCAGTGGATCATCAGGCGGCTGTATTGGGTGTAGAAGTGGGCGCAGGTGGAGAGGTCGTATTTGAAGTCGTTGCCGGATTCGAACATGGAGAAGAAGCAGGAGAGGCAGGTGTCGCGGGGGTCGCGGCGGCAGTCGATGATTTTGGAGCCGGGGAGGAGGAGGGCGATGAGGCCGAGGTGGAGGAAGTTCAGGGGCATTTTATCGATGATGTGCAGGGCGGCGGGGTTGAGAGATTGGAGAGTATCGAGATATTCGCGGCTGAGGGTGTCGGCTTGCTGGGTGGTCAGATGATCGAGGCAGGCAGGGTATTGGTCGTCGGTGCTGTTTAGGGTGGTGAGGATTTTTTCCCAGAGTTGGGAGATGGAGGTGAGTTCGCCGGCACCGTGTACGGAGGGGTGGGAGGCGAGGATTTGTTCGACGAGGGATGTGCCGGAGCGGGGCATGCCGACGATGAAGATGGGGGCGGGGTTGTGGTTGGTGGACTGGGCGAGGGAGCGCATGCGGTCGCGGGTGAAGTAGGCGATGAAGGCGTCGAAGGTGTGCTGATGGGAGCCGCGGTCGTAGGGGACGGCCATTTTTTGATTGCCGAGCTGGGCCTGGGTGAAGGCTTCGTCGTAGCGGCCGAGGGAGTCGAGGAGGTCGGCGGCGGTGAGGTGGAGGCGGGCTTGATCGATGGGTCGCCATGAGCGGGAGGAGAGTTGGGCGGCGATGAGGGAGAGGGCCTGGGGCTGGCGGTCGCGATAGCGGGCCATGCGGCCGTAGAGGCGGATGATGGGGATGGGGACGATGTTGTTGGCGACGAGTTTTTCGACGAGGGTCCAGGCTTGGTCGAGGTCGCCGAGGACTTCGAGGACGCTGGCGCGGGATTGCATGACGCTGGGATCGCTGGGGGAGATTTGCATGGCGCGGAGGCTGGATTGGTCGGCTTGGGCGATTTGGCCGTGTTGGAGGGACCAGGCGGAGAGGGCGGCGTGGGCGGTGGCGAAATTGGGGTTGAGTTCTATGGCGCGCTGGAAGGTATTGGGGGCACCCGGGAGGTTTAGACCCCATTGCATGGCGCCGAGTTGGAAATGGTAGTGGGGGTTTTCGGGGTCGAGGTGGATGGCTTGCTGGTAGTGGGCGCAGGCGGAACGGAGGTCGCCGCGGCGGGAGGAGGCGTCGCCGGCGAGGGATTCGCGCTGGGCCTGGGTGGGGTTGCGCGGCTGGCGATCGTCTGGCGGCGGCATTGTGCTTCTCCGGCAAAACTCATGATCTATATTGGCATGATAAGCATACCACACGCGTTTATTCACATTGGAATCAGTGTTTACGAACTATTGGATTGTTAGATAAGCGTTTCGCAAGCAAGCCGGCTAACAGAAGCGGGATGATTGCGTTTTTGGCAAGATATGCCGAGCAATCATTTAGAAAATTTAATAATTGTTGCCCTATTTGTTTGGATCGATAGTATGGATTTTTTAGGAGGGTATATGCGTTTTCTTTCAATCTTTTTAATGAGTTTATGCGCAACAATGCCTGCTTCAGCGGCGGTGTTGTATGTTTCCAGCGGCAATGCAAGTATTGTGCAGGTCAGCTCTGCCGGGGTGGTCAGTCCGTTTGTCACGCTGCCGGATACGCCGAGTCCGCATGGGTTGGTTTTTGACGGCAGCGGCAATCTTTATGCGGCTGATTTTAATACAGATGAAATCACTCGGATCGCGCCGGATGGGACGGTGAGCCTCTTTGCTACGCTGCCTGCAAATTCGCAGCCATTTGGGCTGGCGATTGATCGCAATGGCAACCTTTATGCTGCGGATAGCAATTCTGATCATATCAGCCAGATTACTCCGGGCGGGACGGTGAGCCGGTTTGCGACGGTTCATGCGCCGGTCGGCTTGGCGTTTGACAGCAACGGAAATCTCTACGCGACAGACTCGGGCGGAAGATCTCAGATCAGTGAAATTACTCCCGGTGGGGTGGTGAGTATTTTTGCGAACTTGCCGGCGACGGGTATGCCGCGTGGGCTGGCGTTTGATTCCAATGGAAATCTTTATGCGGCCGAGAGCAATTTAGATGAGATCAGCAAGGTCACGCCTGATGGCGTGGTCAGCGTCTTTGCGGTGTTGCCGACGGGTTCAAGCCCACATGGATTGGCGTTTGACGGGAGTGGGAATCTTTACGTGGCGGACTATGGTACTGATGAAATCAGCATGGTCAGCCCGGATGGTTTGACGGTGAGTTCGTTTGGGACGGTGATCAGCAATCCTAATTTTATTGCGTTTGAACCGGTTCCTGAACCTGCATCCGTGGCACTGCTGTGTGGCGGGTTGGTTTGCTACATTGCTGGCGAACGTGGGCGTAAAAAGTAAGGGGAATTCAAACGTGACATCCATGGATGTCACGTTTAGAGGCCCGATCTTTGCCGGATTTTTCGTTAAAAAACGGGCCATATTTTTCTTACCTCGGCTAAAGATCGCCCCGATGGGTGAAATAGAGTTACATTTTCAGCCTGGATTCTCCGCATTCATGCTTCGGAGAGAGACTGTCATGAGTTTGATTTTAGTTATTGATGACACTCCGTTCTGGCGCGAGACTGCTAGTTGCTCGCTGCGCGTCAAAGATCACGAGATCCTGTCAGCATCGGATGGATTGGAAGGTCTGGCACTGCTGGCAGGGCACAGGGTGGACCTGGTCATCCTGGACATTGAAATGCCTAAGCTGGATGGAATTGGTTTCCTTAAGAAGATCCGCCGACAGGAACAGTGGAAGAAAATTCCGGTCATTGTCCTTACCGGCAACACGCAGCGCGAAAACATTGTGCGCGCCAAAATGCTCGGCGCCGCAGAATATCTCCTCAAGTCAAAATTCTCTCCTGAAGTTCTGGTCGAACGCGTCCAGCGCTGGCTGGCGGTCGATTCCAACTTGCCAGATTCATCAAGTGCTGATCCTGGTGACGTCGTGCCGGGCGCTGACAATTCGATGTCGATTTCACTATCGTCGATTTCTCCAATTTTGACGGCCGAGCAATGTATTGAGCGTGCAACCCGCGTCCTGGCCGGCCGAGCGTTGTCGGGCACGGTTGCGCAGGTTATTTCAGTAGCCAGTTCGCCGCGAACCGATACGCAGCAACTCACTTCGTTGATTTCCCGCGATCCGATGCTTTCGGCGCGAGTCCTTCACGCCGCCAACTCGGCCGCGTATACGTCCAGCCGCGGGGTGGTTACAACCATCCACGACGCGATTCGCAATATTGGATGCACCACGGTTCGCAATGTGGCGGCGGCGCTGGGGATTTTTGATACTATTCCTTCCACTCCGGGAGATGGATTTAATCCGATCCGGCATTGGCAGCACTCCTTTGCGGTCGCTCAGTTGTGCGAGCGGCTCTGCGCCGCATCCAAGCCAGACGACGCGGGGATCGCCTATCTCGTGGGCCTCTGCCATGATCTCGGGGAGATCCTATTCCAAACCCAATTCGCGACTGAATATCATCAAATTCTCAAACTCACGGCGCAGACTGGCCGGTCTTATGACGAAGTTGAGCGTCATCTCATCGGCATGAGCCAATCCGAGCTTGTCCTGGCGCTTCTGCGGCAGATCGGGCTGCCCGACGCGATCCGCGAGCCGATCGAGGCGACCTATAAAGCCAAGGGAGGCGACATGCCCAAGCATCCGCTGGCGCAGATCCTCACGGTCGCCAATTTTTACGCAAACGGAGCGTTGCTGGCCTCATCCAACTCCTCTCTGGTGGCTCCGCTGACTCAAGCCGTTTGCAAGGCTGCGATCAATAACCCTAATCCGTCGTGCCCGGACTTGGAGGCCATGCGTTCGGAAGTCTTCGCGCTCACTTCGGTTCTGGGTCCGATCTCGTCCAAGGAGGCATCAGAACTCATGACGCCTCTCTATCCGCGTTCGAACGCAACGATCCGAATTGTTCGCGAAGCTGCATTTTCCTCGTATGATCCGATCGCGGCTGCGCTGGGAGCGGTGGCCAAGATTGAAGTCGATACAACATTATCGCGCTCGCTCGCCGGTGATGCTGAAGGCTTGGTGGTAATTGCTCGTTCGCCATGCTCCTCGGGATTTTCCGCAATGGAGATCAGTGAAGCCTGCCAGCAATCTGGCCGGCGCGACTTTCCCGTTTTCTGGCTTACTGGAAAAGACCCCGCCGGGGAGGCTCCTCTTCCGGCCGCCTCGATTGTGCGCCATTTTTTCCCGATTGAGCTGGCGGCGCTGATGGAATTTGTCGCTGCTGTTGAAAAGAAACAATTATCTAAAGCCGCGTGATTCGCGCCAATTCAAGGGTGGCATCCACCTTTGATTTCTTCTGGTCGTCATTTTCCCAACGGGGTGTATCTCGTTGTAACTTTACGCCGACCCAGCAATTTGTAGTGTAATGCTTTTGGCGGGGGGGTGTATTTAAAGAAGAATGGCACTGGTTGCGAGCAACCAGTGCCACATGGGAGTAGGGAAAACGAGAGGGGGTTAGGGCTTGTGGGGGAAGAGGGTTTTGAGGAGGTGGGGGGCGGTGAGTTTTTTGGCGGTGAGTTTGGCGAGAGTG
>DASRRR010000129.1:0-28363 GCA_035656825.1 Tepidisphaeraceae bacterium | reverse complement strand
CCTCCCCCTCACCCCCATCCGCCAAAAGTCCGGCAAAACCGTCCACGCCTTCGCTGCCCGCGCCGACCTCGACCTCACCCATTTCAAATCCAACACCATCTCCCTGCAATACCCCCCGCGCTCCAACCAATACATCCAAATCCCCGAAATCGACCATGCCCAATACTTCGACCTCCCCACCACCACCCAAAAAATCCTCCCCGCCCAACTCCCCCTGATCCACGAACTCCTCACCCACCTCCCCAAAAACCCAACCTAACCCCCAAAGCCCACCGACCGCGCTCGGTGGGTTCTATCCTCCTCTATCATGTAACATTAGGCTCATGACTTCTTAGGACTTCACTGATTGCTGGAAAAATTCGACGTCTTCTGGCACTTTATCTCTCACATCCTCGAACTCTGCCTCTCCTACCAGTAGAATCATCCTTCAACGAATCTTCTGCGGGCTGTCAATTCGGAAAATTCGCCACTTTCATCGATTTTTAAAAAGATATTAAAGCCAGATATAATGCATTAATATTTAATGCAGCTATTCTGCTAGAGCCACAGCAAAAATTTAAGCGAAACATGACGCATTCTCTTTTTAGCACGTAGGGAGCAAGAAATTATATGGCATACAAAATATTTCCTATACCGAATTTCGAAGGTGATGCCGTCGATTTATTTTTTTGCAATACGTCAGATCCGAATTCAAACGGGGTAGTTCATTATGCCTATACTGTAGCTGCGGAAGATCACGCGATACCCCGCAGAATGTTTCCGTGGGCGAAAGTTCGTGACTTCCAGGGTGAATTTGGAAAACGTCATCCTACAACAATTAAGCGGTTAAAAGAGGGGAGAGCATATAGACCAGGAGAAGGCGTACTCGAAAGCGAAGACGGATCAACATTTTCAACCGATCACGACACGATCATGCGACTAGGTGCGCTTGAGTTATTGGCCAACATCTCTTCGGGCCGTCTGTCAACGAATGATAAAGATCCTTTCCCACATCAGTTGGCATTACAACAATTCGTTAGAAAAACCCCGAAACACGAAGGTTTGCGCCGCTATCTTATCGCGGACGAGGTCGGGCTTGGAAAGACCATTGAAGTTGGATTGATCCTCCGAGATATCTTGCTTTCGCGCGGACAGGTGGATGGGTTCCGCTGCTTGTATCTTACCTCAGGCGGGCTGGTCGACGATGCTGCTGAGAAGCTTAGAAATGTTCTTTCGGGCACCATTGATGGCACCCATATCGTGGACACAGTTTCTTCATTCCGACAGTATGGAAAGGGCAATATCAATGGCGTATATGTCGCAAGTATGCATGCGGCGCGATTGTACGCCACTGAGAGCCAAAAAAAACATCTTCCTTCTATAGTTCATCCACAGATCATTATTATTGATGAATGCCATCATGCAGCTAGCGATGGCGACCTAGCCGGTGTAGAGATTCATCGACAGGTAGTAACGCAAACATACATGGCAGCTAAGCAGTTACTGTCAGGATGTTTTTGGGCTGGTTCTGAGCCACCAGAGCTCGGAATTCTAATGAGCGCCACCCCATTCAGATCTCGATCTCAATTCGTAAATTTATTAAGGCTACTTACTGATGGCGTAGATCAATCGGATGGTCAAAAATTTGATGCGTTTGGGGCAAATGTGCATGGCGGTGATCTGCGAGCGATTTTGCGTGAAGGATCGCCGGCAAGTGTTGTTTGGCGCAGGCAAAGTGATGAAGGGGTACGTTCTTGGTCGGGAAATCGCATTTTCCCAAATCTAACGATCCAGAGGCCCCATCAAATTTTGGAAGATCAAATTGAGACGCCATTTTTACCCAGGCCTAGCAAGCATTTTTTAGAACTTCTTTCGTCAGTTAAAGAATCAGTGAAAATAATTGCTCGCTCTCACAGTCAAAGCTTTGGAGGCTTTGCAATTGCACAGTTAGAGAAAAAATTGACAAGCAGTTCCATTGCTGGCGCTTGCTGGCTTTTTAGTTGGGCTGTGCGCCACTGCCAATGGAGTACACAAGAGGAGTACAGAAACGACAGCGAGCCAGGAACGGAAGGACTACGAAAGCTAATCAGAAAAATCTCTCAGAGAATTGCCAAATATAGTTCGCAGTCAAATACGGGTCACGCCACAGTACGTTTCCCCAGCGACGGATTTGAGTTTGCTGCAACTAGCCTTGCTCAACCTGGCGTTTTAACTGACATCCATAAATATTCAAGAATAATGCGAGAAGAAGTTCTTGAGGCGAGCAATTGGATAGCCAATCAGGAAGAAATTTCACGTCTAGTTGATCTTGCAGAACAACTGCTTGATCTTGGCATGAAAGGCGAAATTGAAGGAGGTGCTGAAGATGCGAAATTGGCATGGCTGACTGAACTGCTACGAAAACACCCAAATGACCGCTTCCTGTTGTTCACCGAAAGTTTGCAAACATGTGAGATACTTCAGGGGGCACTTGGAAGCACATGCCGTGTACTTGTTGGAAGTATGAGCAAAGCCGCTCGTAATCAAGCCGTAGCTGATTTGCAGAATCCACGCATGAACGCCAGGATTCTCGTTGCTACGTCTGCAGCGGATGAAGGATTCGATTTGCAAATTGCGAGCAAAGTGATTCATTGGGATCTCAGTTCGTCTCCAGCAACCCTTATGCAGCGAAATGGCCGTGTGGCACGTCTCGGACAAGTAACAGATGTTGTTGCCTATTATTTAATTCTCACAGGCACTCATGAAGAACGGAGAGACGGCACACTTCAAGTAAAGTTTGCCGAATTGGGTATTGACGACGAGGCGTTGAAAAATCGAATTCTTGGATCCTTAACCGAAGAGGAAGAGACTCGATTAGAGCAGGCGATTGAAGACAACGAAGAAGCGGTTGTCGGGGATATTCTTAAGAAGGCAGCAAACGATAACGAAAAAATGGATGAGCAGCTTGCCCAAATCCGAACGACACTCGATCACGCGCAGGTTCTTAGCCGTGATGATCTGGCGATCAGGCTCGGAGTCTGGCAATCCATGGGATTCTCTGATGACGCAATGTACGGCATTAAATTTCAATTCGATTCAGTTGCATGGAACCGACCTGTCTTCGGAGATGTAACTCGCATGGAACAAACGAATTCTAAGATTGCACGAATCGAAAACAATCAGATCAAGCAAGAGATGGTATTTGATCCGGAGTTTTTAATATTTGGACCCAAGGATAGCGGGAGCCGACTTCGCCTAGCTGGAATGCCACCGTGGATTAACTCTACTAATCGCCATGACAGACCGTGCATCATTCCATACAATGAGTCTGATCTTCTAGGGAAATTATTTCAAGGAATTGCACGAGCGGATGAAGCTGATTTCCTTTCTATTCCACGCGATTCTCTTAATAATGAAGTTAAATTTCTTGAGAATGCAAAATGGCTACTCTTCTGTACACATCCTCTTCGTGAAGCTGAAAATATTGCGCAACCGAAACCGCGACCTTTTCTTACATATTACTCTTTTTCAGAACTTATCGATGAGATTGAGCCTGTTCCTTTAAATGGCGACGGAGCAGACGCTGCAGAAGTTCACAAGTTTATTTGCTGCTTAGAACAGCATGCTATTAAAGGGGCATTTAATGGTACGACGGATATAAGTCAGATCACTGCGGCCCGGAATGCTGGAATGAGATTCCTGATTTGGATCGAATCGGTAAGCCGGTTTGGTGCTGAGTCGTTTTTAGACGAAGAAAAATATTTTGTCCCGATTCCAGTTGCGCTCATCCGCATTGTTGATTGACCGAATTGTTGAGTTGAATATTCATCCGCTTTTTATTCCCTTTGAAAGGACCCCATGACCCCCCAATCCCTCCGCATCGGCACCGCCGAAATCCTCATCACCCCCGCCGAAGCCGAAGACGGCTCATTCGTCGCCTCCGTCCGCGGCCACCGTCACCCCGACCAGACCTTCGCCCCCTCCGACTGGGCCGACCCGCGCATCCGCCTCGACGCCGCCCGCACCATCTGCGAATCCTTCTCCATCACCCGCAACAACCAAAACATGACCAAAGTCGCCAAAGCCATCGACGACGCCATGGCCTGATCTCTTGCCCAAACTGCCGGAAAAAATCAAAGTTTTTAATGACTTTTTCGTGAGAATCCGCTGACTTTTGTACGACTTTCGTCACTATTTCGAAGGATTATTCACAGCCCGGACGATCTTTTCCTGGA
Organism: Tepidisphaeraceae bacterium; assembly: GCA_035656825.1. Taxonomy (GTDB): domain Bacteria; phylum Planctomycetota; class Phycisphaerae; order Tepidisphaerales; family Tepidisphaeraceae; genus DASRRR01. The sequence goes on along the minus strand of DASRRR010000129.1, from coordinate 24,170 downwards.
GATCTTTGTAGATCGAATTCGACTTGGCCGGGATGCCGTTGATCAAAATCGAAAACACATACCAGTTCCCATCCCGCCCATCCAGGTACCCCGACAGTGCCGACACCCCCTCGATAAACCCAGTCTTGGCAAACACTTTGCCCTTCAAATCCTTCTGCGTAAACCGATGCTCCAGCGTCCCATCCACCCCGCCCACCGCCAGGCTCTTCAAATAATCGCTCTTCCCCCCCCCAAAGTTCGCCTCCAACACCTTACACACCGCATTAGGAGACACCCCATTCTCCCGCGATAACCCACAGCCGTCATTCAACTTAAACTCCCCATCCCCCACTCCAATCTTCTTCAAATACGCCCCCACCGCCGCCGTCCCATTCGCCCAACTCCCCGGCTCACCCGTCGCCGCATGCCCGAGCCGCTTACAAATGCTCTCCGCATAAAGATTCTGGCTCACCTTATTTGCATGCGACACCACCGCCACCAGCCCCGTCTCATTCACCCCCACCACCGTCCCGCCGCTGCTCCCCGCCCCGCGCTGCCGAATCACTTTCCCGCTCACCTCAACCCCTTGCCCGGCCAACACATCCGCCAGCGCCCCTCCCGCAAAGATCGCCGGATCATGCACCGTCACCTGATACATCCCCGCACTTTTCACTTCCCCCTTCACGACCAGCGTCGAGTCATCTTTCTCGCGCGTCACCACCACCCGGTTCGCCCGCCCCGTCACGCAACTGTTCTGCACCTCAACACTTCGGCTCGCCGGGTCCAACGTCACCACCGCCGCACCCTTGCCAGGCTTCACGTTCACATTGATCAGATTCGCATTGAGCGCAATCCCACAAACCTCCGCCGAGTGCGGCTGCATGTACTGGCTGGCCGACCATTTAGGATGCAAAAATACGTCATCAAAAACCGAATCATCCACAATCACATTATTCACATTCGTAATCCCCCGTTTCTTCAGCTCCGCCGCCCAATGCTGAAAAACCGTCGTCGTCCCCCACCCCGTCCCCTCCAACATCTCCGCATCCCCCAGCGAAGGATCGCCGTCGCCGACCAGGATCAAATCGCTGCCTCGTAAAATGAGTTTGGTGCGAAACTTAAAATCCGCCCCCAATGTATTCAGCGCCGCCGCCGTCGTCACCAGTTTCAGATTACTCGCCGGCCGGCGCGGGGTCGTGGCGTCTTTGGCGTAAATCACTTTGCCATCGGTCAGCCGGACGATCTCGATGCCGACGTCCTTGCCGTGCATGGACTTATCGTCGAGCACTTTCTGAATATCCCCCTCCAGACCCGCATGCGCAACACTCGCCAGAACCAACAAAGCCGACCAAACCAGAACCCGTTTCATCCGTGAAATCTCCAAAAATAACCGTCTTAAACTTATCGGCCCCGCTGTATTTCTTCCACGAATCTTCCTGCTAAAATCCTCTTTTCATCCCCAAGGCTCAAAGCGTCCGATAAACCCTTCCATGGACTTCTCCATTTATCATCTTCGCCTTCGCGATCTTCTGACACTGATTGTACTTGCGCTCCTGGCGTTCGGCTGTATCATGGTCCAGTCCGCCTCCATGGCCGTCACCGGCGACTCCGCCTGGCACCTCAACTCCCTCGGCACCAAGCACGCCGAGTTCGCCGTCGTCGCCTTCCTCACCTATCTCGTCGTCGGCCATCTCGACTACCGCAAACTCAACCGCCCCCTCTCCATCCTCCACCCCGTCGTCGCCATCGTCCTCGTCGCCCTCTTCACCTGCGCCGCCGTCCTGGTCCCCCACGTCGGCATCACCGTCAACGGTGCCCGCCGCTGGCTCCCACTCGGCGTCGCCCAACTCCAACCCTCCGAACTCGGCAAATGGGCTGTCGTCATCTTCCTCGCCTGGTTCCTCACCCGCCGTCCCGTCAATCTCGACAAATTCACAGGCCTCCTCCTCTCCCTTGTCCCCATCATCCTCATCTGCCTCCTCATCGTCATCCAGGACTTCGGCACCGCCGCCCTCATTGGGGTCTGCACCCTCTGCATGCTCATCGCCGGCCGCGCCAAACTCTGGCACCTCGCCGTCATCATCCCCCCAGGCCTCGCCGTCGCCTTCTGGTTCGTCCGCCACAAGGAGTATCGCTGGAAACGCATGACCGCCTTCCTCAACCCCTGGGCCTCCCCCCAAGGCGAAGGCTATCACATGATCCAGTCCCTCCTCTCCTTCTCCACCGGCGGCCTCACCGGCCGCGGACTCGGCAACGGCATCCAAAAACTCGGCTACCTCCCCGAAGACACCACCGACTTCATCTTCGCCGTCATCTGCGAAGAACTAGGCCTCTTCGGCGCTATCCTCACCGCAGGCCTCTACCTCGCTCTCATCTACGTCGTCTGGCAGGTCATCCGCTCCCACAAAGACCCCTTCGCCAAACTCCTCGCCTTCGGCATCGGCGCCATGGTCGGCCTCCAGGCCATGATCAACCTCGCCGTCGCCACCGTCTCCGTCCCCACCAAAGGCCTCTCCCTCCCCCTCATCTCCGCAGGCGGTTCCGGCCTCGTCATCACCTGCGCCGCCCTGGGCCTCCTCCTCTCCATCACTCGCCACACCCAGGAAGACGAACTCCCTCTCGCCTCTAGCTCCCCCCTGATGCCCCAACTCGCCTCGTGACCCGAGAGCCTGTGAATTTTGATGTGACGCGGGCGTCTCGCCCGCGTTTTTAATAAAAAAATTCGAGGGCCACGCGCCCCCACCACTATAATATTGCACTTTGACACGACGAGGAGCACCTTGCCCGAGATCCTCGACTACGCCCCCGCTTACCCGACCCCACTCCTCCACCGACTCCGCACCGCCGCCCTCTTGCTCCTCGGCTTCCTCGCCTACGCTCTCCTCTGCCAACCCGCCATCCACCAACGCGGCTACCCGCCCATCGACCACCTCTGGACCGCCATGACTTACCTCTGGCTCTTCCCCGTCCCCCTCTTCGTCTCTATCTCCCCCCGGCCCGCCCGTTACCCGCTCCTCGCCTACGCCCTCGCCACCGCCTATGTTGACGCCGCCACCGTCATCATGATGGTGCCTCATCGCTTCACTTGGACCGGCACCCTCGATGTCTGCATCCTCACCGTCCCCGTCCACATCATCGCCGTCGCCGCCATTGCCTGGCTCACCCGCCGTTTCCTCCCCAGTCGCCGTTCCACTCACCTCGCCATCGCGCTCCTCGCCGTCCTCTTTCCCTTCGCCTACCGCCAGTCCGCCCGCGCCGTCGAAGACCACCACGGCCGACAACTCGCCGACGCCGACTGGTCCGCCCACGCCGTTCAACTCTACTCCGACGACTTCGACGCCACCCACCAACCCAACCCGCCCGACGGCATCCGCATCGTCTCCAACATAGATCCCGCCACCGGCTTTCCTCACCGCCGAATCTGGTACCGCGGGTTCGAACGCGGCTACAGCGCCCGCATCACCCAACTCGTCCATCAGCACGGCATCCCCCCATGGTCTCTCCAATCCCGCCTCATCCCCGATGCCACCCTCCTCTCTCTCCTCACCGCCTCCAATCTGCAACCCCTCACGACCTTCCCCACCTTCATCACCCCAGACGTCGCCGTTATGCGCGCCGGCTCCTTCTCCGCCTGGGGCACCTCTTACGGTTCCAACAGCACTTCCCTCTCCCTCCTCCCCCGCCACTCCGACCCACCCCGCCTCGGCGAACCACCCCCCGGCGACGATGACACCGCCTTTGTCACCCGCCTCCCCCAATACCCCCGCGTCCTCTTCATCCGCGCCGGCCACCACGGCATCGCCGCCTGCACCGACGACGGCTGGATCCTCAGCTATGCCATCAAAGACTAATACGTTTTCCATTTAATTCCCGCACTTTTGCCGCTTGCGGCTTAGCGGTCTTGCCGCACGCCGACCCGTCTTCCATCACCCGGACATCAAGTGCAATCCACGATTTCTCTCCTATCTTAATCTCCAATCATCATCGCGCATTTATGCCCCAACCCAACGATTGACCGCCCCCCCATCCCTCTTTTTGGTGGCCTTGGCCCCCTTGATCCACCTTGGTGCTTACCTCCCTTCTCCGGCCAATACATGACGATCTCACCTTCGCGAAATCCACGTTCCACCTTTCTCCAATAATGATCCCGCTCGCACCCCTCAAAATTGCCGCAACGCCTCGCTGCCCCGTCTTTTTTCAAGTTTGCAAACCACGATGCTTCGTTGAAATCCTCCCAACTTTCCTTTCGGATTTCGAGCTTCGAGCTTCGGATTTTCATTTCCCCGCTGCTACCATCCCTCCATGCCCTCCCTCCGCCGTCCCCTCACCTTCTCCTCCCTCTCCGACATCCCCCCCGACATCGCCCGCCTCCTCCCCGACCACACCACCGTCGGCCAATGGTCCCTCGCCCAAATCCTCAGCCACCTCACCTTCACCCTCACCTCCTCCCTCGACGGCTTTCCCGGCCTCTCCCTCCCCCGCCCCCTCCAACTCACCCTCGGCCGATATGCCCTCGCCCGCCTCCTCCGCAAAAACCGCATCCCCGAACGCTTCCCCCTCCCCCGCCGTTTCCAACCCGCCCCCCACCTCGACCTCCCCACAGAATCCTCCCGCTTCTCCTCCACCCTCGCCCGCTACCTCTCTCACACCACCCCCCTCGCCCCCCACCCCCTCTTCGGCCCCATCCCCCGCCCCAACTACGACCGCTACCACGCCATCCACATCGCCCACCACCTCAGCTTCGCCATCCCCATGCGGCTCCCAAAATAGCCGCAATGCCATGCGTTGCGCGCCACAACCTCCCCGCGCGCAAACCGCCCATTTCCAAATCCGTCCTTTTCAAAATTTTTTTCCTCGCTTTCCCAAGCCTTTCCGCGCATCAGCCTTTTTGTGTGCGCGCCGCACTGTCCCCGCGCGCAAACACCCCTGTATGAGTAGGAGCACTCAATGCGCATTGTCATCTGCCATTCTACCCTGCCATCACGCACCACCATCGCCCCCGCTCTACCCCTTCTCAGTCCCCTCCCTTCCCGTCGGACTGAGGTCGTTTCCGGGTCGAAACAGGGTCGATTCGATGTCGATTCGGTGTCGTTTGCGGTCAAGTCGAGGTTGCTTTGGGGGCGCTTTGGGGTTGCTTTGGGGTCGGTTCTGGGACGCTTTTCCAACACCCTCGAATCCCATTCCCAATCCCCTCAAGCACTTACGCCTTATCCGCCTTCCCAGCCCCTTTTTTCCCAGCCCATACCTTCCCCTCACTACTTCCGTATTACCAAACGAACCCATTCGCTCCACAGTTTCATCATCTCCTTGCTTTTCCCTCCATTCCCCTTCTGTCTTCTCTTCCCCCTTGCCGATACTCTCTACTCCCCCACATGCCCAACCCCATCACCATCTTCCTCGCCGGCGGCGGTACCGGCGGGCACCTCTACCCAGGCATCGCCGTCGCCCAATCCCTCGTCTCCCTCAACCCCGACATCCAACCCGTCTTCCTCTGCACCACCCGCGAAATCGACAAAGTCATCCTCGACCCCACCGGCTTCACATATATCCCCCAGCCCATCATCCCCCCCGTCCGCACCGTCGCAGGCCTCCTCAAATTCTGGACCGCCTGGCGCGAAACCAAAGACCTCGTCCGCAAACTCCGCCATCAGCACCACCCCCGCGCCGTCCTCGGCCTCGGCGGTTACGCTGCCGGCGTCGCCGTCAAATACTGCGCCACCCACAAAATCCCCGCCGCCGTCCTCAACCCCGACGTCATCCCCGGCAAAGCCAACCAATACCTCCTCCGCTACTGCCAATCCGTCTGCTGCCAATTCGCCCAAACCGCCCAGCACGTCCCCGCCGCCCAGCAATCCAAACTCCAAATCACCGGCTGCCCGATCCGCTCCGACATCCTCACGCTCCCCGACCGCCCCGCCGCCACCGAACGCCTCGGCCTCGATCCCGCCCTGCAAACCCTCGTCATCACCGGCGCTTCTCAAGGCGCTCAAACCGTCAACGACGCCGTCCTCGCTTCCCTTCCACAACTCAACCTCCAGGGCTGGCAAGTCCTCCACCTGGCCGGGCGCGACCACGGCGAAAAGGTCCGCACCGCCTACCGCGAGCTCAACCTCTCCGCCCGCGTGATCGACTTCACCCCCGCCATGTCCGACGTCTGGGCCGTCGCCGACCTCTGCGTCTCGCGCAGCGGCGCCAGTTCCTGTGCCGAGCTCACCGCCTGCGGAATCCCGTCGATCCTCATGCCCTACCCATTCCACAAAGACCTCCACCAACGCGCCAATGCCAAAGTCCTCGCCGACGCCAATGCCGCCATCCTGCTCGACGATCAAGCCGACTCCAAAAAGAATGCCGAAAAACTAACCCCCATCCTGGCGTCGCTGCTCTATGATCTGACGCGCCGCCAAGCCATGCAATCCGCCGCCCGGAAGCTCGGGCGACCCGATGCCGCTGCTGCGGTCGCACAAGTCATTCTCGATATGCTTCGCGCGGGCTGATGGAGGTCCGTCATGCATCCAAATAGCCGCCTCCTGTTTGATCGCTACGCCCGCTCATACTTTAAGCCCGCCAGGCGCGTCCTAGAGATCGGCCCCGATGCGCATCCCTCCACGCATTGCCGAGACATCAACGACAACTCCATCCTTTGGGAAACCTGCGATATTTTTGAGGATTCGCGTCTGACATATCGCATGCTGGATGAATACACGCTGCCGATCGGGGATGAGCAGTACGATATTGTGCTGGCGTCGAATGTGCTTGAGCATGTTCGCAAGCCTTGGGTGTGGATGAAAGAACTTGCGCGCGTCTGCAAAACGGGGGGGTATGTTGTGACGGTGAATCCGGTCAGTTGGCCTTTTCATGAAGCGCCGTATGACTGTTGGCGGGCGTATCCGGAGGGGATGAAAGCGCTTTATGAGGATGCGGGATTGGTCACGCTGGTTTCAAAATTTGAATCGTTGGAAATTCCTGGCTTTCGCCGCTACATCCCGGGGCAGTCCTGGTATTGGCTGCATTGGCGACGCCGTCTGGCATTTCGACTGCTGGCGCCGATTGGGTTTCCGCTGGAGCGAGCGTATGACACGGTTTCCGTCGGGCAAAAGACTAATGCCGTTTGAAATATTGCACGGAGCGCCGGATTAGTGAGTAATGAAGGGGACGAATATTTTTGCAAATTCCCAAGGAGTCGTGTTCGGCTTTTTTCCTGCGTCGTCGTTAATTGACCAGAAGTGCAGCGAGCAAATCCAAGGGGTTTGATCGGCAAATATCTTCAGGGTTTTGGCGTCTTGTGGGGTGAAGACTTCCTTGTCGGAGCCGTTTTCGCCAAGGGCGGGGCATAAGCCGATACGAATCGTTGGGTCGATTTTCTGAATCTGTTCATAGGCTTTATTGGCGGATTCGATGCCTAGTTCTCCTTCGGTTTTTTCTTTATGGATGAATTGAGGTCCAAAGAACATGACCATTAAATTAGCGGAGTAGACCTTGAGGCCTTTGGCGGCGGCGTCGGTTAAGAGATCCCGTGAGGCAGAGGAGATGCCATTGGGATCGACGGGGACTGTGTAGGTGATTCGCAAGCCGGGGTTTTGTTTTTGTAATTCGGCCAGGACAGTGTTGCGGCGCTGGTTGGCCTGGGGATTTTTTTCGAGGTTGGAGCCTTCGATGTCGAAATCCAGCCAGGTGAAATGGTAGCGGCCGAGGATTTGTTGATAGAGAGCGAGAAGTTTTGTGGGATCTGTTTCGATGATGGCGAGTTCGCGGCCGGCTTCGCCGCCAAAGGAGACGATGACATCGCCGCCGCGGTTGCGGATGGCATCGATTTGATCTTTGTAGAAATTCTCTCCCATCGGCGTATGGCCGTCCCATGCGGGTTGGGGAAAATAGTGGATTTGTTTTCCACTGCCCTCCTGGCGAGCGATGATGAATGCCAGGGTGTAATATTTCAGGCCGCAGTCATCATCGCAGTGCGTTAGTTTAAAATGATCTCCGGCTCCGACGTACATATAGGGCGAGAAGATGCGCGATGGCCAAGTAGCGTATGCGAATGATGGGATTGCTAAAATAAATAATGCGATGATGGAGTTTGCAAGAAGTTCGCATGAATGTTTGTTTAGAATGCCAATATTCATGGGCGTTTTATATCGAACTGAGCGAGCGCAACGCAAACATGAGGGAATTTATCTTGCTTTGATTCTTGGGGGATTGATAGCCTGACATGATGCTTGGCGAGTCCGCCAGCTCGGGCCTATCGGCCTTGAACCACCCCGCCGCCTCGTTGACGACGATCCCTCTTGATAGTGCGATTCAGCATCACGATCTAATTCATTGCTTACATTGGAGGAAGGCGGATTCGGCAATCATTATCAGTGCGCCGCGAAGGCGTCATTTGTTGCGCGCGGCGGGGGGAGTGTTGTTGACGTGTGGAACATTGGCGTTTGCGGTTTTTCGATTGGCAAATTTGCCAGTGGCGCGGGGGACGGCGGATCGTATTGGGCTGTTGATGATGCTGGTGCTGCCTTGTGCGTTTGGGTTGGCGGGGTTGTTTGCGCTGCTGCCGGTGATTTGTCCGGCGCGGCTGCGGTTGGACGGGACAGGGGCGACGGTGCGATTGCCGACGGGATTTTGTTTATGCCGGCGGCATCTTGCGCCGGGGACGTTTGAGATTCGGGTGCATGAGTGGTGCCGCACGGCGATGGGGCCGGGGCGGATGGCGACATTGTTTTTACGCGATCGGCAGAATCACGCGACGTATCCGGTGTTTCATAAATACCCGGCGTCGGAGCTGGCGGAGATTATGCGATCGATTTCGGGAGGCTTGACGACTGTCGGGCGTCTGGCATAGTTGCGGGCATGCGAAGACTTTTCCTTCTTGCTATTGTTCTTTGTGGCGGGTGCTCGGGTTCAGTCCATCCAGGGGCCAATTCTTCGGTTGCATTATCGACCGATGCGAAAATCGATTCTTTTGAGGGGAAATTTCGGTTCTTGTCCAACTTCTCTCCGGCGACGATTGAGTTTGAAGGGATACACTATCCAACCGTGGAGCATGCTTATCAGTCGGCGAAGACATTAGACATGGCGGAGAGGCGGCGGATTGCGGCGCTGGCGACGCCTGCGGAAGCGAAGGCGGCGGGGCGGGCGCTGAAATACCGCGCGGACTGGGAACAAGTAAAGTTTGATGTGATGGAGCAGTGCGTTCGGTACAAATTCACGCATCATCCGGAACTGGCGGCGGAGTTACTGGCGACGGGGAATGCTTATCTTGAAGAAGGGAATACGTGGAACGATCAGATATGGGGAGTGTATCAGGGGAAGGGGGATAATCGACTGGGGAAATTGCTGATGAAAGTTCGCGGAGAGTTACGACAGGCGCATTAGTCGTGATGGGAGGAGCGGGCTTTGTCGACCATTTGGCGGCCGGTGGCGAGGAGTTGTTTGATGTCGGGGAGGCGAGCGATGGGGAAGTAGACGGAGGCGAAGAGGACTTGCCCGGTTTCGGGGACGACCTGTGTGCCGCGGAGGAGGATCATGCGGGTGCCGTTGCCGTCGGCGAAGTTGGCGACCTGGAGGTCGCTTTTGCTGCGGTAGCGACCTTCATAGCCGGTGAGTTGGGTGGCGGTGCTGTCCATGCGTGAGAGGTAGTCGATGCTGGAGGAGAGGGCGTCGAGCTCGTCGTAGTCGACATAGGTCAGGATGGAGATGCCGGAGCGACCGGCTTGTTTGATACCGATGGCGAGGCCGAATTCTCGCTGGCCGGAGTTGGGGCCGCCGACTGATCCGACTTCGACGGCGGTGACGCTGAAACCACCGCTGTCTTCGTTTTGGACGGCACCGGCGTCGGAGTAGCCACGGACGACGACGGCGCCGCGGGTGGCGAGGAGGGTTTCGATCTTGGTCTGGACGGTCGGCTGGTTCATGACGACGACGGCGGCGGCACCCATCGGGGCGTTGGATTGGGCGCTCGAATCGGCCTGGCCGCGGCCGATGAGAGCCATTGTTCCGACGCAGACGACCGCGATGCAGGCCAACTGAATGGTTTTCATAGGGAATCTCCTCGGGGCAAGAGTACCTTATTCAATCCGGAATCTTCCGCATGGCGGGTTTAATCGGATATTTCAGCTTCATGTGCTCCATAGTGCGGACGATGATGTCGCCGACGACGTGGTTGCGGAACCATTTATGGTCGGCGGGAACGATGTACCAAGGGGCGTGGCTCGTGGAGCAGTTGGTCAACGCGTCTTCGTAGGCGGATTGATATTGGTTCCAGGATTGGCGTTCGACCATGTCGTTGGGGTCGGATTTCCAGTTTTTGTCGGGGTCGTCGAGGCGGGCGTCGAGGCGTTTGAGCTGTTCGTTTTTGGAGATGTGGAGGAAGAATTTGAGGATGGTGGTGCCTTCGTCGGTGAGGAGCTTTTCGAAGGCGTTGATGTGGTCGTAGCGGCGCTTCCAGACGTCGGTGGGGACGAGTTTGTGGACACGTTCGATGAGGACGCTTTCGTACTGGGAGCGGTTGAAGATGGTGATCATGCCGCGGGCGGGGGTGGCGCGGTGGATGCGCCAGAGGTAGTCGTGGGCGAGTTCTTCGGATGAGGGGGCTTTGAAGCTGACGACGGAGCAGCCGGCGGGGTTGACGCCGGTGAAGACGTGGCGGATGGTGCCGTCTTTTCCGCCGGTGTCCATGGCCTGGAGGATGATGAGGAGGGAGCGTTTTTGTTCGGCGTAGAGGACTTCTTGTAATTGGCTTAGCTTGGCGATGATTTTGTCGGAGGATTTGTGGGCGTCGTCTTTGTGTTTGAAGGGGCCGGTGTCGTCGGCGGGGATTTTGGGGAGATGGACTTTTTTGCCGGGGTGAACGAGGTAGGGGGAATCGATCATGGCTTAGAGTGTACCATGTCTATCACAGGGTTTGCGTAGCAGGGGGTCAGGCGAGGGGGATTCCTTTGTCGCCTTCGTCTTCTTTTTTGGGGGTGGGGATTTCGTTGCCGGCTTCGTCGAGGGTATAGGAGCGGTGTTGTTCTGCGGCGGGAGGGACGAAGGGTTTGCCGGGAGCGACGGAGCCGGGGGGGCGATTTATTTGGCTGTCGAGGGGGATGATGATTTCTTTTTCTTCGCCGCCGCGGCGGATGACTTCGTAAGCGCCGGCGAGTTCGCCGGCGAATTCGGTTGGGGAGAGGCCGCCGGCGGCGAGCATGAGGAGGACGATGGCGGCGATTTGCAGGATGGCGGTGCCGACGTAGACGAATTTGATGAGAGCGCTGGAGGGTTCTGCGCCGCCGGCGAACATGTGGCCGAGCATGTCGAGGGCGATCATCAGCAGAATGGCGACGAAGGCGGCGTAGAATTGAGCGCGGTTTTTGACCAGCTTGGGCATGGCCATACAGACGAAGATGAAAGCGACGATTGCTGTGGTGATGCCTTGCATATCACAACAGGATATCGTGAATCCATCGAATGCAGTAGGGGGGTTACACCTGGACGGCTTGTGGCGAGGCCAGGGGGCTCTCGGCTTCGGGGGCGGGGTGGGTGTGTTTCGACGCTAAGTGGTGCATGACTTCCAGGCGTGGGACGATTTCCTTGAAGTCGGCGGGGCGGCGGTTGGGGTTGGTGCGGACGCATTCCATGACGAGATTCGAGAGCGGCTCGGGGATGGAGGGGTTAATTTCGTGGGGGGTTTTGATGACGTCATCGACGAGGAAGGAATTTTCGCCGCCTTTTTGGACGGTGTAGGCGGTGGGGAGTTTTTGGCCGCCGGTCATGCACCAGTACATGGTTGCGCCGAAGTTGAAGACGTCGGTGCGGAGGGTGAGGGGATCGCAGCGGACTTGTTCGGGGGCGATGTAGTCGGGGGTTCCCTGGATTCGTTCCTTGACGGTGCCGACTTTACAGCCTTGACCGAGGTCGATGACTTTGACGGCGCCGGCGCCGAGCATGATGTTGTTGGGCTTGAGGTCGCAGTGGATGTAGCCGAGGTTGTGGAGGTGCTCGAGGGCTTCACCGGTGCGAATGAAGACGGTGACGAGGTCGGGGAGGTTGGCGGGGAGTTCGAACTCGAGGGGGCGGCCGTCGAATAATTCGAGGATGAGGGCGGCGGAGGTGATTTTGCGGAGCATGGTGCGCTCGACTTTGAAGTCGATGGTCTTGCGCAGGCCGGGGTGGGAGACGAGGCGGCCAATTTCGAATTCGGCTTCGAGTTGTTCGATGAAGCGGGCGTCGCGCTCTTCGCGACGGACGACGTGCTTGAGGGCGTAGATCTGTTTGGTGGCGGGGTCGCTGACGGCGTAGATGAGGCTGCCGGCTCCTTCGCCGATGGGTTCGATGACGTCGTAGCCGAACAACTGAGTCGGGAGATTGGCAAACATATCCGCGTTTGTCGTCATATTTTCTCTCGTCCGTTCTCTCGTGCTGGCGCAGTCGGTTGGTCTTTCTTCTTGAGAATTCAGTGCCAGAGAGCGATGGATCGGTTTATTTCTTTCCCGTCCACAATGATAATACGCGAGGTCCAGTCGCTTATTTCGACTAATAACACTGATATCGGCCAAAAAACGCGGCCACAAAAAGACAAAGGTGATCCATCTTATGATGGATCACCTTTGATTATGGACATGAAAATAACTGTTACTTCTTCCAGGAGCTGGACTTAAAGCTGTCGAGGGCCTGTTTGAGCTGCTTCTCGACGTCGTCGGTCAGTTCGGGCTTGGCGCTGAGCTGCTGGCGAAGCTGGGGGGCGCTGGCGTCGACGTATTGCAGGAAGGCGTTCTGGAATTCCTGGACGCGGTTGACGGGGACGTCGTCGATGTAGCCTTTGGTGCCGGCGTAGATGACCATGACTTCCTGTTCGACGGTCATGGGCTTGTACTGGGGCTGTTTGAGGAGTTCGACGAGGCGAGCACCGCGGTCGAGTTGGGACTGGGTGGCTTTGTCGAGTTCGGTGCCGATCTGCTGAAAGGCTTCGAGTTCGCGATAGGCGGCGAGATCGAGGCGGAGGGAGCCGGCGATCTTTTTCATCGCTTTGGTCTGGGCGTTACCACCCACGCGGGAGACGGAGATACCGACGTTGATGGCGGGACGGACGCCGGCGAAGAAGAGGTCGGGTTCGAGGTAGATCTGGCCGTCAGTGATGGAGATGACGTTGGTGGGGATGTAGGCGGAGACTTCGCCTTCCTGGGTTTCGATGATCGGGAGGGCGGTGAGGGAGCCGCCGCCTTTTTCCTTGGAGAGTTTGACGGAGCGTTCAAGGAGACGGCTGTGTAGATAGAAGACGTCGCCGGGGAAAGCTTCGCGGCCTGGGGGGCGGCGGAGGAGGAGGGAGAGCTGGCGGTAGGCAGCGGCTTGCTTGGTCAAGTCGTCGTAGACGCAGAGGGTGGCTTCGCCTTTCCACATGAAGTATTCGGCCATGGCGCAGCCGGCGTAGGGGGCGATGTATTGCAGCGGGGCGGGGTCGGCGGCGCTGGCGATGACGACGGTGGTGTATTCCATCGCGCCGTTGGCTTTGAGGACTTCAACGATGCCGGCGACGGTGGATTCTTTCTGGCCGATGGCGACGTAGAAGCATTTCACGCCTTTGCCTTTTTGGGCGATGATGGTGTCGATGGCGATGGCGGTTTTGCCGGTTTTGCGGTCGCCGATGATGAGTTCGCGCTGGCCGCGACCGATGGGGATCATGGCGTCGATGGCCTTGATGCCGGTCTGGAGGGGTTCGGTGACGGGTTGGCGTTCGGCGATGCCGGGGGCGACGATGTCCATCTTGCGGGTTTCGGTGGACTGGATCGGGGGACCGCCGTCGAGGGGTTGACCGAGTGGGTTAACGACGCGGCCGATGACGGCAGGACCGACGGGGACTTCGAGGAGCCGGCCCGTGGTTTTGACGGTATCGCCTTCTTTGATGGAGAGGTAGTCGCCGAAGATGACGGCGCCGATGGATTCTTCTTCGAGATTGAAGACCTGGCCCATGGTGCCGTTCTGGAATTCGAGGAGTTCACCGGCCATCGCGCCTTTGAGGCCGAAGACGCGGGCGATGCCGTCACCGACTTCGAGGACGGTGCCGACGTCGCTGACTTTGAGCTGTTGTTCAAAGCCGGCGATTTCGCGTTTGAGGACGCTGGTGATTTCTGCGACGTTGATTGCCATTTTTAAGTTCTCCGAATGCTATTTTGCTAATTGTTACTTGTTTTTGGCGGACAGGAGGCGTTGACGCATCGTGTCGAGCTGGGCGCGGACGCTGCCGTCGATGACCTGGTCGCCGACTTTGAGGACCATGCCGCCGATGATGGAGTCGTCGACGTACTGGTGGATGACGGCGTCTTTTTTGATGGCCTGGCTGACGCGCTGGCGAACGTTTTCGAGTTGGTCGGGGGAGAGCTTCTGGGCGACGGTGACGTCGACTTCGATTTTGCCGAGGAGTTCGTCGAGGAGTTCGTCGTAGACTTCCGAGATTTTGGAGAGGTGCCGGAGGACGTTGTGCTCGTTGGCGACGCGGATGAAGTTGCGCATCAGGGGGGACAATTTCGAGCCGAGGACGTCGTCGACGATCTTGGCGCGTTTGTCGCGGCCGACGCTCGGGTCGCTGAAGAAGTCGTTGAAGAGGGGGTCGGCTTCGACGACCTGGCGAAGGCCGCGCAGTTCCTGGCCGACGGGTTCGGCCTGGTTTTTGTCGCCGGCCAGTTCGAGCAACGACCGGGCGTAGACGGTCGCCATTGAATCGTTTTGTTCCGCGGTTGCCATACGGTTTCCTTGGTTCGAACTTAGCTGCGCGACCCGAGGCCCTGGAGTTGTTGCAGGCTCTGGTTCACCAGGTCCTGCTGATCCTGGGCGTTGAGATTGCGGCGGAGGATCTTGCCGGCGACGCTGGTGGCCAGGTCGGCGGTCTGGGCGTAGACCTCTTGCAACGCCTGGTCGCGGGCGGCTTCGATTTCTTTGACGGCGCGGGACTTGGTCTCCTCGGCGTCCTTGGCGGCCTGCGATTTGATGTTCGCGGCAATATTCTCCGCCTGCTGAGTGGCCTGCGCGAGCGTTGCCTGTATCTCCGCCTGCGCCTTCGCCAACTTCGCGTTGTACTCTCTTAGAGTCGCTTCGGCGGCGGCGCGGGCTTTTTCTGCCTCGTGGATGTCGTTGCGGATCTTGTTTTCGCGAGCCTCCAGCCCTTTGACGATCGGGCCCCAGGCAGATTTGCCGAGGATGATGATCAGCAGCACGAAGACGATGACCGTCGTCAGTGCGGTGATCATCGCTTCTTTGGGTGCCTTGATGAGGGTGGGCGTACCCTCTTCGTGACCGCCCATTTCTCCGACCGCGCGGGCGGCAGTCCGCTCCGCAGCGCCTTCGGCCACACTATCGGCGGCGCGTCCCATGACGGGCATTGCCAGCAGCAATCCCATCGCCAGTAACATGATGAACTGTTTTATGGACCGATGATTCATCGATTCGCTCCGTTTTGTCTCACATCGACTCGTACCAAGCCGCCGCCCGGGCTTATTCAGTCCGGGCGGGGCGAATGAATTTACTTAAACGAGACCAGCAGACAGAGCACGATCGCGAAGAGCGCGACACCTTCGATGAGGGCGGCGCTGATGATCATGGCCTGAGAGATCTGGGCGTTGGACTCGGGCTGGCGAGCGATGGCTTCGGTGGCGCTGCCGCCGATTTGACCGATGCCGCGACCGGCGCCGATGGCGGCCAGGCCGGCGCCCAAGCAGGCACCCATGATCATGAGCCCGTGGCCGCTATCGGCAGGGGCGTTGACGCCGGCGGCGGTGGTGCCGGCCATCTGGGCCATCGACATCGCGGGGATTGCGAGCAAGGCGAGTAGGAAAAGGCAAAGGAACTTCATGAGATTCTCCGTTTCTGAGCGCCCTGGACGAGGTCGGGCGAGTTTGTTCACATTGATATTCGACATCCGCCTCGTCCGGACATCGTCGCGACTCACTCGGCTCGGGCTTCGGTCGGTTCCGGCGCTCAATGGGCCCAGGGAACTGGTCGATCACGCCGTCGCCGGACCGTCTCACAAGCGAGAGGCCGCGATTGAAACTGATCCTTTAGTGGTGTGCCGATCCCCCCGCTGCATGGCCGTGGTCATGTCCATGTCCTTCGTCGTGATGCGAAATTACCTGACTGATGAACAGCGTCGTGAGGAACGCAAACAGATAAGCCTGCAAAACTGCGACGAATAATTCGAGGCATGTCAGGCAGATCCCCGCAAAAATCACAGGGATTCCGACGCCGATCCCCGCCGCCGCACCGATCGCCGCCGTCGCCGACGCGACGAAACCGATCACCACGCCAAGCAGGATATGCCCGGCCGTCATGTTGGCGCCAAGACGAACCAGAAGTGCGAAAGGCTTAATCAGCGCCCCGAGAATTTCGATCGGGATCATCATTGGCGCCAGATACAACGGCGCTCCCCCGAGATAGTGCATGAAATAATGCTTAGGCCCCGCCCGCAGGCCGCTGACATGGATGACTACAAACGATACGAGCGCCAGTGCCCCGGTGACCCAGAAGTTACTCGTCGCCGTTCCGAATATGCCGTGCCCTTCAATCCCCATCGGCTTGAGACCGATCGTGGTCAGCATCGGCCCGGTCAACAAATCCAGCGGCAACAACCCCAGCACATTCATGAACAGAATGAAAAAGAAGAGCGTCCAGATATATCCGATATACGTATCCGTCTTCTCCTTCAGCAGCGGCTTAGCCACGTCTTCGCGGAAGTAGACCAGAATTGCCTCAAAGAAATTCCGCGTCCCCGTCGGCACATGCTCGCCATCGTGATACGCCCGCGTGATGAACGGAAAAATCAGCAGCATCAGCACCGCTGCCAGGCACATCATCACCATATGATTGGTGAGCACCCACCACCCGTTAATTTCAATAATCGGGTGATCCACAATGTGGTTCAGCGGGCTTTCCGCCAGTACGTTCATGAGGGACATCGAAATCGTCATAAGCGCGTCATCCGTGTTTCTATTTCTTACCGAGTTTGATCAGAAATCCCGTCTCGATGCTTAAGAGGGCGAAATAGTAAGGCATCATGAGCATGAAGGTCGGCACGGCCGGGTAGTGGCCGGCGATTACAGCGAGCATGCATCCTCCGACGGCGATGAGCGTTCGCACGCCCGTTGCCGCCATGACCGCGGGGATGAGTCCGGCAAAACCTTTGTTGAGACCTATATTCAGCGGAATGAGGCTTAGCCCGGCGGCGAGGAGGGAGGAGACGGTGGCAGCGATGTAGCCGCGCCACCAATCGGGCTGGCCGATGAGAAAGACGATACCGGCGAGGACGGCGGCGGTTCCGACGATGGCGGTGATGACCCCGCGCAGCAATCCCCGCCGAGCCGAGGCGGCGTCGAAGGAGGGGAGGTTGTCGGGCGTTGTCGCGAGGCTCTGCATAAGACTTACCGGGTGCCTTTGATGGTTCGCATGAGGAGGAAGAAGCCTGTTATGAATCCGAAGAGGCCGCCGACTAACATCAGCCACGGGGCGGTTCCGAAGCGTCGATCGAGCCACCAACCCAGGCTGCCGGGCAGGAGGACCGAGAAGACGAATTCAAATCCGACGCTCGACAGTCCAATCCAAGAGGAATTATCGGCATCTGATTTAGGTGGTTTTTGCGACGATTGATCCGCCATCAATGCACTTTGTGCTTTTTTGAACGAACCTATCGACGATCCAGCCGCGAAAACCGTTCGCAATTGGGGCAAGTAGATTAGTCGCCACCCCATTCCCGGTCAAGAACAGCCATTACAGGGACTTTCGCAAATTGAAGGGCTACACAGAATAGAGACGAAGTGTCGGCGTTGAAAAGGGACTGGAAAAGGAAACGAACGGATGAATCGACGCAAATTTGTACAGATGGCGGGGTTGTCGGCGGTATCGGCGGGGATGCTTGGGGCTCAGAGCGCGCCAGCACCCAAAAAAGAGGAGCGGGCGTTTGGGCCAGTGCTGATGAATGTGACCAGCGATGAAGTGACGGTGGTTTGGGGGATCGGGGTGTCCGCGACGGGGTGGGTGGAGTTTGGGGAGACGGAGAGTTTGGGGAAGAGAGCGGATGGGGAAGTAGGGGGGCTTATGCCTTATGGGGAGCGGGTGTTGCGGGTAAGGGTGGGTGGGCTGGAGGCGGGGAAGAAGTATTTCTATCGGGTGCATTCGAAGCCGGTGGAGTTTGTGAATGCGTATAAGATTCGGTGTGGGGAAGAGACGGCGGGGGAGGTAGGGTCGTTTACGACGCTGAACGCTAGTGGGGCGACGGCGCGGTTTGCGGTTTGGAATGATACCCATGAGCATGTGGAGACGATTCGCAAATTGGTGGGGATGACGGGGGAGCAGGATTTTTTGTTTTGGAACGGGGATGTGGTGAATACGATTGATACGGAAGGTGAGATCGCCAGGAAATTTTTTGATCCGGCGGAGGGGGAGACGTACGCGGGGAAAGTTCCTGTTTTATTTTCGCGGGGGAATCATGATGTGCGCGGGGCGGGGGCGCGGCAGTTGTCGCGGTATGTGAATGGCCTCGGGGGGAGATTTTATTATTGGTTCAGGCAGGGGCCGGTGGCGTTTGTGGTGATGGATACGGGGGAGGACAAGCCGGATGATTCGGCGGCGTATGCGGGTCTGGCGGGATTTAATGCATATCGGGAGGAGCAGCGGGTCTGGCTGGAGAAAGTGATTGAGGAGCCGGGGTTTAAGTCGGCGCCGTTTCGGGTGGTTTTTGCGCATATTCCGATGGTGTGGGATGGAGATGTGCTGGTGACGATGCTGGCAACGTATGGGAAGACGCGGGGGTGGGTCAGTGATGATGGGCTGGCGAAGTGGGGGCCGCTATTTGACCAGGCGAAAGTGGATGTGGTGATCAGCGGGCACACGCATCATCATGCGTGGTATCCAGCCAAATCGGGGAGGTCGTGGGGGCAAATTATTGGAGGTGGGCCGATCATGGCGGCGGCGACGGTCATCAATGGGTTGGCGGATGGGGAGAAGCTGGAGCTGGTGATGCGGATGGCTGCGAATGGAGAGGTGGTGACGCGGCAGGAGTTTCGCCGGCAGGTTTAGTCGATGCGGGTTGCGTGGCAGGAGGGAGGGGGGACTGCTGAAAAACCTCTTGTTCTTCCATGTCTTGTTTCATGGTGAAGGAGAGGTTGTCGCGACTGCCGGTGGTGGTGATGAGATTGGAGGAGGCGAGGTGGTAGCTGCGCGATTTGATATTTGTGTTGACGGGGATGAAGCCTTCGGTTTGGGAGGAGTAGGAGGCATCTTTAAATGCCATTCCAGAAGGGGCGGGGAGGTAGCCTGCGGGGATGTAGGATTTGACGGTGAAGGTGCGTTTGATGTCGAAGTAGGAATTGCCGTCGATCGGTTTGATGGAGGCGAGAGTCAGTTCAGTTGAGATGTCGGAGGGGTTGGCCTGATTGCCTCTGGTGGTGAAGGCGGCGTAGGTGATTTTAGGATCGACGGACCAGGTTTCGCCGATGTGACGGGGGACGCGGGTGTTGTAGAGGAGGTCGGGGTCGGTGTCGTCGGCGTCAAGGTAGAGGAGACGGGAGAGATAGGGGAGAGTGCCTTGGTCGATGGTTTTGCCTTCGATGGAGAATTGGGTTGTTTTGCCGGACAGGGTGCAGAGGATGCGTGTGCCGGGGGGGAGAAGAATTTTATCGGTGCCGCCGTCGGTTTGGGTGAAGGCTTCGATAACGACGGAGGAGGCGATAATGCGGCCGGCGGGGGTGACGTCGAGTGCCTCCGAGGTGGCGGTGATGTGGCAGCCATGACGATCATCGACCGAGGAGGGAGGGTATCCCTGCCAGGTGGTAGTTGTGGTGCGCAACAGGGCGTAAGAGGTCTCAAAATGGCAGCGAGAGCCTATGGGTGTAGGTCGGTTGAAGTGGAGAAGATAGCCTGGGTTGGAATTGTCGGCGGCGCGAGCCGTGAGGGAGGTGAGGAGGAGGAGCAGGAGGATGAACGGACGATGAAGCACGAAAGGGAATTGTATGGAGGCTGCATTGCAAAGGAAGCGGCCGGAGGTGTGAATTGACGGTAAGAGTAGGGGGGTTTACGATTCTGGATTCCCCGTTGGGGCGAAGCGTGCGCTGGTTGAGTGTGGTTGGAGTGTAAGCTGAGATGAGCATTGCGATTATCAGCGACGTGCATGGGAATCTGGAGGCGCTGACATCCGTATTGGCGGAGATCGATAGGCGCGGGATCGAGGAGATTGTCTGCCTGGGGGATGTGGTGGGGTATGGGCCTAATCCGATGGAGTGTCTGGATTTGGTGCTGTCGCGGGCGAAGGTGTCGCTGATGGGAAATCACGACTTTGCGGTGTTGTATGAGCCTTACAATTTTAATACGGGGGCGGAGCAGGCGTGCTACTGGACGCGGGAGCAGTTTGAGAATGATCCGGACCCGGTGCGTCGGGCGGAGCGGTGGAAGTTTCTGGGGAATCTGCCGGTGAAGTATAAGACGGCGCAGTTTTTGGCGGCACATGCCAGCCCGCGAAGGCCGGTGAATGAGTACATTTTTCCTGATGATATTTATACGAATCCGGGGAAATTCGTGTCGATTTTTGACAAATTTGAGAAGTTATGCTTTGTCGGGCACACGCATGTGCCTGGGGTGTTTCTAGAAGGGCCTGATTTTTATAGCCCCGATGAACTTGATTACAAATTCGAATTAACGGATGAAAAGGCGATCATCAACGTCGGGAGCGTGGGTCAGCCGCGTGACCGGGATTTAAGAAGCAGCTTTGTGGTGCTGTCGGAGACGCATGTTGAGTTTGTGCGATTGATGTATGACGTGGATACGACCGTGCGGAAGGTCGAGCAAATTGAAGAATTAGACAACTTTTTAGGTACGCGCCTGTTAGACGGGCGATAAGGGCATAATGGAGCGATTGGATATTAAGCGGCTGGTTATTGGGATGGCGCTGGCGATGGCGCTGATGTTCGGGTGGCAGTACGTGGTGATGAAGCAGTATGAGAAGCACCCGGAATGGAAGAAGCCCGGGGATGCTGGGCCGGTGGTGAAGGTGACGGATGCGCCGGGGACCAGGCCGGCGGCGATGATGCGGCCGACGACGACGGGGCCGGCGGGGGAGATGCCGCAGAGTGCGCCGGCGACGCAGGGGGCGAGCACGATTGAAGTGAAGAGCGCGCCGGTGGCGGCGGTGGCGATGCTGGGGTCGGCGAAGACGAAGGATCCGGATTATTCATTGCAGATCAGCGCCAGCGGGCGCGGGGCGGGGATCGACGGGGTGATCTTGAATCAATTTTTCGCGACGGTGAAGAAGGTCGAGCCTTACCGGTTTGAGACGCCATTCGAGGGGGCCGAGGATGTCAGCCGGGTGCTGGCGACGCGGTGGGTGAGCGTGAATGGGCAGGAGTATGACTTATCGAATAAGAATTGGGTTTTGGAGAAGGTGACGGCGGAGGAGGCGACGTACAGCGTGCAGGTGGGGGGAGTTCGGGTGGTGAAGACGATCGCGGTGCGGGCGAAGAAGGCGGAGCCGGCGGGGTCGATGGGGTATGAGGTGAAGGTATCTCAGACGATAGAGAATGCGGGGCCGCAGGCGGTGACGGTGGCGACGGCGATCAATGGACCGGTGCCGCCGATTCGGGAGATCGACAGTGTTGATGATCGGCAGGCAATCGCGGGGTATCAGGTCGAGGGGAGCGTGGTGGCGACGGGGCATACGTTTTCGCAGTTTTCGGTGGAGAAGCCGGCGCTGGATTTGACGAAGGATAAGAAGGGGCAGGGTGTGACGTGGTTCGGGGCAAGCAGCGTGTATTTTGATGCGATTCTTCGTCCGCTGCCGGCGGGAGCGGGGGAGGGGAAGGTCATGCCGCTGAAGAGCGTGACGACCGAGGCGCTGAACCCGGATGAGAAGCAGGCGGACAAGCGACTGGTGACGACGGGGTTGCAGACGGCGGAGGTGAAACTGGAGGCGGGCGAGCGCGCAACACTGCCGATGGAGGTTTTCTTCGGTCCGAAGAAGCGCGACCTATTACAGAACAACTATTATTCAGCAGTGCCGCTGGGATATGACTCGACGTTGTCGACGAATCTCAGCAGTTGCTACACATACTGCACGTTCGGTTGGCTGATCAATTTTCTGGTGGCGCTGTTGGCGGGTTTCCACTGGGTGGTGAGGGACTGGGGTGTGGCGATCATCCTGCTGGTGGTGATTGTACGCGTTTGTCTGCATCCGATTATGAAGCGGTCGCAGATTTCGATGCTGAAGATGGGGAAGATGGGGCCTGAGATCGAGAAGCTGAAGAAAAAATACGGGGATGACAAAGAGGGGCTGAACAAGGCGACGATGTCGGTCTACAAGGAGCAGGGGGCGACGCCAATCCTTGGGTGCCTGCCGATGATTTTGCAGATGCCGATCTGGATGGCGTTGTATGCGTCGTTGCAGAATACGTTTGAGCTGAGGCAGGAAGGCTTTTTGTGGTTTGGGAATTGGGGGCTGACCTGGATTCGGGATTTGTCGAAGCCTGACCGGGCGTTTTATTTTCCGAATCATCCGGTGAATCTGTATTTCATTCACTTTGATGCTGTGAATCTGCTGCCGATCGTGATGGGAGTGGTGTATTGGTTGCAGCAGAAGTTCACCCCGAAGCCGCCGGCGAACACGCCGGAGCAGGTGCAGCAGCAGAAGATGATGCAGTGGATGTCGCTGCTGTTCCCGGTCTTTTTGTACAATGGACCGGCGGGGTTGAATCTGTACATCGCGACCAGCGCGGCGGTGGGGATTGTGGAGAGCCGGCGCATCCGCGCACATATCAAACAGCAGGAGGAAGCGGAGCGGGAAGGGAAAGTGCTGGTGGAGACGACGCGGAAAATGCGGCGCGGGGGAGGGGAGGAGCGTGAAGAGAAGAAGAGCGGGGGGTTGTCGGGTTGGCTGGCGGATTTGCAGGAGAAGGCGGAGGAGATGAGGAAAAAGAAGAAATAAACGGGCGGGATTGAATTGAAAGCAGATGAGACGATCGTTGCCGTGAGCAGTGCGGTGGGCGGGGGGAGGATGATCGTGCGCATCAGCGGGCGGGAGGCTCGTTTGATCGGTGCGTCGCTGTGTCCGAATTGGTCGCTAGTGGGCGGGCGGGCGTCGCGCGAGCGGATGAGGGTGATGGGGGTGAATCTGAATGTTTGGTTGTATGGGTTTGAAGGGCCGCGGAGTTATACGGGGGAGGATATTGTTGAATTGCATTTGCCGGGGAATGAAGTGATCGGGCGGTGGGTGGTGGATCGGATATTGTCGCTGGGGGCGCGGCTGGCGGAGGCGGGGGAATTTACGGCGCGGGCGTACTTTAATGGGCGCATGGATTTAGCGGAGGCGGAAGGAGTGGGGGCGGCGGTGTCGGCGTCGAATGAGCAGGAGCTGCGGGCGGCGCGGAAATTGATGGCGGGGGAACTTGCCAAGCGGCTCAGGCCTTTGATGGATCGGGTGGCGGAGACGCTGGGGCTGGTGGAGGTGGGGATCGATTTTTCGGAAGAAGAGGTGACGTTTTTGTCGGCTGAGGAGGTGACGCGGAGAGTGGCGGAGGTGGAGCTGGAATTGGGGAAATTGATGGGGGAGAGTGATCGGCTGGAGAGGTTGAGTGTGGAGCCGACGGTGGTGTTGGTGGGCAGGCCGAATGCGGGGAAGAGCACGCTGCTCAATGCGCTGGCGGGGATGGAGCGGGCGGTGGTGTCGCCGGTGGCGGGGACGACGCGGGATTTGTTGTCGGCGGAGGTGGCGCTGAAACGAGGGATGGTGAAGATCGTGGATGGGGCGGGTGTGGAAGAGGCAATCGGCGCAGAGGTGGAGCAGGCGATGCAGCAGAGGATCGGGGAGGCGGTGGAAGCGGGGGATGTGATTGTGCGGGTGGTGGAGGCGGGGGATGAGCGGGAGTGGGTGGAGGTGGGGAGAGGGATTGATCTGGTGGTCTGGACGAAGGAAGAGATCGCGAAGGACGCGAAGGAGCGAAGGGGGACGCGAAGGGAAGAAGTATGGGTGAGTGCGGTGATGGGGCTGGGGTTGGAGGAATTGCGGGAGAGGTTGGATGAGTTGGCGTTTGGCGTGGGGGGGGGTGGGGAGGCATTGGCGCTGAATCGCAGGCATGTGGGGAAGATTGAGGAGGCGCGAATTGCATTGCTGCGGGCGGGGGAAGCGGGGGGGGCGGAGGTGGTGGCGATGGAATTGCGGGGGGCGCTGGATGCGCTGGGGGAGGTATTGGGGGTGG
>DASRRR010000128.1:0-30057 GCA_035656825.1 Tepidisphaeraceae bacterium | reverse complement strand
GCCCCACCCCAGCCACCAACACCACCACCCATCCCAACCACATCCGCATCCCACCAACTCTAATCCAAACCCCTTCCGCTCCAAAACAGAAAAACAATGCCACCCCACCCCAACGCCGAATTCCAAGCGAAGCGAAGACTCGGATCCTCCTACCACTCGCCTAGAAATAATTTCACAACTGCCCAATAGCCGCAACGCCACGCATTGCGCGTGATCCTTGAATGCCTTTCTGCCATAGGACTCATTATCCGAGGCGGGCACCGGCGGCTGCGCCGTTGGCGTCGGTGAGTTTGGATTGCCAGGTTTGGTTGACTTTGCGGAGGAGGTCGACGAAGTCGACCTGGGCCATGTTGAGGTTTTTAATTTTGATGTGGGACATGATCTGGGATTGGAGGGTTTCCAGGGAGCGGCGTTGGGCATCGGTGACGGGCATGCCGGTGGATTCCTGGCGGGAGAGGGATTCGATCTGGCGGTCGAATTCGCTGAGCAGCCGGGTGGCGTCGGGGTCGGTGGAGACGAGCTTTTGGGCGTCTTTGTATTTGTTGACGGCGGGGTGGGAGGCGACTAGGTCGCCGAGCTGGGTGGCGAGGGAGAGAATGTCGTTGATGTCGGCGGGCATGGTGAATCCTTGTTGCTACTGGCTACTTGCTACTCGTGATTATTGTGAGGGGAGTATAATCTTGGAGGGGGTGGTGAGCCAATGATGGGAATTGTATGAATGTGAATCGGTATCAGCGGCAGGAGTTGTTGCCTCAGATTGGCAAGGGGGGGCAGGAGCGGATTCGGGCGGCGCGGGTGCTGCTGGTTGGGTGTGGGGCACTGGGGTCGGTGATGGCGGATTATCTGGTACGCGCTGGGGTGGGAGAGATCGTGATTGCGGATCGGGATATTGTGGAGTGGACGAATTTGCAGCGGCAGGTGTTGTTTGAGGAGGAAGATGCCAAGGGGGGAATACCGAAAGTGGTGGCGGCGAAGGAGAGGTTGGGGAGGGTGAATGGTGATGTGAGGGTGGAGGCGCTGGTGGTGGATGTGCATGGGGGGAATTTGGAGGAGATACTTAAATCCCAAATCCGAAATCCGAATGACGAAACAAGTCCGAAATCCGAAATCCGAAGGGGTTTTGATCTGATTTTGGATGGCACCGACAATGTGGAGACTCGGTATTTGGTGAATGATGTGGCGGTGAAGTGGGGGATTCCGTGGGTGTATGGGGCGTGTGTGGGGTGGGAGGGGAGGGTGATGGGGGTGATGGTGGGGGGGGCGTGTTTGCGGTGTGTTTATCGGGAGAGGCCGATGGGGAGGGAGCTAGCGACGTGTGATACGGCGGGGGTGATGGGGCCAGCGGCCGGGGTGGTCGCGTCGATGCAGGCGGTGGTGGCGCTAAAGATGTTGTCGGGGAATGTGGCTGCAGTGGGGAGGGAAATGGTGGTGATGGATTTGTGGGGGAATCGGATTCGGTCGATTGCGGTGGAGAAGGATCCGGAGTGTCCTTGTTGCGGGAAGGGGGAGTTTCCGTTTTTGGCTGAGAGGGCAGCGGAGGGGTCTGTGTCGTTGTGCGGGCGGGATGCGGTGCAGGTGCGCGGGAGTGGGGGAGTGGAACTGGAGAAAGTGGCGCGGAAGCTGGAGGGGGTGGGGCGGGTGGAGCAGAATCGATATTTTGTCCGGTGTGATGTGGGGGAGGGGGTTGTTGTTACGGTTTTTGCGGATGGGCGGATGATTGCCGGGGGGACGCGGGATGGGGGGAGGGCACGGGCGTTGTATGCGAAGTATGTCGGTGCGTAGGGTGAGTTGATTGGAAGAGGGGTTGCCTCTAGGATCGGCCTCAACGTGAGTATTGCAGTGCGACATTCTCAAATGCAGGCGAAGTCGATCTTGGAACTGGTCGGGAATACGCCTTTGGTTTCGTTTCGGCGGGTGATGCGGGGGTTGGAGCCGGTGAAGGTGGTGGCGAAGGCGGAGTGGTATAATCCGGGGGGGAGCGTTAAAGATCGAGCGGCGCTATCGATGATCCTGGATGGGGAGCGGCGAGGGTTGTTGACCAAAGATAAGGTTATTATTGATGCGACCAGTGGGAATACGGGGATTGCTTATGCGATGATCGCGGCGGAGCGGGGGTATAAGATTCAGTTGTGCCTGCCGGGGAATGCTTCGCTGGAGAGGAAGCAGACGCTGATTGCGCTGGGGGTGGATCTGGTGATTACAGATCCGGGGGAGGGGACCGATGGGGCGCAGCGGCGGGCGAAGAAGATGGTGGATGAAAATCCGGGAAAATATTTTTATCCGGATCAGTACAACAATGATGCGAACTGGCGGGCGCATTATGAGACGACGGCGATGGAGATTTGGAAGCAGACGGGGGAGCAGGTGACGCATTTTGTTTGCGGGATGGGGACGAGCGGGACGTTTATGGGGGTGACGAAAAGGCTCAAGGAATTGAATCCGATGATCCAGTGTGTGAGCATGCAGCCGGATTCGCCGCTGCATGCGCTGGAGGGGATGAAGCATATGGCGACGGCAATTGTGCCGGGGATTTATGATGCGGGGGCGGCAGATGATCAGGTGGAGGTGGGGAGCGAGGATGCACAGCGGATGGCGGTGCGGTTGGCGCGCGAAGAGGGGTATCTGGTGGGGGTGTCGGCGGCGGCGAATGTCGTGGCGGCGATGAAGGTGGCGGGGAAGATTAAAGAAGGTGTGGTCGTGACGATTCTGCCGGACTCGGCGGCGAAGTATTTGTCGGAGAGTTTCTGGGCGGAATTGCAGTCGCAAGGGGAAAACTGGCCTTGAGGCGAGTGGATTGGAGCATTTGTGGGTGATGTGAATTCATTGGTTATTCCGGCGGCATTGGCGCGGCAGATTGAGCGGGAGGGAAGTGCGGCGTATCCCAATGAATGCTGTGGGATCATGATCGGGAGGGATGAGGGGGGGAAGCGGATCGTGGAGCGGCTGGAAGCGGTGGAGAATGAATTTGAAGAGGGGGAGAAGTATCACCGGTTTTTGATTACGCCTCAGGTGCTGATGCGGGCGGAGAAGAATGCGGGGGGGAAGTTGGTGCTCGGTTTTTATCACAGTCATCCGGATCATCCGGCGCGGCCGAGCGAGTATGATCGGGAACATGCCTGGCCGTTTTATAGTTATGTGATCGTGGCGATCACCAAGGGCGAGCCGACGGATATGACGTCGTGGGTGTTGGATGAAGTGACGGAGACTTTCCGGCGGCAGGATATTGTGGAAGAATAGGCATCGGTACGAACGACATTGCGATGGAGAAGACTATGGCGCTGAAACCTCAAGGGCGGATTTTCAATAACATTACCGAGACGATGGGCGGGACGCCGCTGGTGCGGATTAATCGGCTGGTGCCCCCGAGGCAGGGGATTGTGCTGGCGAAGTGCGAGTTTTTTAATCCGCTGGCGAGCGTGAAAGATCGGATCGGGGTGGCGATGATCGAAGCGGGAGAGCGCGACGGGAAGATCGACAAGGATACGGTAATCGTCGAGCCGACCAGCGGGAATACCGGGATTGCGCTGGCGTTTGTGTGTGCGGCCAAGGGGTATAAGTTGATTTTGACGATGCCGGAATCGATGTCGGTGGAGCGGCGGAGGTTGCTCAAGGCGCTGGGGGCGCAAGTGGTGTTGACGCCGGCGGCGGAGGGGATGCGCGGGTCGATCAATAAGGCGCAGGAGCTGCTGAAGGAGCATAAGAAATCGTTTATGCCGATGCAGTTTGATAATCCGGCGAATCCGGAGATTCATCGTCAGACGACCGCGGAGGAAATCTGGGAGGATACGAAGGGGGCGGTGGATTTTCTGGTTGCGGGTGTGGGGACGGGCGGGACGCTGACGGGGGTGGCGGAGGTGATCAAGAAGCGGAAGCCGGCGTTTAAGGCGATCGCGGTGGAACCGGTGACTTCGCCGGTGATTCAGCAGACGATGCAACATGAGCCGGTGAAACCGGGGAGACATAAGATACAGGGATTGGGCGCGGGGTTTGTGCCTTCGAATCTACATATGGATATAGTGGATGAGGTGATTCTGGTGACGGATGAGGAGGCGTTTGAATGGGGACGCCGGCTGGCGAAGGAGGAGGGATTGCTGGGGGGGATTTCATCCGGCGGGAATGTGTGTGCGGCGGCGAAATTGGCGGCGCGGCCTGAGAATAAAGGGAAGACGATCGTGACGATTTTGCCGTCGTTTGGGGAGCGGTATTTGAGCACGCCGTTGTTTGAGGCGGAATGAGACAGCCAAAACGACAAGGGAAAGGCGGCAACCCTTCTGATAAGGCCAGCGTCGGTGCGCGGTTTACTGATGTACCCTCGGCATGCGCATTTTTGGAAAGATTGGGGATGCCGGGGTCGTTGGTGAAACAGTTGTCTGGATGGTTGGAGGATTTGTCGCCGGGGCAGGTGGAGCAGATGGAGCCGGAGTTGTCGTGGGAGTGGAAGGAGGCGCGGCTGGTGATGCGGGCGATGTTGGATGAGGAGGATGATGAGGTGGATGTGGAATTTGTGGGGCCGGCGACGTTGATCGAGGCGTTGCAGGCGGATTTGGATGATTTTTTTGGGCCGAAGAAGAGGCAATAGGCGATGGAGAAGGCGACGAATATTACCTGGCATGAAGGAGAAGTCGGCAGGGCGGATCGGGAACGGCTGCTGGGGCAACGCGGAGTGGTGTTGTGGATGACGGGGTTGTCGGGGAGCGGAAAGAGCACGATCGCGGTGATGGTGGAGCAGATGTTGATTGCACGGGGTAGGTTGGCGTATCGGCTGGATGGGGACAACGTGCGGCATGGGCTGAATCGCAATCTGGGGTTTGAGGCGGCGGATCGGGCGGAGAATATTCGGCGGGTGGGAGAGGTGGCGAAGTTGTTTGTGGATGCGGGGGTGATTGCGATTGCGAGTTTTATTTCGCCTTATGTGCGGGATCGCAATGCGGTGCGGGCGAGTATGGCGGCGGGGGATTTTTTGGAAGTGTACATCAAGGCGTCGGTTGCAGCAGCGGAAAAGCGTGATCCGAAGGGGTTGTATAAGAAGGCACGGGCGGGGGAGATCAAGGGATTTACGGGGATTGATGATCCTTATGAGGAGCCGGAGCTGCCGGATTTGGTGGTGGATACCGAGGCGATGACGGCGGAAGCGGCGGCGCGGGAAATCATTCAATATCTGGACATGAGTGGGTATCTCAAAGCATGAACGCATACGTTGATCTTCATTGTCACTCGACGGCGTCGGATGGAACGATGGCGCCGGCGGAGGTGGTGCAGCTTGCCAAGCGCAGCGGCCTGAGCGCGATGGCGCTGACGGATCATGATACGATTGGTGGGATCGCGGAGGCGGCGGAAGAGGCTAAGAAGGTGGGCGTAGATTTTTTGCCGGGGATTGAGATTAGTGCGGAGTTTCCGGCGCCGGGGACGCTGCATTTATTAGGGTATGGGGTGGATCCGCAGAGTGCGGTGTTGCTGGATTTGACGAAGCAGTTGTTGGAGGGAAGAGATAATCGGAATCCGCGCATGGTGGCGCGGCTCAATGAGCTGGGGATTCGGGTGACGATGCAGGAGTGGGAGGCGGAGTCGGGGGGGGTGGTGTTGGGGCGGCCTCATTTGGCGAAGATATTGGTGCAGAAGGGGTATGTGAAGACGATCAAGGAGGCGTTTGACAAATATCTGGGTACGACGGGGGCGGCCTATGTGGATAAGGAGCGGCTTGGGCCGCAGCGGGCGATGGAGTTGATTCGGGAGTCGGGGGGGGTGGCGGTGCTGGCGCATCCGATTCAACTGCGGACTGGGAATGATGCGGAGCTGGATCGGGTGGTGAAGGATTTAGTGGATTTGGGATTGCAGGGGATCGAAGTGATTCATAGCGATCATGATGCGGCGTGGGTGGAGAAAGTAGGGGAGCTCGCGGGGAAATATGGGCTGATCAAGACGGGGGGGAGCGATTTTCATGGGAGGACGAAAGAGGCGATTTCGCTGGGGGTGGCGAATGGGAGGAAGGTGCCTCGGGAATGGTATGAGGGGCTGGTGGGGAAGATTAAGAGGCGGGGGTGAGGTCGAGGCTGGCGTAGAGGGTGTCGGAGATTTCGGAGGGACCGCGGAAGCGCGCCATGAGGAGATAGAAGATCGCGATCACGATGGAAGCGGCGCAGGCGGGGGAGAGAAATTCGATGGCGATACTGACGTTGGATTCGGCGATAACGTCAAAGGCAAACAAAGAGGCGAGAACTAGAATTGCCATCAGAGCAGCCAGGAAAATTGCCGTGGGGAGGGATTGGGGACGGTCAAAAGCGCCCAGAAGCGAGTCGCGGATTTTCAAATAAAGAAGGCCGAGAAGGTATTGATTCGCGGGGAGAAGCAGTAGCAGGGCGGTGATCGGGCGAAGAATGAACCAGCGTTCGGGATGCCAACCAACCACGATCAGTTGCATCGCAGCCAGAAGCCACATGGGAACCATCAAAATAAGACAACAGACCGCCATGCGGAGACAGTAGCGCGAGCCGGATTCGGGGGCGCGCCAGGCAAAAAGACGTTCGATGCGGTAACTGAAGCGTTCTTGCAGCGGGACGTTGCGCTGGAATTCGCGGGAAAGGTCGGCGGGGTCGCCGAAGCGCTGGGAGGCATGGCGAAATGCGGCGTCCGGGTCGTTGAGGCGGGCGTATTCCTGATCGTAGATGGATTCGAGATGGGCCAGGAGTTCTTCTCGCAATTTGCGTTTGCGAGGAGCGGTGATGGTGATCGGGCGGACAACGCGCTCGACAAGGGTAAGTTGAGCGAGGCGGGGTTTGAGCAACTGGGCGCGGAGCGGGAAGAATTGGACTTTGAGGTTGCGCAGGACTTGGCCGGCGACGCCGTCGGGTTCACGGAGGAGGCCGAGGAGGAGATGTTCAGGGGAGAGGGATTTTTGTTGAAAGAGGGAGGCTTCGATGGCAGCGTACTGGAGAGACTGATTTGCACGCGGGGTAAGCGCGGGCGCGGGAGTGTGGGATGGGCCTGGGATGGGCTGGACGAGGCGTTGAATTTCGGTGCGGATTTGGTCTGCCGAAGCGCCTTGGGATTGCAGGGAGCGAGCGGGAAGAGAATTGGGGCCGGCGATGAGGGCGAGAAGAAGGTGTTCGGTGCCGACGAAATGGTGATTGAGGGCGCGGGCTTGTTCTTCGGCGAGGTTTAGGATGCTGCGCGATTCGGGGGTGAGATTCGGTTTCATGATGTGACCTCGTTAGAAAAAGTGGCGGCGAGGATGTTGCCGATGGTTTGGACGAAGGTTTGCCATTCGCCGCGGTTGAGTTGGAGTTGGCGTTTGCCTTTGGGGGTGAGGCGGTAGATGCGGCGGCGGGCACCGCGGCGGCCGTGGGAGGATTTTTCCCAGACGGCTTCGACCTGTCCGGCGGATTCGAGGCGGTAGAGGGCGGGGTAGAGGGAGCCTTCTTTGAGGCGGAGGAGGCCGCAGCCGGCGGATTCGAGGCGGGAGAGGATTTCCAAGCCGTGGGCTTCGGATTTATCGAGGGTGGCGAGGATGAGGGATTCGAGGTGGCCGCGGAGTTTGTCGCCGTCGATGGGAGGCATGGTTTAATTATAGACAGGCTGGTAATTAAATCAAGAAGAAAATCCCGGGGCTGAAGCCCTGGGCTTGGCAAGGGAGATTAGGGGCGGGTATAAAGCTGGGCCCGATTTTACGGGGAGTATGAAAGGAAAATGACGATGGAACGGACGTTGATTATTTTGAAGCCGGATGCGGTGCAGCGGGGGTTGTGTGGGGAGATCATTACGCGGTTTGAAAAGAAGGGTTTGCAGGTGGTGGGGATGAAGTTCATGCAGATTCCGAAGGGGACCGCGGAGACGCATTATGCGCCTCATAAGGAACGTCCTTTCTATCCGGGTCTGGTAGCGTTTATGACTTCATCGCCAGTGGTGGTGCTAGCGCTACAGGGGAAGGATGCGATCGTGATCGCGCGGAAGATGATGGGGGCGACGTTTGGGTCGAAGGCGGAGCCGGGGACGATTCGCGGGGATTATGGGGTGTCGAATTCGTTTAATCTGATTCATGGGTCGGATTCGGTGGAGGCGGCGCAGAAGGAGCTTGGGTTGTTTTTTGGCGCTGGGGAACTGGTGGAATGGAAGCCGGCGGTACAGACCTGGGTGTATGATATGGCGAAGGGGCAGCCGGAATAGTCGCAATGCGGATTGCGGAATTCGGATTGCGGATTTAAATGAAGCTGGCGTTTTCTACTAATGCGTATACGCGTTTTACGTTGGTAGAGGCGCTGCGCGATATTCGGGAGGCGGGGTTTGCCGGCGTGGAGATATTGGGGGATGTGCCTCATGCTTATCCGGAGGTGATGGATGAGCGACTGGCGGGGGAAGTGGGGGGGGAGTTGGCGCGGCTGGGGCTGGCGGTGAGCAATATTAATTGCAATTGCAGTTTTGGATATTGGAAGGATGCGCCGGGGGAGCCTTATTTTGAGCCTAGTTTGATTTCGCCGATTGCGAAACATCGGGAAGATCGTAGCCGGATGATTTTGCGGACGTTGGATTTTTGTAAAGTGGTGGGGGGGAGGAATATCAGTATTACCAGTGGACGGATGCTCGGAGGAATGCCGCCTGTGAAGGCGGCGGGACAGTTTGCCGAGTCGATGAAGCCGATTTTGGAGCGGGCGGAGAAGTTGGGGGTGGATGTGGGGATTGAGTGTGAGCCGGGGTTGCTGTTGGAGTATGTGGCGGAGTTGGTGGAGTGGATTGAGAAACTGGGAAGCAAACGCCTTGGGGCGAATCTGGATGTGGGGCATAGTCAGGTGATCGGGGAATCGATTCCGGATGTCGTTCGATTATTGAAGGGTCGGATTTGGAATCTGCACATTGAAGATATCCCCGGACGGAAGCACTATCACATGATCCCCGGGGAAGGAACGATGGATTGGACGGGGTTGCGAGAGGCGCTGGTGGGGGTGGGGTATGATCGGTTTGCGACGGTGGAACTGTATACGCACACCGCCGACCCGCAGACGGCGGCGCGCAAGAGCTTTGAATTCCTTAATCAATGGGCCAGCAAGAGTTAGATGCTTTACTCGATATGCAGTTGTGCTTATATTTGCGCGTTGTGATTGATGGCTGTCATTGTTTATTGTCGCGGGGAGAGGATTGGCGCGGTGGGGGTGCGGGGGGTTGTGATAGGATGGCCGGTTGGCAAGAAATGAAGGAATGGGCTTATGACTGACATGAATACGACTATGCCGACCCAGGCGGCACCAAACAGTGTGACCGGCGGGGAATTGCCACCATCCACCGTGCTGATCGTGGATGACAATGCGCAGAATGTGGAATTGCTCCAGGCGTTTTTGGAGACGATGGCGGTGCGGATTGTGACTGCGTCGGATGGGGTCGAGGCGCTGGAGAAGGTGAAGGAGCATAATCCGGATTTGATTTTGCTGGATATTATGATGCCGCGAATGAGCGGATTTCAGGTGTGCCGTACTTTGAAAAATGATCCGAAGACGAAGGACATTCAGGTATTAATGGTGACGGCGTTGAATGAACTGGGGGATATTGAGCAGGCGTCGGAATGCGGCACCGATGATTTTGTCAGCAAGCCGGTCAATAAATTTGAATTGCTCACCCGTGTTAAAAGTCTCCTCAGAGTGAGGCACTTGAAAAATGAACTGGAACGCGCCCTTTCTTATCTGAATGAAGTCGAACAGGAAGAAGAAACGCAGTAAGTGGAAGATTCCTGTGCAGGGAGGGGACTACCTACTTAGGAATAAACACATGACGATGATTCGACGGATCGCTTCGGCGGCGGTGGTGGTGGTATTGTCAGCAGCAACAGGGTGGGGTCAGACGGTTGCGCCGACCAGTAAGCCGGCCAGCCCGGAAATGATGGTGGATAAGTCGGCGATCGAAGGGTACGGGAAAGAATCGTACCGCATGGTTGACGAGCGCGATGAAGTCGTCTCCGTGTTGCAAAATGGCCTTGTGGTAATCTGCAAACGGATCTCCTCTCCAGTGTTGACGGTGCGCGGGTATTGCAGAACAGGCGGTGTATACGAAGGAAAATGGCTGGGTGGGGGGTTGAGTCACTTGCTCGAACATCTGGTCGCCGGCGGGAGCAGTGAGCGGCGGACGGAGGCGGAGAATCGGAATTTGCTCCAGGAGATTGGGAATAATTCCAATGCGTTCACGACGGAGGACATGACGGCGTTTTTTGTGAATACGACGCCGGAGCATCTGGATCAGGCGACGGATCTGGTGACGGGGTGGATGCTGGGGGCGAAGATTACCCGGCCGGAATATACGCGGGAATATCAGGTGGTGCAGCGAGAGCTGGAGAAGGGAAAAGGGGAGCCGGATCGGCAGTTTTATTACATGGCGGCGATGAACCGCTATCGCGTCAGCCCGGCTCGGGTCCCAGTGATCGGATATCAGGAAGTCATCCAGGGGTTATCGCGCGATGATGTGTATGAGTATTACAAGCAGGCATATCAACCGAACAATCTGGTGTTCGCGCTGGCGGGGGATATGGATCCGGAGAAGATGCTGAAGGCCGTGCAGAAATTCGTATCGGACGCCAAGCCCGGGCGGGTGTTCAGCCATGACATCGCAGCCGAACCGCCGGTCGTCGCGCCGCGGACGGTGGTTGCGACATTCCCGAAACTCGGGCAGGCGCGGGTGATGATTGCATATCCGACGATCAGCCTGAATAACCCGGATTTGTATGCGCTGGATTTGCTGGCGACGATTCTGGGAGGTGGGGAGAGCTCGGTATTGGTCGAGGAATTACGCGATAAGCAGCAGATTGTCAGCGGGATTTCGGCCGAAAGTTCGACGCCCAGTTATGTGGAGGGGGATTTTGATGTGGCAATGCACGTCCCACCCGAACGGGTGCAGGACGCGATCAAAGCCGCAAAGACGATTCTTCAGGATGTGAAAACGCATGGGGTTGATCCAGGCCGGATTGAGCGGGCTAAAGCGCAGATGCGGGCATCGCGCGTCCGGCAAATGTTGACCGCAGAGGACGTCGCCGAGTCGCTGGCGAGCGATTACATGAATACCGGCGATCCGCATTTTACAGACCTGTATACTAAGCGGATTCAAGCCGTGACCCCAAAGCAATTGCAAGCGGCGGCGCGGAAATATTTTGATGACGGCAAATTGATTACGACCGTGATGCTGCCGGCCGAGTATGTCGGTGCTAAGGGGCTTCCTCGCGCCGTCGATCTGGTCAGGCCTGCCTCTCCGGCGACAGAGATCGCCGAAGCGGGTGGCAAAGCATCGGATGTCCGGCGCGTGGAGATGTCCAATGGAACGATCCTTCTCCTCAAACGCTTGCCGACCGCCCCGGTGGTGTCCATTAACATGTATGCCCTGGGCGGCGTGACGGCGGAAAATGCCCAGGACAACGGCATCGGCAACCTGACCATGGACATGCTGATGCGCGGCACGCAGGCCCGCTCCGCCGAGCAGATTGCGGAATTCTTCGACTCGCACGGTGCCGACATGGAAACCGCCTGCGGGAACAATAGCTGGTATTGGACCGCCTCCTGCATGAAAGACGATTTCGGCAAGGTGCTCGAAGCATACGGGGATATCGTCAATCATCCGACCTTCGCCGATGCCGAATTGCCGCAGATGAAGAAGCGCATCGTGGCGGCAATTGATAGCGAAGATTCGGATTGGACCCAGCAGGCGTTTCGATATTTCAAACAACAGTTCTTCGGGCCAATCAACTCGCCATACCAATTTCTACCCATCGGCTTAACAAAAAATGTGCAGACAATCACCCGCGAACAACTCAATGACTGGTATGCCCAAAAAGTGCTCACCGCCCGGCGCGTTCTTGCGATCTATGGTGATATTGATTTAGACCAAGCCCAGAAACTGGCCGAGCAATACCTTGGTCAGGGCGAAAAGATAGCAGGTGCCCCCCCGGCAAATGAATGCCCTGAAGTCAAAGGACCCGATACCAACAAGGCCGTATCGTTTGTCGAGCGCGTCGAAGTTCAGAAGACCGAGCAGCCATTGGCAGGCGTGGTCATCGGATATCGGAGCGGTCCGGTTATTGGAGATCCATCAAACTTTCCTATCGCGGTCGCCGATACGATGTGTAGCGGATACACCTACCCGACGGGATATCTACATGAGATATTGCGTGGGCGCGGGCTTGTATACGTTGTTCAAGCACAAAACATTCCGGGTCGCGAGAAGGATATGCCCGGGACATTCGTGGTCTACGCCGGCTGCGATGCCCGCAAGGTCAATGAAGTGGTGGATGTGATATTGGAGAACATCGCGCGATTGCAGGGGACGCCTCAAGAGGTGAATGAGAAGTGGTACGAGCGATCGAAACAATTGATAACAACAAGTGAAGCGATGCAGAATGAGACACCGACTGAGCAGGCATCGACGGCAGCGCTCGATGAGCTGTTTGGAATGGGTTATGAATATCACAAAAGTTTTACTAACAAGATAAACGCGGTTATGTTGGATGAGGTGAGAGCGATTTCGCACCAACGATTGTGGTCGTGCGTGGTAACAATCAGTACGCCGGACCCATCATTGGTGCAGATCAAGACGGGCGAGCGGACATACGATAAGTTTGCGCCGGTGGATTTAACGCCGCGTGGTGTGCAACATGACACCGGCGGCGCGGGAAAATAAATCCACCCGCATGAGGTGACAGGTCAGGGCCAGGGAAAGGGTTGCATGTACGATTCGAAGACTCCGTTGGACCAGTTTCTGGCCGCCGCCGCTGCGCGACAGCCGACACCTGGAGGCGGAAGCGCGACGGCTGTGGTCGGCGCGCTGGCGGCGGCGATGGGCGAGATGGTGCTACAATACAGCATCGGGAAAAAGAACCAGCAGGCGATCGATCAGGAATTGATCCCCGTCTTGGCGGAAATGACCCGCGCCAGGCAGATGCTTCTGCAACTGATGGTCGAAGATCAGATTGCGTATGAAGCACTGACGCGATTGAAGAAGCTGCCAGCAGATTCGCAGGAGCGTAAGGAGGAATACGCGCCGGCGTTGATCGCGTGCATCCGCGTCCCGGAAGCAATGGCCGTTACGGGGATTGTCATCCTGGAACTCTGCGACCGCGTCGTGAACTTCGCAAATTATTATCTGCTGTCGGACCTGGCGGTTTGCGCTGACCTTGCGATGACGACGACACGCTGTGGGATTTATAACGTCCGGGTGAACCTGAAGGATTTGCCGGATGAAGCCGATCGGCGGAAATTTGAGGCCAACATCGGGCAGATGCTTCATCGCGCCGCCGAGCTGATCCAGCGGGTCTCGCCGCGGGTTTGGGCGCGTGACAGCCAAGGAATATAGATCGACCTCTTCGCCGAGTGTTTAGCGGTGAATTGTGGTACATTGGCAGGTGCGCCATCGATTGACGGGCGTACACGGAGGTATGTCAATGTGTGCAGCGATTGCATCAACATCAAGTAGCGCCGGCGGCAAGCAGCAGCCGACTCATAAACCGGCGCAGGGATATGAAGTGGGCCGGCCTGGAGGGAAGTGCGCGGTGAGCGGGCGCGATATCCTGCCGGGGGATCGTTTTATGGCGGCGCTGCGCGAGACGCCGGAAGGATTTGAGCGTATCGACGTGTCGATGGAAGCCTGGGAGGAATTTGATAAGACGGGGTTGCTGGGTTTCTGGCAGACGACCATGCCACATGCCGAGGCGAAGAAGAAGCTCTTTGTCGATGATGAGGTATTGTGTGGTTTGTTTGAGCGGCTGGCGGATACCGCCGAGCCGGCGAAGCTCAACTTCCGGTTTGTGCTCGGACTGATCCTGATGCGCAAGCGCATGCTGGTCTATGAATCGTCGCGCCACGACGGAGACCGGGAAATCTGGTCGATGCGATTCAAGGGGCGCGAGGATCGGCTGGATCTGCTCAATCCGAAGCTCGATGAGCAGCAGGTGATGGAAGTCAGCCAGCAACTGAGCGAAATCCTCAACGAAGAACTGTGATGGCAAGATGTAGATTGCGAGCCGGGTTCTTCATGGTCATCGCGATGATCTGTGGCTGCCATGCGCCGGGCACAGATCATAATGCTGCAACGCCTTATCTCGGCCCGACCGAGCCGATGGCGAAAGTTGTGGCGGAGATCAATGCGAA
The DNA here is from genome assembly GCA_035656825.1 of Tepidisphaeraceae bacterium. Classification (GTDB taxonomy): domain Bacteria; phylum Planctomycetota; class Phycisphaerae; order Tepidisphaerales; family Tepidisphaeraceae; genus DASRRR01. The sequence goes on along the minus strand of DASRRR010000128.1, from coordinate 15,952 downwards.
CAACGCTGCGATACCGACAATATGGGCACGCGATTATTTCGCCGGAATGCTGGTCGACGAACAAAAGCACATCCATCACGTCAATGCGGAAGGTCTACTGTTAATGAGCAAGCCCGCGTCGATTCGGCTAGTGGGGAATAAGCCGGGCGTGACGCTGTTTGATATGGGCACCGATGGGAAGCGATTCTGGATGAGCGTGCCGATCGAAGTGGATACGATGTGGTGGGGAAATAATAAAAATATCGACCGGCCCTGTGCGCAGTCGATTCCCATTCAGCCGGAGGGGATATTGGAGGTTTTAGGCGTGGGGGAATTTGATGCGGCGAATCTGAATCAGCCTCCCGTACCGGTGATGCGATTTGAAGCCGATGCCGACGCGTATGTATTCATCTGGAATCATCCGCAATCGGACCATTGGGCGGCAACCAAGGAAGTCTGGTACGACCGAACGACCAAGCGAGCGTTTCGCGTGCGGTTATTTGATCCAAATGGGCGCGTCGCTATGGAGGCGGAGTTATCGGATAACAAGCAGATTGCGATCGACGGCCAGCCCAAAGAAAAATGGCCTTGGCTGGCGCGGGTTTACCGGCTTTCCTTCCCGGACAGCGGGAGTAAGATCACGTTATCGTTGGTTGAAGTATATTTGCGCTCTGAGGAGGGCGCACCGACCGAGCGGAGTTTTGTGATGCCAAACCCGCAGCGGGCCGGGGTGTCGAAGGTAGTGCAAATTGATGAAGCATGCGGTCAATAAAGTAATGAGTTTGCTGATGCTGCTGGTTTTAATGCTGGCAGCAGCGCCGGTGCAGGCAGTGATGACGTCGCCGGCGGTGCAGGATGTGGCCGCCGAGGGGGCAGGGGACCAGCTCTGGATCGCCGAAGTGTTGCACGCCGATGATTCGGTTCCGACCAGTGCCGAGCGGTCGCGAGTCTATTCGATGACGATGCCGTCGGATGGCTGGCAGAGACCGATGTTGATTGGCGCGGGAATTAAAGACCTATCGCATCGCGGGTCACAATTGGTGGCATTGCTGCGTACGGGGGAGTGGGTATTTGCCTGGCCGGACGGGAGATCGACGGGGCCGGCGCTTCCAGACAATGCAGAGATCGTCAGCATCGGCGGCGATGGTTCGGCCATCTGGGCTGTCGGCCGCGTCCCCGGGGGAATGGCTGGTGTCACCACGCGCCCCGCGACAACCGAGCCAGATGCCAGTGAGACTGCGACTACTCGTGCGACTGAATCCGTCACCACAGCGCCTTCGACACTTGCTGAACCGATGCGGCTGGTTTTGTTTCGGCTGGATCGCAGCTCATGGATTCCCGAAGCGGATTTGCCATCCGATATCCCCGAATCAATCACTCGGCTGTCGATCGAAACGATTCGTGGCTCCCTTTATATAGCCGCGATTGTGGGCGGCCAGATCGAAATTTATGCGCGTGACGAGGACCATTGGGCGCTTGCGGGAAAATTGAAATCGCCGGGGTTGGTGCGTGCCAAGGTATTGGACGGAGAGGATCGGCCGATCGTTTGGGCCGCCGGCGCGACCGGGCCGGGGATGTTCTTCATCGGCAGCGGATCAGGCGCGCAACAGCAGTGGAGCAAGCCCGCGGAATTGCGTGTTAAAGCGGACATGTCACAATTGCTTCCGCGCGATGCGACAGTTGTCGCGCATCGCGTGGAACTGGTCTATGCCAAGGCGGATAAGCTCTATGTGCAGTCGTTTGATTGGCGAACCGGGCAGGTGACAGGCGATCCGATCGTAATTACCCCTGGCATGAGCGGCAGCACGGGTGCTGATCCAAAATTTGGATTGTGGATCAATATCGCGATCATGACGGTTTTACTCATGGTGATGGCGGGCGCCATGCGCCGACGGGGAGAGATTGAGGAGACCATCCAACGGGTGGATCGGCTCCCACTTGCCCCGCTGGGAATGCGCCTGGCGGCGGGACTGATCGATATGTGGCCGCAATGGACCGCGGCGACCTATTTATCACTTCGTCCCGATGCGCCGACTGATTTTCAAACAGTCTTCTCTGACCCGATCATCATGCGCCTGAATATGGCGGCGATGGTTGCCTACATCATCTACACCATTGTCAGCGAAATGCTCTTCGGCCGGACTATCGGCAAAGTGATCTTCGGGCTTCGCGTGGTGCGTATGGACGGCAGCAAGCCGAACTCGGGATCGCTTTTTGTCCGCAACCTCTTGCGCGTTGTGGATGTCGGTTTGATGTTTGTCGGAGGTGTAATGATCATCATGTCTCCGCTCCGTCAAAGGCTCGGGGACTTGGCGGGTGGAACGATCGTTGTCCGGCAGCGGGTTGTGCAGGCGCAAGATTCTCGCGAAGAAGAAATGGCCGGATCGGGACGAGAGTAATTAAATCACTACCGAGCTGACACGAAGGCGATTCAACCAGGTTGCCAGATCACCTGGTAGCGGGGATGAAAACGACAGATGCTTTTTCGTGATCGGGTGGTCAAATGAAAGCGTAGTCGAATGCAGCGCCTGACGGGGTGCGCCGGAGTGATCCACAACTGTCTCGGCCGTTGAATTCGGACGTGTATAAAGATGCTCGCCGCAGAGCATATGACCGGCTTCGGCCAGATGGATGCGGATTTGATGCGTGCGGCCTGTTTCCAATCGGCACTCAATCAGCGTATAGGATGAGCCGATTGGTTCGAGCGGCTTGATATGCGTAATCGCACGCTTCGCATCGGCAGGAGGAACCCCGGCCACCGATCCGCGCAAGCCATCCCCGCGATCTCGGATGATGTGGGTATCAAACATCTTTTCGCGATCGAGTTTGCCCATGCAAACGGCGTGATACGTTCGGTTGATGGCGTGGCGTGTGAACAAATCGATAAACGCTTCGCGTGCCCGTACGGATAATGCAAAAAGCATCAGTCCTGATGTGTCACGATCAAGGCGATGGACGACGTATAGCGGATTGCGCCGCGATGAGGAAACCGATGGCAGCAACTTGGCGACGAGTTCATCGAGCGTCGGCTGAAGAAGTTTTTTCTCCTCTGGCAGATCCTTTTCCGCATCCGGCCGCTGCGTCACAATGTGCGGCGGCTTCTCCACGACGACCAAATCAGGATCGATATGCAGCATGCGAATCGAGCGCGATTGCATCACTGGTGCATTGGGTTCGGCAAAGATCTTTACCTCGTCATTGATCGCCAGGCGGCGGGCGTCATTGGTGGCTAAGACGTTGTTGACCAGCACATGCCGATTGACGATCAGCTTTTTGGCTCCGGACCAGGAGAGGGATGGGATCAATTTGCGTAGAGTCGCCGACAGGGTCAGTTCGGCAAGGTCGGCGGAGATCGTATGGCGGGAGTCGGGCATCGGGGCCTATGATGGTTGCGGACGGAGACTTTACCCAGTAATTTGATCGGGAAATAGGATATCCCGAGAAAACGTACCCAATGTCAAGTTATAACCTTACGCATCTGAAACAGTTAGAGGCCGAATCGATCCAGATTATTCGGGAGGTCGCCGCAGAATTTCAGAACCCGGTGATGCTCTATTCCATCGGGAAAGACTCGGCAGTGATGGTTCGTCTGGCGCAGAAGGCGTTTTATCCAGCGCGTCTGCCATTTCCGCTTTTGCATGTGGATACGACCTGGAAGTTCAAGGAAATGACGCGCTTCCGTGATGAATTCTGCAAAGCGAATGGCTTTGATCTGCTGGTCTACACTAATCAGGATGGCGTGCGCGAAGGGATCAACCCGTTCGATCACGGGTCGAATAAATATACCGGCATTATGAAGACCGAGGCGCTTAAGCAGGCGCTGAACAAATATGGATTCGACGCCGCCTTTGGCGGGGCGCGTCGGGACGAGGAAAAATCACGGGCGAAAGAACGTGTCTATTCCTTCCGCGACAAACTGCATCAATGGGATCCAAAAAACCAGCGACCCGAATTGTGGAATCTCTATAACGGCAAAGTGAATAAGGGGGAATCGATCCGGGTGTTTCCACTGTCGAATTGGACGGAGCTGGATGTTTGGCAATATGTGCATCTGGAGAACATTCCGATCGTGCCATTGTATTTCGCCAAAGAGAGGCCGGTGGTGACGCGGGATGGGGTGATGATCATGGTGGATGATGAGCGTATGCGCTTGCGATCCGGAGAAAAGCCCGAGATGAAGCGCGTGCGATTCCGCACGCTCGGGTGTTATCCATTGACAGGGGCGATTGAGAGCGGGGCGACGACGCTGCCGGAGATTATTGAAGAGATGCTGGTTGCGCGCAATTCAGAGCGGCAGGGGCGAGTGATTGATCATGACGAGCAGGGGTCGATGGAGCAGAAAAAGCGAGAAGGTTATTTTTAAAAATTGAACATGCAGACGCTTACCGAAGACATCAATACATATCTCGACCGGCACCAGAAGAAAGAACTGCTGCGATTTCTCACCTGCGGCTCGGTGGATGATGGAAAGTCCACGCTTATTGGCCGGCTCCTGCACGATACGAAGATGATCTACGAGGATCAACTCGCGGCAGTGAAGCGCGACTCGGCGAAGTTTAATACCACTGGTGAAGCGGGGGCCGTGGATTTGGCGCTACTGACAGACGGCTTGAAAGCCGAGCGCGAGCAGGGGATCACAATTGATGTGGCGTACCGATATTTTTCTACCGATAAACGCAAGTTTATCATTGCCGATACGCCTGGGCATGAGCAATACACGCGAAATATGGCGACCGGGGCGTCGACATGCCAGCTTGCGATCATCCTGATTGACGCCCGGCATGGCGTGGCGACGCAGACGCGAAGGCATTCATTCATCGTGTCGCTGCTTGGCATCAAACACGTCGTCGTCGCGATCAATAAGATGGATCTGGTGGGACATTCGCAGGAAGTATTTGAGAAGATCAAGGCGGATTACACGGGATTTGTCGCGAAGTTGGATATCCCGGATGTGCAGTTTATTCCGATGTCGGCGTTGCGCGGGGACAACGTCGTCGACAAGAGCAGCGCGATGCCCTGGTATCAGGGGCCGCCGCTCCTGAATCATCTGGAGACTGTGCATATTGCGTCGGATCGGAATTTGAGCGAGATGCGGTTTCCGGTGCAGTATGTGGTTCGGCCGAATTTGAATTTCCGTGGCTTTGCCGGGACGGTTGCATCGGGGATTATTCATACGGGAGACGAAGTCATGGCGCTGCCGTCGGGGAAGCGCAGCCGCGTAAAGTCGATTGTGACGTATGACGGGGAATTGACCGAGGCGTTTCCGCCGCAGGGTGTGATGGTGACGCTGGAGGATGAAATTGACGTCAGCCGGGGGGACATGCTGGTTCATCCGGGGAACGAGCCGACGGTATCGAGTGAGATCGAGGCGCATGTAGTCTGGATGGCGGAAAAGCCGCTGATCGCCGGGCGATCGTATTGGATTAAGCAGACGACGCGCACGGTGGGCGCGGAAGTGGCGGAATTTCGTTACTCGGTCGACGTGAACACACTGGAAACCCGCCCTGCGCAGCAGCTTGGATTGAACGAAGTTGGGCGGGTTGTGTTGAGTCTGAATCAGCCGATTGCATATGACCCGTATAAACGGAATGCATCGACCGGCGCATTTATTCTGATTGATCGTCTGACAAATAACACGGTCGGAGCGGGGATGATTCTCGACCGGAGCGAGAAAGGCGGAGATCACTGGAATCAAACGCCGGTTCGGCAGGTGTTGAAGGGGAAACATAGTTCTGTGGAATTAACGGATCGCGAAAAACGTTTCGGCCAGCGCGCGGTGACGGTGCTCCTGACCGGGCTGCATATGTCGGGGAAATCGAAGATTGCTTTTGCATTGGAGAAACGGCTATTTGACCAAGGGCGCGCCGTCACGGTGTTATATGGGCAGAATATGAGGCAGGGGTTATGCCGCGATCTCGGCTTCACCGCTGATGATCGGTCGGAAAATCTCCGTCGCTCGGCAGAGGTCGCCAAAATTCTCAATGATGCCGGCGTGATCTGCCTGGCGGCGTTTGTGGCGCCGCATGAGGCGGTCCGCGAAAAAGCCAAAGACGTCGTCGGGCGCGATCGCTTCATCGAAATATTCGTCGATGCTCCTTTGGAAGTTTGCAAAGAGCGCGATCGTGCCGGCGTTTTTGCGATGGCAGAGCGCGGGGAAATCGCGCAGTTTCCGGGAATTTCCGCGACGTTTGAACAACCAAAAACGCCTGATCTGGTCTTGCCGACCGATAAAATCTCGTTGGAAGAGTGCGTCGATCGCGTCATGGTATTATTAAAGAATCGTGATGTGATCGCGTAATACAATGCCGGGTTGCGGATGCAGCCGTGATGCGCGAGAATCGGTTTTCTATGAAGAGTCGGGCGGTCAAGGGATTGCGGTTCACGGTGCGATGGGGAATCGCGATATTCGGCGTTTACGTCATTTTTTTCGGCTTGCGCTGGGGCAACCGCGTCATCGTCAAAGGAATTACCTGGCGGGATCACGCGCTGGTACTCAATGCACAGAATCGACCAGAGGAAGTTGAAGTCCGAGCACATGACGGGGACAAATACATCGTCGCCGATGAGCGCACCGGTGCTGTTCGTAACGTCGGAGCAGACTCGCTGGTAAGCGAGCCGGATCAGAAAACGGTGACGGTGCGCGATGCGAATGGCCAACTTCGGCAGGCGGATTTGCTTGGGCTCGATCTAACCGGAAATGTGAATCGCCAGGCGGAAGTCGTGCGCCTGCTGATCTCAGGTCCCGGTGGTCGCGGCGTCTGGATCAGGCCGACCGATGCGGAAGGGTACAAACTCAAAGTCCCGCATCCGGTGGTGGAGGTGGGCTTGCACTCGATGCTCTCGCAGGCCAATCCGTGGCTGATTGCGTTGGCGTTGGCGCTGTTCCCCATGACCTATATCGTGACCACGATCCGCTGGCATGCTCTGATGGAGGCATTGGATATCCAAATCACTCGGCGGCGCACGTTTGTATTAAACATGGTCGGAGCGTTTTATAACACCTTCATGCCCGGCTCGACCGGCGGGGATGTGATCAAGGCGATCTACGCCAGCCGTCAGACCACCTATAAAACTCGCGCCATCATATGCGTGCTGATCGACCGTGTTCTGGGAATGGTGACGCTGATCATCATGGGCGGTGTGGTCGCGGGGTTGCGCTGGATCATGACCTGGACGACGCCCGACCCGGCGACGCGCGCCTGTCGAAACGTCGCGCTGATGTGCCTGGCGATCTGCCTGGCGATGGCCTTGGGTCTGCTTGTATTGTTCAACGAGCGTTTACGCCGCGGCTTGGGTGTCGAGTGGATATTGCGGCGCTTGCCTAAGCAGGAGTTGATCCGCAAAGCGATGGATACGATGGAAATCTATCGCACTCAACCGGGGCTGATCTTGTGGTCGCTCGTCGTGACGTTGCCTGTACACGCAACGGTGGTGGTGTCGGCGATGTTGTGCGGCATGGCGTTCGGATTGAAATTGACACCTGGATATTATTTTGTGGTCGTGCCAGTGGTCGTGCTGGTGGGGAGCATCCCTGTTTCGCCGCAGGGAGCGGGCGTGATGGAGTTCTTTGCCGTCCTGCTGCTGGCTCGGCAAGGAGCGACATTAGGGCAAGCATTTGCGTTGACCATGTCAATTCGCATGTTGCAGGTTGTCTGGAATCTGACGGGTGGTGTGTTCGTTCTTAAGGGCGGTTTTCATACCCCTACCGAGGCCGAACGGGACGAGTTGGAAGACAATGCGGTCGTTGCGCCTCTATCGACTTCCTGACAAAACAGGAAGAATATAGGGATCATCCGATGTGGGGAATCAGGATGAAAAAATCCCGATAAACCAGCTATTCCGGAACCTGATGAGGATATCTTCGTAGTATTTTAAAACCATTGCTTTCTTTCTTGCGAAAGCATTGTGCGTCGTTACCCTCTGACCAGCAAAAGGATGAGTCTGGTTATCGGGCTGATCGGACTGTTTCCTTTTACACATCCAGACCGGGAAGAAAATGCTGCGATCGCTGATCGCGTCGAGCGTGCTGTTAACAGCCGTTGCCGCTACTTTTGCCGATACACACACGACGGGTGTTCCCGTCCTGAACAGCGATCCTGGCGCGGCGTATACGATCTATCTCGACTTTGCCGGGTTCAACTTTACCGGAACATGGGCCGGCGGCGGAGCACCCGGATCGACCCCCGCTTATGACGGAGCGGTCGGATCATTCAGCACCGCCGAGCAGGCGAATATCGATAATATCTGGGCGCGAGTTGCCGAAAAATATGCTGCGTTCAACATTAACGTCACCACCGTCGATCCCGCCGTCACCGCCGGGCAAGCGTCAACGGACGCCCAGCGCCAAGCTTATTATGATAACACCGCGCAAATGATGCACACCGTCATCGGCGGTACCGGGTCTTGGGTAATTGGTTCTCCGGGCACGGGTATATCTGTCATCGGAGTCGATAAAGGCTCATTCTATACTAACGGCAGTAATAACGGTGCGGGTTCTGGGTATCACACCGATTGGGTATTCGCGGGCCCTTATTCTTCAAACACGTCATTGCTTGGGGAAGTTGTATCGCATGAAAATGGCCACGGCCTGGGCTTAGCCCATCAATCAGACTTCTCAGGCACCACTTTGGTAAATGAATACAGTTCCAACAGCAACATGATCGGGTATGGATCGTATGCCCCGGTCATGGGAAATTCATTCTCCTCACAACGCGGAACCTGGCGCATCGGCTACAACAAATACCATATCCTGCAAAACGACGTCCAGATCATCGAAAGCAATTCCGGGATGGGAAATTTCCTGGATGACGGCATTGCTCATTCGGCTGCGTCCGCGGCATTCCTTCCTCTAAACGGCTCCGCGGTCAGTCCCGGCCACGCCAAGGGAGTGATCGTGCCGGTCTCCAGCACCGCTCCCGCGGCAATTGGTGCAGATAACTACACGAAAGATTTTTTTTCCTTTCGCACCGACGGCAGTCTGCTCAGTCTGACAGCTACCGACGGTGGGGAACGTCTGGCTACAGGCGTTGCCGATCCTGGCGCGACACTGGAAAGCACACTGACCATTCTGGATTCATCGTTCGATGCCGTTGGCACGGCGATTATGAACGTGAACACGCTCTCCGAAACTTATACGGGGATCCTTCCGGCCGGCCGGTATTATGCGGTCGTCGCGAGTTTCGGGGGATATGCATCGATTACCGATACAACAGCGTCATATTATGATATTGGGTCCTATTTTCTGACGGGTTCGGGATTTTCCGCGGCAAAATGGACCGCGGGCGCCTCTAGTGGCGACTGGAGTGTCGCGGCCAACTGGCTCGGGCAGGTTGTGCCGCAGGCAACCGAGGATGCCGTCATCGGTGCCGGATCAATAGCCGCGCATTCGACGGGTGCGAATACTGTGCAGTCACTGACGAACTCCGGCACATTGAACATCACTGGCGGATCGATTGCTTCGACCTCATACGTGCAGACTTCCGGTGCAGTGACCACGATTTCCGGCGGAACATTGACTGCGGGCGCTTTTCAAATGACGGGTGGCTCACTGAGCATTGCTTCGAGTGGCACTTTAAATCTGACCGGGACCAATACCATCAGTGGCGGCACAAGCGACGCGATCGCCAATGCCGGGACATTTAATAAAAGCGGCGTTGGCATCACACTCGTTCAAGTCGCGATGACCAACACAGGATTAATTTCGATCCATAGCGGCGGCGGTTTGTCATTGTCAGGCGGTTTGGCGGCTAACGCGGCGTCGACCGTTGCCAGCGCATCGGCCGGTTCAATCGCGATGGATGCAGGAGCGACTTTGATGGCGGATGATCTCCGCCAAGCGTCGCTCACGTCTGCCGGGACGGTTGCGATTCGTCCGGTTGCCAGTGGGGGCGCAACGTCGGTTCTCGGCTCGTTGACGTTCACCGGATCTGGTTCGTTGGATATTGCAGACACGCGGTTGATTATGACTTCCGGCGGGGCGGATTCTGTGCGGCAACTGATTTTGCCGGCGTATGACGGGGGTAAATGGGATGGTCCTGGTTTAACTTCTTCGGTTGCGAAGGCGGCATCGTCGAATGAAATGGCGATTGGGTACGCCACCGCCGGTCAACTTGGAATCACTTCCTGGGGTGGCATCACGGGTCTTGATCCGTCGGATATAATCACCCGAGTGACGATGATGGGTGACGCGAATCTGGATGGGAAGATTAATGCCGATGACTACGCGCTGATCGATCGAGGCATGCAGCTGCATCTGGGCGGGTGGGCGTTTGGGGATTTTGACTATTCCGGAAGCGTCGATTCAATGGATTATTGGCTACTGGATCATGCCTACCTGACGCAGAATGGGTTGCAGGGGGACAATTCATTGCTGGCGGGTCGCGAGGCGGAATTTGGTGCCGGGTATGTGACATCCCTGCTGGCATCGATACCGGAGCCGACGATGGCTGGGGGGTTGGGTTTGGGGGTTTTGCTGCTGCGTAAGCGGCGGCGGTAGAGATGAAAGCCGAAGATGAGAGTCGAACTCACAACCCCCGCTTTACGAAAGCGGTGCTCTGCCATTGAGCTACTTCGGCGGCGGACTCATCCTGGCCAGTGTTTAGGTGGTCGAATGAGGGGGTAAAGATAGGCGAGCGGGCGTGGGAATTCAAGCCAAGCCCGGAGCCGCCGAGGAAAGCATCCCGTTTACGCCAGCGTCAGTTGCTGTAGGCACTGATCGTGCAGGCGCTGCGTGATGAATCGGGTCATGTCGCGCATGGCATTGCCGACGTCGCGCGAGCGGAAGCGACATTCGAACTGGCCGAGACGGTCGGAGACCGTCGCGAGCAGTTGATATTGCTTGCCGATGCGCTGCATCGTGATGGTGAGGAGGAAATTGCCCAGACGCTCGCCGAGACGAAGAGAGCGGCGGAGGCTGGCCATGAGATGCCGGCGCTGGGCGGGCTTCAGCAGAACGTTACCTGCGTCGAGTCGGATCATCGTGAATCTCCTGACGCGGACAAAAATTGTTCGGAGCTGATTGGTTGTACAAAGGACTATACACATGCGGGTGGGGGGAGTTGCAATGAAAATCTTGTGAAGTGGCGAAGTGGGGGGGTTTATTTTAGGATCGCACGGATGGGTCTGGAGACGCTGTCATATGGGATCGCGGCAGGGGGGATGGATGAGCAGGTGGATGTGGCGTCGGAGGAGATGCTGGTGAATATGGGGCCTCAGCATCCGTCGACGCATGGGGTGTTGAGGATTGTATTGAGGACAGATGGGGAGATGGTGCTGGAGGCGGCAGCGCATCTGGGGTATTTGCACCGGTGCAAGGAGAAGATCGCGGAGAATCTGCCGTACTACCAGTACATGCCTTATACGGATCGGCTGGATTATCTGGCGGCGATGAACAACAACCATGCGTGGTCGATGGCGGTGGAGAAGCTGGCGGGGATTGAGGTACCGATTCGGGCGGAGTTTATTCGCGTGCTGGCGGCGGAGCTGAATCGGATTGCTTCGCATCTGGTTTCATTTGGTACGTATGGCATAGACATGGGGGCGTTTACGCCGTTTTTGTATGCGTTTCGGGAGCGGGAATATATTTTGGATTTGTTTGAGCAGATGTGCGGGGCGCGGCTGACGTTGTCTTATATCAATGTGGGGGGGGTACATTGGGATTTGCCGGCGGGGTTTTTGGAGAAGCTGGGGGAGTTTCTGGATTATTTTGAGCCGAAGATTGATGAGTATGATCGGTTGCTTTCGTCAAATCATATTTTTATTAAGCGGACGAGGGATGTGGGGGTGGTGAGTCAGGAGCAGGCGATTGGGTATGCACTGAGTGGGCCGATGATTCGGGGGAGCGGGATTGGGATGGATCTGCGGAAGGATCGGCCTTATTCGATTTATGAGCGGTTGGAGTTTGATGTGTGTGTCGGGAAGGGGGGGGATTGCTGGGATCGGTATTGGGTGAAGATGCTGGAGATGCGGCAGTGCGTGAAGATTTTGCGGCAGTGTATTGAGCAGATGCCGGGGGGGGCGTATCGGGCGAAGCTGCCGAAGAATATGAAGGTGCCGGTGGGGGAGGTGTATGAGGAGTATGAGAATCCTCGGGGGCATCTGGGATTTTATATTGAGAGTCAGGGGGGGCCGATTCCTTATCGGGTGAAGATACGGGGGCCGTCGTTTGTGAATCTGGCGGTGATTGGGGAATTGTGCCGGGGCGTGATGTTGGCGGATGTGCCGGCGATTATTGGGTCGATTGATATTGTGATGGGGGAGGTGGATCGTTGAGTGAGGAATATGCGGTGATTGCAGGGTATGGACTGCCGGGGAGGGCGGTGGCGGAGGCGCTGGAGGCGCGGGGGGTGGCGTTTTGCGTGGTGGAGAGGAATGTGCTGACGGTGTCGCGGTGTTTGCGGAGCGGGGTGAGGATTATTGAGGGGGATGTGACGGACCGGGAGGTGCTGGAGAAGGCGGAGATCGGGAGGGCGACGCTGTTTGCGGTGACGGTGCCGGATGAGGAGGTGATGCTGAAGGCGGTGGAGGTGGGGCGGGCAATGAACGCGGGGATGAAGATTATCGCGCGGGGGATGTATACGTCGGTGGGGATGAAGGCGATGCGGGCGGGGGCCAACGAGGTGGTGATCGCGGAAAAGCTGGTGGCAGCGGATTTTGGGCGGGTGGTGAAGGGGATGTGAAGATGGGCGAGAGGGGAAGGGGGTTTATGTTGCATTATGTTTCATTTTGGTGCATTGCACGGGAGGGAGGGAGCAGGGCAATATTCACTTTTCAAAGAGCGCGTATCAAACGCGCCGATCTGTATCCTATCAAAACACGAACATTATTGTCAAGTGAAAATAAATTCGATATTTACTGGGGGGAAGATTCGGGGGATTTCGGGAATGATTTGCCGCATTCTGGGCAAAGGGTGGGGGTGGCGCGGAGGTCGTAGCCGCAGGAGGGACAATAGCGCGGGGAGAGTCGTTTGGAGGGTTTGGGGCGGGGGCGTTTTGGGGGTTGGTTAAGATTGAGCTGGTGTTTCTGGACGGCGAGGATGCGGTCGTGGGCGCGTTGATATTCGGTGTCGGAGATTTTGCCTTGGGAGTGGAGGAGTTGGAGGGATTCGAGGGAGAAGCCGCCGGGAGGAGGCGGAGCGGGGGGAGGTTGGTGCGGGCGTTTGATGAAGTAATAGAAAAGGAAGCCTGTCCTGAGGATTGCGAGGATCAGAACGGTGATGCAGATAATGATTGCAACGACATGAACCCATGGCGGTGAGGGGTGTCGGTGGTAATAGCCAAATGCAATCAATGTTGGTCTGGGTTAGTGGATCAGGTTGAAATCGTTGGATATTTTGTGTTTGCTGGCGATGTTTTAGAATTATATTATGGCAAAGCTGGTGACGCCTGGGGGGAAATCGGGGGGGATTTTAAGGGATTTTTGGTGGATGTATATTGGGAAGAAGCGCAGCCTAGCGGGCTGGTGCTAAAAGGGATTTAGAAATTCCGGGGTAGGGAGGATGAAAAGGGGGTTGTGTTAATTGGGTTTGGTGCGTTCGACGTAGACGTAGTAGGCGCCGCAGAGTTCGGTGTTGGATTGGTCGTAGAAGAAAGATTGGGCGGTGGTGGGGCCTGCGGGGAGGGGGAGGGAGAAGGTGATGGATTTGTCGGCAGGGTGGACGTCGGCGGAGAGTTCGGAGGAGCCGACGCGGAGTTTGGCGTGGGTGATGGGGAGGGCTTTGGCGGCGGGGAGGTGGCCGTCGACTTGTTTGAAGGAGGGGAGGGAGGAATCGATGGGGGTATCGGCTTCGCGGGGGAAGCGGCGGAGTTCGAAGGTGTAGGTGCCGGGGCGGGTGATGAGGAGGCTGAGGGGGCCGTTGCGGCGAACGCCGGTGCGGATTTCTTTTTGTTGGTCGATAGTGACGTTCTGCCAGTCGGCGGTGGAGAGGAGGGTGACGGGCTGGGCGGGGTCGCCGACGGGGATGGGGCTGAAATGATTGACGTCGGCGGAGATGGCGGACCACCACTGGTCGTAGTGGGCGAGCATTTTCTGGACGATGTCGGGGTGGTCGGAGGCGATGTTGTGGTCCTGGTGGGGGTCAGTGGAGATGTCGTAGAGGTCGGTGCCTTTGAGGAGGCGCCAGTGGTTCCAGAGGATGGCGGCGTCGTTTTTGCCGGGGGTGGTTTTGGTCATGCGGCTGAATTGGACGACGAGCATGCGGTCGGGGAGAGGAGTGTTTTGGGTGAGGAGGGGGAGGAGGGAGGTTCCAGTGATAAGAGGGTTCAGGGGTTCAGGGTTCAGGGCGGAGGATCCGGCAGCTGCGCTGCGGCGTGGCGCGTTCAGATTGCAGAGGTCGGAGAGAGTGGGGAGGATGTCCTGGACTTCGGTGAGGGAGGGGATGTCGCGGGGGGGGCCTAATGTGCCGGTGGGGAGGCGGAGGAAGCAGGGGACGCGGTGGCCGCCGTCGAAGAGGGAGATTTTGGCGCCTTGCATGCCGGCGTTGAAGGTGGGGACGCCGACGGTGCCGCCGTTGTCGGTCATGTAAATGAGGAGGGTGTTGTCGGCGAGGTGGGATTGGGTGAGGAAGGTATCGAGTTTGGCGATGTTTTCGTCGATGTTGGCGATCATGCCATAGAAGCTGGCGAGGTTGGGTGAGAGTTTGCGGTAAGGGTCGCGGTAATGGTCGGGAACGTACCAGGGGGCGTGGGCGGCGTTGAGGGGGAGGTAGAGGAAGAAGGGAGTGGAGATGTTCTGGGAAGACTCGTAACGCGTGGCGTTACGGCTATTCGGCGTCGAGAGGGTTTTGATCCAGTTGATGGCTTGATCGAAGAAGAGGTCGGTGCAGTATCCTTGGAATTGTTTGTCGGTGCCGTCGGTTTGGCGGAGGTAGGGGTTGAAGTAGTCGTTGTTCCAGTGGTCGGGGGAGGAGGAGATGTGGGAGGAGGGGAACCAGAGGGCGGTTTGGAAGCCACGGTCCTGAGGGCGGTAGGGGAAGGTGTCGCCGAGGTGCCATTTGCCGAAGATGGCGGTGTGGTAGCCGGCGGATTGGAAGAGGTTGGCTAGGGTGGGGAGGGGGGTGGGTGTGCCTGCGGCCCGACCGCTAAGCGTTGTGGGGAGGGTGAGGCGGAGCATGGAGCGGCCGGCGGAGACGTTCATGGCGCCGTTGGCGAGGGCGTCGAGGCCGGACATAAGCTGGCCGCGGGTGGGGGTACACATGGGGGAGACGTGGAAGTCGGTGAGGCGGATGGATTGGTCGTGGAGGTGATCGAGGTTGGGGGTTTTGACGTAGGGGGAGCCTAGGCAGGAGAGGTCGCCGTAGCCGGTGTCGTCGATGAGGATGAGGATGACGTTGGGGGGAGGAGCAGCGTGCGAGGGAAGAGAATATAAGAGAAGAGGGATCGCGAAGAGCGCGAAGGGAAGACGCGAAGTTACGCGAAGAAGAGAAAAGGCTTCGCAAAGATTGCAAAGGAGCGAAAGAGGCAAAGAAGAGGGGAGAAGAGTTGGGAGGTGTTTTTTTAGGAGGGTCATGGGAGGGAGCCTTTTATGCGTTCTAGATGGGTGATGATGGTTTTGGAGAGGATGTCGCATTCGAGGTTGAAGGGCCAGTGGGGGGGGCGTTTGCCGAGGGAGGTGATTTGGAGGGTGGTGGGGATGAGGGCGACTTCGAAGGTGGTGGAGGTGAGGGAGGCGATGGTGAGGGAGACGCCGTCCAGGGTGACGGAGCCTTTGGGGATGAGGTATTTGGCGAAGTCGGGAGGGGATTGCAGGCGGAGGCGGAATTCGTTGTGGGTGGTGAGGGTTTCGAGGAGGGGGGCGGTGGTATCGACGTGGCCTTGGACGAAGTGGCCGTCGAGGCGGGAGGTGAGTTGCATGGCGCGTTCAACGTGGATGGGGTCGTGGGGTTGGAGGAGGCCTAGGTTGGTTTTGGAGAGGGTTTCGGGGATGGCGTCGAAGGAGAGGGTGGGGGAGGAAGACCCACCGAGCGCGGTCGGTGGGC
>DASRRR010000127.1:0-5818 GCA_035656825.1 Tepidisphaeraceae bacterium | reverse complement strand
CTGGGCCGGGGCATTTGGCGGGGGTGATTGGGGTGCCGACGGTGAGTTTGTTTGGGGCGACGGAGGCGCGGGTGTGGAAGGCGATGGGGCCGCGGGTGAAGGTGGTGGAGGGGATGGAGGGGATTCAGGTTGAGGATGTGTTCATTGCGGTAATGACGAATGTCGAAGCACGAATGACGAAACAATGTCGAATGTCGAATGACGAATAAGATGCTGTCATTAGGACCTGTTTCAAACTCTATTCCAATCGTGACACGGGTTTTCAACCCGTGTTTTTCTGTGAAAGTAGAAAAGAGCATGGGTTAAAAACCCATGCCACGAGGTTTTGAAACAACTTCTAGTTATTCGTCATTGGGCATTGTTTCGTCATTCGGTAATTCGTCATTCGTCATTTCCTCCGCGTCGTCTTTCATGAGTTCGCGGAGGAGGATGGTGGCGAAGGAGCCGGGGGGGAGGGTGAAGGCGGTGGTGATGTAGGGGCCGTGGGCGTCGGAGCCGCCTTGGAGGTCGAGGTCTTTGGGTTGGATGCGCAGCGGGCGGCGGGCACCTTTGACTTTTTCGCGGCCTTCCTGGCGGAAGTCCTGGGGTTTGAGATTGTGGGCGGCGAAGACGGATTCTTCGATGGCCAGAGGCTCGCCAGCGGGGAGGGTGCAGCGGTAGCCGATGAGGGGGCCGGTGGGAGAGATGTCGAAGCGGTCGGCGCGGGGTTGCTCGGCGGCGAGGTCTTCGACGCTGAAGACGGAGCCGGTGTCGTGTTTCCAGGCGAGGTCGCCGAGGAGGAGTTTGTCGAGGCTGGTGATGCGCTGCGCGACGACGTCGTTGAAGAGGCGAGATTGCAGGGCGGAGACCCAGAGGCGGCGGAGTTTTTGGTCGACGGCTTTGACGGCGGCGCCGGCTTTTTTGGTTTTGATAAAGCGGGCGAGGATGCGGCGTTCCATGCCGTGGGAGCGGGGCATAAGCTTCATCGCCATTTCGGGATTGCCGGCGTCGAAGGCGCGGCGGGCCTGGACGGTTTTGGGGTCGTCGATTTTGGGATCGGGAGAGCCGAGGAGGAGTTTGAGCAGGGCCGGAGCGTTGCCGCCGATGAGGGCGGCGCCCAGGAGGTCATTGTTGTTGCGGCGGCCGAAGCGTTGCTCGCCGAAGTAGTTGGGCATGCCGACTTGTTCGATGCGTTCGAGCAAGGGCTTCATGCGGACGACGGAGGCGGGGTCGACGTCGCGGATTTTGATGGCGAAGCGGTTGCCGGCGAGGTGGCCGAGGCGGAGTTTATTGACGTGGCGGATGGCGGAGTTAATGGTCAGGTTGGGGATTTTGAGGGCGAGGACTTTTTCTTCGGTGGTGCCCCAGATGGACAAGGTTTGGCGCGTGATGGCGTGGGCGTCTTTCATGCCGGCGTAGCCGATGTCGCGCGGGGAGACGTGGAGTTCGTAGGCGATGCGGTCGATGGCGTCGAAGTGGGAGAGGCCTATCTTTTGAATCTCGACGTAGACGTGCTCGCCTTCGCCGGTGGGTTCGTAGAGGGGGAGTTCCTGGACGAAGAAGTCATCGGGGCGTTGTTTGATAACGCCGCCGACGCCGGGGAAGTCGGGAGTGAGGTAGGGGAGTGACATTGTGGGATTATAGGGAAAATAAGGAGATTATCCACGAATGGACACGAATGGGCACGAATAAGAGGGGGCAAAAAGGAATTGAGCCACCGATATGCACCGATGAACACCGATGGGATTAAATGCGAGTAGATTGGTTTTATTCGTGTTCATTCGTGTCAATTCGTGGATAAATTATTCGCAGAGGCCGTAGTGGGCGAGGGCGGCGTGGACGCCGTGGTGGTTGTTGGTGGGGGCGATCCAGTCGGCGCAGTCTTTGACCAGGGGGTGGGCGTTGTGCATGGCGACAGAGGTGCCGGCGAGGGAGAGCATGCCGATGTCGTTGAGGGCGTCGCCGATGGCCATGACCTGGGTGAGGGGGATTTGGTAGTGGGCGGCGACTTTGGTCAGGGCGGCGGCTTTGCCGGCGTTTTTGTCCATGATTTGCAGCAGATGATCGTCGCTGGAGATGATCTGGACTTGGTCGGCGAACTTGTTTGTCAGGAGATGTTCGGTTTTGGCGATGGTGGCGGGGGGGCCTAATAGCATGAGTTTGGTGACGGGTTGGGAGCAGATTTGCGTCAGGTCGCAGATGACATCCGGCGGGAAGAGTTTGCCGGTTTCGGTGGTGTAGGAGTTGTCGGGACGGTCGGTGTACCAGCGGTCGAGGATTTCGCAGGAGACCAGCAGGTCGTCGTAGTAGTCGCGGGCGAGGTCGACGATGGAGCGGACGAGCGGGCCGGTCATGGGCTGGTGGTGGATGACTTTCTGCGACGGTTCATCCCAGATCAGCGCGCCGTTGTAGTTGATCTGCCAGGTGCTGAGGTTGAGCTTTTTATAGATCGGGCGGACCGAGCGCGGGGGACGCGCCGAGGCGATGACGACCTTGATATCGTTGCGCAGGCATGACAAGGCGCGGAGGGTTTGGTCGGAGACTTCTTTGGAGTCGTTGAGGAGCGTGCCGTCGAGGTCGATGGCGATGAGGCGGATGTCGGGGGAGGGGGGGGGCATCGCCTGATTATAGGGGATGGGATGCGTTCAGGCCCAGACGGGGACGATGCCGCCGTCGTCGGCTAGGACCGCGTCGTCAGCGAAGATCGGTTCGCCGTCGATGACGTGGGCGGACCAGTGGTTGCCGTTGGCCATGTCGGGATAGAGGGCATCGAGGGTGTAATCGTCGATCAGCTCGGTCCCCGCCGGGGGTTGGTCATTGACGCGCAGGTCGCCGCAGCCGCCGGCGTCGATGATGGCAACATCGAACGTATAGCGCAGCACGATCTGGCTGCGCCGGTCCACATCAAGGATATGCACCACCGGCGGACCGGCGGGGATCGACCGCGGTCCGATACGGAGCTGGCGAAGGTAGGGCTTGCGTGCTTGGAATGTGGGAATCATGAATAGCTCCTGGTTGGGAGTAGGCAAGGAGCAGGGAGCGAGTAGCCAGTAGCGAGTAGCCAGTAGCCAGTAGAAGAAGCGAATCTTCCTACTGACTACTGACTACTGCCTACTGACTACTCTTTCTCTCACGCCGCGAGTTTGGGCTGGATGAGGGAGGCGGTCATTTGGCCGCCGCTGCCGACGCCCAGGAGGATGTTGAAGGTCGCCCACGGTCCGGTGGCGGTGGAGCGGACGGCCTGGATTTTGTAGAGCAGGGCGGAGGTGCCGGCCGGGACGGTGTTGTCGACGAACGACTTGGTGCCGGTGCCGCCGGCGTAGAGGAAGTTCGCCCCGCCGTCGAAGCTGCGCCAGATCTGATAGATCACGCCGGTGGCGCGGGGGCTGGCGCATTTCCAGCCGAGCGTCAGCGCCCCGTCGGCTCCGAGCTGGACCTTGAAGTCGGTCGGCTGGCCGAGCGTGGTCACGGGCGCGGGGGTGGCCGGGTCGGGGATTTGCGCCAGTTCGTAGACGCTGTCGCCGCTGACGGCGGCTTTGGCGCGGATGCCCTTGATGATGGCGGCGCCGGCGACGGCCATGATGTTGACGGCGTTGTCGGCGGTCTGGGTGGCGGTCTTGACGGCTTGTTCGGCGGCGACCTGCGCGGCCAGCGCCGTCTGCGCCGCGGTGACCTTGGTGCCCAGGTCGGTGACGGCGGCAGTGGTCGTCCCAATAGCGACCGAATTTGTCGTCCACGGGGCGATCTTGCTGTTGAAGAACGCGACCTTGTCGGTCTTTTTGCTGGGAACGAGGCTCATAGCGATTCTCCTGACATGCGTGTGATCCCGCTCCTGAAGCGCGCCGGCGGTTCCGATCGCTCGACCGGAGAGAACCCGCGGTGCCGATTTCT
Source organism: Tepidisphaeraceae bacterium (assembly GCA_035656825.1). Classification (GTDB taxonomy): domain Bacteria; phylum Planctomycetota; class Phycisphaerae; order Tepidisphaerales; family Tepidisphaeraceae; genus DASRRR01. The sequence goes on along the minus strand of DASRRR010000127.1, from coordinate 1,948 downwards.
TGTCACACACCCATCGAATCGAACAATGCGGAGGAGGACTTGAGCAGGAAATCGCGGCCGCGAGAATTTTCCCAGCGCCCGATAACGGACGCGAAGGGCAAATCACAGCGCGTCCCAAAAAATCGGCCGCGCCGCCGCTGAAAACGCCCGCACCCTTTGCGCGCGCGATCGCCGGGTCCGAATAACCGCGCGCAAAACGTCACCGCGCGATCGATTGGTGAGACTGCGCGATCGATTGGTGACGCCGCGCGGTCAATTGGTGAGACTGCGCGACCGATTGGTAACGCCGCGCGGTCAATTGGTGAGACTGCGCGATCGATTGGTGATGCCGCGCGACCGATTCAATGCCCCGCGCGACCGCGCCCAAGACCCAGCAGGCCGCCTGCGGCGGCGGTGATGCGGTTTCTCCCCCCCGGAAGACAGCGTCCGGTAACGTGCCGGCTGTCTCCTCATTGTAGAAGACCCAACCAACCCCCCCCCTCCCGCTGTCTATCTATCTATAGAGAGGACAATGGCTGAACGCCGCTGTCTTCCGGAGGGGAGACCCCACACCGCCGTCCGCGCAGCGGATGTCCTTCAAATTACTCCTGACCCTCTCGGTCTTTCCCTCTCGGTCTTTCTGACCCTCTCGGTCTTTCTGACCCTCTCGGTCTTTCAAATTACTCCTGACCCTCTCGGTCTTTCCGAACCACAAGAATCTTACCCGCCGGCTCGGTCCACTGCATTGGCGGGTTATTCGGCAGGCCGGGCGGCCGGATCAACAATAAGAGTGCGGTCGTAATGGTATAGCAGCAGATAGTCGTCCCAACCGTTCTCGCCTTGGCAGGTTACAATGCAAGACGCGCGTGCGGCACGTCCGACATTGGGTGAATCGAATACTACCTGCACCTTGGACAAGGCGTCTTCTGGCGACGCGGCTTCGAAGTGGAAGTTCTCGTATCGCCCGTCTTCCTCGCCAGTGTCAATCTCAGCGCCGGCGAGCGCTTCGCGTAATGCCTCACGAACGCGCGCTTCGTCAGCGATCACGCGATTGGGCTGAAATTGGACGCAGACGCTTCGCACGTCGAGTTGCTCCTGCCGAATAACGGATCAGCATTGAACGGCCGGCCGGGCGCCGAGCCGCGTTGGATTCACAAGGACCGTTCCGCCCGGCCGGTCCGTTCCAGTGCGGGGTTATGCCTCAGCCCGAATGGCGAATGATCTCCCGAATCGCGACCGCGACGTGGATCATTCCGCCGAGGGCGAAGGGCATCCCGATGAGTTCAACAAACCACGGGATTCGATAACGTGCGACGCGCTGCAGGAGCCATAGCAGAAGCACCGTGGGCACCGCGAAAAGCGCTGCCCATCCCACGATCACATACCACTGACCAGCGCCCTCTTGCAGTTCGGTAAAGGCAAGAGCGGCCAGCGATATTGCGGCGAAGCACGCGAGGCGGATCAACGAAATACGAGCGGCTGGCTGAGGCATAACGTAGCGACGTTCACTGGCCGGGGCGACGACCAGCGTTCGACTTACGAGGACCGTCATCGCCCCGGTCCAGTGCAATGTGGGGTTATACCGCTCGCCGCCGGCTTACCGAAACAACGTCCACCAGAAGAGGAACACTAGGTACGCGACGCCGAAGATGGTGCCGATCACTGCGAGACGAAACAGGTCCTTCCGCTTCGGATTAGGCTTCGGAGGCGAAGCGTAGTCGAGTTGATGTTGATCCTCTTCCATCAGGAGCGTGCCCGAGCGGTATAACTATCAATCTATAACCATATCGTTCGAAAAGAAAAGAGTTGAAGTCTGAGCGTGCAATCCTAACACCTGCTACAGTAACAACCTATTATTCGTGCGGCAATATAATAGAAATACAAATTGTGACTTCTCGTCAGGCATCGGGGTTTTGGCTGCTGCGGGGGGTGACCATCCAGAGGGGCAGGACTCCTCTGGCGGGGATAG
>DASRRR010000126.1:0-66847 GCA_035656825.1 Tepidisphaeraceae bacterium | reverse complement strand
GGGAGGGGGAGGGAGAATTCGTCGGAGCGGTTGCGGGATTCGATGGGGTTTTGACAGAAATGGCCGGCGGCGAAAAAGGGCATGACGGCGACCCAATGAACGGCACGGCCGACGGGTTCGAGGGCTAGGCTGCTGATGCGGCCGTGGATGGTGCAAGTGGGTAAGAGATGGACGTCGAGCGAGGCTTGGGTGTTGAACTGGGAGTCGGAGAGGGAGATGAGCGCGGAGAGGGAATGTGCCTGGTCGAAGATAAAGAGGGGGACGGTGGAGGTGGGTGAGAGATGGGTCATGCCGACGGTGAAGTCATCGGCGGCGAGGGTGGCGAGACCGTCGGGGTTGCTGGTGAGGGGGGTGATGGTGGAGTGGGGAAGCGGGCCGCGGAAGACGAACGCGGGGGGATGAGGAGAGGGGAAATCGTCGCCGAAGGAACCGATGGAGCCTAGGAATGCGCCGGAGACGGGGTGGTTGGCGGGGTCAAGGAGGTGGATGGTGACGTAGCGGGCGGGGTTGGTGGTGGGGCGAATGTATTTGCCGGGATTGAAGGCGTCCATTGCAACCTGGGCGGTGTGGGCGAGGGGGAGTTGGGATTGGCAGTCGGCGAGGGTGCTAGCGTCGGGGGCGAATTCGAGGTGGCCGTCGGCGTAGCCGACCCAGACGCCGGCGGGGTGGGCGGTGAGGGATTCGTGGAGGACGACGGTGGCGCTGGCGGTGATGAAGGCTTGGTCGGGGTCGGTGGTGGTCGAGGGGGAGGGACGGCGGTAGGTTAGATCACTATCGGCAGCGATGTCGGGCCAGGTGCCGTTGTTGTGGGCGGATTGTTCAAGAAGTTGCAGGAGATGGGTGCGGAGGTGGCGGGCGCGGTCGGGGGCGGGAACGGAAGGAGCGGTTGTCGGCGCGGCCAGGGCGGAGGCGCACAGCGCGAAGAAGGTTAGAAGATTGAACGATTTTATATTACTTGGATTTTTTCTTTTTGGGTTCGTGGGCGGCGGTGGCGTGGCGGAGAGTTGAGTAGAACTCATAGCACTCCTCGCTCTTGAGGTTGTGTTCGAGGAACTTCTGGATCTCTTCTATGGAGGATTCGGAGTCGGCGGCGTCGTGGTCTTTTAGGTATTCGGCCATGTTGTGGTCGAGGGGGACGCAGTTGCCTTCAAAGGCGAAGGTCATGACGTAGGCTTCGGTGAAGGGGTTCATGCCGGCGAGGTCTCGCAGGAACTGGCGGGCGTCACGTTTGGAGATGGTCTTGAGGCGTTCGAGGGAGAGGGTGGATTCTTTTTCGAAGATGGCATTGAGGGCGGTGGTGATGAGGGAGACGCGTTTTTCGATGTCGGGGTATCGGCTGCCGAGCATGTCCTGCATTTCGAGCTCGGTGGCGACGCGGAGTTCGTTGAGGTCGACGTATTCGCGTTCGATGGCGACCATGGCCTCTTCGGCACGGGAATCGGGGACGTCGTAGCTCATGACGGCGCGGACGAGAGCCTTGAGGGGCTCGTAGGTTTGACGTTCGGATGGAGAGTGCTCCTTCTTCATTTTTTTGAAGAGGGATTTGAGGGAGTCGGCGTGTTTGGTGGCGTTTTTCATGGTTGTGCTTTTTATTGGCTATCGGTTGGGGAGTCGGGACCCCCCTGCTGCTGTTGTTCTTGTTGTTCGGCGAGTTTGCGGTCTTTTTCGGCGGTTTCCTGGGAGACTTGTTTGAGGAGGTCGAGGATGGCCAGTTCTTTTTTGAGATTTTCGTCGATGTGAAAACGGAGGAAGGGGGTCGTGCGGGTGGTGAGGGCTTTGGTGAGATAGGTGCGCATGATGCCGGCGGAGTGGCGAAGGGCGATGAGGGCGGCGGATTGCTGGCCTTCGGTGCCCATGATGGAGACGTAGACGTCGGCGGTGGAGAGGTCTTCGGCGACTTCGACGCGGGTGATGCTGGTGATGGGGGGGACACGCGGATCGTTGAGATCGCGGAGGATCATGATGGCCAGCTCTTGCTGGATGACGCTGGAGAGACGTTCGGTTCTTCGGGACATGGTGGTTGGGTATTTTAGTTAGAGGAGATCGATCTGGTAGTCATCGAGGCCGACTTTGGGGTTGGCGCGGATGAGGTCGACGAGTTTGCTGAGGGCGCCTTCGACGTAGGCCGAGTCATTGGCGACCATGGCGACGCCGAGGATGGAGCGGCGATGCTGATCGAGGGCGCCGACTTCGGCGATCGAGACGTTGTGGCGCGCGGCGATGCGGTCTTTGATGCTGCGGATCACGCGGCGTTTGTCCTTGAGGGACATGGCGTCGTCGATGGATAGTTCCAACTGCAATACTCCGATGGTCATTGAGAGGGTTCAGTTGTCAGGGTTCAGGGTTCAGGAACTAAGTCCTGAAAACTGAACCCTGACCACTGAAAACTAAAGGGTACGTTGTATGGTTTCGCGGATATAGGCTTCGAGGCGATCGCCTTGCTTGATGTCGTCGTAGCCGGCGAGCTTGATGCCGCATTCGAGGCCGGCTTTGACTTCCTTGACGTCGTCTTTGACGCGGCGGAGGGTTTCGATGGCGAGGTCTTCGGTGATGATTTTGCCATCGCGAATGAGGCGGATCTTGGAGCCGCGCTGGATATGGCCGTCGGTGACGAAGCAGCCGGCGATAGAGCCGACTTTGGAGAATTTGTAGACGGCGCGAATTTCGGCGTGGCCGTGAAGTTTTTCGCGGACTTCGGGTTCGAGCATGCCCGAGAGGGCCTTTTTCATGTCATCGAAGATTTCATAGATGACACGATAGGTGCGGATTTCGACGCGGCGTTGCTCGGCCATCTGGCGGGCGCCTTCGTCGGGGACGACGTGGAAGCCGATGATGACGGCCTTGGAGGCGTCGGCGAGTTCGACGTCCGATTCGGAGATCGGGCCGACGGCGGAGTGGATGACGCGGACTTTGACTTCTTCGGTGTTTTGCTCGGTGATGGTCTTGGTGAGGGTTTCGACGGAGCCTTGGACGTCGCCTTTGATGATGAGGTTGATGGTTTTGACATCGCCGGCTTTCATTTGGCCGAAGATGGAATCGAGGGTGACGGCGGTCTTGGTGCCGAGCTGTTGCTGGCGGGCCTGGAGGGAGCGTTCTTCGGCAATGGAGCGGGCGCGGTCGATGTCTTCGGTCACGTAGAATTTGTCACCGGCGTTGGGGAGTTCGTTGAGGCCGGAGATGACCACGGGGGTGGACGGTCCGGCTTCCTGGATGGACTCGCCGCGGTCGTTGAGGAGGGTGCGGATGCGGCCGTAGCCTTTGCCGGAGAGGAGGACATCGCCGACGCGGAGCGTGCCGTCCTGAACGAGGGCGGTAGCGACCGAGCCAAGACCTTCATCGATGCGGGATTCGATGACTGAGCCGCGAGCCGGGACGGTGGGGTCGGCTTTGAGTTCGAGGAGTTGGGATTGAAGGTCGAGGATTTCGATGAGTTCGGGGATGCCTTGGCCGGTGACGGCGGATGTGCGGATGACTTCGGTGTCACCGCCCCATTCGGAGGGATTGAGGCCGTTGGCGGCGAGCTGGCCGAGGACCATGTCGGGGTTGGCGTCGGGGCGGTCGATTTTGTTGAGGGCGACGACGATGGGGACGCCGGCGGCTTTGGCGTGGTTGATGGATTCGACGGTCTGGGGCATGACGCCTTCGACGGCGGCGACGACGAGGACGACGACGTCGGTCATGTTAGCGCCGCGAGCGCGCATGGCGGTGAAGGCCTGGTGACCGGGGGTGTCGATGAAGGTGACTTTCTTGAGTTTCCCGTCAGAACCTTTGACTTCGACCGCCCAGGCAGCGGTGTGCTGGGTGATGCCACCAGCTTCGCCGGCGGCGACGTTGGCGGAGCGAATCTTGTCCAGCAGCGAGGTTTTGCCGTGGTCGACGTGACCGAGAATGGTGACGACAGGGGGACGGGAGACGAGGTTGGCGGTGGTGTCGGCTTTGCGGACGTCGAATTCTTTTTCGAGGACTTCTTCGAGAGTTTGCTTCTGGGCGATGGTGAGTTCGATGCCGTAGTCGAGGGCGATGGTGGCGGCGGCGGTGACGTCGAGAGTCTGGTTGACGGTGGCGAAGACGCCTTGGCGCATCAGTTTGGTGATGATTTCATTGCTCTTGATGCCGAGGACGCCGGAGAGGGATTTGACGGTGATCGGCTCTTCGATCTCGATGGGGGCGCCTTTTTGCACGCCAGTCTTGGCCTGGGCGTGGGTGCCGCGTTCGGCGCGCTTCTTGAGATGGGAATCGACGCCGGTGCGGTAGCTGGCGGCGGCAGCGAGACGTTCCTGACGTTCGAGTAGATCGGCGTCGGAGAATTCCTTGAGCTTTTCATCGGCTTCGCCACGGCGGCCGTCGTTTTGAGTGCGACGGGAAGAGAGGCTCTTGGCCTTGGCGGCTTTTTTCTTTGCTTCTACATCTTCTTCATCATCGGTTTTGCGGACGCCGCGACCGGCTTGCGGGCGGGCGGTGGTGAAGGCTGCGATGTCGTTGGGACCGCTGCCGCCTTGACCGCCTTGATTGCCCGGGGGACGGCGCGGGGGGCGCGGGGGGGAGAGGACTTCGGGTTTTTCTTCGCGGACGATTTTTGGGCCGGAGATTTTGGCGGGTTCGGGGATGAGAAGTTTGGGAGCGGGGGTAACGGCTTTGCGGGGGGCAGGAGGTTGATTGGCACCGGGACGGTTGGCGAGAGTGATGGTGGGACGCGAGGGAGTTGTGGCGGGATGGAGCGTGGGCTTGGGAGGAGCCGCGGGAGCAGTGGCGGCGGGGGTGATGACTTCGGGCGGAGCGGCCGGGGGAAGGGTGACGGGAGGGGCGGGAGGCGCAGCGGGCGCGGTGCGCATAACGGGAGCGGGAGGAGGATTTTTCTGTGGGGCCTGGGGAACGCTGATTTTTTGGCCGAAGCGCGGACGAGAAGAGGCTGGAGTGTGGGGGACGTGGCTGATAATTTTCGGGCCGGTTGAGCGGGCGGGTTCGGGGGTGAAGGGGATGGGCTTAGGATTTGTCGGAGCAGGTTGGCGAGCGGTGGGAGCCTGGGGAGGAGCGGTGGCGGCGATAGAAGGCTGGGATTGGGGCTGATCGTCTGCGGGGGAGGCGGCGGCCTGGTCGCCGGTCTGTGGATGGGATAGATCGTCGGAGACGACTGTGGAAGTATCGTGAGAGACGGAGTCGTCGTGTTGGTCGTCGCTGCCGTCAGTCTTCTTTTTGCGCGCGGTCTTCTTAGGCTTGACGGCGGTTTCGACGCCGCCACCGGCATGGTCGCTGGTATCAGCAGCGGACTCATCGAAGTGCTGGGCACCAAGCTTGCCGCTGGTGGCCCACTCGCGAACTGTCTCGGCCAGGCCGATGCTCAGAACGCTCATGTGATTGGGGACTTTGTCGCCGAGGCCTTCCTCGCGGCACATGGCCAGGATGGCCTTACTTTCGACGCCAAGTTCCTTGGCAAGCTGATTGACTCGAATACCCTTAGCCAAAACGGATCTCCAATAAACCGGGCAGACAGATGACCGTCACGCAGACGACACATCAATGATAACCTAAATTGTACGATTACTCACATGGTTGGGATCAGTTTTGTATGATCCCAACATTAAATTATGAACTATTTGGGCTCATCCTGACTGGACTGAGGGGGGACAGAGCGGCCTTCGGCGAGCGCGGCGGTCTCTTCCTGTTCGTCGTCAACTTCTTTGCGCGGTGGGGAGGCGGGGCTCATGCCGGAGATGGCGCGCTCTTCGGGGGAGAGGTCTTCGCGGGAAGAGAAGGATTTTTCGTCGTGGACGGTGACCTCCGGGGCTCCGCCGGGGATGGATTCCATGGCGCCGCCGATGGGGCGGCTGGAGGTTTCGGGGGCGGCTGCGGGGGCATTGCCGCGAAGGGCGGCGAGGAAGCGGGCGGAGTCGGCGGAGGAGGCGGAAGCCGAGGCAGAGATGCGGCCGGCGGCTTTGGCGCTGGCTTCGGCGGATTTTTTGGCGGCTTGTTCGACGACGACGACCTTGGCGACTTCAGAGCATTTTTCGACAACGCGGGTGGCGAGTTCTTCGGCCAGGCCGATTTCTTCCATCAGCGGGCCGACGCCGACTTCTTCGATATCGCGAACGTCGATCAGGCCGAGAGCGATGACGCGGTCGACCTGGTCGGCGGGGAAGCCTTCGATGGATTTGAGGGTTTCGTCAAGGCGTTTGACGCCTCCCTGGAATTCGGGGGGGGTAAGGATGTCGACGTCCCAGCCGGTGAGACGGGCGGCGAGGCGGACGTTTTGGCCGCGTTTGCCGATGGCCAGGGAAAGCTGGTCTTCGTTGACCACGACGGTGGCACGGCCGAGTTCGAAGCAGAGAGAGACTTCGGCGACTTCGGCGGGCTTGAGGGCGTTGCCGATGAGGATCTGCGAGGATTCGTTCCAGCGGACGATGTCGATTTTTTCGCCGCCGAGTTCTTCGACGATGTTTTTGATACGGCTGCCACGGACGCCGACGCAGGCGCCGACGGCGTCGACCTTGGTGTCGATGGAGGTGACAGCGATCTTGGTGCGATGGCCGGGCTCGCGGGCGAGGGCTTTGAGTTCGATGGTGCGCTCGCCGACTTCGGGGACTTCGCGTTCGAAAAGGCGTTTGACGAATTCGGGATGGGAGCGGGAGAGGATGATCTTGACGGCGGAGGGGGTATCGCGGACTTCGAGGATGAGGCACTGGATGCGCTCGCCGACCTGGTGGGTTTCGCCGGGGATTTGTTCGGCGCGGGGCATGATGCCTTCGGCGCGGCCGAGGGTGACGATCATGGTGCCGCCTTCGAAGCGGGCGATGGTGCCGGTGACGATGGTGCCGACACGGTCTTTGAATTCTTCGTAGATGGAGCCGCGTTCATCCTGGCGGATGAGTTGGATCATGACCTGCTTGGCGGTCTGGGCGGCGATGCGGCCGAGGACGCTCAGGGGGATTTCAACTTCGCTGCGCCAGGCTTTGAGGTCGCCGGTGACCCGGTCGAGGGCGACGCGAAATTCGGCGGTGTCTTCGGTGTTGTATTGCTTACGGAGAGCCGACGCGATGGCCTGCTCGATGTCGGTGTAGACGGATTCGCGTTCGATGTTTTTGTCGCGGGCGATGCCATCGACGATGCGGATGAGTTCTGGATTGGGCATAAAGTTAAGTCCTCTCTATTCAGTTGTGTATTCAGTTGTACGGGCGTTACTCAAACGAAAGTGACCGCCTTGGCGGCGGCCACTTTTTCGACAGTTGAACCTGTGGAAAAGACGCTAAGCCCTCATCCGGTGGATCTCCGGGTGGGGGCGGCGGTGGCCGAAGAGATTGTTCCATGCTTATGAGACAGCATGGGCAAGCTCGTTACTCATCAGACTCAAGTTCATCCCGGTGTCTCCGGGTTCGAAAAAGTGGATTTTGCGGGAGTCGACGAACACCGTCGTCTCCTGACCGATCGTCAGACCGGCTTTGGCTTCGACCCGTCCGACCACATGGTCATTCAGGCGAGAAGCGAGATACAGATCCATATCATTACCTAAGGGCTCGATAACATTCAATGTCATTTTTAGCGCGGGACTGTCGGAGTCAACCGGACTGAGGTGCAGATGTTCCGGGCGAATGCCCAGGACAACGTGCTGGCCGACTTTGCCGGCGAGGATGTCGCGTAAATGCTGGGGGACGGGGAGTTTAAAGCCATTTCCGGGGAGGGAAACAGTGCCGTTGGCGACATAAGGTTCGTCGTTGGCGGAGGTTGCGGCGGAGGGGGGTTTGGCGCCTTGGATTTGGCCTTCTTCGAAAATCATTTGGCCGTCGATATTTTTGACCACGCCGTCAAAGAAGTTCATGGGGGGCATGCCGATGAAGCCGGCAACGAAGCGATTTTTGGGGAATTGATAGGTCTTGAGAGAGGTGTCGGCTTGTTGAATTCGGCCGTCTTTCATGACGACGATACGGTCGCCGAGGGTCATCGCCTCTTCCTGATCGTGGGTCACGTAGATCGTGGTGGTCTTGAGGCGGAGGTGGAGTTTTTTGAGTTCGGCGCGAGTGGTGACGCGGAGCTTGGCGTCGAGGTTGGAGAGGGGTTCGTCAAAGAGGAAGGCGGCCGGTTCGCGGACGATGGCGCGGCCGACAGCGACGCGCTGGCGCTGGCCGCCGGAGAGTTGTTTGGGTTTGCGTTCGAGGAGGTGGGTGATGTCGAGGATTTTGGCGGCGTCCATGACGCGCTGCTGGATTTCGGGTTTGGGGACTTTGCGGAGTTTGAGGCCGAACGCCATGTTTTTGTAGACGCTCATGTGAGGGTAGAGCGCGTAGTTCTGGAAGACCATGGCGATGTCGCGATTCTTTGGCGGGACATCATTAACGACGCGGTCGCCGATGCGGATGACGCCTTCGGAGATTTCTTCCAGGCCTGCGACCATGCGGAGCGTGGTGGACTTGCCGCAGCCGGAGGGACCGACAAGGACGACGAATTCGGTATCCCGGATCTGAAGGTCGATGGCGTCGACGGCTTTGACGCCGCCAGGGTAGATCTTGGAGATTTTTTCGAGTTCGACTCGTGCCATAATCAGTGTCCAGCGAGAGCCCCGGAGAATGGATAGGGAAGCAGTATAGGAGCCGAGATTGCAGCGTCAAACAAATATGGCGCACTTCACCAGATTCTGGAAGCTTCGTATCGGTCCAGAGTGACATCGGAACTGACAATATTCATCTTTTCATGCCTTGCCTGGGCGATGAGCATTCGGTCGAAGGGATCGCGATGGTGGAGAGGTAAGAGAGCAGCGACAATGGCATGCTCGACGGCGATCGAAAGAGGATTGATGCTGTTGATGGCCATTTGGCGGCGAATGAATTGATCGAATGGCTCCGTGAAATGCAACTTTCCGATGCTGTGTTTGATCGCCATTTCCCAAATGCTGGCGATACTGAGGAAACGGTGGTTGCCAGAGTCTTCAATTGCGGCGCGGGCGACGGGGCTTAATCGAGAATCATCCGTTACGAACCAGAGGAACGCCTGGGTATCGAGCAGGAGGATTTTCACTTCATATACTCAGAAAAGTCATCGAGAGGCGCATCAAAATCGGGAGCGATAGTTACTTTTCCCTTGGCGCTGCCGGCTTTGGGGGATGGGGGAATAGAACCATTGTCGGATAGTTCAATGCTTAATTGAACGCGCTGATCTTCTTGGAGGTTGACCGGATTAAGTGGTTCAAAAACGCCATGGCGATAGATGGCTTCAATGTGGCTCATGGAGAATTCCTCTGCCGTAAATATACGATATTTTAGGCGCGGAATACACTCGTTTCTGGAGAGATTTGCGGTCATCCAATTCGGGCAAGCATAGCGGAGACGACGCGGGAGCGGGCTTCTTCGAGGGAGCCTTCGAGTTTGAGGCCGGCGGCGCGGGCGTGGCCGCCGCCGGCGAATTGTTGGGCGAACTCGGCGCAGTCGATTTGGCCTTTGGAGCGGAGCGAGACGCGGACCGGGCCGAAGTCCTGGGGCTCGGTGATGAGGATGGAGGCCTGGACGGTGGCGATCTGAAGGGGGATGTTGATGAGGTTTTCCGTGTCGGTGACTTTCGCGCCTAAGTCGATGAAGTCCTGTTTGGTGACGGTGATGACGGCGAGTTTGTTGTCAGCCAGAAGCTGCATGTTCTGGGTGGCGCGGGCCTGGAGGAGGATGCGGGGGGCGCGTTCGTTTTGGTAGAGGAGCTGGTAGAGGCGGTCGGTGTCGACGCCGGCTTCCATGAGCGTGGCGGCCAGGCGCATGGTGAACGGGCGGGTGTTGGAGAATTGGAACCAGCCGGTGTCGCTGACAATTGCGAGATAAAGAGCGGTGGCGATGGGAGAGTCGATTTTAATGTCCCAAAGTTCAAGCAGTTCGGCGACGATTTCGGCGGCGGCGGCGGCTTCTTTGATGACGAGCTTGTGGGTGGCCCAGTTTTCCTGGGTGAGATGGTGGTCGACGACGAGTTTGGGTTTGGGCCAGTTTTCCACGCGATCTTTGAGGCCGGGGAGTTGCGACCAGGTGCCGGTGTCGAGGACGAGGATCGCGTCGAATGAGTTGAGATCGAGATCCGCGGGCCAACCGGATTCGGCGTCGTGGAAGGGGATGTTGTGGTCTTTGAAGATGAAGGCGTATTTGGAAGGCAGGTGAGAAAGCAGTAGAGCCTCGGCGTGGATGTTTTTCTTTTGCAATCCCAGAATCATGGCAGCGACGGAGCCGAGCGCATCGCCGTCGGGGCGGACGTGGGTGGTGACGAGGATGCGCTTGCAGGCGGAAAGCTCAGAGAGGATTTGTTGGTAGGGATCGAGCATGGACTAAATCATACGAGACAAGGCCGGTTGAACCCAGCGAGTGACATTGCTCCTATCCAAAAAGGATTGTAAAAAAAGATGGGCCCTTTCAGGCCCATCTTTTAATCAATCGAAACTAAAATGCAGAATTAGCCAGGATAGTGCATTCGGGCCGCACGATAAGATTCTGAGCGATCCGTTGCGGTCGAGACATGCCCATCGCAGTAGAGGATATTGTAAGCAACTTTCCCCCCATTGGGTGAAAAGAACCCGCCGGTAGAGGCTGAGGGGTATTTGCCGTGACGATACCAGTCGATAGTGGTCCCATTCGTCGCGTAGATGCCGGACGACCCGTTGTTCATCTCCGCTTCGCCAGGGAATGTGCCATCTGCCGGCGGCCTGGTCGATTCTACGAGCCAGAAGAGGGAGTCGGCGATGAGTAGGCGTTCGGAAGCGTGGTTGCCCCAGACCGTATCCTTATGGAACGCTGCTGCACCGGCCGATGCTGTCCCTGTTAATGCGGATGAGCCTTCCTTAATGGGTGGAAGGATGGTTCCCGTGAATGGAGTGGGAGAGTCTATGCGGAAAGTCGGCCAACCGTTCATACCATAACCGGTTTGGACACGGCTGTAGCCGCCACCGGCAACAGAACCGGTGATATATCCTTCCCATGCCGGACAGCCCCAGAAAATACTCCCAGTTCGCTGATCGTAGGTCTGATATCCGTTTGCCGATTCCGTTCCGACTGTTTTCTTGGTCACATATTTGGAAACGAAGTTGAACCAGTAGGTTCCGACACCGGATCCATCAGGCCAAGTATGGTTATTAACAGTGTAAGAGTAGGGGGGAACGGTAGTAGAGCTAGTATAGAGGGTATCAGACCCCGGGCTGAACTGTGATGGGGGCCACCAGCCTTTATTATCCATACCATACATTTGGAAGGCATTGCCGATTTCGCGCAAGCTGGCTCCGCATTTTATTGCGTTGGCTTGTCGCCGAGCGGCACCCAAGGCGGGCAATAGGATCGAGACGAGGAGGGCGATGATCCCGATGACCACCAACAATTCCACTAGTGTAAAACCGTGCGTGCGACGAGTCATATTCACCTCCAAATGCTGGGGCCGATTCTTAATGTCAGACAATAACCTACCAATTGTTCGACCATTTGATCTACTTATTAACATAAAATTACGCGGCAATCCATTTTCACATCGTCCAATCAATCCGTGTACTTATATAAAAAAGATTGGATTTGACGATTCTGAGCATCAATGGGCACTGATAGGCTTAGATGCTACGTGTACAGAGCAGCGGTGGTTCGAAGGTCACGAGCGATTTGGAGCTTGAGGTGGTTTAGTGATGGAAGCTTATATTGTTCGCGGAGGTAGTCAAGGAGATCGACGCGAAGGGTTTGACCGTAGAGGTCGCCGGTGAAGCCGATGAGGTGGGCTTCTAGCTGGTGGGGGAGGTTTGCGCCCAGGGTGGGGAGGTTGCCGAGGGAGACGGCGGTGGGGTAGGTGGTGCCGGCGACGGTGCATTGGGCGGCGTAGACGGCGTCGGGGGGAAGCAGTTGGGGGGAAGTGAGTTTGAGGTTGGCAGTGGGGGTGCCGATGGTTCGGCCGCGCTGGAATCCCGGGATGACGACGCCTTCGAGGGTGTATGGGCGGCCGAGGCAGCGGGAGGCGTCGCGGACGCGGCCGTTGGAGAGGAGCCAGCGGATCAGGGAGCTGGAGACCGGGGCGATCGTGTAATCGCAGAGAGTGGCGGAGACGGGGTCGATGACGTGGAGTTGAATATCAGTGGAGGCGGTCCACTCGCGGAGTTTGTGGATGGTGCCTTGGCGGGCTTTGCCGAAGTTGAAATTTTCGCCTTCGATCATGTGGGACGGACGGACGTGGTCGCGGAGGATTGCGAAGAAGTCTTCGGCGGTGGTGTTGAGGATTTCCTGCGTCGGGGGGAGTTCAACGAGGTAATCGATGCCGGCGTTGGCGAGGAGTTCGTTTTTAATCGAGAGGGGCGTGAGACGCGGCGGAACGTTGTTGGGATGGAGGACGGTCAGCGGGTGGGGTTCGAAGGTGACCAAAGCGACGGGTGACGTATTGGCGGCGTAGGATTGGGCGGTGGAGATAATGCGGCGGTGACCCAGGTGGACGCCGTCGAAGTTCCCGATGGAGAGGACGGAGCGGGGCGGGAGTTGTTTGAGGCCGTCGAGGCCATTGAGTATTTTCATGGAGGACATAGTGTAGGATATCGAGCCTCATTAAAGGAGCATTCAGATGAAGTTAAAGATGATTGCTGGCGTGCTGGCGTTGTATCCCTTGGTGGCGATGGGCGTGGTGAAGACGGAGGCGGTGGACTACAAGGATGGAGACACGCAGTTGCAGGGGTTTATGGTTTATGACGATGCCATAACCGGGAAGCGGCCGGGGGTCGTGGTTTATCCCGAATGGTGGGGCCTCACCGAGTACCCCAAGCATCGGGCGGAAATGCTGGCAAAGCTGGGATATGTTGCATTCGCGGCGGATATGTATGGGAAGGGGCTAACGACGGAAGATCCTAAGCAGGCAACGGAGTGGATGACGCCGATCAAAGGGGATCGAAATGTGATGCGCCGGCGGGCGATGCTGGCGATTGATGAGATTAAGAAGTACGACCGGGTGGACAGTGAGAAGCTGGCGGCGATTGGGTACTGCTTTGGCGGGACGTGTGTGCTGGAGTTGGCGCGGATGGGAGCGGATTTGAAGGGTGTTGTCAGTTTTCATGGGGGATTGGATGCGCCGATGCCGGCGGAGGAGGGGAAGGTCAAGGCAAAGGTGCTCGCGTTGACGGGAGGGGCCGATCCGACGGAGCCGCCAGATAAGATCGAAGAGTTCGCCAGGGAGATGAGCGATGCGAAGGTGGATTGGCAGATCAATGTTTATCATGACGCCAAGCACGCGTTTACCAATCCGAAGGCGGACAGCTTTAACCTTCCTATGATTGGGTACAACAAGGAAGCGGATGTACGGAGTTGGAACGCGATGAAGGCGTTTTTTACGGAACTGTTTGGAAGAGTGACGCCGGCAGGGAAGTAATTGGAATTGGTTTTTTGGATTATTAGAAAGCACGGGCGAGACGCCCGTGCGACGAGGTGCGAGTATGTTGAACAAGTATTCTTCGAGGATCACGCAGCCGATCAGCCAGGGGGCTTCGCAGGCGATGTTGATTGCGACGGGGTTGTCGTTTGAGGATTTGAAGAAGCCTCAGGTGGGGATCGGGAGCGTTTGGTATGATGGCAATCCGTGCAATATGCACCTGGCGGATTTAGGGAATCAGGTGCGCGAGGGAGTTCGGCAGGCGGGGATGGTGCCGATGCGGTTTAACACGGTCGGAGTGTCGGATGGGATTTCGATGGGGACGGATGGGATGTCGTTTTCGCTCCAGTCGCGCGATCTGATCGCGGATTCGATCGAGACGATCATGGGGGCGCAGTGGTATGACGCGGTGGTGACGATCCCGGGTTGTGATAAGAACATGCCCGGGTGTGTGATGGCGATGGGGAGGCTGAATCGGCCGGGGATTATGGTGTATGGGGGGACGATCCGGGCGGGCTGTGCGAAGATTCGCGGGACGGAAGAAAAGCTGGATATCGTCTCGGCGTTTCAGGCGTATGGGCAGGCGATTACAGGAGCGATCACCGAAGGAGAGCGCAAAGAGATCGTGGCGAAGAGCTGTCCGGGGCAAGGCGCATGCGGCGGGATGTATACGGCCAATACAATGGCGTCGTTTATTGAATGTATGGGGTTGTCGCTTCCGTATTCGTCGTGCATACCGGCGGATGATCCGGCGAAACTGGGGGAATGTGTGGCGGCGGGGAGGCAGATTTTGAAGCTCTTGGAATTGGATTTGAAGCCTCGGGATATTGTGACCCGGCAGTCGTTCATCAATGCCATGCGCCTGACGATTGTGCTGGGCGGGTCGACGAACGCGGTGTTGCATTCGATCGCGATGGCGCGGGCGTTCGGGCTCGAATTGACGATTGAGGATTGGCAGCGCGTGAGCGATGAGACCCCCCTGCTGTCGGACTTCAGGCCTAGCGGGAAGTTTGTGATGGAGGATTTGCACCGGTACGGGGGTGTGCCGGCGGTGATGAAGATGATGGTCGAAGAGGGGATGATTGACGGCTCGCAAAAGACAGTGACCGGGAAAACGATTGCAGAGAATATGGATGAGGTTCCCCCCCTGCCGGCGTATGGGACGGGGAAGGGCCAGCAGCCGATTGTGCATTCGACGAAGGACCCGATTAAGAAGGATGGGCATATACGGATCTTGCGCGGCAACTTAGCGCCGGACGGAGCGGTGGGGAAGATCACGGGGAAAGAAGGGCTGAAGTTTACCGGGCCGGCGAAGGTGTATGATTCGGAAGAGGATATGCTGCATGGATTGGAGCAGAAGCAGATCGCCAAGGGGGATGTGATTATTATTCGGTATGAGGGACCGAAGGGCGGACCGGGGATGCCGGAGATGCTAACGCCGACGAGCGCGCTGGCGGGGGCGGGGCTATTGAATGACGTCGCGCTGATTACGGATGGGCGGTTTAGTGGCGGGTCGCATGGGTTTATCATCGGCCATGTCTGCCCGGAGGCGATCGAAGGGGGGAATATCGCACTGGTGAAGACGGGGGATCTGGTGACGATCGATGCGGTGAGCAACGAGATTCGGATGGATGTGAAGGCGGAGGAACTGGCGAAGCGCAAGGCGGCTTGGAAGAAGCCGGCGTATAAGTCGAGCCGGGGGACGCTGTATAAATATATTAAGAATGTGAAGAGCGCGTCGGAGGGGTGTGTGACGGATGAGTAAGTTGTTGTTCGTGCAGAAAATCTAAACACCGGTCGCGGACATCGGCGGTGAACCATAAGGGCCAGATCATGGCGATCAGTGGGCCTAGGTGGCCCATTTGTGGGTAGCTGATGGCGATGGCGTCGGCACCGTGTTCGTGGATTTGGTGGGCGAATTCGCGATTGGAGCCGGGGTGGACGAGTTGGTCTTTGTCGCCTTGGATGAGGAGCATGGGAGCTTGGTGGGGAGTGAGGAAAGTGCGGGGTTGGGTGTTCAAGTAGTCGGGGGACGTGCCTGAGCCGAAGATGCCGAGGAGGGCGGGATTGTCCGGGATGAAGTTGAGGGGGGCGGAGAGGCAGATGACGCCTTTGAGGGTGCCAGCGGGGACGTCGGCGTGGTCGAGGTAGCGATGGTCAACATTGAGCATGGCGGCGATGTAAGCACCGGCGGAGTGGCCGGCGAGGAAGATGCGGGAGGGGTCGCCGCCGTAGGAGGCGATGTGAAGGCGCGTCCAGGCGACCGCGGCGGCGGCGTCGTCGATGAAAGCGGGGAAGCGGACATCCGGGTAGAGGCGGTAGTCGGGGATGACGACGAGGTAGCCGGCGGAGGTGAAGGGATAGGCGAGGGAGCGGTACATTTGGCGGGATCCATTCTGCCAGTAGCCGCCGTAGAGCCAGATGACGACGGGGAGGTTTTGATTGGAGGAGAATGTAGGGCGGTAGATGTCGAGCTCGTGGCGCGGGCCGGGGAGGTAGGAGAGGTTGCGCGGGCCGGTCATGGCGAAAGGGGGGACCAAGGCGCTGGCGAGGTCGGTGGGGGTGCAGGCGGTGGAGATGAGGGAGAGGAAGAGCAAAAGCGTAATTTTTGAACAGATTTTCATTGTCATCTTGGAGGAATATGCCATATTGTATTATAATGGCATATGGCCGAAATAATGGCAGATAGGATATTTGAAATGAGCCAATCATTACGAACGACATTGCGTGTGGCCGAGGGGGGAAGGATTGTGATCCCAGCGGAGGTGCGGGAGCAATTGGAGATGGGGGTGGGGGAAGATGTGGTCCTGACGGTGGAAGGGGATCATGTCACGCTAATGAACGCCAAAATGGCGAGGAAGAGGGCACGCGAGCGTTTTCGCAAATATGTTTCTTCTGATGCAGACCTTGCGAAGGAATTGATGGCAGAGCGAAAGGTCGAGGCACGCCGTGAGTGAGACGATTCATGTGATGGATGCTTCGGCGATACTGGCATATCTCAAAGAGGAAAAAGGACAAGAGATAGTCGAAGTCGCGTTGGGAGGGCGTGCGGAAATCACGACGGTCAACTATTGCGAAGTTCTCGGGAAGATGAGGCAGGCGGGAATGCCCGGGGATCAGGCGGATTTGATCATCGCTGAACTCGGGGTACGCGTGGTTGATTTCGATATTGTACTGGCCAGGTATGCAGCGGAATTGGGCGGGCGCACATCAGAGATCGGTGCTTCTCTAGGAGATCGGGCGTGTTTGGCGTTGGCACATTACTATTTTCATGGCAAGGAAACGCCTGTTGTTTTCACTGCGGATCAGTCTTGGTCAAAAATCAAGTGGCCTTTCAAAATCACTATTACTCGGCCTGGTAAATAAGATAAGACATGTTAATCCCCTTTTTTCATGCGGAGCAGCAGAATTCCCCTATAGCTAGTTTCGCTTGGAAGTGGAGGAGATTTTGAAGGTTATCTTGTGACCGGACCCGAGGTCTAGGTCGATTGTTTCGCCGGGTTTGATGGTTCGGAGGCAGTGAATGCCGGATACGGGGATGAGGATGTTTGATGGGTCTTTTATCGCGTCGGCGTGATCGCTTTGGGTGGCGGAGATGGAGACGCGCCATTGATCGGGGGAGAGTTCGTGGACGCGGATTTTTCCCTCGACGCCGACAAAGATGTATTGCAGATCGCCGGCGTCGTCGGGGATTTCAGAGCCGGCCTGGAAGGTGGCAGGTTTGCCGTCGGGGACGTTCAGGGGGAGTGGGTGGTCGAGGCCCTTGATGCCGGTGAAGGTGATTTCAAGGTGAAACTTTTTGGCGGGTGGGGAGCTGGCCAGCGATTGCTGGAGGGCGAAAGAGATCATCGTTATGGCGAGGGCGAGACAGAGAAGGGTTGTTTTCATATGAATCCGTTAGGGCTGGGGGGCGGGTAGGTTGGCGATGAATTCGGCGAGTTGTTGGGCAGTGGGGCTGGTGGCGTTGCGGACGTAGAAGCCGCTGGTGGAGACGCCGGTGCAGAGGGATTCTTCTAGGGAGAAATTGAGGAGGCGGGCGAGGCAGAAGCCGGCGTTGAAGTGGTCGCCGGCGCCGGTCGAGATTTTGGGTTGATTGATGAACGGGCCTTCGAAAGTGGCGGAGGAGGATTCGGTGGCGGCGGCAGCACCTCGACGGGGGTGGATGACGACGCAAGCGAGATTGAGTTTTTCGCGAATGGCGCGGGCGTTTTCTTCGATGGCGGATTCGGGATTTGCGCGGCCGGGAAGTCCCAGGACGTCGGCAACTTCGAGAGATTCCTTCAGATTCAATCCGAGGATGACGTCGACCTGGTCCTGAAAGCGGGTGAGGAGTTTAAGGGCGTCGAGGATGTCTTCGTGGGTGCGCTTTTCCGGGTCGGCCAGGTCGATGAAAAGTTTGCGCTGGTGGCGTTCGATGTTGGGGATGACGTCGTCGAGAAGCTTGGCCCATATGCGCGACATGTGTGGGAGCATGGTCCAGTTGACCATGCCGATAAGTTGGGAGCCGTCGATGAGGGATTTGAGGCGGTCGGGGCCGACGCGGGAGAGGAGATTGTCCCAAGTGACGTCGTGGAGGGGTTCGAGCTTGCCGAGCATGAGTTTGCCGTCTTCGAATTCGAGGGCGTCGGTGTGGGCGGGCTGGCCGATGGAGACGAGATGGGCTTTTTTGGAGAAGTCGTCGAAGACGGGGTCGATATTGGGATAGCCGAGATTGCCGATGTAGGTGACGGTGATGCCGATGTTGGCCAGGGCGCTGGCCATGATCGGGCCGTTGCCGCCAAGTTTGCGTTGTTTGATGACGAGTTCGTAGTTGGAGGATTGACCCGAGGCAGCGGAGATTTTGGAGCCGAGGTCGGAGATGGTGCGGATAGGGTCGAACTGGTCGCCATCGCCGTGACGTTTGTGGACGACGGCGATGATTTCGTCGACGAAGCCGTCCAGGCCGATGAGGGATTTGAGGGATTTAAGATTCGGGGATTGGGCGAGGAGTTTTTTGGCGGTGAGGGCGCAGATTTGTTGGCGGGTGAGGGGGGTTTGCATGGTGACTTTTTAAGAAAAAAGATTGGGGTGAACACAGAGGCGCAGAGACACAGAGATCAGAAATACAGAGATGAGAGGAGAGATATTTTTTTGGTTTTTCTGGTGTTTTTTATCTCTGTGTCTCTGTGCCTCTGTGCTCACATATAAAAGATTAGTAGGTGGTATTGGTGGGAGGGGCGGCGGTGTAAGAGGAGGGGGCCTGGGCACGGGGATAGGCGATAGGTTTCCACGGCGGATCCCAGAGGATGTCGAAGGGAAGGATGATAACTTGGCCGAGGAATAAAGGAGTTTCGACAGCACCTTGGGCGAGAGTGGGGAGGCGGGGGTCGGCGCGAACGTATAGGCCGGTGGGGCTGGCGACCGTGACGCCGTTGGCGTAGGCAGCAGTGGAGGAGGCCCAGTTGCGGTGCTCCATGGCGGGGTCGGTGGCGATGGGAGTAGGGTTGATGCGCATTGAGGGCGGAGGCTTCATGATCTGGCAGCCGGTGGCGAGGAAGAGTGATGTAAGGAGGAGTGGTTTATGGATTGATGACATGATCGACGTCTCGGTTGAATTCTTGTTTATCGAAGTGGGACAGGCCGCCGCCGCTGACGGAGGGCCAGTCATCCATGCCGGGGTTGTAGTTCATGGGATCATTGCGGGCCTGGTCAGTCCAGGAAGTCGGGCGGGTGGTGGGGTGGGAAGAGGAGGCGCATCCAATGAGGAGAAGTAAAAGAAGAGGGAAACGGCTCGCAAGCGAGCCGGCTAAGCGGGGAGCATGGGACTGAGGTTTAATCATGAGTTAGCCTTTGTGATCACTGGCGTACTCGATGCTGTAGTTGGGCGCTTCTTTGGTGATTGTAATGTCGTGGGGGTGGGATTCCGCCATGCTGGCGGCGGAAATTTTACAGAAGCGCGCATTTTTTTGGAGTTCCGGGATATTGCGGGTGCCACAGTAGCCCATTCCAGCACGGAGGCCGCCGACCATTTGGTAGACGTAATCGCTGAGTGGGCCTCTGTAAGGGACGCGGCCTTCGACACCTTCGGGAACGAGTTTGCCGCGGTCGTTGACGTCTTTTTGGCCGTAACGGTCTTTGGAACCGGCGATCATGGCACCCATGGAGCCCATGCCGCGGTAGGTTTTATAGCGGCGACCTTGGTGGATGATGAGCTCACCGGGAGATTCGTCTAGGCCGGCGAACATCGATCCCATCATGACGGCCGAAGCGCCGGCGGCGATGGATTTGGTGATATCGCCGGAATGGCGAATGCCGCCGTCAGCGATGACGGGGACGCCGGCGGGATCGGCGACGGAGACGGCGTTCATGATGGCCGAGATTTGTGGAACCCCGACGCCGGAGACAATGCGGGTAGTGCAAATGGCGCCAGGGCCGATGCCGACCTTGACCGCGTCGACGCCGGCTTCAATGAGGTCTTTGGCGCCATCGGCAGTAGCGATGTTGCCGGCGATGACCTGGATTTCATGGTTCTTTTTGATCCAGCGGACGGTTTCGAGGACGTTTTTGGAATGGCCGTGAGCGGTGTCGACGACGACGACATCAACGCCAGCGTGGATGAGGGCTTCAATGCGTTCAAAGTCCAGGACGCCGGTAGCAGCGCCGACGCGCAGCCGGCCGCGTTTGTCTTTGCAGGAGTTGGGGTATTGGTGGAGTTTGTCGAGGTCCCGCATGGTCACCAGGCCAGTGAGGCGGGATTGTTTATCCACAAGGAGAAGTTTTTCGACGCGGGCCTTATAGAGAATGCGTTCGGCCTCTTCCATGGAGGTGTCTTCGGAAGCAGTGACCAGGCCGTCTTTGGTCATGACGTCGCCGACGAGGCGGGTGTCATCGTCGAGGAATTTGAGATCGCGGCGGGTCATGATGCCGACGAGCCGCGCGGCAGAATGGTGTCCGTTGTCGCCGCGGCGGCGAGGGGAGTCGGGGTCGCCGCCGGCACCTTCGACGATGGGGATGCCCGAGACGTTGTATTCGCGCATCACGCGCCGGGCAGTGCCGACGGTTGCCGACGGGGGGAGCGTGATCGGGTCGACGATGACGCCGTTCTCGGAGCGTTTAACTTTGTCCACTTCACGAGCCTGGGCTTCGCGGGAGAGGTTTTTGTGAATGATGCCGATGCCGCCTTCTTGCGCCAGCGCGATGGCCAATGCGGATTCGGTGACCGTGTCCATCGGCGCAGAGACGAGGGGGACGTTGAGTTCGATGTTGCGGGTCAGGCGGGAGCGCGTGTCGGCCTCAGAGGGGACGAAGTCCGTGCGAGCCGGAATGAGCAGTACGTCGTCGAACGTGATAGCGTCGTAGACGATCTTGGAGTGTTCCATAGGACATGATTAAGGCAGAGGAGGGGCGGTGTCAACTAAAGGGAGGTGTTTGGGTTTTGTCAACCACACTCTCGCGATGTTGAGGAGTGGTGGACAAGTTGACAGAAGGGGTTTGCCAGCTTATTCTTGCGGGTCTTTTCGGTTTGGTCGACGGCACTGGATTTGCCCATTTCAGAATCTCAGAAGTAGCATTGAAAGGACCCGCACCTGTGGCCAAAGCAAGCACCAAGAAGTCCGCTGCAAAGAAGAAGGCTAAGCCGGTGAAGAAGGTAAAGCGACCCGTACCGGCGGCGAAGAAGAAAGCTGCGCCGGTGGTTGTGAAAAAGAAGGCAGCGAAGGTGGTTGCGCCGGTGAAGAAGGTGGTAGTGGCAAAAGCGGTGAAGTCTGCGCCGCCGGTGATGGGGAAGGGGAAGGTGGTGGCGGCTAAGGGGATGCTGCGGCCGGCGAATGGGGTGAAGCTGGAGAAGGTGCAGCCGGCTCATAATCCATATGCACAGTCGGGTGAAGTGGTGCTTTCCAATGGAAAGCCGAAGAAGAATCAAGCCGGGCTGAATATGCGGGAATTGGAGCATTTCCGCGATTTGCTGCTGGCCAAGCGCCGGGAACTGGTGGGGGATATGTCGTCGATGGAACGGGAAGCGCTGCGGTCAACGAGCGGATCGAATTTGTCGAATCTGCCGATCCATATGGCGGATATGGGGACGGACAATTACGAGCAGGAATTTACGCTGGGGCTGGTACAGAAGGATCGAGACATTCTGCGGGAGATCAATCTCGCGCTGGCGAAAATTCAGAATGGGATGTTTGGGATTTGCGAGGGGACGGGGAAGCCGATCGGGAAGCCGCGGCTGGAGGCGAAGCCTTGGGCTCGGCATGGGATTGAGTTTGCGCGGAAGCTGGAGAGCCACGGAGTTCGGTAAAATGGTTGTGGAATGAAAAGTGGGTGAGTTGCCCGTATACTTGGGGGATGCGTGGATTGTCGATGGAGAATTTTCGTTCGCCGCTGGCGGTGATTTTGTTTGTGGGGACGACGCTGGTGGGCCTCGGGGCGGATATGGCGACCAAGGTGGCGGCTTTTCGGGATCTGCATCCGATGATCATGTCGGAGCCCGGGGGACGAGTGGTGGTTTATTATTCGGATACGTATCAGCTTGTACCGGGCTGGCTGGAGTTTACCTGCACGGCGAATCAGGGTGCGGTATTTGGCATCGGGCAAGGGCAGCGCACTCTGTTTATCGTGGTGTCGATTTTGGCGATTGGGTTTTTGTCAGCGCTGTTTGCACGCAGCGGAAAGCAGCGTGGGTATCAGTTTATTCTAGGCATGCTGCTGGCGGGGGTTCTGGGAAATATGATTGATCGGGTGACGCTCGGGTATGTGCGGGACATGATTCATGGATTGCCACGGTGGCCTGCTTTGTTTCCGTGGATTTTTAATGTGGCGGATTCGATGCTGGTAGTGGGAGTGACGTTGATGATTATTCGGGGATTTGTGGTGGGGGAAAATAAGAATGCGGTGGTGGCGACGCCGGCGGAATCATGAGCGAATTTGATGAAGAGATGATGCGGCAAGCGATGGGGCTGGCAATGCAAGGGCGGGGGACGACAGAACCTAATCCATCGGTAGGGTGTGTGATCGTGCAGGATGGGCGCGTGATCGGGGAGGGGCATACGCAGCCTTATGGAGGGGCACATGCCGAGCCGACAGCGCTGGGTAATTGTACGGAGTCGCCGGCGGGAGCGACGGCATATGTGACGCTGGAACCTTGTTGCCATTCGAATAAAAAGACGCCGCCTTGTGTGCCGGCGATGATTGGGGCGGGGATCAAGCGGGTAGTGGTGGGATGTTTGGATCCGAATCCGGAGGTGAACGGGAAGGGCGCAGCGATGTTGCGCGAGGCGGGCGTGGAGGTAGGGGAGCTGGTATTGGAGGCGGAGTGTAAGCAGTTGATTGCGCCGTTTATGGCGCGGGTAAAATTGGGACGTCCCTATGTGACGTTGAAGTGGGCGGAAAGCGCAGATGGGAAAATCGCCGGGCCGGGTGGGATTCCAATTCGCATTAGTAATGATCTGTCCTGGCGAGCGGTGCATGAGCTGAGGACGCGATGCGATGCGATTTTGGTGGGGTCGGGGACGGCTATCGTGGATAATCCGAAACTGACGCCGCGAGGGGTGGAGATGATTCGGCGGCCGATTCGGGTCGTGTTGGATTCGCGATTGCGGATGCTTCCAACCAGCATATTGGTGACGACGGCGCAGGAATATCCGACCGTGATTTTTGCAAATCGCAATCAGGCGTCCTCACCAGCAGCCGATGAATTTCGGAAGCATGGGGCGGAAGTGATCGGAGCGGGAGAAGAGGGTCAGCCGATCTGTTTGAAAGAAGTGTTAGCGGAATTGGCAAAGCGGAATGTGACTCATTTGCTGGTGGAAGCTGGGCCGGGGATTGCTAAAGGGTTTTTTGAAGCGGGGTTGGCGGATCGAGTTTGGATTTTTCAATCGGAGACAGTGGTGGGCGATGCAACAGCCCCGGCGGCGGCTGTGTTGCCGAAGGAGTTTGCCAACGTGGGGGAATGCAGGTTGGGAGACAATGTGCTGAGCGAATATTTGAATTCGAGGAGCGAGGTGTTTTTTGCGGGGGTCGAATCGGCGGACTTGGTAAGAGTGAAGAGGGGTTTGTAAATTCAGCGGGTAGAGATGAGTTCGTGGACTTGGCGCGGGGCGTTAACGATGAGCATGCCACCGGAGTAGACGATGGTGGCGGTGCCGCCGTTGGATTTCCAGATGTCCGGGCGGATGGTGGAGGTGATGAGGGTGACCAGGTCGTTGCCGCGCTGTTGTTTATTTTGGCGGGCTTGTTGGGGGTCGATCGCGGTGGTGTTCGTTTGTTGGAAGGGGCTTTGTCCACCGCCACCCCCCTGCCCGGATTGGGAGGCTTGTTGGATATTGAACTGTGGGCCGATGAAGTCGGGGATGACCATGACTAAATCTTCGACGGGGTAGACGCGGGTGTACGTGTGTTTGTCGGCGATCTCCTGGGTGGTGACTTCGATAACGCCTTGGTCGATGTACCACGTAGCGGGGCTGGTGTCCGCAAGGAGAAGCGTGAGCGCTTTGCGGAGGGTGATGTTTTTCACTTGCAAAGAGACGGGAGTGTCTTTGGTGATGCCTGCTATTTGCAGTGCGTTCCAGTTGACGTGCATGTTGACGCTGGCGGTGTCACGCAGATAGTCGAGGGCGTCGCTGAGAGAAGTTTTGTCGAGATTGAAATCGGAGATCGGGCGGTTGAGTATAGACGGAGCGGGTTTGATGTTCGCCGGAGGTTGCAGCGGGGCTTCCGCGAAGGTCAGAGTGTTCGCGATGCAGAGAACAGCGAGGGATAGGATCGATAATTTCATACGTTCATTAGTTTATCGCGCGGGGATGGGGAAAGTCATGGAAAATTTGAGGCTTTGGTTGCAGAAAAAGACTTAATCAGGCAACAGCGGCAGTTTCCAGGAGTTGCGACCAGCGTTTGGGCTTGCGGGTCCTCCAGCCATTTTTGTGATAGGCGTAGCCGACGATCAAAGGCATGGCGAGGGTGGCTTCGGAGAAAACCATTTGCTCATAGACAGTGTCGACTTTTCCCCAGCTTGAGGCTTCTTTGAGAGTGGAAGAGGAGAGCGCACCGTCGCGGACGTCGGCAACGGTGATTTGGATGGCGTATTTGTGCATGGGGGCGTCATGGCCGAGGACTTCGGCGGAGACGACGATGTCCTGGGCGAAGTTTTTGGGGACCCCGCCGCCAATCATGAAGAGGCCGGTGTCTTTGGTCTTCATTTTCAGTTGGGTGAGTTCGTAGAAATCTTTACCGCCATCCCAGGAGACGTGGGGGCCGCCGTTTTTGGAGTGGAGATGATGAACAAGGCCAAAACCAGCCGAGCAGTCGGAGAAAGCGGGGCAGAAGATCGGTATGTCACGTTTGAACGCTTCATAGACGATGGAGTCGTCGCATTTCGGCCCGCCGTTTTCGTCGAGGTGGCGGCCAAACTCGGCGAGGAATTGGCGGGAGGAGTAGGTCCCCGGCTCAAGGGAATCGAAGATGCTCTGAGTGGTTTCGTCGCAGATACGGAGGTCCTCTTCGTCGATGAAGGTGTCGTAGATGCGGTCGATAGCCATTTCGCGAAGCTGGCCATCGCGCATGCCGGATTTGAAATCGTCGGGCGCCATGTAGTGTTTGAAGCCGAGGGCTTCGAAGAAATCCTGATCGACCATGTTGGCGCCGGTGGAGACGATAGAGTCGACCATGTTACTCTTGATCATGTCGACGATGATTTTTTTAAGGCCCGCGGAGATGAGCGAGCCGGCCAGACACAGAATGACGCCGCATTCTTTATCGCGGAGCATGCGATCGTATATCTCGGCCGCGCGGGCGAGGTCGCGGGAGGAGTACGCCATGCGGGACATGGCTTGGACGACCGGGACAATGCCCGGCATCTTGGTGATGTCGATGTGCTGGATTTCCTGGTTGAGGAATTTGCGTTTTTCGCGTTTGGCCGCGGCGCTCGCCTTCATCGGTTTTTTATTTGCCATGAAAAAATCTCCTTGAAAATTAAAACAAAAAAGCCACCGAGGGTCGCTACGGTTTCCCGCGAAGGGAATCCGCCATTGCGAGCCTGGGTGGCTTTGATCCGAAAGCGCGTATTGTGGGATGTGATACGCGGGAGTCAAGTTTGAGTTCGCTCGAGTACATAAGTAGTATGCGCCAGAGATGGACTCAGCGGCGAAACAACGTGTGAAGCTGTGGCTGAGAAGCGAGCGGGCGATGGGGCAGCCAAGTGTGGTGGCGCCAAAGGATATGATTTCTTTGGACGAGGAAGAAAACGCCTCACAAGCGGGGCGGCTAAACGAAGATACGCGCGTTGCGCCTGCGCCGCGGGTCGTTATGCAACGTAGCCAACCGATTATGCCAGTGAAAAAAACAACAGTCGCGACTCCGCAGCCGGTTTTGATTCAGGCGCATGCGGCGCATCCCTTTACGGCTCCGTTACTTCCCGTTGAACAGCGCAAGATTGCCCTGGCGGCGATGGATTCCAAGGAAGTGAAAACGTGTACGCGATGCCGATTGTGCGAGACGCGCACCAATACGGTTTTTGGCGAGGGGTCTGCCGAGGCGAAAATATTTTTTGTCGGAGAAGGGCCTGGGGAAAATGAGGATTTGACGGGGAGGCCTTTTGTAGGGCGCGCGGGACAGTTGCTGGATAAGATGATCGTGGGCATGGGTTTGTCGCGCGAGCAGGTGATGATCGCCAACATTGTGAAGTGCCGGCCGCCGGCCAATCGCGTGCCGCTGCCCGACGAGGTCGCGACCTGTACCCCTTATCTTGAGCGGCAGCTTGAGATTGTGAGGCCGGCGGTGATTGTGACGCTCGGACTGCCGGCGCTGAAGTACATGTTAAGCAATCCAAAGCTGACGATGGGGCGCATGCGCGGGCAGTGGCAATCATGGCGCGGCATTAAATTGATGCCGACGTTCCACCCATCCTACGTATTGCGTAGTTACACCGACGAGGTACGAGCAGCGGTGTGGAGTGATTTGCAAGCAGTACTGATAGAGTTGGGAATTCCCGTGCCAAAGCGCGGAAAATCGGGCGGATAAATTTGCGCGTTCGACTTTCGCGTTTGAGTTCGTATAGTCCGCAAACAATGTTGGTGGATGGGAGAGTTTTTGTTTGAGAGAGATCGTTGAGCTAACCTGAGATTCGCAACGCGTGCTGAACAAGATGGTATGGATGCACGTCTACAATCAACGCTCTGAATTGAATCGCACAACCGAACTGAACAAGTCTTAGAAGCTGAAGACTCGCCATGATAACGACTCAATCTGCTCCGCGCGAGGCGGTCCACCGCCGCATCGCGCAAGAGAACTCCACCGTCTTTGATCCGACTGCCTGGCAGAAGATCCTGGCTGCGGTGCGAACGGCGCATCCGTCCCTGAACCGGGTCTGGTTTGATCAGTTGATGCCTCGGCAATTGACCAATGGGGTCATCCAGGTTTTGGTGCCGACTGCGGCGCAACTCAATTTTTGTCAGTCACAATGTCAGCAGCCTTTTACGAGTGCAGCACAGCAGATTACCGGGCGTTTGGTGGCGGTGAGTTTTCATTGTGAAAATCTGCCGCGCGGGGGGGTGTTTAATGAAGGGGACACGCCGCTGGCCCTGAATCCGGATTATGTGTTTGAAAATTTTGTGACCGGGCCGTGCAATCGATTGCCGCACGCAGCGAGCGTTGCGGTGGCGGACGCGCCGGGGAAGGCGTACAACCCGCTGTTCATTCATGGCGGAGTGGGGCTGGGAAAATCGCATCTCCTCCAGGCGGTTTGTCAGAAGGTGATGGAGAAGCAGCCGGATGCGCGGATTTTGTATCTGTCCTGCGACTCGTTCATCAATCAGTTCATCAATGCCGTCGAAACCGGCGACATGAATCTGTTTCGCCATCGCTATCGCAATGTCGACGTAATGGTGATCGACGACATTCACTTCCTGGCCGGCAAAGATCGGACGCAGGAAGAATTTTTCCATACGTTCAACACGCTCTACCAGGCGCACAAGCAGATTATTTTGAGCGCCGATTGCGCGCCCAGCGAAATTCCCGAGTTGGAAGAGCGACTGGTGTCGCGCTTTAACTGGGGC
This sequence comes from Tepidisphaeraceae bacterium, assembly GCA_035656825.1. Lineage (GTDB taxonomy): Bacteria > Planctomycetota > Phycisphaerae > Tepidisphaerales > Tepidisphaeraceae > DASRRR01. Next base: position 39,488 of record DASRRR010000126.1, on the reverse strand, counting down.
CTGGTTGCCCGGATTGAAAAACCGAGCTATGAGACGCGGGTGGCGATTCTGCAAAAGAAGGCCCGGCTGCGCGGGCTGGCCTGCCCCGATGATGTGCTCTGCTATATCGCCACGAAAGTCGAGAACAACACACGCGAGTTAGAGGGGGCGATTACCAAGATTCAGGGGATGTCGATGTTGCAGGAGGGGAAGATCGATCTGGATCTCGCCAAGGCCGCGCTCGGCGAGAGCGCCACGACCGAGCAGCGGCGGATCACCATTCAGCAGATCTTCGATGCCGTCACTAAATACTACAATGTGAAGCAGGCAGATTTGCAGGGGAAAAAACGCCATAAATCGATCGCGTTTCCGCGCCAAGTATGCATGTTCCTTGCCCGTCGGCATACGCGCTATTCGCTGGAGGAAATCGGGGGATATTTTGGGGGACGCGATCATACAACGGTGCTACATGCCGTGCGCACGGTGGATGCGGATTGTAAAGAGGATCGGGAAATCGCGAATCAATTGACGCACCTGGAGCATCAGTTGGCGGGGTAAGGTGTAGGCAAAAGCCGCTATTTTGCTATTCTTGATCAATTTTTAAACTATTAATTTCGTACTATTGACGTGATGCGGTAGACTCTTGCCATATTAATAAGGCTTAAGTCGTTTGCCTCCGTGGAGGGAGCATCATGTCGGTTATTGCGAAACTGCGTTGCGCGCGTGGTCTGATTCTTTTGGCTGCTTGTGGGGCGCTGATTTCGAAGGGGAGCAGCGTGCTCGCGGATACGTATGGCTTTATGCCGATCAATCCGTTCGGGGATGGGGTTTCGTGGGGAGATCCGAATAACTGGACACCGTTTGGATTGCCGGGCAGTGGTGATACGGCATTGATTGGTAATAATAGCATCACTTTGCAGGGAAGCTTTTTCATTGGGGCGTTGAATTCGGATGCAGGGTCGATTCTGTATATCCAGCCGTCGAGCACGCTGACGCTTTCGGCAGACTCGGTCAATCGCGGGACGATCCTGCTCAATTCGAATGGCAATGCATCGCAACTCGATGTTACTGGAACGGTCATTATCGATGGAACGGCGGCCAGCCCTGGCTTCATTTATTTTGGGACGAATTCTCAGAATCGTCTTGCGCCGGCGTTCAACGCGCCTAACTCCACCTTGATCATCGGGGCGAATGAAACGGTCAGCAATGGAAATGTCCTCTGCAACGGGGAAATTTCCGTCAATGTGATTAACAATGGGGTGATCGCGACCAATGGCGGCGGGCTAACCATTGATGCGCCGACGGTCACCAATAATGCCACGATCAGCGGCGGGGGAACGCTGACGTTCTCTTCGACGATGGTAAATAACACCGGTCAGATTTTGCTCGGGTCAGGGACTCTGAATTTAAATAATTCGACGATCTCAGGCGGGACGATCAATTTCGGATCAGGGGCGCAGTTGTCAGTGAGCAATTCCAGTTTGATCGGTGGAGTAACATTGGCCGGGTCGGGATCAGCGAACGTCAGCGGGGCGCTCACGATGGATTCGATCACATCCCAGATCACCGTGAATCTACCGACGAATAGTGCAATCACGCTGCACGCAGCCAATGTGAATAATGGGACGATTGCATTGGCCGATACGGATTCGTATGGGGGGAATTTTGCTTATCTGCATGCCTCGGGGAACACGATTCTCTCAGGGAGTGGGAAAATTCTTTTTAACTCGTCATATCAGAACATTATCGACCAGGTGAATGTCGGGGATAGTCTGACGATCGGTCCCGCGGAGACGATCGCCACGGGATCGGCTGGTAATGGTGAAATTCGCGCGATGCTGTTTAACAACGGCACGATTGACTCCAATTCCGGCGGCGCGATTACGTTTGACAGCAGCGCCAAGTCCAATGCCGGGTTGATCGAAGCACGCAATTCGGCCCTGATCAGTGTAAATGGCATTTTTATAACCAACTCCAGCGCGGGTGTGGTTCAAGTGGATGCAACCAGCATGCTCAATTTATCCGCCGGCAATATTGTCGGCGGAAGCTTGAATACGGCCGGATCACTCAACTTCTTTTCCAGTTCCTCTATTCTCAATTCGACTCTGACTAATTCCGGCGCGATGGCTGTTGCCAGTGGCGTCACCCAACTGTCAGGAACGCTGCACAATTCGACGGGGGGAACGCTCACCATTCAAACCAATGGCGAACTGCGGCTATTAGAGGGATCCACCTATGACAATGAGGGGACAATCTCGCTCAATGATACAGATAGTTATGGTGGCAATTCCTCAATTTTGCGAGTGATGGGGAATGTAGCGGTCGATGGAACGCCGGCTCATCCAGGGCAGATTGCGTTTACAACGGGGTATCAAAATTACCTTCAGCCGGGGAATGTCTTCACGGATTCGTTGACGTTGGGCGCATCGCAATCGCTCAGTGTGGCGGCAGGAGCGGCGGGATATGTGTCGGCCAATATCACCAATAATGGCATGGTCGATGCTGGAAGCGGATATCTGGAATTTGATTCGGTTGGACTGACAAACAACCATTCGGTCCATATCGGTGCGGGCGGGCAGATTTACCTTCATTCATCGTCGATTACTTCATCGGCAACGTCTCCGACGATTACGATTGATGCGGGAGGAACGCTGACACTGGCCAATGCCACCATTGCGGGTGGGACTCTGGCCGGGGGTGGTGTGATGAATATTGCAATCGACTCGCGGATTGACGGCTCGGCGACTGCGGTGACACTGGCCGGGCCAACGATCAATGTGCCAACGAGCCATTCCCTGACAATGCACGGCAGCATCGCTAACTCATCGGTGATCAATGTTTCAGATAGCGATGGTTATGGGGGAAATACGGCAAATCTCTATATTGACAGTGCGGTGGCTTTGTCGGGGACGGGGCAGATTTTATTTGGCTCGCCAAACCAGAATAATATTCTGCCGGCAAATTTATCGGCTGGAGATGTGCTGACGATTGGCGCGAGCCAGACAATTATGACGACCTCCGGAGGGAGTGGAACTGTAGGGGTCGCGGTGGTCAACAACGGCACAATTCACGCCAGCGGAGGGGCGATCACGCTGGCAAATCAAACGTTTACCAACAATAACATCTTGAGCTCGGACGGAGGTGGGTCGATCAATCTCTCTTCGGCGGTTTTGCTGAATTCCGGAGGGACGGTTTCGCTGGCAGCCGACGGGGGTCTTTCTCTGTCGGGTTCAATGCTGGCGGGCGGGACTGTCCTGGCGACGCCGACCAGCCCGATTTCAATTTCCAATTCCACGATTGCGGGGGGAACATTTGCTACAGGCGGGACTGCACAGATCGCGGGTTCGGTGCTGTTTAATGCATCAGTGACGCCGCTGACAGTCGGCTCGGCAAATATCCCAACCGGGGCGACGCTGATTGTTCAGGGGCCGCCCACTGCAATCGGCACAGTACGACTGGTGGATACGGATAGCTATGGGGGCAATTTTGCTTACCTTCGAGCGGACGGCGCAGCCACAATTGATGGAACGGCGGCGTCGCCGGGGAAAATTCTTTTTGATACCCCCTATCAAAATTACCTGATCGCTACCAATCCCGTGGGCGATTCGTTGACAATCGGGTCGCATGAAACCGTTCTGACTTCAACAGGATCGGCCGGGCTTATCAATGTGAATGTGATTAACAATGGATCGATTGACGCAGCCGGGGGATCGATCACGGTGGCAGCTCCAGTCACGAACAATGCCATGATTCGCGCCAGCAGCGCGGGAGCTTTGACGATCTCGGCAACCACGATTAACAATTCGACCAATGGACAGGTTCTCACGACTGGTGATGCGACGGTAAATATTGCGTCTTCATCGGTAATAGGAGGGTCGATCACAAACGCCGGCGTGATTAATCTTGCACCGGCGGCTCTCTCGACCACGTTCAACAATATTGGAAGTGCAACGGCTTCCAGTGGTGTGTCGGCGGTAACTGGAACTTTTCACAATGCACCAGGAGCAACATTCACGGTCGTCACCGGTGGAGAATTACGGCTACGCAGTGGATCAACCTATGACAATCGAGGGGCAATCGTTTTGAATGATACGGATAATTATGGAGGGAATTTTGCAGTTTTGCGCATCGACGGGAGCGTATCAATTGATGGTGCATCGGGAAGCGCCGGCCAAATTAATTTTGCGACATCCAATCAGAATTATATCCTGCCGATGCGTTCCACAGATGGGCTGACCATCGGAACGAATGAGGCGATCGCAGCAGCGGCGGGGACGAGCGGCACCGTCTCGGTGAATGTGAATAATATTGGTGCAATCAATGCCGCAGGCGGGTCCATTTCGCTCTCTTCTATCTCGGTGACAAATGGAGGCGCCCTGACAGCCAGTGCAGGCGGGACATTGTCGGTCTTGAGCTCTTTCATTAATTCCGGTGCGGCGGGAAATCTTTCTGTTGATCCTGCCAGCGCGCTGAATGTTACTAATTCGACATTGGCGGGTGGGCAAATCACGGGAGGCGGGCCATTGAATGTGCTGGGTACGGACACTTTGGATGGATTTACGAATCCGATGACACTTGCATCCGTTACAGTGAATGTGCCGACCAGTACTGTGCTGATTACGCATGGGATCATCAATAACAATTCAGCGATTAATCTCACCGACACCGATAATTATGGCGGCAACTTTTCTTATCTTTACGCTTCGGGGAATTCGACCATTGGCGGGTCGGGTCAGGTTATTTTCAGTACGCCTTATCAGAACGTGATTTCGGCGGTGAGTGCGGGCGATTCCCTTACGATCGGGGCGAATCAAACGGTCATCACCGCAGTCGGAGCGAATGGAGAAATTTCTGCTGCACTGATAAATAACGGGACAGTCGATGCCACCAATGGCGGGACGATTACGCTGGACAGCAACACAAAGACGAATAACGGCTTGATCCAAGCGTCAGCCGGCGGGGTGATTAATTTCACTGCACTGGCGACGAATTATTCGGGAAACACATTGACCGGTGGATCGTGGGCGGTGGTGGGGAGTTCGACAATGCGGCTGCAGGGAATGAACATCACCACGAATGCGGCCGCGATCACGCTGGATGGGGCGGCGTCGAATCTTTTCAGCGACAACGGCTCGACGAGTGCCTTGGCAAATTTCGCCAGCAACACCGGATCACTGACGTTGACGCATGGACGCACGCTGATAACGGCGGGCAATCTGGCCAATTCAGGATCGATTACGCTCGGTCCATCAGCGGCGCTGGAAGTGGTCGGCACACTGAGCAATCCGGGCACGATCGATTTGTCTAATGGATCGCTGATTATTAACTACAGTGGAGCATCGCCGATCAGCGACGTGCGATCGCAAATTCTCAGTGGTCATTTGAAATCGAGTTTTGCGGCTGGTGATCCTCAGCTTCGCATGGCGATTGGTTATGCCGAGGCGTCGGCCCTGGGTGCTACGATGTGGGCGGGGCTGGCGGTGGATTCGACGACGGTCATCACCAAAGCCACTTATTATGGCGACGCCAATCTGGATGGACAGGTCAATGCGGACGACTATGCGCTGATTGATCGCGGATTCGCAAAACACTCCTTGGATGCCCATTGGAGCGATGGGGATTTCAATGACGACGGCGTGGTGAACAGCGCGGACTATCTTCTGATTGATCGCGTTTTCACGCAGCAGACCGGGGTATTGTCGCCGGAATTACTGGCGCTGCGCGAGGCGCAGTTTGGTGATCAATATGTAAGCGAACTGATTGCGTCGATTCCGGAACCTTCGGTGGCAGGAGTATGCATCGGCGTAGCAGCATTTGCTCGTCGTCGTCGGTCGCAAGCTTAAGAACGTCCGAGAACTCCTGGCGAGCATTCTTTAGGCTACTTTGGAAATAATCGGCCGTTTCACCGTAACATCTTTTTTACAATCAGCTTGCATGAATATGCACTCGTCGGTTTGCGGATTTTCATGAAAGAGAGATGAGACGAGAGAGGGTGGACAACAATAAGAAATGCTGTGAAGAATTCTAGGTAATTGTCGTATTGCCGCGGGTTGTGGTGTATACATTATTAGGAAAATCAACCTTATTAGGAGCCGGTCTATGAAAATGCCCACCGCGCGCGGATTGTCTCTACTCACTATCAATACAACTCATCAGGCGTCGGACCGATCGCTGGGGATGTTGCTGCGTCGTCATTCGCGGATCAGTGCTGCCGCCTGCGCCGCGGCCATGCTCATGTGCCAATCGGTTTACGCGACGGATTACAGTTGGACCGGCAATGCTACCGGCAATTGGACCGACGCCGTTAATTGGTCGCCGAATACCGGAACCCCCGTCGCTGGCGATACCGCCACCTTCAACACCGACGGTATCAATGCCGCCGAAACGATCTTCCTTAACGGCAATCAAGCCGCCTCCTCCCTCACGTTCAACAACACCGGCACCACCACAATCTCCACCGGCGTCTCCGGTTCCCCGACCACCGGCCAGCAGCTTGTCCTGACCAGCGGCCTCACCGTCAATAGCGGTGCCGGTGCTGTCAAAATCGGATCCGCCTCCACAGACGTGGTCAATACCTTCATCAACGGCAGCGTCACGCTCACCAACAATTCCGGCAATACCCTCGTTTTCGGCAGCGGTGCCGCCACGACCGCTACCGTCGTCGAAAGCATCAACTCCGGCAACAACACCGTCACCACCAGCGGCTCGGGTAACTTCGATTTCGTCGGATCCTTCCGAAATAACAGCGCCGGCAACATCTCCCTGGCAATCAGCGGCACAGGCATCGTCGAACTCGACGGCAGTTCAAGCCAGTTCGGCGCCGGCACAACCCTTAACTCAGGCACCCTCCAGGTCAAAAGTTCCAACGCCCTCGGAACCAACGCCACCACGTTCACCATCAATGGCGGAACCTATGAAGGCATCGGCTCCGCTCGAACTCTCCCGGCTGGCGTCAGCCTGGTGATTGCCGGAGACTGCACTCTGGGCCAAGGCACTGTCGGTGGCTTCGCCAATACCTTCGCCGGGAGCATCAGCCTTCCAAACCTTACGCCGGTCAACATTACATTGAATAACAGCTCTACCTGGCTCGGGCCTGTCACCGGCATTGGCGGCGTCACCAAAGCACCTTCAGGCACTAATAGCACCACGTTGACCCTCGGGAGCATGCTCAATACCTATTCCGGTCCAACCACCATTATCGCCGGTACCCTCACAACCACCGGCAGCAACATGCTCTCCCCCAACAGCTCTCTCATCCTCGAAACCGGCACCACATTCAGCGCCATCAACGGTGCGGCTCAATCCATGGGATCTCTCTCCGATGGCGGCGGCACGGGTGGCACCATCACCATGGGCAGTGCCAGTGCCGACAACCTCACGATCGGCAACGACAACACCAACACCAGCTTCTCCGGGCGCTTCACCGGGTCAGATCCCAACGCCAACGGCGGCGTCATCAAGGTCGGAACCGGCACGCTCACCCTCACCGGCGCTAGCTCCTTCAACGGATATCTTTCCGTCCAGAATGGCACGGTCGCCTTTAACTCTATCGGCAACGTCGGAGCGGCCAGTTCGGCGCTGTTCGCCCCGCTCGGTGGGACATCGGCCACTGCCGTGAATTTCGCCACCATCGCCGTTGGGTCCACCACGACAACCGGCGCGCTCCAGTACATCGGGGCAACCCCCGCCAGCTCCGACCGCGTTATCAACATGGCCGGCACCACCGGCGGCGCAACCCTCGATTCCTCCGGCGCTGGCACGCTCACTCTCACCAGTAACCTGACCGCCACCGGAGCAGGCGCCAAAGCGTTGACACTCACCGGCACCAATACCGGCACTAACACCCTCCAAGGCGTTATCCCCGATAGCTCCGCGGGCGCAACCACCCTCGTCAAAAGCGGCACCGGTAACTGGATCATCTCCGGTGCCAATACCCATTCCGGCGGCACCACTGTCAACGCAGGCACGCTGGTCGTCGCCAACGCCTCAGCACTAGGCACCGGTCCTCTGACATTGACCGGTGGCAAAGCCACTCTGCAAGCCAGCCTGGGCACCGCAGTTGTGCTTCCCAGCATCTCCGCCACCAGCGGCACGCTCGACACCACCAACAACCCCGTAGTTCTCACCACCACCGATCCCACGACCGTCCGCGGCCTGCTCCAGACCGGCTATAACGCCGGAGCATGGAACGGCAGCGGCATCGTCTCCTCCTCGGCGGCCGCCAATTCCGCCACCGCGATTGGATACGCGCTCGCCTCCGATCTCGGCATCACCTCCGTCGGCAGCGTCAGCGTAGCGCCGACCTCCATCGTCCTTAAATACACCTACTTCGGCGACATGAACTTCGACGGCAAGATCGATGCCGACGATTACGCGTTGCTCGACCGCGATGCCGCCAAAAATGGCCTCGGATCGGCAGCGACCTGGACGACCGGCGACTTTAACTACGACGGCTTGCTGACCAGCGCGGACTATATGCTGATCGACAAGGCGTTCGCGCTGCAAAGCGGCGGGCTGTCTCCTTCGTTCCTGGCACAGCGTGAAGCGGAATTCGGCGATGCATATGTCAGCCAGCTTGTGGCCAGCGTTCCCGAGCCCACGTCGTTGTCGCTCATCGGCGTGGCGATGACGGGACTTCTTTCCCGCGCTCGCCGTCGTCGGGCTTGAAGGTTGGTTTTAACTTAAGGCATCAATAGAACGTGCCCGGGACTTTAAGAGTCCCGGGCACGTTTGCGTTGTGATAAGAATGATCTTCAGCGAGCGGGGGCCGCGGCCGGAGCGGCGACGGCAGCAGCGGGAGCTGCACCGGCGACAGCGACGGCCGGAGGACGGGCGGGGATGCTCAGGCGCTCGCCAGCGGGGGCGGGTGCGCCGGGCTTGCCGGGGACCAGGCCGGTGGCTTTGGCGGCGGCGGGGGCTTTGCCGCCCTGGTTCGGCATGGGAGTCCCGACCGGCTTATGGTCCGGCTGCAGGACCATGGTCATACGCTTGCCTTCCATCTTGGCATCGCGTTCGATCTTGGAGACCAGGAAGAGTTCTTCCTTGATCTTCTTGAAGATGTCGCGGCCAAGATCGATATGGGCAAGTTCGCGGCCGCGGAACTGGAGGGTGAACTGAACCTTGTTCCCTTCCTTAAGGAAGTCGCGGGCGTGATTGATTTTGATCAGCAGATCGTGGTCGCCGATCTTGACGGTGCGGAACTTCAGCTCTTTGAGTTGTCCTGCGCGGGAGCTGGCCCGGGACCGATCTTCTTTTTTCTGTTGCTGGTAGCGCCATTTGCCGTAATCCATGATTCGGCAGACCGGCGGACGCGCCTGCGGGGCGACTTCAACGAGGTCCAGACCGGCTTCCCGCGCCATGCGCATGGCCTCGGATGTGGTGACGATCCCGACCTGTTCCTCCTTATCATTCACGAGCCTGATCGGCGAAATGCGGATCTGCTCGTTGTGGCGAAAATTCGTAGAAATGGCGTCTATCTCCTGTAATGAAACCCATTTACGCGATCATCCCCGGCTGAACGTCAGCCCTGATCGCTTATGCAGTCATTATACGCATCTGCAATGGAATAGATCGACTACAAACCCGCTTTCCCGGCAGGTCGCAGGATGAACCCCAGCAAATCCACACTTATCTTGCCTCATAGGGTCAAAATGTGCAAGAGGATTATCGGGCTTTAGACGGCAGCTGAGGCCGGAGCAGCAGGTGCTGCTACTACCTTAGTATCGACTTCATGCTTGGCCTTGGCGATGAATTCCTCAATGCTGACGGCGCCTTTGTCCCCCTCGGTGCGGTGCCGGATGGCGACTTTCTGGTCGGCTTGTTCTTTTTCGCCGATGATGAGCATGTAGGGGATTTTATCGAGAGTGGCTTTCCGGATCTTCGAGCCAATCTTTTCGGAGCCTAGATCCCCTTCCACGCGCAGGCCGGCGTTCTTTAGCGCTGTCACGACCTGATTGGCGTAGTCGTTGAATTTTTCGGAGATGCTTAGGACAGCCACCTGGACCGGGGAGAGCCAGAGCGGGAACGCGCCGGCGAAGTGTTCGGTGAGCACGCCGATGAATCGTTCCATCGACCCAAACGGGGCGCGGTGAATCATGACGGGTTTGTGGGGTTTATTGTCGGCCCCGACGTAGCTCAGGTCGAAGCGTTGAGGAAGTTGGTAGTCAACCTGGACAGTGCCAAGCTGCCATTCGCGGCCGATGACGTCTTTAATAACAAAGTCGATCTTCGGACCGTAAAATGCCGCTTCACCAGGCTCAGTGGTGAATGGTACGCCAAGCGTGGCGGCCGCATCTTTACAGGCCTTCTCCGCAGCGTCCCATTGCTCCGGAGCGCCAACATATTTGGCAGAATCCGGATCACGCAAACCGACGCGGACGCGATACTCATTCATCCCCAACGTGTTGAGGACGATTTTGACAAGCTCAAGACACCCCTGCACTTCAGCAGCGACTTGTTCTTCCGTGCAAAAGAGGTGCGCGTCATCCTGAGTAAATCCGCGCACGCGCGTCAGGCCGCCAAGTTCGCCAGATTTTTCCCAGCGATACACCGTCCCGAACTCGGCCAATCGCACAGGCATATCGCGATAGCTGCGCTGCTCGCTGGCGAAGATGCGAATGTGCATCGGGCAGTTCATCGGCTTAAGGAGATAGCCATCGATGTCCCCTTTTTCCATCCGGTTGGAAAGTTCGCCGCAGGAGCACCCTTCCTTAGCAAGAAGATCGATCATTTCCCGATCGACAAGCGGCGGAAATTGCGATTCGCGATAATAAGGATAATGACCCGAGGTTTTGTACAACCCAAGCCGACCAATGTGCGGGGTAAAAACCTGCGAATATCCCTGGCGATTAAGGTGTTCTGAGATGAAGTTCTGCAATTGCTGACGAACGACCGCCCCCTTGGGTTTCCAAAGCACCAGGCCCTGCCCAACCTGATCGTCGATCGCGAACAGCCCCAGCGCCGGCCCCAGCACGCGATGATCGCGCTTCTTGGCTTCATCAAGCATTTTCAGATGGTCATCCATCTGCTTTTTGTCGAAGAACGCGGTGCCATAAACACGCTGGAATCGGTCGGAAGAGATGTCGCCATGCCAGTGCGAACTGGCAACGGACATGACTTTGAACCCTTTGATTTTACCGGTCGACGGAACATGAGGCCCCATGCAGAGGTCTTCCCAGTTCTGATCGGGCTGGCCCGTGACATACCAGGAAAGGGATTTTGCACCCCCTGCTTGCGCTCGCTGAGCGTTGTCGATTTTATATTTATTTCCCTCGGCATTCAGCCGTTTGAGGCCTTCATCAAAAGACAACTCATAACGCGTGAACGGCCGATCTTCCTTGGTGATTTTGTCCATCTCCGCTTCGATGCGAGCGAAATCATTGGAAGAGATCGGGGCATCCAGGGAGATGTCGTAATAGAACCCGGTATCGAGCGCCGGACCATACGCCAGCTGCGCCTGCGGCCACAGCCGATGAATCGCCTCCGCCATCACATGAGCGGTCGAATGGCGAAGAACCAACAGCGCCTCGGGATCGCGGTCGGTCAGGATCGAGACAGTCACTTCGCCATTAAGCGGCGTCGCCAGGTCGACGACTTTGCCATTGACCTTGCCCGCGATCGCCGCTTTGGCCAACCCGCGCCCGATCGACTCCGCAAGCTGCTTAACCGTCGTTCCATCGGCCACTTCGCGCACCGATCCATCGGGAAGTTTCACCTGTGCCATACGCAAGCCTCGATCTTTCTCGCTGTCGCAAAAACAAAATCGCCCGGTCCTTTCAGAAGAACCGGGCGGCCAGTGGTCATTGATTCAAACGACCACTCACCGCCCTGCGCGGGTTGTAGTGGTCGTCGTCATGTTCATGCCATTGCAAACCATAGGGCCGGAAAATATACCCCTGCCTTCCACGGGGGTCAATTCAAACCCCATCCTGCCCCGCATCTTCGTCATATTCGTCACGATCGGCCCAGATGGTTGTTGTTTGCCAACGGTCCTTGTGCGATGCTGGAGAATCGATCGAGGGCTGTTAGGAGAGGAGAATCCGATAATGCACGCCGTTCGCCGCCGCGCTCTTACGCTGGCATGCGCTCTGTTCACTTTCGGGGTCTTTTCAAGTCCCTCCCACGCCATCGTTTCGAGCAATCTCAACGATTCGGTCTTTGATGGCGTCAACATCAACCAGCTCATCGGGGCCGAGGATTTTTATGCCCTCGGATATGCCGGCTCGCGCGCCGTCGTCGCCAATGTCGAAGCAGGCCTCATCTGGAACGGCCACGATGACTTGGCCCCTCATCTGGTCACCGACCCCCTCTTCGGCACCCAATCCTTCTTCCCCGGAACCGTCTCACAATACATCTTCGACCCCTCCATCGGCCCCCAGGAAAATCTCTACGACTATCACGCCACCATGGTCGGCGACGTCATCGGTGGATTCGGCTCCTTTAACTACGGCTACATCCTCCAGGATTCCCAAGGCACCCAATACAACACCGCCTGGGGTTACGGCATCGCTCCCCTCGCCCAAGTCTGGTCCGCCGCCATCGCCACCAGTTGGAACCCCGACCCCACCTCCGATTTCACCGGCTCGTTCAATATCTCACAACAGTCTTTCACCTACGCCTACCGCACGACAATGGAGACCGGCATCAACGGCCGCCGCGCCGATGTCATCAACAGCAGTTGGGGCTACGACGATCCCGATGGCTCCGCCAATGAAACCAAAGTCATCGACGCCCTCGCATATGCTTATCACCAGACCGTCGTCATCGCCGCCGGCAATCATGACCCCGGCACCAACCCCGCCGTCACCGGGCCCGCATCAGGATTTAACTCCATCTCCGTCGCCGCTCTCTCTTCCGACACCTCCAACCCCGTCTACGGCTACGTCGCCGACTTCTCCAACCGCGGCGTCAACGACTTCACCAATCCCAAAGTCCTCGGCGGCACCGTCCCCGAATCGCGCGTCGCTGTCGATATCGCCGCGCCTGGAGACAATTTCACCCTCGCCGCCTATCTCGGCCTCACCGGCGGGCATACCTCCAACGACCAAATGAATCTCGACCCCTCCGTTCTCTCCGGCACAGGATATTACTTCCTCAACGCCGCCGGCACCTCCTTCGCCGCACCCGTCGTTTCCGGCGCGGCCTCTCTCCTGGTCGATCTCGGCTACGACCGTTTCAACGGCGGAACCAGCGTCGACGGCCGCGTCATCAAAGCCGTCCTCCTCAACTCCGCCACCAAAATCGCCGGCTGGGACAACGGCGAAGCCTACGACTCCAAAGGCGTCCTCCGCACCTCCCAAGCCCTCGACCCCTCCACCGGCACCGGGATGCTCAACCTCCACAGCGCCCTCCTCCAATACACCGGCGGCACCACCGACGTCCCAGGCCTCTCCGTCAATTCCCCCCACGTCGCCATCCACGGCTGGGACTTCGCCACCTCCACGCCAGGCATCAATAACGACTACTACATCGACGATACCGTCACCGCGGGAACGCCGATTGCGGCCACGCTGGATTGGTTCGTCGATCGCACATCGACTGATGACTATCTGACAGCCGACGACGTCTCGTTTGCCGATCTGGATTTGGAAGTCTGGCTGGTGATCAACGGCGTGCCGGTTCAACTGATTGCCACTTCGGACTCGGCTTACTCAAACGTGGAACATCTATACTTCCCCGCCCCGCTCACCGGCGAATACATGCTTCGGGTTCTCTATTTCGGCGATGCCTACAACCCTAGCGACCCCTCGGCGTGGACGCCGGAATCATACGCCGTCGCATGGATGGTGCCGGAGCCGTCGACGATTGTTTTAATGATCTGCATACTGATGCCAATAGCGCTGGGACGGCGTCGTGGCTACATCGGTTGATACATTTCCTATTACCTCAGTCAAGCGCAGATAGAAATGTCCGTGGGAAGGATCCCCAGATATGAATACCATTCGCATAAGCATAACTCCGCGCCGACGTGGAATTTAGCGGCGCTCGCGCCAGAAGCGGCCTCCTGTCAGAATGGTGGTGCCTAAATCACCCTCCAACAGATGTCCACCGATAGCTGTCATCGCCCTAGTTCTGGCTCGGTTGCGGCGCGAGCCATTGTCATCATCGGCTGATCTTCCCACCCCCGACCATATCGAAAAACGCTGCGCCAGTTACGCCCATCAGTGGCCTGATCAACGAATACATCAACCGGCAACAACGAGAATCCCATACCTTTTATCTCGACCGCCACACTGCCAACGACATCCTGGCCAAAGCAAAATGCACGCAGCAAGCAGACACATGCTTCACAAGTTACAAAGAGTTAGGCCGAAATTACTATCGCAACAGCGAAAATACGATTAAATTGAATGCGAGCCAACTGCCACCTCCGCACCCCGATCCAGGCAGATTACAAGCCTTCGGTATTCTCATCCCCTATTGAATGATGCGTTTGGCCATCAAAAATCACCGTCTTGGCCTTGCGTAAATCGGCGACCGATTTCAAGGGATCGTGCGAAGTGAAGATCATCCGCGACCGATAGCCCACAGCAACGCGCCCGATCGGTTCCGGGAAACCCAGCACATCCGCACTAGCCCCCGTAGCTGATTTCAAAACGCCGGCAGCCGGCATCCCCGCTCGCTCCATATGTACCATCTCATCAATCAACCCCGCCGCATGCGGCACTCCACAAGACCCCGCATCACTCCCCGCCAAAATCTGCACCCCCATCTCCTGCCCCAGCCGCAACATCTCCTGATGACCAGCAATGATCTTTTTCAAATGCCCCACCACCACCTCATCCCATTTCAATTCCGCCGCCCGATCAATCTGCAACTGCACCGGCGCAAACGTCGGCACCCACGCAATCCCCCGATCCCGCATCTTCCCAAGCTGCTCACGCGTAACAAAAAAACCATGCTCAACCGTATTGACCCCCCCCTCAATGGAATTCTCCACCCCATCCGTCCCAGACGCATGCGCAAACGTCTGCCGGCCATGTGATTTCGCCGCCTGTACAAACGCCTTCACCTCTTCAATCGTCATCTGCGGCGGCGCCGTCACTTTCCCCTCTTTGAAATTAATAATCCCGCTCACCAGCAACTTGATCCGATCCGCCCCCTCCGCCACCCGCCCCGCCACGCACGCCGCCGGCGAATCATATTCCTCCACCGGCCGCCCCATAAACGCCCCATACCGCCCACGATGATGAATCGCCGCCCCCGGCGAATCGATATAAGGAACTTCCCTCAACTTCCCCGCAAACTGATTCCCCTCCGCCGCCAGCGCCAATCCAACGCCCAACTTATCCCCCGCATCGCGCACCGCTCCCACCCCAAACTGCAAAATCTTCTGCCATCTCTGCCGCGCCCGCGCCAGCATCCATTCGCTGGACTGCTTGAGATATCCTTCTCTCTGCTCCGAATTCACCGGCGCGCCATCCAAAAACAAATGCGCATGCGCCTCGATCAAGCAAGGCAAAACCGTGTACTCCTCCAACACCAACACCTGCTCCCCCGCCGCCGGCCCCCTCGCGCCAACATATAAAATGGTCTTTGCATCAAACTGCACATACGCATCCCGAATCACGTCCGCCCCATCAAACACCCGCCCCACCTTCACCCACACCGCCCGCTCTCGCGACCCGCGCACCAGCTCATCGATTGTCGAAATTGCACTCATGCTCAAGCCACCTCGTTAAACAGATCGATGATCTTCGCCGCCTGCCGGAAACCCGCTTCTTCCTGCGTCTCACCATCGCCTGGCCGCCCTGCTTCCAAAGCCTCGGCGATCCCAAGCACATATTTATCGTCTTTCGCCAGCAAATGCAGATCTTTCTCCGGATTTCCCAGCACAAAATCCAGCCCCGCCTCCACCGCGATCGTCAAATACGCGCTCTCAATCAGCTCCCGAATATCCTTAGGCACGCCAAACGAAAAATTCGTCAGCCCCACCGACAAATGCAACCCCGCCAGATCCGGATTAGCCCGAATCCGCCGCATCGCATCGATCCCCATGTTCACCAGCCCATACGTATCCGCCCCCACCGGCGCCAGCCCCGGGTCGATGATAATCTGATCATTCCTCCGCCCCGCCTTATCGCGCAGCAGATGCACCAGCGCCTCCGTCGCGCCATACACATCATCCGCCGACATGCACTGCGCCCCACCTCCTTCGACAAATTTCTCCGACGCCATCCCGATCACCATCGTGTCATGCTCCGCAACCAGATCAACCATCTCCCGCAAGTTATGCCGCGACGCCGCCACCGAATTCAAAATCGGCTGCCCGCTCTTCTTCCGATCATAAATCTTCAAACAACGCTTATGAAACTCAATCGACGGATTATCAAACGCCAGCGGCACACTCGTCACTTCCTGAATCGCCGGAATCAAATCCGGCAGAAAATCAAACATCTCCGCAGGCATCACGCGCATCGACTGCGTCCCATCGATATTGATCGTCAGATAATCCGCCCCCATGTCCGATTGCAGCTTCGCCAGCTTCTGAAATCCGGCCACATCACGGTCCCTGAACGCCTTCGCCGCTCGGCCGAACGAGTTGTTGATCAACTCCCCGATCAACCGGAACGGCCGAGATGACTTTGTCTTCAACGACGGATTTGCATGCACTGTTACCGACATCTGATTTCCCTTCGCTTTCTTCTGACTTCTCACTACTGACTACTGGCTACTGGCTTCTGTCTTATTCCCCCCCGTGTGATCCCGACCCAAAAACGTATTCCCCCAGCTCGACGTGCCGCGCAGCGATTCATCCTGAATCACCGCCGGATAATTCAACATCTCCTGCTCGCGCCCCTCATATTTCAGCCGGTCATATGCGCGCGACCAGATGCACTCAAAATCATAAACTTCGCATTTCCCGTCTCGCGTCCCCCCGCAAGGCCCATTCCGCTGATTCTTCGCACACTGCGATTCCGGACACAAAAACGCAATGTCCGGCAGCGAACAATCCCCGCAATCCTTGCACTTAAACATCGCCGACTTGCTCACATGCTCCATCAATCGCAACGTCCGCGGCCCCTGCATCGGATCCTTCGACTTCGCATAAACCTTCTGCCCCAACCGAAACAACCCCGTCCCCGGCGTAAACGCCGCATCATGCACCCATTTGCTGAATCGATATGACAGCGTCACATTCCGCGTCGGCTTCCGATGCTCCAGCGACGCCGCATACCCCGGCTCCAATCGCGACGCATCCGCCAATCCCGTCTTCTCATCCCGCGCGTAATAAAAGAACTCCCCCGCCGCCGGATACTGAATCTCCCGCGCAAACCCCTTCCAATCCTCCCGCGAAAACGTCGCCTCGATATCCAAAATCGCCTGCACATCCTCAATCTTGTGAACCCCTCCCAGATACCCCCCGGCAAATCCCAACCCCCGAAAAATTGCTAGCTGCTTCGCCGCCAGCTCCCGGAAAAACTTCGCCCCCTTATCCGCCCCTCGCGCCTGCCGCTCGCAAACCTCAAAAAGCGAATCCGAAATCACCACCCCCGGAATCGTCCGCTTCCGAAAAAACCGCGCCACCCCCGCCGTCAGCATATACACATTCCCAATCAGCGGCACATCCCCCGCCCCATGCTCCCGCATATAACACTGCATCTCATGACTCTTCCGCGAGTCATACCCAATCTGCGCAATGACAAACTTCGCCCCGCACTCAATCTTCCGCCGCAGCTTCAACAACTGCGGCACAACCTCATTCTCCAAAGGCTTAAAATTCGTCGCCACCGCCCCCGCAAAAAAATTCGTCGCCTGATACGTATCCGCCCCCTTCCCCGAAATCTTCGGCCGCGACAACCCGCGATTCATCTCATCCAGCATCGTCAGCAGCCCCACCGAATCGATATCAAACACCGGCTTCCCGCGCCCGTGATACCCCGCCCCCGGATAATCCCCCGACAGCGCCAAAATGTTGTGAAACCCTTCGCTCGCCAGCTCCCACGCCGCCGACTCCAGCCCATTGCGATTAAAATCCTTGCACGAAAGGTGGATCATCACCTCTTTCCCCGCATACAAAATCGGCTTCCCCAGCGCCATCGGACTAAGCTGCGGATTCCCCCCCGCATTGTCCGTAATCGACACCCAATCGATCTGCTTACAAGACACCAATTGCGACGCAAACGTCCGTGCATGCAAGGCTTGCAGATCTTCCATCGTCCCGCGCGTCGACACCAGCTCAACCCCGAGCAAGAATCGGTTCGGTACAGCCAGTTTTTCGCGAAGCGTATACATATGAATAAAGATCGGTTGCACCACAAGCCTGACATGGCTTTCGGTGGTATATTGACCTTATACCCGAAATTGTATACAAAAAAATCTTGTTTCCACGACATCGCCCGGATATGACCAGTCCAGCAGGTGTCGCTACAATGAGCCGCCGCAACGCAACTCATTGTATATGCTCATCCTAGACTTCTCTTACTAAGGATCCAACATGCTCCCGAAACAGTGGGAAACCTACAAAAAAGCCGCCCGCCTGGAAAAACAGGACAAGGTCCCCATGGCCATGATCGTCGACAGTCCCTGGATCCCGGGTCATGCCGGCATCAAACACATGGACTACTACCTCAACCCCGACCTCTGGTTTGAGACCAATCTCAAGATCATGCGGGAATTCCCCGAAATCATCTTCGTCCCCTCCTGGTGGATGGAGTACGGCATGGCCGCCGAACCCTCCATCCTCGGCGCCAAAATCAAATTCTGGGAAGACAACACCCCCAGCGAATACCACACCCTCTACCGCCTCGAAGACATCAGCGAATTCCCCGAATACGAAGTCGAAGCCGACGCCTTCGCCGCCATGACGCTCCACCGCTACAAAATGCACAAGCAGCAGATCCTCGACCACGGCTACATCCTCCCCTTCATCACCAGCCGCGGCCCCATGTGTACCGCCGGCTTCGTCCGCTCCACCGCCAACCTCATGATCGAACTCGCCGAAAACCCCGAAGGCTGCCACAAACTCCTCGACCTCTGCACCCGCGTCGTCATCGACTGGCTCAAAGCCCAGCACAAAGTCCTCGGTAACACCGTCGAAGGCATCTTCATCCTCGACGACATCGTCGGCTTCGTGAACGAAGAATATTACATGGAGTATTGCCACCCCTACCTCAAACGCATCTGCGACGCCTTCCCCAAAGACTGGGTCAAACTCTATCACAACGACGCCGAAGTCGACGCTTGCCTCGACCACCTCCCCGACGTCGGCTTCAACGTCCTCAACTGGGGCAAGCAAAAAGACATCCGCGAAGTCAAACAGCGCGTCGGCGACCGCATGTGTCTCATGGGCAACGTCAACCCCCTCGAAGTCGGCGTCCGCGGCACCCCCGAAGAAGTCAAAGTCGCCACATTAGACGTCCTAGAAGGCGGCTTCTCCGACGGCAAAGGCATGATCCTCTCCGTCGGCGGCGGCACCTCCCCCGGAATGCCCCGCCAAAACATCATCGCCATGCTCCAGGCCCTGGACCAGTTCAACGGAAAAAAACTCAGCCAGATCTAAATTTCCCGTTTAGCCGCATCCCTCTGGGACGCGCGTCTTCCAAGGACTCAAACCATGCCCATCGACTACGCCCAAATGAACCAATTCCTCTACGAAGGCAAAGCCAAAGAAGTAGAGCAAATGACCAAGGACGCCCTCGCCGAAGGAATCCACTTCCAGGTAGTCCTCACCGAAGGCCTCATCGCCGGCATGTCCGTCGTCGGCGAAGACTTCAAACACAACATCCTCTATGTCCCCGAAGTCCTCATCGCCGCCCGCGCCATGAAAGCCGGCATGTCCGTCCTCAAACCCCTCCTCTCAGCCAAAGACTCCGGCTCCAAGCCCGTCGGCGTCCTCGTCATGGGCACCGTCCGCGGCGACCTCCACGACATCGGCAAAAACCTCGTCTGCATGATGGCCGAAGGTGCCGGCTTCGAAGTCCTCGACATCGGCGTCGACCAGTCCGTCGAAAAATTCATGGCCGCCGCCGACAAATGCAACCCCTCCATCATCGGCATGTCCGCCCTCCTCACCACCACCATGACCTACATGAAAAACGTCATCGACGGCTTCAAAGCCGCCGGCCGTGACCACATCAAATTCGCCGTCGGCGGCGCACCCATCTCCCAAATGTTCGCCGATGAAGTCGGCGCCGACGGCTACGGCCAAAACGCCTCCGCCGCCGTCGACCTCTTCATCCGACTCGCCCGCGGCGAAGACGCTCCCGCCGCCTCCAGCGCCCCTATCCCCTCCAATGCCCCCGAAGCCCCCACCCGCGCCGGCAAACTCACCACCTACAAAGTCCTCTACTGGCAGGAAATCCCCTCCCAGATCAAAGCCGAAGACGACGCCGGCAACTCCCTCAATTTCGAACTAGGCCAAAAATTCACCGAATTCATCGACGCCCAGGCGCAAAAACGCGGCATCACCAACGCCGACGCCTACACCGCCCAATGGAATTGGTCCGAAGAAATGGAACGTCCCGGCTCCGCCCCCGACGTCGTCCAAATCCTCAAAAAAGAATTCGAAGCCAGCACCAGGTTCTAAACCATGTCCGCCACCCTCACCATCAACTCCCACTCCACCCCCGCCACCCCAGGCCCCACCCTCTTCGACTACGCCGAGCAATTAAACATCCCCGTCCCCACCTCCTGCCGCAAAAATGGCAAATGCAAGGAATGCATCGTCGAAGTCACCGAAGGCCTCTCCCTCCTCACCCCCCCCACCGATCAGGAAAAACATCTCAAAGGCAACTTCCGCCTCTCCTGCCAAGCCTCCCTCACCACCAATGATGGCTTAGTCAAATGCCACACCATGCGCAGAGGCCAAATGCGCATCGAAAACTCCGCCACCGGCCTGCCTCTTCGCGATCTTCAACTCGACCCCGCCGTCACCCGAGACGGTGACCGCATCCTCCTCGACAACATAGAAATCGCCATCTCCACCCAACCCATCCACGGCCTCGCCATGGACCTAGGCACCACCACCTGCGTCCTCCGCCTCTTCAACCTCGAAACCGGCAAACTCATCGCCGACACCTCCTTCGAAAACCCCCAACGCTTCGGCGGCTCCGACGTCATGTCCCGCATCCAATACGACACCGACAACGGCGACTTCCTCCTCATGCGCACCCTCGCCGGCTACCTCACCCACGCCATCGAATCCTTCCCCGTCGACCCCAAAACCATCTACGAACTCGTCGTCGTCGGCAACTCCACCATGCGCGACCTCTTCTTCCGCCTCGACGTCTACCCCATCGGCCAAACCCCCTACCGCTCCATCACCGAAATCGAACTCGAAGAAGGCAAACGCACCACCACCGCCGTAGAAATGACCGGCAAACGCTCCCTCCTCCCCATCCACCCCAAAGCCCGTGTCTACGGTGCACCCATCATCTCTGGTCACGTCGGTGCCGACGCCGCCGCCTGCATGCTCGCCATCGATCTCGCGAGCGAACCCCGCACCGTCTGCGTCATGGACATCGGCACCAACACCGAACTCATCCTCGGCAACAAAGACCGCATCCTCGCCGCCTCCTGCCCCGCCGGCCCCGCCTTCGAAGGCGGCGCCATCTCCTGCGGCATGCCCGGCCTCGACGGTGCCATCGAATCCGTCCACATCAACGACGACAACTCCTTCCAACTAGGCGTCATCGGCAACATCCCCCCCCAAGGCATCTGCGGCTCCGGCCTCGTCGACGCCATGTCCGAACTCCTCCGCACCAACCTCATGAACGAATACGGCCGCTTCGATACCGGCTCCCCCAAAATCACCCTCGACGAAAAAAACAACATCTACCTCCTCGAATCTGACATCAACGAACTCGCCCAGGCCAAAGGTGCCAACGTCGCCGGCCTACAAGTCATCATGGACGCCTACTCACACCCCCCCTCTTCTCCCCATTCATCCTTCATCATTCATCCTTCATCCTTTGATTCCATCGACCTCTTCTACCTCGCCGGCGGTTTCGGCCGCCACCTTGACGTCGCCGCCTCCAAACGCATCGGCCTCATCCCCAACCTCCCCGACCACAAAATCCTCCGCGTCGGCAACGCCGCCATCGAAGGTGCCTCCATCGCCCTCCTCTCCAAATCCAAACGCCACCAACTCGAAGAATTGGTCCGCCGCGTCGAACACTGCCGCCTCGAAACCCACCCCAATTTCTTCGACTTCTTCGTCGAAGGCTGCCAATTCAAACCCGTAGAATCCAACCAGGAGGCCTCTTCCCTGAACCCTGAAAACTGACCCCTGAACCCTCCCTTATGATCGAACTCATCGACACATTCCCGAACGTCGACGTGCAGCGCACCGAATACAAACGCCTGCTCGGCTACCCGCGCGAACGCGTCCTCGACGGCCGCGCCCGCGAACTCGCCGACCTCGCCCGCGCCTGGTACGCCCAGCACGGCCGCCCCTGGGTCTACGCCCGCCAGGTCGAAAAACTCGATATCACCAACGGCTCCATCCTCATCGACTCCGTCCCCTTCTCCTCCCCGCGCCTCCTCAAAACCCTCAAAGACGCCAATGCCGACTCCGCCATCCTCGTCGCCGTCAGCGCCGGCCCGGAAATCGAAGCCGAAGCCCAAAAACTCTGGAAAGAAGAAAAACCCGACGAATATTTCTTCCTCGAAATCTTCGGCTCCGCCGTCGTCGAACACCTCACCACCATGACCGGTGCCCGCCTCTGCTCCTGGGCCGAATCCCACAACATGGCCGTCCTCCCCCACTACTCCCCCGGCTACCCCGAATGGGACATCTCCCAACAATCCTCCCTCCTTCAACTCATCTCCAAATCCAACAAACTGCCCGGCCCCCTCGCCGTCCTCGAATCCGGCATGCTCCGCCCCAAAAAATCCCTCCTCGCCGTCTTCGGCCTCACCCACCAGACCGACCGCGTCCGCCTCACCGACCTCACCCCCTGCGACAACTGCTCCTTCTCCCCCTGCCAATACCGCCGCACACCCTACAAACGCTCCCTTGAGGTCCTCAAACCCGAAACCCTCCCCAGCACCGGCTCGACTGACGAAATCGAAGTCCCCACCCTCAATACCTCCGCCAAATACTCCGTCAACCCCAAAGCCCTCTCCCGCTGGATCACCGAGCGCCTCACTCTCACCCCCCTGCCCGACGGCTCCACCCACGCCCTCTTCAAATACGAAGGCTCCACCTGCACCAACTCCGGCCGCACCATCCGCTTCCACTACGAAGTCACCGTCGGCCCCCGCGCCGATGGCTACCCCCTCCGCGACCAAAAATGCTACCCCGCCCCCGGCGACACCGGCCACACCCACATGTGCCGCTACATGTCCAACCCCGAACACCTCATGGTCGCCATCGCGCAAGAGAAACCCCTCCTCGGCCAGCCCCTCAACGACGTCCTCGCCTGGACCCGCACCCCCTCCGCCGCCAGTTGCTACTGCGAACCCAACAGCCGCAAACACAAATGGGGATTAGTCCTCGAAACCCTCCACTACGCCCTCGTCCAACTAGAAAACACCACACCAAAGCCCACGGACAGTCTCCGTGGGTCCTCACTCCCCGTCGTCCCGATCACCTAAACCCGCTATACTTCTTCACCCATGAAAAAAACTCTTCTCGAAGTTCTCAAAGATAGACCCCTCCTCGGCGACGGTGCCATGGGCACCCAGCTCATGCTCGCCGGCCTCGAACAAGGCAACTGCGGCGAAGCCTGGAATATCAATCACCCCGATAAAGTCCTCGCCATCCAAAAGCGCTACGCCGACGCCGGCTCCGACTGCATCCTCACCAACACCTTCGGCGGCTCTCGCATCATGCTCAACCGCCACGGCGTCGCCGACAACATCACCGAAATCAACGCCGCCGCCGTCCGCATCACCCGCGACGCCTTCAAAGCCGCCGGCCGTGAAGGCTACGTCATCGGCGACATCGGTCCCTTCGGCGGCCTCATGGAACCCTACGGCGAATTCACAGAACAACAAGTCCGCGACGCCTTCATCGAACAAGCCAAAGCCCTCATGGGCGCCGGTGCCGACGCCCTCATCATCGAAACCCAGACCGGCCTCGAAGAACTCGGCATCGGCATCGACGCCGCCAAAGACGCCGGCTGCCCCTGCATCATCGGCTCCATGGCCTACGACGTCACCCTCGACGGCTCCACCTTCCGCACCATGATGGGCATCGACCCCGAACAAGCCGCCGAATTCATGGCCGAACACGGCGCTCACATCGTCGCCCTCAACTGCGGCACCGGCATGGACATGCCCCACGCCGCCCAGGCCGTCCAGCGCTACAAATCCGCCGTCAACCTCCCCATCATGGCCCAACCCAACGCCGGCCAGCCCCAACTCGTCAACATGAAAGTCTGCTACGACGAAACCCCCGACCACATGGCCCAAGGCGTCATCCCCCTCCTCCAGGCCGGTGCCAATATCATCGGCGGCTGCTGCGGCTCCAACCCCGACCACATCCGCGCCTTCCGCCAAGCCATCGACCAATACCTAATGACCAAATAACCCGTTTAGCCGCCGCCCTCTGGGCGGCGCGTCTTCTCAACTCACAAGGACCCACCATGAAACAAAAACTCTGCGACCTCAACCTCGCCGCCCCCGAAAAACTCCCACCCACCACCGAAGACAAATCCAACATCGGCGTCCACTACATCGACGCCTACATCAAACCCATGAACGCCAAACTCGAAGACGGCACCCTCGTCAAAGCCAAACGCCGAGGCCTCAAAATCACCCTCACCGTCGGCACCAAAAAAGGCGACGGCCTGATGCGCCGCCTCCAGATAAGCCCCGACCCCAAAATCATGCTCCAATCCGCCCTCCAGGAAGCCGCCAAAGCCGCCGGCGTAGAACTCACCATCGAAAACAACGCCATCTACCTCGTCCCCTGACCCCCCTCGCGCCACACACCCCCCAACCTTCGTGGCACGGGTTTTCAACCCGTGCCTTTCTCCCATAACCCGCCAAATAGCTTCAAACTCAAACCCCCTTCAATTCCCTCCCAATATTTAATCTGAATTACTACAATTGCACTTCCCAAATCTTCTTTGCCCCTTTGCTCCTCTGCGATCTTTGCGTAATCCCCTCCCCCCTTCGTGTCTTCCTTCGCGCCCATCGTGTCATCGTGGTTGCCCCTTCAGCGACCAACCAAAAATTACACCCCAAAACCAAACATTTACTTGACTTATTAAATTTCCACATTTACAATACCTCGCCACCCCTGGCGACCTGAAAAAAGGTCATTCTTTCAAAATTGAATAGTCTCCATCAAATCCCCTCGTCGCTTCCCAGTCACAATGGGGTTGAATCAAAGCCACAAAGGAGCCGTTTCGGAGTCATTCAGGTGTCGAAAAGGCGTCGTTCGGGGGGCGCTTTGGGGTCGCTTTTTTCGCCCCTTTTCACCCGCCAAAATTCACATCCATCTGCCCCTCCATTACTTACGCCACCCCCCTCCCCCATTTTCCATTTACACATCCCTTCCCTAGAATTTCCGACATCGTAAAATCCCTCCATGCACCACCCCCTCCGCATCGCTCTCCTCTTCATTCCCTCCCTCACCCTCGCCGCCCCCCTCGCCGTCCCCGACTCCCCCTCGGGACTCCCCAACTGGCCCCCCCCCGTCGTCGCCCCCTTCCTCTCCCCCGAAGACGCCATCAAAACCATCCAAGTCCCCCCCGGCTTCCACCTCGAAGTCGTCGCCGCCGAACCCCTCATCCAGCACCCCGTCGCCCTCTCCTGGGACCCCGACGGCCGCATGTACGTCGTCGAAATGCGCTCCTACATGCCCGACGTCAACGGCGACAACGAATCCGCCCCCACCGGCCGAATCACCATCCTCGAATCCACCCAACACACCGCCCGCATGGACAAAGCCACCACCTTCCTCGACCACCTCGTCCTCCCCCGCGCCGTCTCCTTCGTCCAGGGTGGCGTCCTCGTCGGCGCTCCCCCCAAACTCCTCTTCTGCAAAGACAATGACAACGATGGCAAATGCGATCAGCAAACCGTCGTCGAAACCGACTTCGGCGTCGGCGGCAACCCCGAGCACCAGCCCAATGGCCTCATGCCCGCCCTCGATAACTGGATCTACTCGCCTAACTACTCCAGACGTCTCCGCTACCTCAACGGCTCCTGGATCTCCGACCCCATCCCCGAACTAGGCCAATGGGGCATCTCCCAGGACGATCAGGGTCGCCTCTACGAAAACTCCAACACCGACCAGCTCCGCGCCTCCCTCTTCCCCCCCCACTACGCCGATCGCAACTCCCACTACCGCGCCACCGGCGCCTACGAGCAAGTCGCCAAAGACCAAACCGTCTGGCCCCTCCACTCCACCGCCGTCGACCGCGGCTACGTCCACACCCTCATGCGCGACGACGGCACCCTCCTCTACTTCACCGCCGCCTGCGCCCCCTGCGTCTATCGCGGCGGCCTCTACCCCCCCGAATTCAACAACAACGTCTTCGTCTGCGAACCCGCCGGCAACCTCATCAAACGCAACCTCATCACCCCCTCCCCCGACGGCTCACTCGTCGCCTCCGACGCCTACTCCCACAAAGACTTCCTCGCCTCCACCTACGAACGCTTCCGACCCGTCAACCTCTTCACCGGCCCAGACGGCTGCCTCTACATCGTCGACATGCACCACGGCATCCTCCAGCACCGCACCTACCTCACCACCTACTGCAAAGACCAGTACCTCGCCCGCCAGCTCGAAAAACACATGGACACCGGCCGCATCTACCGCATCGTCCCCGACAACATCAAACCCTTCCCCGAACCCCACCTCTCCACCGCCACCACCGCCCAGCTCATCGACACCCTCCACCACCCCAACGGCTGGTGGCGCGACACCGCCCAACGCCTCCTCGTCGAAAAAGGCGACTTCAAATCTATCCCCCCCCTCAAGAAGATGGCGACCACCGACGCCAACCCCCTCGCCCGCCTCCACGCCGCCTGGACCCTCGAAGGCCTGCACGCCATCAACCCCGACCTGATCAGCAAGCTTCTAGCCGACTCCGACCCGCGCATCCGCGCCGCCGCCATCCGCATCGCCGAACCCCTCATCGCCGTCCCCGCCACCCGCGCCAAAGTCCTCCCCGCCATCCTCAAGTTATCCGATGATTCCAGCCCCGACGTCCGCCTGCAACTCACCCTCACGCTCACCCCCCTCGGCACCCCCGAAACCGACTCCGCCGTCACCTCCCTCCTCTCCACCGATCCCACCCCCCTCCTCCGCGACGCCACCCTCACCGGCCTGCGCGGCCGCGAACTCCCCTTCCTCTCCCACCTCCTCTCCACCTGGCCCGACAACCACCCCGGCCGCTCCGACCTCGTCCAATCCCTCTCCCGCTGCATCCTCAACGAAGGCTCCCCCAAAAACGTCGCCGACCTCCTCCGCCTCACCGCCTCCCTCGACAAATCCTGGCAGCAACTCTCCGTCCTCGACGGCCTCGAACCCCCCGGCACGCGCCGTCGCCGCAACAAGCGATTTGCCCCCGTCCTCCCCCACCAAGTCACACTCGCCGCCGAACCCAAGGAATTCCTCTCCCTCCAAGCCAGACCACACTTAAAAGACTCCGTCGAAAACACCCTCGCCATCATCCACTGGCCCGGCCAGCCCGGCTACACCCCCCCTCCTCCCCCCAAACCCCTCACCTCCGAACAGCAAGCCCGCTTCACCCACGGCCAAGCCGTCTACAACCTCACCTGCATCGCCTGCCACAAAGCCGACGGCCAAGGCCAAGCCGGCCTCGCCCCGCCCCTGGTCGATTCCGAATGGGCCATCGGCCCCCAATCCCGCGTCCTCCGCATCGTCCTCCAAGGCCTCCAAGGTCCCATCACCGTCTCCGGCCAATCCTACGCCCTCGACATGCCCGCCCTCTCCAAACTCTCCGATGACGACATCGCCTCCGTCCTGACCTTCGTCCGCCGCAACTGGGACCACACCGCCAACCCCGTCGACCCCTCCGCCGTCAAGCAAGTCCGAGCCACCACCCGCCCCTATCCGTGGTCTGAAAGAGAACTCCTCAAGGTTCCCTAAAGCTCTCCCCGTTGAGTGTTGAGTGTTCAATGTTGTGTGTTGAGTGTTGTCCTACTTCTTCTTATTTAAGGTAACATCCCATCATGAAAACCACCCGTCGTCACTTTCTACAATCCGCAACCGCTGCTCTGGCCATCTCTCCATTCTTAAACTCCCGCCTCCTCGCCAACGATGCCGGCGCCCGCAAGAAAATCCTCTTCTTCACCAAATCCCAAACCTTCCAACACTCGGCCATCGCCCGCCCCACTCCCGACAAGCTCTCTCTCGCGGAGCAGACCCTCACCGACCTCGGCGCTAAAAACAACTTCGACGTCACCTGCTCCAAAGACGGCTCCATCTTTACCCCCGATAACATCGCCTCCTTCGACGCTTTCGCCTTCTACACCACCGGCGACCTCACCAAACCCTCCGATCCCCGCGCCACCAAAAAAGGCCCCGGCTCTCACCCGGTCCCCGACCCCGCCCGCGCCGAACCCCCCATGCCTCCCGGCGGCAAAGAAGCCTTCCTCGACGCCATCAAAGCCGGCAAAGGCTTCGTCGGCTTCCACTCCGCCGCCGACACCCTCCACAGCCCCAAGCACGTCCGCGGCCAAGTCAACCTCCTCCGCGATCTCGACGACCAGGGTCACGACCAGTTCGACCCCTACATCCAAATGCTCGGCGGCGAATTCATTATCCACGGCCAACAGCAAAAAGCCCTCCTCAAGTGCATTGACCCAAACTTCCCCGGCGCCAAAGCCTTCGACAACGCCCAGATCACCGAAGAATGGTACTCCCTCAAAAACTTTGCCCCCGACCTCCACGTCATCCTCGCCCAGGACTGCTCCGCCATGCATGGCCCGATGTACCAGCGCGGCACCTACCCCGAAACCTGGGCCCGAATGCACGGCGCCGGCCGCGTCTTCTACACCTCCATGGGCCACCGCGAAGACATCTGGAAAAAACCCGAATACCTCGCCCTCATCCTCGGCGCCCTGAACTGGATCACCAAACGCATCGACGTCGACATCCCCGCCAACATCCAGCAAGCCACCCCCGACGCCAACCCCCAATCCAACCCCAAGGCCTGATCCCATCCCCAACAAAAAGAAGCCCGAGGACATCAAATCCTCGGGCTTCTTTCTTTGTTGGACGTTTCCGTATTCTCTTTAAGAAAACACCACCTTCGTCTTAGAGAACACCACATCATTCTTCGCATTCCCATCCGCCGGCGTCCCGGCATAGACGACCTTCGCGAACAGATATTCCCCACCCTTCACTCCGCTGGACGTCACCGGCACACTCACCGTCACCGTCCCACCCACCTTCAGCGCCGCCAGATGCTGACCCTTCGATCCCAGCGCTTTATCCAGCAGTTCATCCAGCACCTTGTCGCCTGAAGCAAACATCTTGATCGTCGCCGTGCCGGTCGCGGGCGAATTTCCCTTATTCGTCAACGTCACCGCGATCGTCGATTTGCTCTTCCCGATCGCCGCCGGCACTTTGCTTATCGTGACGGCCAAATCCACCGTCGGCGCGATGAAGTGCGACGCCTTAGCCGCAATCGCAACGTTGTTGGATTTATATTGCTCCGCAAACGTCTTCTTCGGATCCAGCACCGCGACGATCTTGTACTTGCCATCAACAATCGTCTTTGGCCCGGCAAACGACAAGACCGCCGTCGTCGATCCCTTCACCGCCAGGCTCAGCGCCGCGGTCGTCGCCGACCCAAGCAATACTGATGTTGCCGGATCAAACACCACGGCCGATGTCGGCATCGCATACAGCGTCACCGGTACTTTCCCCTTAAACGCCTTGGTCCCGCTATTGGTGATCTTCACACTCACCGAATTCGTCTTTGATCCCGGCTGCACGCTCGCCGGCACCACCGACACCACTCCCACCAGATCCGCATTAGCCACCGGCGTCGCAACACTCACCGCAATCGTTCCGATCGCACCCGCCGCCGCTGCATTCCCCGACGCATCCTTCAGCGCCCCGTTCGCCAGCGATACGGTATACGACCCATTATCTCCCGGATCAAAATATCCGCCCGGCGCAGTGACTCGGAATGTCGCCGACCCACTCGTAGCTCCATCCCCCGCGGTCGACACCAGCGTCGCCGCCTGGCTATATCCCTTCGGACCGGACACCACCACCGATCCATTCGCCAGGGTCGTCAGATTCAGCGCTTTGTTATCCGCCAGATTCACCACGAAGGTTAGTGTCGATCCATCCACAACCGCCGGTGCAGTCACACTTCCCAGCGTCGCCGTCGGCGCCGTCGTATCTGCCGCCGACACAATGCTCATTTCAAACGACGCATGTCCAACCAGATTTCCCGCATCCGTCACCGCCACCGCGACGGTGTAATTTCCAATAGCCGCATAGGTATGCTGCAATGTAAACGTCTTCCCCGCGAGCGTCAGCGACTGCGCACCACTGCCATCTCCATAATTCACCGTCGCCGTCCAGCTATCATCCACATCCGCATCTGTAAACGATCCATTGCGATTCAGCGTCAAGCTGCTTCCAGAAATATTTGCTCCCGCGCTAACTACTGGCGTGCTGGTCACCGCCACCAGCGAAGTAATCGCCGATGCCGATGAAGGAGTAGCCTGCACATTTCCTACCGCGTCCCGAGCCACGGAATAAAACGAATATGTATGTCCAAACACTCCCGTATAAGCCGACTGCGTGAGCGCCGTCGCGTTCAACCACAACACGAACGGCCCGGAATTGTCCGAAACGTAAATGTCGTACGACCCGATCCCCGACCCGCCGCCGTCCGACCCGCTCCATGACACATTAAACGTCGTCAGATGCTGCGTCGCATTCAATGCCGTCACGCTGCTCGTCGGCACATCGACATCAATCGTCACCGTCGCCTCTTTCGCCGGATCAACTCCCTGCGAAGGATCGCTCTCGCTGACCTGATCCGTCGCAATCGACGGATTCGAGTCAAACGTAATGATCGCCACATTGGAAATCTGCGTTCCCGTCGCCAACCCGCTCTTCGGTTGCACCGAGAACCCAACATGCCCGATCCCGCGCCCCGTATTATCCTCCGGCGGCAAAAATCCCGTCAGCACATCCGGCGGCAAGCTCGTATTCGGATCAATCGAATAGAAACTCGCATACACCACCCCTGTATCCGAATGAATCCCCACATCCACCAGCACATCAAACATCTTCCCGTTGTACGTCACTTCAACCGTCGTCTGAAAATGCTGCGTATTGGCCGGGATCGTTAAATGGTAATCCCCAAAATCCACCTGCGTCACTGCAAACGTCGACCAGTCCAGATCCGAGCTGAGCTGATCCGTAATCGTCACCTGCTGCGCCGGCGCCGACGCCGACGGATCATTTTCAAACTCAATCTGATACGGGAACGTCACGGTTCCCGAAACAAAATTCGCTGATCCCGATCCCGCCGGCCCGAACATCTCGTTCGGGTCCTGCGAATTCACGGAATTCGAGCTTCCTCCACCGCCCGGACCGCCGCCGCCCGGACCTGGATCGGGTCCATCATTCGGCCCATCACCGGGCCCGCCGGGATTATCAGGATCGCCTGGATCGCCCGGGTCTCCGGGATCGCCCGGATTATCGGGATCCTCCGGATCATCAGGATCACCCGGTTGGTCAGGCTGATCCGGATCCGTCGGATCATCCGGCGGACCCCACGGATCATTCGGCTCATTCGGATCCCAATTCGGATCCTGCACCGGTACATACACAATCACCACCGTATACCCCCCGTGCCCACTCACCCCGCCCCCCCCGCGGCCCCCTGACCCGAAATGCACCGACCCTCGAACAATCGAAATCCCCGAGACAAACGGCAAAAATTTCCGCCGGCGCAACTTCCACCCCGACAACAATCCCGTCGCATCCACATTCGATACCGGATCATTCTCCGCAAACGCATACAGATTATCCTGCGCCCCCACCGGGTCCTGCGACACAAACCGTCCCACCGTCGGCACATATCCCCGCGCCCGCATCGCCACGACCCCAGACCCATCCGTCACCACTCCAAACTCCCCATCAAACTGAAACGGATTCGCCACCGTCACGCTCGTCGTCGACGTCTCCGTCCCGAAAGGCGTATACGCATACTGATCCACATATGTCCCCGATGAATTCGACACGCCCACCGTCGATCCCGTCCCATCAAAATCATAAAAGAACGTCGCCGACGCCGTACTGAGCGATGTCAAACCGATCCCATAAGCATAGTGCTCGATCAGCGTATTCGACCCATTGAACTCGCCGACAATCGACCCCATCCCCGTCGGATCAACCAGATAATTCGTCGTCTGCCCCGCATCGATCATCGATCGCAGATTCCCCAGCGGGTCATACGAATACGTCCAGTTCACCCCACCATCCGTCACGCCCGTAAGCTGGTCCTGCGAGTTGTACGTGTACGTCGAAGTCCCATCTGACAGCAGATTCCCATCCGCATCATACGTATATGTCACTCCGCCGACGGATGTGTATTCGTTCATGTTGTTGGTGACATACACCGTCGTCACGCCATTGATCACCGTCTGCGTGCGGTTCCCCATCGCGTCATATGAATACGCCATATCCTGCGCCGCCGCTGCGCTACCCGAGCCCGGCGTAAACACCGCATGGGTCAATTCTCCCAGCGCGTCATATGTATACGCCCATGCTCCATCAACCGTCGTTTCTGTCAGCCGGCGATTCAGCGCGTCATAGGTATAGTCAAACTCGCTGTCGATCGAATTATCCGCCTTACGATTGATCAGATGCAGCACATTCCCGGCCGCATCATACGCATACGTCGTATACGTCCCGTTCGAGTTATCTTTCCGCACCAGCCGCCCTGCTGTGTCATATGTATACGTGACGATGATCGCCCCGTTCACATCCTTCAACTTCCCCAGCCGGCCCACGCTGTCATACACATAATTAACCGTATACCCCGTCTGATCGACCATACTGGTGCGCTGTCCCGCTGCGTTATAGGTAAACGTCAGCGAATACCCATTCGGATACGCCACTCCGGTCAATCGATCCGTCGTTGAGTCATACGTGAACGTGATCGTCCCCGTCGAATCGACTGCCGTCGCCAGTCGCCCGCGTGAGTCATAGGTGTAATTAAAATGCGTCGCATCCGCAAACGTCTCCTGCGTGACCTGACCGGCTGCATTGTATGTATAGCTCGTCGTCTGCCCGTTTCGATTCACAAACGACAGCGCATCTCCTTGCGGGTTATACGTCATCGCTTGCGAATGTCCGTCGGCATACGCCACCGACATCAAATCCCCGCTCGCGTCATATCCATACGTCGTCAGATTCCCATCCGCATCCGTCGCCGTCGTCACGCGATTGGTCGCCGAATAGACATACGAAGTGCTATGCCCCAGCACATCCACGATCCCCGTTACATTCCCATGCGAATCATACGTATACCGCGTCGTTTGCCCCGCCGCGTCGGTCACCTTCGTCAGATTAAAATTCGCGTCAAACACCGCGTACGTCGAATTCCCCAATGGATCGATCGTCTTCACCACCAGCCCATTCGCATCAAAATACCGGCTTGTCACCCCTCCATCCGAATCCGTGGTCGTTACCTCACCCAGCGAATACGTATACGTCACCAGCTGCGCATTTCCATCCCGCGCCGCCGTCGCCAGCCTCCCCTGCGAATCATAGGTAAACAATTCATGCGTCCCCCCGGGGAACACAATCGAAGCCAACGCCCCGCCCTGATAACCATAGGTCGTCGTCTGCCCATCCCACCCGAGCACAGACATCAGATACTGCCCCGTCCCATCATACGAATACGTCGTCACGCGCCCCTGCGAATCCGTGACCGATGCAATTCGTCCGTTGCCGTTGTAAGCAATCGTGATTGACTGCCCCGCCGAATGCGTCAGCGACGTCAATTCCCCGCTCATATTATATCGCGCGGTGATCGTGTTATTATCCGCATCCTTCGCATAATCCAGAACTCCGGTGGTAGTGAAGTGCGTGATCGACCCATCCGTCTCTTTCAGCGTATATCCGCTGCCGTCCGAGGTCATCACGCCATAATCCCCAGTCTGCGAAAAATAGACGCCCGTATATCGGCTATCCGGCTGGAAGCTGCGCACGGATCCATTACCGCCGGTCACCGTGACCGTGCCCTTCAGTCCGATCACCGCCGCCACCTGCCAAGGCGTCGACCATCCATACCCCAATACTCCCAGTGTATCCCGCCCCTCAACCCCCGCCGCATACGACCGCTGAAACGACAACGGCAACCCCGGCTGCGTCATTACATCATCCGTCACCGCATACAACGACGACCCCACCGGGCTAAACGTCCCCGCCGCCTGCGCCAGCGCAAAATTCCACAGCCGGCTCACATCCGTCACATTCTCCCCGAGCCTCCCCAGATACGAAGCATTCGCATCCAGCATCTGCACATACGCCCCCGACGTACTGCCCACCTGCGCCTGCACATTCGCGTACACCGTATCCCACGCTGCGCTGCTCACGCCCGTAGGCTTCAATGTCTGCTTCAACCCCGCCCAATCCATCGGCGTCGCATCATCCGCCTTGATCGCCGTCGTCGTAAAAATGATCGGCGGCCGCGAAAAATCCCACTGCCCCGTTAACCACCCCGCATAATACACCGGCACCGTCACCGACTCCCCGGGTTGCAATACCCCCGGCGTCGCACCGCTCGCCAAAATCTGCACCGACTGCGCATACCCCTCCGGCGTCGCACTCGTCCAAAAACCCGTGGTCTGCAACGTCGGATCCAGCGTCATCAGCGCCCCCTGCACCCCCTTCTGCGTCGCCGTGAAAATAATCAACGGCGCCGCCATCGCCACGTTCCCCGTATTCGCATACGTCACATACAACGTGCTGGCGATGTGATACCCGATCGGGTTAGGCACCTGGACGCTCGTCGTCAACACCGCCTGACCTGTCTGCACCATCGTAAACACGCCCGCCAACTGATCCGACGCCCCGCCCCCGCCCGGCCGAGTCACCTTCACCGTGTAATTCCCCGCCGGCACCGCTCCCGCCGCAAACGTCGCCGTGATTTGCGTCGGCAGATCCACCGTCGCCGATGTCGCCGCATACGTCGCCCCCCCCGCCGTCGCCACCAGCGTCACCGTCGTCCCCGGCACAAACCCCGCCCCCGACAACGTCAGCGTCGTCGCCGCTGTCGTCGCCCCACTCGCCGGCGTCTCTCCCGTCAACACCACCGACCCACCCGCCGAGTGCAGCGTATACGCACTCCCAGGCGTCGGATTCGACTCGGCATACACCAGCACATACCACGTCCCCGCCGTCGCATCCGGCACCAGCAAACTATGCGATGCCCCCGCCCCTGCCGCCGCATAATCATACGTCTCTCGCGTCGGCGGCGTGCCAAACCGGGCATACAGCTCCGTATGATCCGCCCCCACCAGATCATTCAACGACACCGACAACGGTCCCGTCGTCGGCACCGCAATCGTAAAGATCTGCGCCTGCCCCGACCCATTCAGCGTCCCATTAAACGTCCCCCCCAGCGACAGTGCCGTTTGCGTCGTCTCCAACAGCGAAAACGCATACTGCGCCGTCTGACCATTCGTCCCCGAAACCGACAACGTGTACTGCCCACTCGCCGGCACATTGATCAGCGTCGAATCTCCCGTAATCGCCGTGAACAACGTATTCTGTCCCGGCCCGGTCAACGTAAACCCGAGCGCCCCCGGGGACGAACTGTTCACCAGATGAAACTTGATCTGCTGCCCCGCCACCGCCGAGAAATTCCACTGATCAATCCCAAATGCCGTTGTGATCTTCCCCACCGCCTGCTGATTCAACGTCAGTGACTGCACATTCGGCGTCACATCATATACCGCCACAATGTAATTCCCCGTCGCTGACGTATTGCTCGCTGGCGCATTGATCCGAATCTTATAATTCCCGTCCGCCGGCAGCGTTACATTCGACAACGTCACCAACGCCCCCGCGCTTACCGTCGAAGCCTGCGCCAAAATATTATTGTCCGCATCCAGTAACTGCACCCGCACATAATTGAGCAGCGGCGTCACCGGTGCCGGCGCCGAGCCTGACCCCGGATTCACCACCACCGTCACCTGCTGCTGTGCCCGATCAAAAAACGTCCACTCATCGAGCTGCCCCGCCGGCGAAATGCTCCCTGGCGTCGCCGCCCCCACCGTCAGCGGCCCGCTGTCCGCCAACTGCGTGATCGACCCATTCACCACCGTCCCCGCCACCTGCACCGACCGCGCATATAAGTGCAATCCATTCAAATCCAGCGTCGCCCCGCTCACAACTGACACCGAATTCGCATACAGCGCCTCCGCCCCCGACCCAGCCGCGTTATCCGCCTGATCCGTCAACTTCGCGTAATCCCCGTTCTGCACAATCAGTGTCCCGATCACAAAGTTATGGCTGAACCCCGCCGACACGTTCCCCAAATCCTGCCCCATCACCTCCAGCAAATGCGGCGAACCCGACGACGCACTCCCACCCAGCGTCAACGTCCCCGGCAAATCCGACACCCCACTCGCTGTGCTGCTCCCCGTAATGCTCGAATTAAACGAAAAACCTGCCCCCGCGATCGACCGCACAATCGCCGACCCATCCAAATGCATCGGCACACTCACCGTAATCACCCCCCCCGAAACATCCGCCGCGAGCGTCCCCTGCATCACCACCAGACCAGTGGCATTATTATCCGCATAAATCCCACCACTCTTCCCGCGGATCAATACCGTCGACGCAATCGTGAGCGTCCCATTCACTCCGCTCAAATACGACCCGTCATCGATCCCATTGGCGGGGTAATTTCCAAATACCACCGTCGCATTCCCACCAAATGTCCCCGCCGCGCTGGCCGAATCCCCAAACGTGATGATCCCATAATTCACCCCCGTGCTCGCCCCCAGCAACAGATTCCCATTCAATGTCAAGCTATTATAAATCCGCACCCGAGCACTCGACGACTGCGTCAAATCCAGATCGCCATTGACCGTCACCCCATCCAGTACGCTGCCCGAATTGGTGAATATCAGTTGTCCCGTCCCAGCTTCCGTTATCGTCCCGCCATTGATCCTCCCCCCCGCCTCATTCCAAGGACCCGTCGTATCGTTCAGCGCTAATGTCACCCCCGCATTGGTCAGAATCCCAAGCAGATTGACCGTCCCCGCATTCCGATTAAACGTCCCCAATGTCGCCACGGTGAATGTCCCATTCAAGTTCACCGTCGTCCCCGTCGCCGTAATCACACCCGAATTCGTCCACGCATTACTGCTCCCCCCCAGATTCAGCGTGCTCCCGCTCGCCGCCGTGATCGTCCCGCTCGCCGCATTCGTCCACGCATACGTCAGCGCCATCGTCCCCCCGCTCGCCACCGTCATCACACTATGATTCACGAACGGCCCGCTCACCGTCACCGTCCCCGACCCATCCGACGCAATCGTCCCCAGATTATCGATCAATCCATTCGCATTGTTGTCCGCATAAATCCCCCCGCTCTTCCCGTGGATCAACACCGTCGACGCAATCGTCAACGTCCCATCCGCCCCCGTCAGATACGACCCATCATCAATCCCATTGGCCGAGTAATTCCCGAACACCACCGTCGCATTCCCCCCAAATGTCCCCGCCGCACTCGACGCATCCCCGAATGTAATCACCCCATAATTCACCCCCGTGCTCGCACCCAGCAGCAGATTCCCATTCAACGTCAATCCATCATAAATCCGCACCCGCGCACTCCCCGACTGCGTCAAATCCATGTCGCCGCTAAACGTCACCCCATCCAGCACGCTGCCCGAACTGGTAAACACCAACTGCCCCGTCCCCGACTCCGTTATTGCCCCGCCATTGATCCGTCCCCCCGCATCATTCCATGGCCCCGTCGTATCGTTCAGCGCCAGCGTCCCCGTATTGGTCAGCGTCCCGACCAAATTGACCGTCCCCCCATTCCGATTAAACGTCCCCAATGTCGCCACCGTGAACGTCCCATTTAAATTCACTGTCGTCCCCGTCGCCGTAATCACTCCCGAATTGGTCCAGGCATTACCATTAGTCCCACCGAGATTCAGCGTGCTCCCGCTCGCAGCCGCGATCGTCCCGCTCGCCGCATTCGTCCAATTATACGTCAGCGCCATCGTCGATCCGCTCGCCACCGTCATCACATGATGATTCACGAACGGCCCACTCATCGTCACCGTCCCCGACCCATCCGATGCAATCGTCCCCAGATTATCGATCAAACTCGTCGCATTAGTGTCTGAATAAATCCCCCCGCTCTTCCCATGAACCAGAACCGTCGACGCAATGGTCAGAATTCCGCTCGACCCCGTCAGATACGACCCGTCATCGATCCCATTGGCTACATAATTCCCAAACACCACCGTCGCATTGCCGCCAAACGTCCCCGCTGCAATTGCCGTATCTCCGAACGTAATGATCCCGTAATTTACCCCGGTGCTCGCCCCCAGAAGCAGATTCCCATTCAGAGTCAAATTATTATAAATCCGCACATGCGCGCTGGACGATTGCGTTAAATCCAGATCGCCGTTGACGACCACCCCATCGAGTATGTTATTGCCAGAATTATTAAAAATGAGCTGCCCCGTCCCGCTCTCGGTGATCGTCCCGCCATTGATCCTCCCCCCCGTCACATTCCAAGGCCCCGTCGTATCGTTCAGCGCTAACGTCGCTCCCGTATTGGTCAGAGTCCCAAGCAGATTGACCGTCCCGCCAGTCCGATTAAACGTCCCCAATGTGACCAAAGTGAATGCCCCATTCAAATTCACTGTCGCCCCCATCGCCGTAATCACTCCCGAATTGGTCCAGGCATTACCATTAGTCCCACCGAGATTCAGCGTGCTCCCGCTCGCCGCCGCGATCGTCCCGCTCGCCGCGTTCGTCCAATTATACGTCAGCGCCAACGTCGATCCGCTCGAAACCGTCATCGAGTGATGATTTATGAACGACCCGCTAAGCGTGATTATCCCCCCATCTGCCGCGATGGTCCCAAGATTATCGATGAATCCTGCCGGGTTATTGTCCGAATAAATTCCCCCATTTGCCCCATGAATCAGTACGGTCGACGCAATCGTCAGGGTCCCATTCGCCCCCGTCAGATACGACCCATCATCGATCCCATTCGCCACATAATTCCCAAATACCACCGTCGCATTCCCACCAAACGTCCCCGCTGCAATTGCCGTATCCCCGAACGTAATTATCCCGTAATTTACCCCGGTGCTCGCCCCCAGAAGCAGATTCCCATTCAGAGTCAAATTATTATAAATCCGCACGTGGGCGCTGGATGATTGCGTTAAATCCATATCCCCTGTGAATGTCACTCCATCCAGCACATTGTTACCAGAATTATTAAAGATCAACTGCCCGGTTCCGCTCTCGGTGACCGTCCCGCCGTTGATTCTCCCCCCCGTTACATTCCAAGGCCCTGTCGTAGTCGTCAGCGCGAGTGTCGTATTCGTAATCGTCCCCGAAAAAT
>DASRRR010000125.1:0-17616 GCA_035656825.1 Tepidisphaeraceae bacterium | reverse complement strand
GGCGCTGTTCAGCACCATCTCCAGCAAACGCCTCAAACCTCCCTGTTCACGAAATACTTCCTGTACCAATAACCCGATCTCGCCGATATCGTTTCCTGCAGCCATCGTTCGTCTCCTTGATCAAAGGTCCTCGTAAATCCTTGATCGAAGCGAACGATGGCTTACTTAATTTACAGATCTGAAGTTACACTCCCTGTGCATGGGTATAACAATACGTGGGAGGAGGAGGCGCAGTGGTATCAGACGATCTGTGCGAATCTGTTTGAGGGGGACGATGGGATGGGGATGTGTATTTGGTTTGACTGGCCTTCGCGCGGGACGGCACTGGGGTATTTGCCGGATCGGGGACTAGCCGAGGCGTGTGCGCCGGATTTGGCGGATGTGCTACAGGTGTTTTACAACTGGCTGGTGGGGATGCAGCAGAGCGCGGCGGCTTCGCCGGGGGATGTGGCGAGCGTTTGTCGGGCGAAGACTTCGATTATTGCGCACAGCATGGGAAATTATCTGCTGGAGCGGGTGATGTTTTTGTTGTGGAGGAGGCTGAATCAGCCGCTGCTGGTGAGCTTGATCAATCAGTTGCTGATGGTGGCGGCGGATGTGGACAATGATTTGTTCAAGAGCGGGGAGTCGGTGCAGAATACGGATGGGGAAGGGATTGCGAATCTGACGTATCGGGTGACGGCGCTCTATTCGGGGTTGGATGCGGTGCTCGGGGCGTCGGCGGGACTCAAGCATTTTGGGAAGAGGAGGCTGGGGAGGAGCGGGCTCGATGAGACGTGTCCGCTGCCGGACAATGTGTGGGAGGTGGACTGCACCCCCCTGCTGCCAGGCGGAGCGGCGTTTTCGGATGATTGGAAGGTGCATAGCATTTATTTTGAGGATGAGAAGATTGTGGAGTTGATGCGGGAGGTATTGCGGGGGACGGATCGGGATATTCTGGTGGCGCGGGGAGTGGTGGCGGGATAAGGCGGAATCACCACGGAGTTCGGATTTATTGTTGGGCGAAGTCGATGGTGATGGTGAGGCCAGATTGGTTGGAGAAGGTGACATTGGTGATGTGGGTTTGGGGGTCGGGGAGGGAGATGATGGGTTGGGATTTGCCATTGAGTTTGTGGAGGGAGGGGTTGACGAGTGCGGCGACCAGGAGGCCGCCGGGGTCGTAGCCGGTGATGGAGAGTTCGGTGAATGTGACGGAGCCGGTGGAGGTGGTGGTGAGGCGGCCGTGGAAGGAGAAGGTAAGGGGGAGGAGCACCCAGCGGGCGCGGATGTCGAGATCGGCGCAGAGCGTGTGAGGGTTGTCGCAGGCGAGGGCGAGTTTGGCGCGGAGGACGGTGAAGCTGGAATCGTCGGCGTGGGGGGCGATGGTGAGGAATTTATTGAGGTCTTCGGAGGAGACGTGGAACTTAAATTGGCCCTGGCGGGCGCCGGCGAGGATGAGGCCTTGGGTGTTTTTGTCGTCGCGGAGGAGATCGAGGCGGGCGTCGTCGGCGAAGAGGTGGATGCTGGCGGAGGCTTCGTCGTAATGGAGAGGTTCGGCGATGTATTCGAGGCGGTGGACGGTGAAGGAGCGCTCGGTGCGGACTTTTTTGGTGAATTCGGCGGGGCGGTAGTCGGGACGCATGTGGGCGTTGGAGACGTCGATGTGGAGGAGTTTGAGGGATGGGAGTGAGCCTTGAACGGTGAGGAAATTGGAAGGATCGGGCGGGGTGAGACGGGTGAGATAGCCGGCGTGGAGGGAAGAGGAGAGGATGGAGAGAGAGGTGATGGGTTTAGGGCCGGCGAGGGGGAAGCTGCCGGTGCCGTGGCGGGTGTCGAGGAGGGGCTGGATTGTGGGGGAGGTGGTGGGATGGGTGGCAGGACGGGTGGTGAGGTGGCGCGTGGTGGGGTGATGATGATGGTGGGAGGCGCAGGAGAGAGATAGAATGAGTGTGGTGAAGAGGATTGAAGATCGGCGGAGGGACGGAGGCATTATTATTATCATATCGGGTTGAAGGAGTTTTCGGCTCGATTGGTAAAAAGATTAGGTGGACCCAGGGCTAAAGTCATGGGCTTGGTGGCGAATCGCGGAGTGGTTCATTACCATTTGATAGTTGTTGGGAGTTTGCTTGATTGGGTTTTCGCTTGCGAAGGAATGATGTTATGAAAATTCAGAAGTCGGTTTTAGCGGCGTTGATTTTGATGAGTGCGGCTTGGGGGATGGGGGCGACGAGTACGGCGCCGGCGCGGGGGATGGCGGATATCCAGAAGGATATGGGGGAGGCGTCGAAGGAATTGATGGGATATATGTCGCCGATGACGAAGATACTTGATCCGGCGCAGCGGGCGGAGATGGCGCCGAAGGCGATCCCGGTGCTGAAGAAGATGG
Organism: Tepidisphaeraceae bacterium; assembly: GCA_035656825.1. Taxonomy (GTDB): domain Bacteria; phylum Planctomycetota; class Phycisphaerae; order Tepidisphaerales; family Tepidisphaeraceae; genus DASRRR01. The sequence continues at coordinate 15,251 of DASRRR010000125.1, read as the reverse complement.
TGGGGTTGATGGATGAGATGTCGGGGGCGCAGCCGGCGATGAAGGAGATGATGAAGACGGGGCGGTATCAGATATTGGGGTTTGAGGCGCTGTTGGGGGATGCGGATGCGACCGCGGAATTGACCAAGGCGGCGGGGGATGCGGATGCCAAGGCGGCGCTGCCGGCGAAGGGGGCGCTGTTGTCGATGGAGTGGATTAAGACGGCCAATGACGCGGCGGCGCAGAGCAAAGTGCTGGATCAGACGGAGGTGCTGGCCAAGGCGAATCCGGAAGATCCGGCGATGATGAATCTGATGGGGGAGTACGTGATGTTTGGATCGGCGTCGAGCGCGAACAAAGATCGGGCGATGAAGATCGTTACGGATGATTTGAAGGGGGCGCAAGTGGATCAGTTCAAGCAGCAACTGGCGAGTCAGCAGAAGATGAAGGAGATGGAAAATAAGCCGCTGGTGCTGTCGGGGGCGTCGTTGGACGGGAAGACGTTTTCGACGGAGGGTTGGAAGGGGAAGGTGATTCTGGTGGATTTCTGGGCGACGTGGTGCGGGCCGTGCCGGGCGGAGTTGCCGCGGGTGAAGAAGGCGTATGCGGATTTTCATGACAAGGGGCTGGAGGTGCTGGGGGTGTCGTGTGACAACTCGGCGGATGATTTGAAGAAATTCCTGGCGGCGGATCCAGCGATGCCTTGGCCTCAGCTTTTTGATGCGGGTTCGCCGGGGTGGCATGCGCTGGCGAAGCAATTTGGGATCAATGGGATACCGACGATGTTTTTGATTGATAAGAAGGGGGTATTGCGGTCGGTGGAGGCGCGGGAGGCGTTTGAAACGGAGATACCGAAGCTGCTGGCGGAGTGAGGCATGGCCGGGGACGGCCATGCGACATATTCGTTATATCCGTTTACAGACTCTTTGATTCGACGTGGGAGTTGGATTAGGAAGTGTGTTGGGCGGCGAATTGGGTGAGGTCGGTGAGGATGCGCTGGAGGACGGAAGGCCAGTCGTTGGGGGTGGATTGGCGGTAGAGGGTCATGGTGGGGTACCAGGGGGAGTCGTTACGGTTGAGGAGCCAGCGGAAGTCTGGGCCGATGGGGATGAGGGTCCAGACGGGTTTGCCTAAGGCGCCGGCGAGATGGGCGGCGGCGGTGTCTACGGTGATGACTAGATCGAGGTTGGCGACCAGGGCGGCGGTGTCGGAGAAGTCGTGGATGTCGTTGGTGAGGTCGATGATAGGGAAGGGCGGCTGAGTGACGGGAGGGGCGTCGGCGGGGCGTTTTTGCAGGGAGTAAAAGGTGATGCTGGGGATGGTCGCCAGCGGGGCGAGGAGGTGGGCGGGGACGGAGCGGAGGCGGTCGTTGAAGTGTTTGTGGTTGCCGGTCCAGCAGAGGCCTACGTTGAGCGATTTAATGTTGGGATCAGAACCCACCCCTGAAGGGGTGGGCTTGGCGGTGTCCATTTTGGTGCGCCAGGCGGCGACTTTTTCGGGGTCGGGAGTGAGGTAGGGAGTGGTAGCGGGGACGGTGTCGGTGGTGGTGTGGAAGACGCGGGGGAGGGAGAGCATGTTGATTTGGAAATCACAGGGCGGGGGAGGGGTGTTGGGGGCGTGGCAGGAGGCGACGCCGGGGACCGTGCGGAGGAGGGGATGGAGAATTTCGGGGCAGAAGAGGGCGACCGTTGCACCGCGGTCGGCGAGGATAGAGGCGTAGCGGATGAACTGGATGGAGTCGCCGAAGCCTTGCTCATAGGCGATGACGACGGTTTTGCCGGCGAGATCTTTTTGGCCGTCCCAGGGGCTGGGGAGATTGCGCGGGTTGGCGGAGAGGAACTGCTCGAATTTCCAGCGCCATTCGTATTCGGTCCAGCCGCGGTCGAAGTCGCCGATGGTCAGTAGGGCCATGGCGTAGTTGAAGTGGCCTTCGGCGTAGTCGGGGGCGAGTTGGATGGAGCGTTCGAAGGAGGCGATAGCTTCGTGGAGGCGGCCGATTTTGACGAAACCGACGCCGAGGTTTTTGTGGAAGACGGAGTTGTTGGGATCGAGCTCGATGGCGCGTTTGAGAGCGTCGATGGTGTCTTCATGGCGGAGGGATTGCGAGCAGGCGAGGCCGAGGTTGGTGTAGGCCATCGGGCTGTTGGGATCGACGGCGATGGCGCGGCGGGCGGCGTCGTTGGCAAGGTCGAGGCGCTCGGAATTGATGGCGGCGAGACTGAGGTTGACCAGCGCTTCGAGGAATCGCGGTTCGATCGCCAGGGCGCGGTTGCAGCATTCGATGGCTTCGGCGTGGCGGTTGACGCGTGTGAGGAGCAGGCCGAGGTTGCAGTGGGCGGCGGCGAGGTTGGGGTTGAGCTGGGCGGCGCGGGAGAGGGCCTGGAAGGCGGCTTCGGGGTCGGAATCGACGAGCGCGGTGCCGAGGTTGAGGTGGCCGTTGGCGAAGTCTGGGCGGATGGCGACGGCGCGGCGGGCGGCTTCGGCGGCCTGGGTGATTTGGCCGTGGGCGCGGAGAACGAGGGAGAGGTTGGAAAAGGCGTCGGCCTGGTTGGGATCGAGTTGGATAGCGCGCTGGTAGGCGTTGGCGGCGTCCTGGATTCGGCCGACGGCGCGGAGGGCTTCGCCGAGGTTATTGTAGAAGGAGGCGTTGTTGGGATTGACCGCGAGGGCGCGCTGGATGAGGTCGATGGCGGCGGGTTGCTGGCCGACCTGATGGGCGATGACGCCGAGGAGGTGAAGGGCGTCGGGTTGATTGGGGTCGGCGGTGAGGATTTGGCGGTAGAGGGCTTCGGCCTGCGGGAGCTGGCCGGCTTGGTGGTGAGCGAGGGCGTTGGTAAGGAGTTGGGCGGTGTCCATTGTGGGGGAAGTTTAAGGGGTCAGAAGCGGGAGACAAGGGGGAAGTAAAAGTCGGATCGCGGGTATGCTTGGGATCATGGCGAACGAGGTCATAGCCGCTAGTGATGGGAAGCTGGTGGAGGATTTGCCTTGTTGCGGATGTGGATACAACCTGCGAGGGCTAGCGCGAGGGGGCGTTTGCCCGGAATGTGCAGTCGGAATGGATGAATCGATCCAGGCATTTATGACCCGCGAGTCGGGTGCGCTGGAGAAAGCGGATGGGGTTTGGCTCGGGAAAGTGTGGTGGGGATGTGTGATTTTATTGAGCAGCGGATTGCTGTATGCGGCATTTATAGTGGGGATGATGGCATTGATACACTGGGGGATATTATTTCCGGGATTTTATGGAATCATCGTGGCGGTGATAGGCATATCTGCGGGATTGTGGGGAATAGCCAGCGCTGAGCGCGGAGAGCGGGCGGGGTGGGTGGTTCGGTTGGGTGCGGCAGTGATTATTCTTTTGCGGCTTGCCACGTATGTTGCAAGAATGACGGGGAATTATGGGTGGGCCAAAGGGGCGGAATGGTGCGAGCGAATTCTGGTGGTCATTTTGACCTGGATGGGGATGAGGATATTGGGAAGAATTGCGGACCGGGCAAATGAGCGGAAGACGGCCAGGGATTCACGATGGCTGGGATGGGGGATTTCAGCGGCGACGATTGCACATGGGATGTGGGGCGACTGGTTCAGAATTACCTATGGGATGGGATTTGGAAGAGCACTCGCGGAGCCGATGTTTGGCGGGGTGATCGCGGTGACGCTGCTTCCTTATTCACTATGGCTGTGGCCGCGAGTGGATGCGGAGGTGGGAGTGTGGTTTTTAATGGCGATCTTGGCGGTGGCGTCGGGAATCGTGCAGGTGCGGGTGATGCGGATGCTTTATTTAGCGAAGAAGCGGTAGGTGGTGGAGTAGTTGTAGGTTTGGCCGGGGAGGAGGAGGAAGGAGGGGAAGTGGGGGTGGTGGAGGGCGTCGGGGAATTTTTGGGTTTCGAGGCAGAAACCGCCGTGTTTGAGGTAGGGGCCGCCGAGACCGGTGATGGAGCCGTCGAGGAAATTGCCGGAGTAGAATTGGATGCCGGGTTGGTTGGTGGAGATTTCCATATGCCGGCCGGTGGTTTCTTCGAGGACCAAAGCGGCTGGGGAAAGGGATGATGAATTCGGCTTGGCATATAGGCAGAAGTTGTGGTCGTAGCCGCCTGGGACATTGGCTAGACGTTCGCCAATTCGGTGCGGGGTGGTGAAGTCGAAGGGGGTGTTGTGGACGGGTTTGATTTCGCCGGTGGGGATTAGAGTGTCGCTCACGGGCGTGTAGGCGTCGGCGTGGATGGTGAGGAGGTGGTTGAGGATGGTGCCGTTGCCGGCGCCGGCGAGGTTGAAATAGGGGTGGTGGGTGAGATTGACGGGGGTGGGCTGGTCGGTGATGGCTTGGTAGTCGATGCGGAAGAGGCCTGCGGAGTCCAAGGTGTAGGTGATGGAGGTTTGGACGGTGCCGGGGAAGCCTTGGTCGGCGTCGGGAGAAGTCAGCGAGAGGGTGAGCGAGTCAGACGATCCGGCAATTTCGCTGCGGCGTGGCGCGGCGGTCCAGAGGTGTTTGTCGAAGCCGATGGTGCCGCCGTGGAGGGTGTTGGGGCCGTTGTTGGCGGGGAGGGTGTATTCGGTGCCGTTGAGGGAGAATTTCGCGTTGGCGATGCGGTTGGCGACTCGGCCGACGGTGGCACCGAAGTAGGGATTGCGGCTGAAGAGGGGGTCGAGGGAGGTGTAGGCGAGGTTGATGTTGGCGGGGGAGCCTTTGCGATCGGGGGTGATGATTTCGAGGAGATGGCCGCCGAAGTCGGTGAGTTTGATGGTGATGTCGGCGTTTTGGAAGGTGAAGAGGGAGACGGGTTTGCCGTCGGGAGTGGTGCCGTAATGGGATTGGGTGAGGCTCATGGGGGGATTATGGGGGGGGAGGGGACAACACTCAACACACAACATTGAACACTCAACACTCAAGGGGGGAGAAGTGAACATCGAACATTCAACATCGAACATTGAACGTCCAACGGTGAAAAGTCAGGGGAGGGTGGCGAAGCGAGTGTAGGCGTGAAGGGCGGGGGTGTGGTGGGAGGGGCCGCGGAAGCCTAGGTAGCCGTCGGGGCGGATGAGGAAGATTTGGTTTTGGGTGCCTAGGAGGTGCTGGAGTTCGTGGGTGGTGGGGGAAAGCTCTGTGATGGAGGCGAAGGTGCGGAGGAAATCGGGGATGGAGATGTCGGGGGGGAGGATGGCGAGGTGGCGGCCGGTGGAGAGGGGGTCGAGGAGGTGGCCGCCGGTGGGGAGGGGTGGATTGGGAACACGGTGGCCGGGCTGGAGGTGGGCGTCGCCGCCGCCGTGGTCGACAGCGATGGGGGAGCGCGGGTAGTGGATGTCGGTTTCGGAGATGAAGGCGGTAAGGCGGGTTTGGATCGTGTCGAGGTGGGAGGCGGAGCGTGCGAGACTGTTGCGCAAGCGGCGCAGGAAGGGGTTGGTGGTAGTAGCGGCGGCGAGGCCGAGTGAGGTGCGGCGGAGGAGGCGATCGCCAACGAGGCCGCGCTCGCGGTCGTAGGTGTCGAGGAGGGAATCGGGGGCGTGATCGCGCGTGACGGCGGCGAGTTTCCAGGCGAGGTTGGCGGCGTCCTGGATGCCGGTGTTCATCCCTTGGCCGGCGACCGGAGAATGGATGTGGCAGGCATCGCCGGCGAGAAAGGCGCTGTGGACGCGGTAGTGTGGGGTTTTGCGCTGGTGGACATGATAGGGGGAGATCCAGTGGGCGGTGCCGACGCGGATGCCGGGGCCGAGGATGCGGTCGAGGGCGCGTTGGAAGTCGGCGGGGCCGGGGTGGGAGTCGGTCCAATCGCGGCCATGTTCGACGAGGATGACGCGCCAGGTATTGCCGGCGAGGCGGGCGAGGAAGAGGACATCGCCGGCGAGGAGGTGGAGGGAGATTTCGTCGCCGGGGAGATTTGGGCCGGTGAGATCGAGGTCGCCGAGGAGGAAGGAGAGGGGGACGGAGTTGCCTTCAAAGGGGAGGTTGAGAGCATGGCGGAGGGTGCTGTGGGCACCATCGCAGCCGACGAGCCAGCGCGGTTCGGCCTGTTCGAGGCGGCCGTCAGCTTGGCGGAGGGTGACGCGGGTGGAGTCCGGGAGGTTGGCGTCGACGGACAGGAGTTCGACGCCGCGTTCGATGGAGTGGCCGAGGGAGTGGAGGTGTTCGGCGAGGAGGCGTTCGGTGGTGGATTGGGGGAGGAAGAGGACGAAGGGATAACGCCCGGGGATGCGGGCGAGGTCGAGAGAGAGGAGCGGATGGCGGTCGGCAGTGAAGGTGGCACGGGAGATGGGATGGCCGGCGGCAACGGCGCGGGAGGCAAGCGTGAGATGCTCGATGGGGTGATGCTTATGGGAAATTGGGTTGGCGTAGCGTTCGAACTGTTCGAGGGTGCGAGCCTGGACAACCAGGGCCTGGGAGAATTGGGAGGGGGTGGGGGATTTGTCGATGAGACGGAAGGGTAGATTTTGGCGGGCGAGTTCGATGGCAACGGTAAGGCCGGTGGGACCGGCGCCGATGATGAGGGTGGTGGGGAAGGACATGTTAAAATGATATGGGCAGTTTGATCAGCGGGAAGGAGAGAAATTTGAAGAGGGTATACCTCTTTAGGGATGTACGAGGGAAAGAGGAAACTTTGACGTAGAGGGTAAGGAGATTAAGTTACTCAGGCGCTTCTCACGAAAGGAACTTCCATTGGATTCTCTGACTTCAGTTCGACGTTGGGTTTTGGCAGGGTTGATGTTGGCGGTGGGTGGGTGTGTTTCGTCGAAAGGGCCTTATGCCGGGGCGAAGGCGGGGGAGGAGCTTAAGCGGTCGGGGGATGAGATCATGGTCGCGGGGCAGCTCTTTCATACCGGGACGCGCGTAGTGCTCTGGACGGATGAGCATGGGTATGACGCATATCGGGTGGAGAAGCGATTTGGGCCTTATGATAAGTCTTCGTGGCAGGCGACGACGCAGCCAGGAAACGCGGCGGCAGCTGCGGAGGCGGCGAAGTGGTTCCCGAATCGGTATTCGATGCGAAGCAAAGGGCTGACGCCGGAGCAGATCGAGATGGTGCGCGGGGGGGGATGGACGCTGCCGATGTTGCAGGATCATATTGATCAGTTTGTGATTCACTATGACGTAGCGGGGGTGTCGCAGACATGTTTCCGGGTGCTGCAGGACATGCGGAATTTGTCGGTGCATTTCATGCTGGACGTGGATGGAACGATTTACCAGACGCTGGATTTGAAGGAGCGCGCGTGGCAGGCGACGATCGCGAATGATCGGTCGGTGGGGATTGAAATTGCCAACATGGGGTCTTATACGGTGAGGGAGTCGCCGCTGCCTTTGCAGCAGTGGTATAAAAAGGATGAGAAAACGGGGGAAGTAACGTTGACGATTCCGGAGAGGTTGCATGGGGGCGGCGTGTTGACGCCAAACTTTGTGGGGCATCCGGCGCGAAATGAGATTATTTCAGGGATGGTGCAGGGGAGGATTCAGCGGCAGTATGACTTTACGCCGGAACAGTATGCGGCGCTGACGAAGCTGACGGCGACGTTGTGTACGGTGTTTCCGAAAATCAAATGTGATTATCCCAAGGATGAGAATGGGAAGCTGATTAATCATGCGTTGTCACCCGAGCAGTTTGCAGCGTATGAGGGGGTCCTGGGGCATTATCATGTGCAGCAGAACAAGTCCGATCCCGGGCCGGCGTTTCAGTGGGATCGCGTGATTGACGGGGCGCGGGAATTGATGGGGCAGCAGGCCGCGGTGGCGACGGCAAATACAACGAAGTAAACGGGCAAGAGGATAAACAGATGCGATTAGCTGGAATGATATTGGCGTGCGCGGCGGGGGCAGCGGTGGCGATGTCGGCGGTGGGGTGCCGGCATCAGAACGCGGAGGCGGGGATGGCGGCGGTTGCGCCGGCGCAGCCGCTGAAGCGGACGGGGGATGAGATCGTGGTGGCGGGGCATTATTTCCATACGGGCTCGCCAGTGGTCTTGTGGACCGATCCGGGTGGGTATGACGCCTATCGGGTGGAGCGGCGGTTTGTGCCGATCGATGTGGCGGATTGGAATCATTCAAAGGACAAGTTGGAATCGCCAAACCGGTATGGTTTGCGGTATATGCTCAATGGCAAGCCGATTCTAACGCCGGAGCAATTGGAGATGGTGCGCGGCGGAGCGTGGCCGCTGGAGCTGCTCCAGGAGAAGGTGGATCAGTTTGTGATCCACTATGACGTGGATGCGTTGTCGCGGAACTGTTTCCGCACGCTGCATGATGCGCGGGATTTATCGGTGCAGTTCATGCTGGATATTGATGGGACGATCTATCAGACGCTGGACTGCAAGGAGCGCGCCTGGCAGGCGACCAAGGCGAATTCGCGGTCGGTGGGGATTGAGATCGCCAACATCGGGTCCTATTCCATCAATCAATCGACGGCTCCGCTGGCGGAATGGTATGGCAAGGACGAATTTGGCCGGACGCGCATTACAATCCCCGCCCGCTTCAAGGATGGCGGGGTGCGCACGCCGGGATTTATTGGGTATCCATTTTATCCGCACATGATCGTGGGTGAGATTCAGGGGCGCAAGCAGCGGCAGTATGATTTTACGCCTGAGCAGTATCGGGCGCTGGCCCATCTGACCGCGACGCTCTGCACGGTCTTTCCAAAGATCAAATGCGATTACCCGCGGGATGAGAATGGGAAACTGATCCGACATGCGCTGTCAGATGACCAGTACAACGCCTATCAGGGGATACTCGGGCATTATCATGTGCAGACGGATAAATCCGATCCCGGCCCAGCGTTTCAATGGGATTTGGTGGTCGATACCGCCCGCGAAATGATGATGCAGCCCAAGTAAGTTTATATAATTAAAGAACTATTAATCATTCATTTGAAGCTTTTGAATAGTTTTTTAATGAATACTGCGAAAATAACTTGCATAAGACTTTTCCTGAAGTAGATTCCTAAGCGACAGCAACGTTCGGCATGAACGTCACACTTCGCTCTACTTTTCAGGAGAGGTTAGACAATGCGAAAGGCAATTCTTGGCAGTGTTCTAGGCATCTTGGGCATGGCGGCTTCCGCACACGCCTCCATTATTTTTGAGAACTTCAACACCAACGAAGGCACATTTGCTCAGGCACCGACTTTTTCGGGCACATCAAATGTGGACCCTACTTCGACGGCGGATCAGACGACTTCGACTGCGTTTGAAGGCGCGGGATCGGAAAAGCTTGCGATTGTCTATAAATCCGGCGGCTTGGCCTCCCAGCGAGTTCGGTTTTTGTCGAACAGCGGCGCGCCAACCGCAGCCAATAGCTTCAGCGTGACCGCGGGGGTCGATGGATACATTGGTTTTTATGCCAAAACCACCTCCACGACTCCATTTACATTTGCCATCAACCTGGATGATTCGACGAATACCACGGCAGGCTTGGATGGGGCGGTTCCCAAAGCGGCGATTTTAGACGGCCAATGGCATTTGTATGAATGGAACCTGGACGCGACCACGTCGGATTGGGGCGCGGTTTCCGGGATTGGCGGCGGACATGGGGCCGCCGGCCTGTCCGTTGGAACCCACTCGTTTGACTCAATCTACTTGCAGGGAATTACCACCAGCGCCACGACTTATATTGATTTTGTCGCCAAGTCGGATTCCGGCTCGGTTGCCGGGCTGGTGCCGGAGCCGGGCTCACTCTCGCTTTTGTCGATCGGAGCGATCGGGATGCTGCGGCGACGCCAGGCGTAACGCCTTATTTTATTTAATTGCTCATAACGGAGCCTCGCATGAACATGCGAGGCTTCTTTATTTTGCGACATCGTTGATGGTGGAAAGCTCTTGCCCGGCGGGGAAATGCCCTCTACATTTGTCGGTCCACAAACTTAAAGGTGCGAATCCATGCAATCGGTTATCAGCGGCAAGGCGTATGTTCTGGGGGACAATGTCGATACGGATCAGATCATCCCGGCACAGTATCTGTCATTTAACCCGTCCTTACCCGAAGAGCGCAAGTATTTCGGCATGTACGCCCTCTCTAGCGTTCCGGAAGGCCAACGGGGCCTCCCCGCCGGCAACACCCCTTTCGTCCGCCCCGATGAATTCAAAAGCGATTTCAAAGTCATCATCGGAGGTAAAAACTTTGGTTCCGGTTCTTCACGCGAGCACGCCCCTCTGGCGTTGGCCGAAGCCGGGGTGGAGTGTGTCATCGCGGAATTTTATGCCCGCATCTTCTTCCGGAACTCTGTTAACGGCGGCTATCTCATTCCCTTCGAATCCCAGGAACGCCTCGTCGAACAAATCAAGACCGGTGACCTACTCAAAATCGACCTCGGCTCTCTTACCCTGACCAACATAACTCAGAACCGCACCCACAAACTCAAACCCCTCGGCGATGTCCTGCCAATCATTGAAGAAGGCGGTGTCTTCAACTACGCCAAAAAAGTCGGCATGCTGAAATAATCGCGACAATCGAAATATAAACCTTATGCCCCGTCCCTGCAGCCTGGCTATCCTTGCGATATTTCTCCTGGCTATCGCTTCCCCAACCCGCGCCGCTCTTTTCGGTGTGCAAATCGACACCGGCAACATCGTCGAAATCAACCCCGCTTCCGGAGAGATTCTGCGCTCTTTTCCGGCCCCTGATTCCAACCGCCTCTCCCCACACCTCGGTCTCTCTGGAGCCGAAAACGGCTCCGTCCTTCTTTGGATGGATCCCGCCGGGGAAACCACCCTTGACCTTGTCACCCGCATCGATCCCATCACGGGTGCCGTCCTCGATTATCATTTACCTCCCTACCTCTCCACCATTGATGGACTGAGTTCCCAGCGCATTGATGGCGTCGATTACATCATCGTCGGCGGCCGCAGCGACGGCATCCTCGTCCAGCACGGCTACGACTCCGACAACATCACCTACTTCACTCTCGGCGTCGGTGCGAACGTCCTTGCATTGGGGGGGCGATGGCTTTAGCCGTTCCTTCGCATTCTGCTCCGACAACACCCTCCGCGAATTTGATCCGCTCTTGGGAACCATTCTTCGCACTTTCCCGTTTCTCACGGGCATCACTGGGCTGGCCTTCGATGGCCAGTACCTATACGCCACCAACGTCATCGTGCAAAACGATACTCCGGTCACCGAGCTATACACCGTCGACCCCGACAACGCCGAAATCCTGCATTCGACCTCTGTCGACGGCGGCCAGCTTGCCGGACTTGCCGTTGCGATTCCTGAACCCGTAATCGCGGCATTCCTTCCCTTGGGTTTTTTGTTCCGCCGTCGTTCGTTTTGACGGACTACTGGCACTCCCTTTGCGATCTATTGAAGAAGCCTAAGGAGGATGCCCATGCCCCTTGCCATGCAAGCCGAAACCGCCATCGAAGATATCCAGCTCATCGCCGACGCCGGAATGGCGGTCTCCACCGCCATTCACAATGCCATCCTCGCTGGCGGCGAACCTGTTCGCCATATCGCGGACCTCCTCCACGGCACTTGGCTGGGCCATCCCCTTCACCCGGTCCTCACCGACATTACCATTGGAGCGTGGACCCTGGGCACTCTTTTTGATGCCGCTGCGGAGATTACCCATTCACATGAATTGCGTAAGAGCGCGGATCACGCCCAATTTGTTGGCACAATTAGCGCAATCCCCACCGCTATTACGGGCATCGTGGATTATTCCACTTTCCCTGAACCGACCTCCTCTCCGGCAACTCTCCATGCCGTCTTGAATCTCGTGAACTTTGGCTTGTACATCGGTTCGGTGCAGGCGCGCCGGAATGGAAACCGTCGCCGCGGAGTAATGTTGTCCACGATCGGGTTCGGGCTGACATGCGTCTCCGCCTGGATCGGCGGCAGCCTCGTTTACAAATATCGGCTCGGAGTTAATCAAGCCGACGACTTCGACAAGCCTAAACGATTCAAAGCTGTGATGAATCTAAATGACCTTCCCCTTAAAAAAGCCGTGAAGGTCGACGTTGATGGTAAAGATGTCATGGTGTACCGCGATGAGAGGCGGATTTATGCGATCGGGGCGAAGTGCGCGCATGCGGCTGGGCCGCTGGAGGAGGGGAAGGTGCAAGGGGGATGCGTGGAGTGTCCATGGCATCATTCGGTGTTTGACATGAGGAACGGGCGCGTGGTGCATGGACCGGCGTGTCAGCCGCAGCAGGCGTTTGATGTGAGGGTGCGAGGGGGGAAAGTGGAACTGCGTGTGCAGCCTAAACCAGGGAGGGCGGAGATGAGGAATCAGCGAGATAGCTGATCGCCGGGTCGCCAGGAGAATCTCTTTTTTGATTCACTGACAATTTCGCTGGAGAGGCTGTCAGGGAGTTTAAATTTCAGTGTGGTTGGATGATTAAAATAGGGATGGAGCGCCAAAGGACTGAATGCTGTAAGAGCGATATCTGCTCCAGATTTATGGCGATTGGTTTCCGCTTCGAGATGAAGAGTTTGAACCACGAGCACAAAGCGGAGGTTGTAAATTGGGAACGCCTGATCTATTTTTAAGCAAATGAGCGGCTTGTTGATAGCAAGGGATCACTTGGTGAATTCAGTGGGATTCGTGGTTCATATCCTTTTTTCTGTGACTACAAAAATGTGTGTTAGATCCGGAAAGGAATATGGATGCGAGAGGAACGCTGATTATGGCTTGGTTGGGTATGCTCGCGCCGCCGCGTGATCAAATCGCGATGCCAGTTCAAGAAACTCATGGCCCTAGCCGCTGCTTACGCTGACTTCCTGAATTGGTCCTGTCGGCGTAAATAACATCGTCAAATTATGTTTCGGTGGAAGTTTTTTAGCCTCGGGTTGGGCGATATACGCGGAAATTTCCGCTAGCGCCTCTTCGGGATTGTTCCAACTCGACCACGCGAAGTCATTTTTCGGCCGCGATAGCCAGTCCATTGCTTCGCGTAAGACATCTGCGAGTTTATTTTTTGCGTCGATCATCAATCAGAACATCCAAACACGATAATATATCGCGATGTGGCTGATTAGTGGGGTTTGGGGAATTGGGTGTTCATTTGGGTGAGCCATTGTTGGGTGCTTTCGGGGCCTTCGCGGATGTGGGTGATGTGGTTGGTGGTGAGGACTTGCTGGGTTTGTTGCAGGAGTGCGGGGGCGTCTTTGGGGGAGAAGTTGTATTTGGCGGGGTAGGTGAGCTGCATGTACCAGAAGGGGAGGAGGAGTTTTTCGATGCGGTTGTGGATGGTGGGATCGGGGGCGCGAGCGAGGGCGCGGTTGAGGATCGTGAGGGATTGAGTGAGGAAGGCGGGGGGGACGGTGGTTTGGGGGTCCCAGGCGCCGAAGGCGTGGAGAGAGGGGTCCGCGGAAAGCTCATCTTCGAGGTGGAGAAAGTCGAGGACGTCGGGGGAGGCTGGGCCGTAGTAGCCTTGGCAGAAGTCGTTGCGGATTTGGAGTGGGTCCTGGGAGGGGTTCCAGAGGAGCTGGGCGGAGAGGTATTGGCGGAGTTCGGCGAGTTCGCCGCCGGGGGATTGGTAGTCGGCTTGGACCATGACGCCGTTGACGCCGTGGGAGGCGTAGAATTTGAGGTCTTTGGCGAGGCCGGCGAGGTTTTGGTTGGGGGCGAGGTAGTGGCCGAAGTTGGACGCGTAGTGCCAGATGAAGATGCGGCTTGTGAGTTTGCGCCACTGGTCGATCCAGAGGGCGAATTGGGAGCCGAGGGGGGCTTGTTCGAAGCCGCGGAAGTAGTCGCCGACGTGGCAGAGGCGGATGATGACGTTGGGGCGGGGCTTGGTGAGGGTGGGTGGTTGGACGGAATAAGAGTAAGCGAGGGTTTCGACCCATTTGTCGGGGTATTTGGCGGCGACTTCATCGGCGATGGCGTTGACGAAGCGGAGGATTGGGCCGGACTGGGCACCTCCCTCGGCGGTGACGATGGCTTTGCAGTTGTCGCATTCGCAGGCACCGATGCCGTCGTTTTGGGAGATGTCGATGATGGTGGCGGTGGGGTGATCGGTGATCCACTGGAAGACTTTTTGTTTGGCGAGGCGGAGGACGTCGGGGTTGGAGAAGCAGAGTTGGGAGTTGACGGTTTGGCCGACGCGCTTGCCGTTGTTGAGGGCGAAGTATTCGGGGTGGGTTTTGAAATAGGTGTCGGGTGGGATGAGTTGGCTGGAGGAATGGACGAAGGGGAAGAATTCGAATTTGCCGCCGGTGGTGGCGTCGCAGGTCGAGCCGGGGCCGTTGAGGCGCTGGCGGGCGGCGATTTGTTTAGGGAAGGAATCGAAGTAGTAGGTTTCGCGGTACATGAAGGGAGAAGCGTAGGCGTAGTCGAGAGGGGGGAGGGAGAGATCGGATTGGTGGGGGACGATGGTGCAGTCCCAGGCGAGGAAGCGGACGTTGAGATATTTTTCGAGGAAGACGTAGACGCTGTAGAGGTTGCCGCGGGGGTTTTGGCCAAGGAGGGCGATGTTGGGGCCTAGGGATTGGATGAGGACGCCGTCTTCTTTGAGGGAGGCGGCGCGGGTGGTGAGGCCGGCGGCGATGGATTGGTGGCAGGGGCCGAGGAGGAAGGCGGGGGAGGTGTCGTGGTCGGATTCGGGGGAGATGGGGAGGGTGACGCCGGTGATTTGGAGGAGGAAGTGTTGGAGTTCGGCAGCGGCGGTTTGGATTTCGGGGGAGGGGTGGATGGGGGTGAGGATGTGGTAAGGGGAGTGGCCATCGGTGGTGATGGGGAGGGTGGCGGCGCGGAGGGTGGAGAGGATGAGGAAAGAGAAACAGAGGGTTATCAGGGAGAGTTTCATGGGTGATTTACCTTATAGAGTGGGATGCACGGGTTGAAAACCCGTGCCACTTATTTTTTGGCTTTTCAGGAGTCTTCGAGTTCTTCGAGGAGTTCGTCGGTGGATTGGGGGTCTACGGTTTGGCAGGCAGTAGTGAGGGTGGTGGCGATGGTGGCGAGTTTTTGTCGCCAGGTGTTGGGGTCGACATTGAGCGGGGTGAGTTGGGAGAATTCGTTGCAGAGGAGGATCATGCGGAGGAAGTGTTTGAAGACGATGCCTTCTTGTTTGGTGAGGTCGCGGGAGCGGACGAAGGAGTCGAAGGTGCCGCCGCGGGTGAGGAAGTCGCCGACGGCGTGGACGGGGGTGATGAAGAGGCCGCCGGCGTGGTCGATTTCGGATTCGAAGAGGAGTCGCATTTTTTCGGCGAGGGGGATGGGGTACTTGCGGAGTTCTGGGGGGAGGTCGGATTGTTCGCTGGGGGGTGGGGGGTAGAGATCTTCCTGGGAGGCTAGGCCGCGGGTGAGGAGGGTGGGGTCGAGGGTTAGGGTGGCGAGGGGGCCGGGGGGGAGGATGTC
>DASRRR010000124.1:0-18216 GCA_035656825.1 Tepidisphaeraceae bacterium | reverse complement strand
CTTCCACCAATCCACAAAACCCATCCCCCCTAAAATCCCCCCACCCACCCCCACCCGAAACACCAACCCCGCATCCGTATGCACCAACCAATCCCATCCCACCATAACTGACCTCTCAATCATCCCCTCGTCGCAGGGCCGTCCCGGCCCTGCCACCCAACCCATCTCCTCTTATCTCTTCATCTGTGTACATCTGATTTCTAATCTGTGGCTAAAACCTCTTCTCCCCAAAAATCTCCTGCATCACCACATAATACGTCATCTCCATCCCCCAGCGCCGCCCGCACCCCCGCCAACCCCACCACCGGCTCCAGCCGCACCTCCTCCGTCTCCCAGGCCATCTCCACATTAAACCCCGCAATCACCTCCGCATCCCCCATCCCCGCCAGCCGCACAATCACATCCTCATTCATCACTTAAATCCACTCTATATTCCGTTCCATGCATTTCTTCGTGTCTTCCTTCGCGCCATCGTGTCATCGTGGTTGCATTTCTCCCTTTCTGGTCTGAACGTTAAACAGTTACTCCAAATTAATTCGTGAAAATTCGTGTCCTCATTCGTGCCAATTCGTGTTCCGCATTTCCTTACCCTCCCTCCTCAAATAATCCCTCCCCCTCCCGCGGCGGCACATACTCCATCCCCAAATGCTCATACGCCCCCTTCGTCGCCCGCCTCCCCTGCCGCGTCCGCGTCACAAACCCCGTCTGCAACAAATAAGGCTCAATCACATCCACCAGCGTATCCACCTCATCCCCCATCGTCGCCGCCAGCGCCTCAATCCCCGCCGGCCCACCTTCATACACCCCAATCAACGTCCGCAAAAACTGCCGATCCTGCTCATCCAATCCCCGCTCATCAATCCCCTCGAGCTTGAGCGCATCCCTCGTCAGCGCCAGAGTCAACTTCCCCTTCCCCTCCACCGCACAATAATCCCTCACTCTTCTCAACAGCCGATTCGCAATCCGAGGCGTCCCCCGCGACCTCCCCGAAACCTCCCACAACGCCACATCCTCACTCTCCAGCTTCAACAAAATCGCATTCGCCCGAAGTATCTCATGCAACGACTCCGGCGAATAAAACTCAATATGACTCACAATCCCAAACCGCGACCGCATCGGCCCCGTCAACAACCCAATCCGCGTCGTCGCCCCGATCAACGTAAACGGCGGCAAAGGCATCGTCACCGTCCGCGCATGCATCCCCGCATCGAGCGTGATATCAACCTTAAAATCCTCCATCGCCGAATATAAATACTCCTCCACCACCGCCGGCAGCCGATGAATCTCATCGATAAACAGCACGTCCCCCTGCCCCAGCTTCGTCAATATCCCCACCAGATCCGCCGGCTTCGTCAGCGCCGGCCCCGTCGTCAAATGCACCTTCGCCTCGACTTCATTCGCGATCACATGCGCCAATGTCGTCTTCCCCAGCCCCGGCGGCCCGTGCAAAAGCACATGCTCCACCGGCTCCTTCCTCCCCTTCGCCGCCTCCACCGCGATCCGCAACTTCCGGATCAGCGTCCCCTGCCCGATATACTGCTCAAACCGCTGCGGCCTCAGCGCATAGTTAAACCGATTCTCTTCCTCCCCATGCGACTCCCCCGTCAAAATCCTCTCTCGCGCCATCCCCCCATTTTGAACGATCCCCGCCCCGAATGCCACACGATCCTTCACCCCCTCGATGAGCCGCCCGGCAATTTAAGCGCGCCCCTCGATTGGCTTGCGATACTTCATGTAATAATCCCACAGGATGACCTTATCCTGAATATCCCGCCCATAAAATTCCGAGCAATACCATTTATTCATATCCCCGATTGCCTCATTAAACCGATCCGCAAAATCTTTGGCACCCCCGTTTTTCACATAATGCCTAAAGAGTGCTTCCTGATCCTCCACATTCTTCCGCTGGCATTCCGAGCAAAGCCAACGATTATCAGGCCCCATCGCCTCTGCTACCTGTAGCAACATTCTCCAGTTCATCATTTTCTCCTGCTGAGCTTAAAATGTTACAAAATTCCCCCTATCCCGCCAAGAAAATTCCCTACCAGAGATTTCCCGTTGCATAATCCTGCCTACACCACCCCCTTTGACCCATCTGGCGATTGGATGATCCCGACAAGACCCATCGCAAAGCTCATCGCAACCAGCGACAACCGGGTCACTCGCCCCCTGACCCTCTCGCCTTCCTCCGCCTCCTCAGGCCGCAATCCACGCCTCAGCTGCCCCTCGGTCTTTAATGGCAAATACTTTGACCGGACATGGCATGATAAACCCGAACATCCTCGTCGCGTTCGCAACCCAATTGACATCCGTGACGACCGCAATCTTTTCCCACGCACTGAGATGGCCGAAGCCGACCTTCATGTCATCCCACATCGCTCCCAGCGTAAACCCCGTGAAGTCCCCACTAAGAAAATATAGGAACCGCACCTTCTCATGCTCCTTTAACGCCGCCTCAATGGCCGGTATCAGAACAGTCTCGTAATCGCCGGCATCTACCTGCCCGGAGGCGGTAACACCAACAGTATTGCCAGGAAGGTTAGGTATGAGCTGGATCATGAGGGCCTCCTATCAGAATGGGAATGCATAGTTCCGCCCACAGCAGACCGGCCGGGGCCAGCTCCATACTTTGGCGCAATGGGCCACCGATTAGTATAGGCCGGACCAACGGCTCCTCGACCGTGCCTTCGGATCGCCATGGTGCGGACAGCGCAATCGCAGCAGATGGCGACCGGAAATTCAGAAACCGTCGGCATTTGCCACACTATTTGACTCTTTCATCGCGCCATCAAAAATCGAAAATCCATAGCTCTCCATTTCACGATTCATTCCGTTGTCGCACAAATGCGACAACAGGTGCGCGGCTGATTTGTATAGCATTCACCGCGGCAAATCGCTTTGTCGCGCCTACTCAAAATTGGAGGAATGGTCGTGATTAATCCGCGTAATTATATAATTGCCATATTCGTTGTGCTCCTGAATACCGCTGCCCTTCAAGCCACGATTGTCTATGACAACCTGGGTGCAGGACCGACTTACTACGACGACGGCTATGCATCCTTCGGCCTGATTGACGGCAACAGCATTGACCGCGGCATGAAATTCGTCGCTTCAAAAACCGTGAACCTTACGACGCTTCAAGTCGCGATCGGGCAGGCATACTGGGATGGCAGCACCTACGCCGGTTCGGCTTCCATCCAGTTGTTCACCGATGCCGGAAACTCCCCAGGCACGCTCCTCGAATCCTGGACCTCATCCTATCAATCCAGCTTTGCCGGCGGCGTCGAAAGCCTGACCTCCACCACCGAGCCCCTGCTCACCCAAGGCGCATCCTACTGGATCATGATGAACGACGCCCCGTCAAGTTACCTCGGCGGCGCATGGTATTTCGCCGATTCGCCTCAACCCGGATATGTCTGGGTTTCCTATCGCCCGGCGGCTGGACAACCTTTGCAGGTCTACCAATTGACCACCGGCTATCGCTCTCGCGTCATCGGCAACCTCCCCGGCGACGCCAATGGAGATGGAGTCGTTAACGCCGATGATTACGCCCTCATTGATCGCGGCTACGCGGCCCATCTAACCGGCTGGTCTAACGGGGACTTCAATGGCGACAACGTCATCAACGCCGCCGATTACCTCATCATCGACGAAGCCTATGCGGCCGCCCAAGGCGCCGTCCCCGCCGATTTACTCGCCCAGCGCGAAGAACAGTTCGGCTCAACCTACACCACAACGCTCCTGACCTCCCTCCCCGAGCCTGGCTCCGCAATGGCAATCCTCGCAATCACCCCCCTCTTCGCCCGAAAAAAACGATAACGCCGGCCCATGTCTTTTTCAGACCCCTTCCAGAGAAGCATGGACCATCAGGCTCCTCTTGCACCTGCTGGCGTCCGTACGTCAATGACCAAGCCTCAATAACGCCCTACACCAGAACACGCACCAATGCGATCCCATCAAAGATTAAGCGTCTTTGACACTTGGTCATTATCCGTGAAAGCATATGGCGTGATATAGATCGATCCATTGCAGCATTTGATTATGCTCGCCCGAAGTTCAAAAGATTCTTCAACCGAGTGATCCATGAACCCTCCGCCGCTACGAAACCCGCCCGGCGGCGCTCCCGAAACCGATCATGCGGCCAGCACTCAACATTGCTTAAACTCAACCCGGTACGTCCGCCTTGAGTGATCGCGATCGCAATGCCGCATGTGTATTTCTCTGCGCCATGCGGATAACGACCATCTTCAAAAAACGAAAGGCGGCCTTCAATCGAATCCAGCCCGAACTGGATAAGCTTATCAGTCACCAGCTTCGAATTTGTAATTTCGCAACCATAAATCCTGATCAACCGCCCCGGATAAATCTTAAAACTGAATTTCGCTTTGCCTTCCCTCTTCGAGGCCGCGCAAAGCATTCCTATGCCCCAATAGCCTGCAATGTCGTTATTGCGCGAGCTAAGGTATTCGCCCAGCGACCTCGATAGAGAATCCATCTCACGCCGTTTCATAAGCCGTAGCAGTGTAACGACTATTCTTCCTACCCTGTACAACGAATATAAAGGAACAATCAAATACGGTGTCAACTCTCCCCCTAAAAACGTAACCAGAACCTCTCAAATCAACATCAGTTTTTTGTTGCATTCGACGCTACAAATTCATACTTTTGTATGAATTGCAGCCTCGCCAATTTCTCTGGCAAATCAGCTTGACCCAAAGCACCCTTGAATTACATCAAGAAGATCGCAATGAAAATCACGTCCTCGATTTGGAGTAAGCGACTTTTAACTCATTTCCGAATGAGCAACATCAGCCTTATTGCAGCATCTCTTTGCCTAGTCGGCCACACTGCATTTGCACAAACCTATACTTTTACGACGTTAGACGACCCTTTGGCCGCACCTAGCCAGACATTTGTTCGAGGCATTTCAGGTGGAACGGTTGTAGGCTTTTACGGTGACGGCTTCTCATTTCCCCACGGCTTTATGTATTCCGGCGGCGTGTACACCACCTTGGACGACCCGCTCGCGACTACTGGTACTTTGCCCACCGCCGTCGATGGAAATACTGTGGTCGGATTTTACGACGATGCCGCTGGCACTCACGGGTTCGTCGAAACCAGTGGCATCTTCACAACGGTCGATAATCCTTCAGCCATCGGAAACACCGCAATCTATGGAGTATCTGGCAATACTCTCTTAGGTACCTACAACGGCCACGGATTCAGCGAAACCGCAGGGATGTTCACCACCTTGGATTATCCGGCGCCACTACTGGAAAGCTGTATCGTCACCGGGATTTCCGGAAACATCGTCGTTGGGTATTGGACTGCAAGCTTGGGATACTTAAACGGCGGAAGTTCAGACTACACTTATGGGTTTTATGAGGCGGGCGGAGTATATACGCGCGTCAGCGTTCCAGGCTCTCTCTCTGGTACGACCGTGGTCAACGGCATTTCCAGCAACGGCACCCTTGTCGGCACCTTTGGTGACGCCGTCGGCGCTCATGGATTTATCGAAACCGGCGGCGTGTTTATCACTATCGATGATCCCGACGCCGTCCCTGGGACTACCTCCATTTTTGGTATCTCAGGTAACACAATCTCTGGCACGTACCTAGGCGCCGACGGTAGCCACGGCTTCATCGCCGTTCTGCCCGAACCCGCCGGCCTTCTCCCGATCACTACTGGCATCCTCGCTTTGCTGAATAAGCGACGTCGGCGCTAATCTCACACCAAATTCTTATCGAGTAACGAGTCCATAAGGTTTGGACACTGGACACTGCTCCTTTCTCCATCTTGCCCAAGCCATCCCCCGACGATACGTTCATCCCATGCTGCGCCACTATGCTCTCCCCATCGTCCTTTCCCTCCTCCTGCTCATCCTCACCCCCCGCCCCTCCCTCTCCGCCCCACCCCAAACCCTCCCCAACATCATCTTCATCCTCACCGACGATCAAGGCTACCAAGACCTCGGCTGCTACGGCTCACCCCTCATCCAAACCCCCACCCTAGACCACATGGCCCAAGAAGGCATGCGCTTCACCGACTTCTACGCCGCCTCCCCCCTCTGCACCCCCAGCCGCGCCGCCCTCCTCACCGGCTGCTACCCCATCCGCGTCTCCATGGACGACTTCCCCGTCGCCTCTAACCAATCCTCCGCCCGCTCCTCCCACGTCCTCTACCCCAACTCCCCCCTCGGCCTCAACCCCGACGAATTCAACATCGCCAAACTCCTCCACTCCGCCGGCTACTCCACACACATCGTCGGCAAATGGCACCTCGGCGACGCCAAACCCTTCCTCCCCATCCACCAAGGCTTCGACTCCTACTTCGGCCTCCCCAACGTCAACGACCAGCCCCCCCTCTACTTCGTCCGCGGCGACCAACGCCTCCCCAACCCCGTCGACCTCTTCCAAATCACCCAACTCTACACCCAGGAATCCCTCAAAATCATCCGCGAAAACAAAGACCACCCCTTCTTCCTCTACCTCGCCCACACCATGCCCCACTTCCCCATCGCTGCCAGCAAAGACTTCCTCGGCAAATCCAAAGGCGGCCTCTACGGCGACGTCATCCAGGAACTCGACTGGTCCACCGCCCAAATCTTCGCCACCCTCAAAGAACTCCACCTCGACACCAACACCCTCGTCATCTTCACCAGCGATAACGGCCCCTGGCTCCAAAAAGAAGAACAAGGCGGCAACGCCGTCCCCTATCGCGGCGGTAAAGGCACCACCTACGAAGGCGGCGTCCGCATGCCCCTCATCCTCTGGTGGCCAAACCACATCCCCGCCAACACCACCTCCCACTCCCTCACCAGCATGATGGACTTCCTCCCAACCTTCGCCAACATCACCCACACCCCTCTCCCCCCCAATCTCATCATCGACGGCAAAGACATCTCCCCCATCCTCGCTAGCCCCAACGCCCCCTCCCCCCACGACTACCTCCTCTACTACGGCGACGAAAACCGTCTCAACGCCATCCGCTCAGGCGACTGGAAACTCAAATTCCCCACCACCCTCCAGGAAGAAACCCACTACGGCAAATGGGAAAACCCCACCACCAAAATCCCCGCCGGCCTCTTCAACCTCTCCCTCGACCCCGCCGAACAAAAATCCCTCATCAAAGACCACCCCGACATCGCCAAAAAACTGGAATCCTACGCCAACGCCGCCCGCCAACACCTCGGCGACGCCCGCACCCACACCCTCGGCAACCAGATCCGCCCCGCCGGCCATATCCCCACCACCCAGCCCTAACCCTTCTTCACCACCGCCGCCTGCTTCTCCCCCATCCCCGCCGGCTTCGTACTCGGCTTCGTCGCCGGCCGACTCGTCGCCATCCCCTCCACCACCTCCACATGCTGCGCCTCAATCTGCCTCTCGATCGACGCAATCTGCTTCTTCAACCGCGCGATCTTACCCTTATCCACCCTCCCCTCCGCAAACTCCTTCGCACCCTCCGGCGTTACCCCCGTCTTCCACACATACAACTTCTCCAGCCCCGGCAACCCCATCAACTTCTTCAACCCCGCATCCGTCACCGCCGTCCCATACAAATTCAAATAATCCAACTTCTTCAACTTCGATAGCGCCCCCAGCCCCGCATCCGTAATCCCCGTCCTCTCCAACCTCAACCTCTCCAGATTCCCCATCTCCCCCACCACCTTCAACCCCGAATCCGTCACCTGCGTCCCCGCCAGATTCAACCACGAAATATTCTTTGCCAAAGGCTCCAGCGCCGCCAGCTCCTTATCCCCATACTTCCGCGCCGTCGCCCCATTCACATTCAACATCGGCGAGTCCTGCGCCATCCTTGTAATCACCACCCCCGTCTGCTCCTCCGCCTTCGCAACCTCCCCCACAATCTCCTCATACTTCGCCGGCGTCACCACCACCGACCCCGGCACCGGCACCCCAAGCTCCTTCGCGATCGCATTCATCACCGCCACTGGCGGCGTGCTCATCTCCGCCACCCGCTTCTCCCCACTCGCCCCACTCTCCACCCACCACCGAATCAACCCCATCTGATCCTCCGACAACTGCGGCTTCCCCGCCGGTGGCATATGCTTCGTATCATCCGCCGGCAGCTCTATCCGCTCCACCAGCAAACTCCCATCCGCCTTCCCCGCCACCAATGCCGCCCCGCTCTTCCCACCCTTCTTCATCCCCTCCAGCGTATCCAACCTCAATTCCCCCTTCTGCTTCTCTCCCCCATGACACACCACGCAATTCTGCTGAAACACCGGCTCCACCACGTCCCCCCACACCCGCGCCTGCCCCAACTCCGTCACCTTAGGCTTCACCTCCAACACCGCCACCGCCGCCGGCTTCTCCCCCATCACCCGCTGCACCCACCCCGGCGCATACTCCGTCAGATAATCACTCCCATACGTCATCGACCCCCCAAAATGCGCCGCCGGCCCCAACATCAACAGCGTCACCATCAACATCCCCACATAAGGCTTCCTCCACCCCACCCAATACACCACCGCCGTCGCCAGACAACACACCCCCAGCCCGATCCCCATCCACTTATGCCACACCAGTAGATGCGGATCATACCCCCCCCCACTCGCCAGCAGCAGCCCCAGCACCACCGCCGCCACCGCCGACACCGCCAGCAGCCCCAATATCACCCCCCGCGCCTGCGCCGCATGTTTAATATGGCGTATCCGATCCGCCAGCTCCAACACCGCCAGCACCACCAAAAACCCAATCGGCAAATGCACCATCAACGGATGAAAGTGCCCAAAAAACAATTTCAAATCACTTGCAGCGGTGAAGTAGATCATCGTATCAAAATTCTCATTGGAACCGTTGTGGTTGCTGCTGTCTGCCGTGATAAATACTCAGCACAAACAACACGCGCGAATGATGTTCAATTCGATAATAAAGGATAAACGGTCGAATCACGACAGCATGTACCGGCGAACCCCTACTAATGCTCTTCCCCACTTGCCTGAATCGGGTTGGCATGAAACTCAAAGAATCCGCCCCCGCCAATATCTCTCTTACAACCTTTGCCGCGTTCTGCGGAGAATCTTGCTCAATGTGGTCGTAAATATTCTGGATATCTGCCATTGCCTCTTTAGTCAGATTCACGCGATATAATCCGGCCATATTCGCGTGTCACTTTCCCGACAGCTTCGCTTCCCACTCCGCCTTTACCTCGCTGAGCTCCCGATACTCTCCCCGTTCGATCTGATCTTCCGCTCGATCAATCGCTGCCAGCGTCTCCCCACTCAACGGACCGAACTCCATCTCCTCTAAAGCTCCGAGCGCCGCATGCACCAGATCATCCGCCGTGGAATATCCCCCCTGCTTCAATTTCTCTTCAATCAACCGCTCCGTTTCAGGCGTCAATGAAATACCCATCGGCAAACCTCCGCTTCAATTATACCTCACGCCAACGCCGCCTTCACCACATTCCCCGCCACATCCGTCAACCTGAAATACCTCCCCTGAAACCGGTACGTTAGCCGCGTATGGTCAATCCCCATCAAATGCAGGATCGTCGCATGTAAATCATGCACATGCACTCCATCCGCGATCACGTTATACGAGAAATCATCCGTCTCCCCGATCGAAATCCCCCCCTTGATTCCTCCTCCCGCCATCCACACCGAGAAACACCGCGGATGATGATCCCGCCCATAATTATCAGGCGTCAACACCCCCTGCGAATACACCGTCCTCCCAAACTCCCCACCCCAAATCACCAGCGTATCCTCGAGCAACCCGCGCTGCTTCAAATCCGTCAACAACGCCGCCGTCGGCTGGTCCGTGTCCTTGCACTGCTGCCGAATAAACTTCGGCAACTCCCCATGCTGATCCCACCCCTGATGGAACAACTGAATAAACCGCACATCCCGCTCCGCCAATCTCCGCGCCAGCAAACAATTCGCCGCAAACGTCCCCGGCGTCTTCACATCCGGCCCATACATGTCCAGCACATCCTGAGGCTCATTCGATATATCCGCCAACTCCGGCACCGCCGCCTGCATCCGATACGCCAACTCATACTGACTGATCCGCGTCCCAATCTCCGGATCATGCACCACATTCTCCCGCAACCCATTCATCTTCCCCAGTGCATCCAGCATCGCCCTTCTCGTCCCACGATCCACCCCCGACGGATCATTCAAATACCGCACCGGCTCAACCCCGCTCTCCACCCGCACCCCCTGATGCTGCGTCGGCAAAAACCCAGACCCCCAATTCCGATCGCACAACGGCTGCGGCTGACCCTTCCCCCTCGAAATCATCACCACGTACGACGGCAAATCCTTGTTCTCCGACCCCAATCCATACGACAACCACGATCCAATCGCCGGCCTACCCGCAAGCTGCGACCCCGACTGGAAAAACGTCACCGCCGGATCATGATTGATCGCCTCCGTATACAGCGACTTAATCAAACAAATCTCATCCATCACCTTCGCCGTATAAGGCATCAATTCACTAATGAAAACCCCATTCTTCCCCGCCCGATCAAACTTGAACGCGCTCGGTGCCGTCGGAAACGTCGCCTGCCCCGCCGTCATCCCCGTCAATCTCTGCCCCATCCGCACCGACGCCGGCAAATCCTTCCCCCTCAATTCCGCCAGCCCCGGCTTATAGTCCCACAAGTCCAGTTGCGACGGCGCACCCGACTGAAACAAATAAATAATCCGCTTAGCCTTCGCCGGAAAATGCGGCAACCCCGGCAACCCCAACGTCATCCCCGCCCCTCCCTCCGTCACCACCGTCTTCCCCTCCCCCCCCACCAAATTCGCCATCACCCCCGGCCCCAGCAACGACCCCAACGCCGCCATCCCAATCCCCGACGCCGTCCGCGTCAAAAACGTCCGCCGATTCAACGCATCCTGCCGCCGCAACACATCATCAATTTCCCGGCTCATCACAATCTCCATCTACTCTCTTCATTGAACGCCAAGTGTTCAATGTCGAGTATTGAGTGTTATCCGCTCTATCGTGACGCGGGCGTCTCGCCCGCGCCTCTATGCATCTTCTAGTGGCACGGGTTTTCAACCCGTGCTCTCCAACCAAGTCGCACGGGCGTCCCGCCCGTGCCTCTACTAAAACTAATCCGATCATTCCTTATTTCTAATCCTGTCTTCATCTGTGGCTAAAACTCTTTCTTAATTCTTATTAATCACTTCATCCAAATTCAAAATCGTACTAGCCACCATCGTATATCCCGCCAATTCCTTCTGATCCAACTTCTTATCCACAGGCGTATCCCCCACCTTCACCAGCATCTCCGCCCCCGCCGCATCCTTCTTGTAATGATCCAACTGCTTCTCTAACTCTCCCCCCAATATCTTCATCTCATCCTCCGTAGGCATCCGGCACGTCGCCTTCTTAAACGCATACCCAATCCTCTCCTCCGGCGTATTCCCACCCTCTTCCAACATCTTCTCCGCCAATACCCGCGACGCCTCCACATACGTCTCATCATTCATCACATCCAGCGCCTGCAGCGGCGTATCGGTCCTCGACCGCTTCACCACGCAATATTCCCTGCTCGGCATGTCCCAGATCATCTCATTCGCCGGTGCCGCCGTCCTCTTCAAAAACGTGTACAACGTCCTCCGATACACCTTGTCCCCGCTGTCCACCTTGTATGTCGCCAGGTTCCCAAACAAATTCCCCGCCCACAAATCCCCCGGCTCATAAGGCTTCACGCTCGCCCCACCAATCTTCGGCGACAATATCCCCGCCACCGCTAGCGCCTGGTCCCGAACTTCCTCCGCCGACAACCTAAATCTCGGCCCATGCGACAACAACCGGTTGTCCGGGTCCCGCTCCGCAATCCCCTCCGCCATGTCCGACGACTGCCGATACGTCGCCGACATCACCATCTCCTTCTGGATCGCCTTCATGTCCCACCCCTTATCCATGAACTCGCACGCCAGCCAATCCAATAACTCCGGATGGCTCGGCCACTCCGCCTGCGTCCCGAAATTCTCGCTCGTCTTCACAATCCCCACCCCGAAAAACTTCTCCCACAGCCGGTTCACCCGCACCCGCGCCGTCAGCGGATTGTCCTTCGACACAATCCACTCCGCCAGCCCCAGCCGATTGTTCGGCGCGCCCTTCGGAAACGCATTCAACACCGCCGGCGTCCCCAGCTCCACCTTGTCCCCATGCATGTCATACTGCCCACGCTTCAACACAAACGTATCCCTCGGCTTCGGTAGCTCCGCCATGATCATCGTCGTGTTCGATGGATCATTCTCTATCCCCGCGATCTCTCCCCGCACCTTCCCCATCCCATTCACCGCCTCACGATACTCCGGCAATCCCCCCAACAGCGCCGACGCCATCTCCTCCTTCTGCTCCTTCGTCCGCTTCTCCACCGGCACCTTCACCAGCGTCTCCAGCTCCGGCCCGATCACCAGCGCCGTCACCTCCGTCGGAGACAATACCCTCCCATAAAACCGCACGTCCTGCACAGACCCGTTCAACGCCGATCCCTTCACCCTCCGCCCGATCAGCAACGCCGCCCCGCTCCGCATCGATCCTGTCACCTTCCCCTTTACCACTTCCCCAGGCACCGCGTGCAGCGCATTCACTTCCGTCGTCGTCCCCACTTCCGCACCATTCACATAAATCTTCACCCCCTCCGGCTTCGCCGACCCATCATACGTCACAAACACATGCACCCACTGATTCAGCGGCAGCGCATTCGCCGTCACCACTTTCAGCGCATTCTGCGGCCAATTACTGTCAAAATGCGGTGCCAGCTTCCCACCCTGCAAATACAAATCAAACCCACGAAACGCCGGCGCATCCGTCATCTTATTGACGATCGATCCATCCCCACCCTGCAAATTCACCCACGCCCCATACGAAAACGCATCCGTCCTCTCAAAGTCCGCCACGTTCCCCGCATCAATCGCCTCTCCCGTAAATTTCACTCCCTTACCCCCAATCTTCCCAGCCACATACACCGGCTGCGTCGCCGCCTTCGCTCCTTCCTTCTCCACAAAATGCGCCGCCACTGCCTTCCCCTCCCCGTCCACTCCTCCCACCGATCCATCCAGCGCAAACCGCAACGCCAATCCCTTCGGCTCCTCCATCTTCCCGCCACCCGCCACAAACGCCTTCTCCAACCCCGGCACGCGCTCGTTCAACTTCGCCATCTTCCCCTCATCCGTCTTGATCTCCCCATTCAGCTCCGCCAGCTTCACCTTCGTATCCGCCGAAAACGCCTTCATCGTCGGCCCGGCATTGATCCCCTTATCCAGCCCCACGCTGAAATATTCCCCACGCTCATTGATCGAATTGAAATACCCGCTGAACGAATAAAATTCCTTCTGCGTAATCGGATCAAACTTATGGTCATGACACCGGCAGCA
Organism: Tepidisphaeraceae bacterium; assembly: GCA_035656825.1. Classification (GTDB taxonomy): domain Bacteria; phylum Planctomycetota; class Phycisphaerae; order Tepidisphaerales; family Tepidisphaeraceae; genus DASRRR01. Next base: position 4,847 of record DASRRR010000124.1, on the reverse strand, counting down.
CGCCATCGTCAAACCCAGAAACGTCTGGCTCGTCGTGTCCACCCGGTCAATCACCGTCTCCACCCGCCACTCTTCATCAATAATCCCACCCTCAGAGTTCATGCGCGGATTCCGATTGAACCCCGTCGCGATCTTCATGTCATCCGTCGCGTTCGGCATCAAATCCCCCGCGAGCTGCTCCTTCGTAAACTCGTCATAAGGCATGTTCGAGTTAAACGCATTGATCACCCAGTCCCGCCAATGCCACATGAAACGCTCCGGATCTGACTGAAACCCGTGCGAGTCCGCATACCGCGCCTCATCCAGCCAGTGCGCCGCCATCTTCTCCCCATAGTGCGGATTGGCCAGCAGCCGATCCACCACCTTCTCATACGCATTCGGCGCCGTATCCTTCTCAAACGCATCCACCTCCGCCGGCGTAGGAGGCAACCCTATCAAATCCATCGACACCCGCCGAATGAGCGTCGCCCGATCCGCCTCCGGCGAAGGTTTCAACCCCTCCTCATCCAACCGCGCCAATATAAAATGATCAATCGGATTCACATCCCAATCCCCAAAGCCCGCGGACTGCGGTCCGTGGGTCTTCGGAACCTCCGCCTTCACCGGCTTCACAAACGCCCAGTGATCCTGCCACTTCGCCCCCTGCAAGATCCACTCCTTGATCACCTCCCGATCCTTATCATCAATCGTCAAATGCGACGTCGGCGGCGGCATCTGCTCCGCCGGCTCCTTCGAGATCATCCGCTGGTACGCGTACGATAAATCCAACCGCCCAGGCACAAACGCCCGCTTCCCCTTATGCTTCGGCAATTCATCAAACGCCCCCGCCCGCGTGTCCAATCTCAAATTCGACTGCCTCTTCTTCTCATCAAACCCATGACAAGAAAAACACCGATCCGAAAGGATCGGTCTCACATCCCGATTAAACACGATCGTTTTCGGGGTATTTTTGGTCGGATTTTCAGTACCTTTCGCTGCCGAATCATCGCCCAGCGCATGTTTCGGTAGAGCCTGGAATAGCAAAAAAGCCCCCGCCACCACGACGCCCATACCGACGACAGACCAGCGCTTGCTCATCATTGCAATTCTATACGCAATCCTCCATCTGTTGTTGCGAAAATCCTATCCATATTATTGCTTTAGCTGATCGTGCTTTGGTCCGCCCATTCGATCGCCTGCCGATAGACATGCGACCCTATCTCGAACTGAATACCACACTTAGCCATCAGCTCCCCAGCCCGCACCGACCTCCCCCGCTCAATCGCCAAAGCAATCGAGTACACCTGCCCAATCGGATTATCCCCACCCAACAACGCCGCCGTCACATCCGCCGGCAATGGAATATCCGCCACCGACTCCGCTAATGTCTGATCCGTAAACGCATCCACGGCCGAGAGTAAGCCCATAATAAAACAATCGAGCTCCCTCCCCCGCAAATCCGCATGCGACGCCAGCAATTCACAGAATCGCGCCCTAACTAGCGCCGTAGTCATCAGTTCCGTAGGCTTATCCCTCCCCAGTTCCGAAATCGCAATCAAAGAAGCCCACTTCCGCAAAGGCTTCTCCCCAAGCAGCGCCAGCGCCTGCCGAATCGAAGAAACCCGGTTGGTGAGTCCAAAAGCCGCACTATTGAGATAACGCAGCAGTTTGGTCGACAGCGAAGGATCGCGTTTGACGACTTCTTCCAACCGCTCAAACGAAATCGCCGGGCTGTTCACTTCCTGGATGAACCGCAAGCAATTCTGCTTAAATGCCGGGATATCGCGCCGGCTTATAATCTGTGGCTTGCAAAAGAAATAGCCTTGAAAGTACGTGTAGCCGAGCTTGACGGCTTCCTCGAACATCTCATGCGATTCGACCTTTTCCGCCAGCAAAAGCGTCTTGCCCCGATTCGAAAATTGCTCAGTCAACCGCCGGCGCTGATCCGCGGTGGTCGCCAGGAAATCGACCTTGAGAATATCCGCCAGCGGCAGGAACGGCCGGTATTCCGCCCCGAACGCAAAGTCATCCAGCGCCAACACATAGCCGGCATCCTTGGCACGCTTCAGCGCCGTCAGAATCTCCGGATCGGGCATCACCGTCTCCAGCAATTCCACCACCGACCCCGTCGGCGGAAGCACAACATATTCGTCATTCACAAAAGTCGTCTTAGTGCAATTCACAAACGCTTTTTTCGACCCCGTCAATTCCGCCAGACCAACGACGTTCAGTGAGCCATGCAACACGGCGCGCGTCGCGGCGTCGCCGTCCGTGCCAGCGGCGAAGGCGTTGGACTTATCTCCAGTCCGATAAAGGAGTTCGTAGCCAAAAACGTTTTTGCGCCGATCAAAGATCGGCTGGCGACCGACGAAGACAGTTGAAGAATTTTCTTCAGCAGCGGCAACGGGAGCAACGCCGAGAGTCTGCTTGGCTGGTGTGGCAATAGCGGTTGTCATGATCGTCAAATCCTTTTGGGTACAACTAGTTAGGCAGCGCCGGCGACATTTCCGTTGTTGGCGTTGGCGTTTTTATGAGCATCCGCCTCGGCATCGAGCATGCGGACAGCGGCGGAACAGAGCGATTCAAGCGTGGCAAGCTGGGCACGAAATTCGTAGGGGGATGCCTGATCGAGCAGGGCGTGAGCGGCGCGGCTGATGCCAGGGTAGCCATAGCTGCCGGCGGAGCCTTTGAGGTCGGTACAGAGCTTACGGAAGAGCGTTTGCGATTCGGGCGATTCGGCTAGCCGGTGGAGTTCGCCGACCTGGGCGGTCAGGCGTTCGAGGAATTTGCGGATCAGCGGGCGAAGCGGGACATCCGACCAGAGTTCGCTGGCGAGGACTTCCTGTGAGCCTGAGGAGACGGGGGTAAAGTGCTGGAGGAGAAGATGGAGCAGATCTTCGAAGCGGTAGGGTTTGATCAGGACAGCGGTGAAGCCGCGGGCGAGGGCCTGGGTGCGGGTGAGGTCGGATTCGTCGGCGGTCATGGCGACGATCGGGCGGGTGAAATTGGATTTGCGGAGGGCTTCGGCGAATTCGAACCCGGACATGCCGCCGCCTAGGGTGGTGTTGGAGATGATGAAATCATATTTGGCGCTGTCGACCATATCGACGGCGTCAAGGGCGGTAGTGGCGACATCGCAATCGACGCCGAGGTTGTGGAGGTGGAATTTGAGTAGGTCCTGGTCGTTGGTGGAATCATCGACGGAGAGGACACGGCCAGAGAGGCGCGGGAGTTCGGTGGAGTGGGCGTCATCGCCGTCGACGGGCGCCATGCCGCCGAGGAATTGGCGGAGGCGGATGGGTTTATCGAAGCGGACGCCGACTTCGTGGACGTGGCCGCGGACGTGATTGCAGCGGACGACACGGCCTTCCATGGCGACGACGATTTTGTCGGTGGAACGGAGGGCGATGGTGCAGGGGGTGCCGTTGTAGACGAAGGTTCCGTGGAGGAAACCGATGCCGGTGCGGGAGAGGTTGCGGGTGCGGACGAGGTAGTTGCCCGCGGTGCCGCCGGGGTGGCGGAGCTGGACGAAGAGTTGAGCCTGCTCGGTGAAACGGAGGCGCTGATCGATACGGCGCTCGGCATCATCGGCGGCGGAGTGGCGAGCATCGAGTTCGTTGAGAATCTCGGTATGCTGGCGCGGAGAGAGCCGCAAGGCGTCGATGTAGCCGGCTTTTCGTGGTTCGGGGGTTTCCATAGAAGTACAACTCGCCGATCAATTCAGAGGCACTGGTCAAGGATTTCATCGACGGATAGAGAGATGCGCTTTAGGGAGTGTTGGGAAATGGAGGTGAAATTGAGGGTGCGAAGGTCTTATAATTCATAATTCTGATGCGCCGGCGCAGGGAGTTGTGTATACTGATTGGAGCAGTAGGGCCAAGGAGTGTGGATCAAATTCTGGAGCAGGGGGAAAGCCTTTCGGAAGAAGAAAAAGCGGAATTTATTGATAAATGGCTGATAAGGATGAGGCCGGCAGAGATCGATGCATTATGGGCGGCAGAGATAGAACGACGAATTGATGCATGCGAAGCCGAGAAAATAGAAGTCGAACCGGCCGAGGATGTCATTAAAGCTTTGCGAGAGGCCAATAATCTCGACTTTTGCCAGTATTCATGATGTCACGCGGCACGGCTGAGCTGATCCGGCGGTGGGAGGCGTAAACGGTTCGGAAGTTTTATCACGCTCACATGGGCCGACAACTGTTTCAAAACTTCGGCCCAGCATAACCGGCGCATGCTGGTTATCGCGTCGCTGAAGAACGAACGTTCTGGCGGGAAGCCAGTGAATCAGCGTCGCCATCAATTGCCGGGCCAGATCGATGGGGGTCTTATGCCGCCGGCCATCGGACGTATTAAGCTTCTATGGCCGATACGGCGCGCACAGCACCGGCAACGCTAGGGCCGGCAGGCGTCGTGATAGCATCCGTTGCCGTAGACGTGCTTGCCCTTGTGCTGCGGAGTGGCGTCGTCCACGGGACAAACCACCGGCTGATCGGCCGGAATCCACTCCAGCACCATCGCCGCGAGCACCCTGGAATCGTATTAGGCGCGGGATTTAAGGCGGAGGGTGTTTTCGATGGGGGGGCGGCCGATGGGGTAGTATTGGAAGCCGTTTTCGCGCATGACGTCGCGGAGGAGGCAGTTGCGGCCGTCGAAGATGAGGGGTTGGTTCATCGTCGGGGGAGGCGACAAAGAGGGGAGAGCAGGGCGAGAAAGAGGAGGGTGGCGGGTTCGGGGAGGACGGGGGTGTAGATCAGGTCTAGTTCGGTGGGGGAGGATTGCTGGATGGACCAGGTGCCGGTGTAGGGGGTGATGAATTGGGAGAGGTCGAAGGCGAAGTCGGCGGGGTTGAAGTTGAGGATGGAGGAG
>DASRRR010000123.1:0-91728 GCA_035656825.1 Tepidisphaeraceae bacterium | reverse complement strand
AGTTTGGAGAAGTGCAGGGGGAGGGGTGGGGAAAGATAGTGGATCGGATCACTATGGGGGGATATCCGGAGATGCTGAAACGTCAGGAGGAGGAGCGGCGGAGGGCATGGTTTGGGTCGTATATCATGACGATTCTTCAGCGGGATGTACGAGATATTTCGAATGTGCGCGATCTGGGAGATTTGCCGCGATTGCTGGCGCTGGTTGGATCACGGGCAGGGTCGCTGTTGGATTATGCGGATTTGGCACGGGGGTTGTCGATGCCACAGACGACGCTCAAGAGACACATGGGATTGCTGGAGGCGACGTTTTTGATTCAGACTTTACCGGCTTGGTTTGCGAATATTGGGAAGAGGCTGGTGAAGTCGCCGAAGGTGCTGGTGAATGATACGGGGGTGTTGACTTATCTGTTGGGGATTGATGCGGAGCGGTTGAAAAATGATCCGACGTTAGGGGGCGGGATTCTGGAAAATTTTGTAGCGCTGGAATTGATGAAGCAGCGCGGATGGTCTAAAGGGAAGCCAGGTTTGTTTCATTTTCGGACACATGGGGGAGAAGAGGTGGACCTGGTTTTAGAAGATGCGGCGGGGAGGGTGGTGGGGATTGAAGTGAAGGCTTCGGGGACGATTGGCGGTGGACATTTCAAGGGGTTGCGGGCGCTAGCGGAGGTGGCGGGAGAGCGGTTTGTGCGAGGGATTGTGTTGTACACAGGGTCGGAGGTGGTGCCGTTTGGGAAAAATTTGCATGCGGCGCCGTTGCCGACATTGTGGAGGGGAGGCAGGTAGAGAGGCGTGTGAAGAATTAACCGATGAAGTGTTCGATGAGGCGGACGAGGGCGGCTAGGCCGGCGGCGGCGAGGATCATGGTGAGGAGGATCCAAAAGAGGAGGCCTGCGGATTGGGAGGGGACTTTGCGCATGGATTCGCATTTGATGGATTTCCAGACGATGGAGACACCGGCGCAGAGGGGGACGAGGAGGAGGTACCAGACGTTCCAGACGGGGAGGGGGTCGAGGAACGGGTGGTAGACGTAGGCCTGGGCGAGGAGAGTCATGGGGGTCATGCGGGGGCCTTTTCGGAGTTGGAGCGGTTGGCACGATGGGCGGCGTCGATGATGACCAGGAGGTTGAGCATGCCGGCGACGGCGGAGTAGAGGGTGCCGATCTCGGCGACGCGGACGTGGGCTTTGGCGGCGGGGGAGACGTCGGGGTTGTCGGGGAGGGGTTTGGAGAGATTGATGGAATAGTCGGAGCAGAGGATGGTGATGGGGCCGGCGAGGATTTGGCCGATGTACCAGGGTTTATTGAGGATTTCGGAGATGGGGTGAGCGGTGATGGCGGGTTGGTCGGTGGAGGGTACGAGTGTGAGCTTGCCGTCGTCGTTGTAGCCGGGGACATCGACGGAGCGGATGCCGGCGACGAGGAGGCCGAGGGTGAAGAGGGAGAGGATGGTGATGCAGACGGTGACAGCGCGTGCGCGGTGGCCGATGAGCCAGTAACCGAGGCCGGGGAGGATCCAGCCAGCGACGGCGACGAGGGCGGGGGATTGAGGGCGGGTGTCGGACATCAGGGGGGATACTTTAGCGGGGGGGAGGGAGTTGTGCTACATGGGGGAGGGAAGGAAGAGATCGCGATGGCCGCGAAGGGAGGACGCGAAGAAATCACGCGAAGGTAGGGAGGTTAAGAATTTTCCGAGTTTGCTTCGTTTTGAAGGCGATTCCAGAGTTGCGTGACATTTAAAGCCTGTACCCAGTGTTCGATGTAGGCGAGATCGAGCGTTGGCAGTTGAAGTTCATAGACGGCAAGTGCATCGCCGAACTGTTTTTCGCTGCCGCCGGACATTTCTGTCCAGCGCAATTTCATGAGGATGGTATCTTCAGGGCGTGAAACGAAAATTGGCTGCCCTTTGAATTCTTCGACGTAACGACGTGTGAAGCGAGATTGGTCAAATGGATCTGTTGTCAAAAGCCAGAAATCGACTTTGTCGCCGCCGGTGATGTCCAGAAGATTGAACTGGGTTTTGCGGGCAATGGCTTCAGTGATGGCGTTTTGGTCAAGGTAGTAATCCGGGGCAGGGAAGGCGAGTAGCAGGGATTGGACGGCTTCTGGAGTAATCGCGACGACGAGGTCGATGTCATGCGTCAAACGAGGTTCGCCTTGCAAACTTGAGGCATATGAGCCGGTGAGCATATAAGGCGTCTGAGACGCCGTTAGCACCGTGATGACTTTTTTTAGTAATTCCGATTGTGACAACGAGAAATCCGATTTAGGTAGAGAGTGTGAATTTGTTTGTCGTCGGCATCGGGAAAGCGTTTGCGCAGGCCATGAAGGAAGAGTTCTTTTCCGAGTTCGGAAAGCTCGATGGTTTTGGCAAGACGCTGAGCGGGGGTCATTCGGCGGAGGGTTTGGATGTAGAGGGCGCGGTTGGGTTTGGGCTTCAGGTCCATCTGGTTGCATTATATGGGTAGTGAAGAAGAGATTGAACGATTGAATGAAAAAACCGCAGCCCAGAGGGCTGCGGCTAAAAGTGGTTTGAGGGAATGGTTTTTTAGGCGGCGGGGAGGGAGTCGAATTCTACGGCGATGCGGTAGCCGAGGGGGGCGGGGTCGCAGCGGAGGACTCGGCCGTAGGCGTCCCAGCCGGAGCGGATACCTTGGGGGGGGAAGAAGACGGCGAGGCCTTCGCCGGGGGCGACGGGGACGTCGGTGATGGCGCTGAGGCCGCCGACGGAGAGGTCGCGGAGGGAGAGGGACAAATGCGGTTGGCGGCGGGCGGTGACGGTGTGGTCGGTGCGGCGGCCTTCGACGCGATAATGCATTTCCTTGCGTTCGAAGATGCGGCGTTCGGAGGTGGCGGTGCTGGAATAAGAATCTTCGGTAGTGGCGAGTCTTGGCATTTTGAGCAAGGCAACCATAATGCTCTCCTGCGAGTGAAAGTGGCCGCGGTCGGGACGTTTCCGAGTCCGGCGGCTTGGTCCTATAGGATTCATCGGCCAGATAAACGGCAAAGTTGATTTAACTTGGGTAATTTAACCTCTGACTCATCCTCGGTTTCTGACAAAACGGGCAAGGGAGTGGTCTATCTGGTGGGGGCCGGGCCGGGTGATCCGGGACTCTTAACCTTAAAGGGAGCGAGGTTATTGGCACTGGCGGAGGTGGTGGTCTACGACTATTTGGCGAATCCGCTGCTGCTTTCGCATTGCCCGAAAGCGGAAAAAATTTATGTGGGGAAGAAGGCGGCGGCGCATTCGTTTACGCAGGAGAGTATTAACTCTTTGCTAGTCGAACTGGGATTGAAGGGGAAGCGGGTGGTCAGGCTTAAGGGGGGAGATCCGTTTATCTTTGGGCGCGGGGGGGAGGAATGTGAGGCATTGAAGGGGGCGGGGGTGCGGTTTGAGGTGGTGCCGGGGATAACGGCGGCGGTGGCGGGGCCGGCGTATGCAGGGATACCGGTGACGCATCGGGATTTTAATTCATCGTTTACGTTTGTGACGGGGCATGAGAAGGAGGAGAGTTCAGGGTTCAGGGGTCAGGGTTCAGCATCGGAGATTGATTGGGGGACGCTGGCGAAGTTGCCGGCGCTGGGGTTTTATATGGGGGTGAAGTCGCTTTCGGGGATTTGTGAGAAGTTGATTGAGAATGGGATGGATGCATCGATGCCGGCGGCGACGATTCGGTGGGGGACGAGGCCGGAGCAGGAGACGGTGGTGGGGACGCTGGGGGATTTGGCGGAGAAGGTGGCGGCGGCGGGATTGAGGCCGCCAGCGATTACGATTGTGGGGAAGGTAGTGTCGTTGAGGCCGACGCTGGATTGGTTTGAGAGCAGGCCGATGTTTGGGCAGACGGTGGTGGTGACGCGAACGCGGTCGCAGGCGTCGGAGTTGACGGCGGAGTTGTTGGAACTCGGGGCGAATGTGCTGGAGGCGCCGACGATTGAGATTCATCCTTCGGGGGATGGGGCGGGGATTGAGAAGGCGCTAAAGAATGTGGGCACATACGACTGGGTGATTTTTACGAGTCAGAATGGGGTAGTGGCGGCGAAGGAAAGACTGATCGCGCTGGGGCTGGATGCGCGGGCGTTTGGGACAGCGAAGATCGCGGCGATTGGGGATGTGACGGCGGAGGCGATTGGGCGGGAGCTTTGTCTGCGGGTGGATTTGTGTCCGAAGGAGTTTGTGGCGGAGGCGCTGGCGGCGGAATTGATTGGGCGCGGGGAGGTGGAGGGGAAGCGGTTTTTGTTGTTGCGGGCGGATATTGCTCGGCCGATGTTACGGGAGAGGTTGCAGGAGAAGGGGGCGGCGGAAGTGAATGATGTGGCGATCTATGAGACGCGGGGGGCGGAGAGTTTGCCGGTGGAGGTGGTGGAGGCGATTGAGGAGAAGCGGGTGGAGTGGGTGACGTTTACGAGCAGTTCGACGGCGAAGAATTTGGCGGCGCTGCTGGGGCCAACGTATCGGGAGAAATTGGCGGGGGTGAAGATTGCGAGCATTGGGCCGATCACGACGAAGACGCTGGTGGAGCTGGGATTGACGCCAACGGTGGAGGCGGTGGAGTTTAATTTGCGGGGGTTGGTGGCGGCGATGCGGGGGATGAAATGAATTTGCGGGCGTGGTTGGAGCGATTTGCGTTTTCGTTTGTGGTAGTGGGGATCTGCCTGTTTTGGATGGCGTATCAGATTTATTCGGGGAGGGAGTCGGGGACGAGTCAGCGTGTGGCGGCTTATACGGTGGTGGGGGCACTGCTGCTGGGGGTGGGGTGCGCGGGGATTCGGCTGAGACACCGGCGGCGGGATTGAAAAGCGGTCAGGCTTTCTGCGGGCGGGATTCGTCGACAGCCTTGACGGCGGCGACGTAGTCGGGGTCGGATTTGATCGTGTCGCTGAATCCCTTGCGCAAAGCATCGACGGCGGCTTTGGCGTCGGCAATTTTGGTTTTGGCCTCTTTAACTTCAGGGTCCTGCTCGGCGGCTTTGGATTCGAGCTGGTGGACGGTTTTTTTGGCCTCCATGACGGCGATCGCCAGGGAGGGGATGTTGGAGTCGCCATTGGTGCGCGCGGCGGCGAGGGCGGCTTCGGCTTGATTTTGGGCCTCGATGGCGGAGGTGTAGTCGGGATTTCCGGTCAGTTTGGTGACGGAAGATTTAAATGTAGTGTCGTAGGCATCCTGAGCCGTTTTCAGGTCGGTGGCGGCCTTGGTGTAGTCGTCGCTTTTTTCGAAGTTGGCCCAGAGGCGGCGCTCGACCTGGGTGAGATTGGCCTGGGCTTTGGCGAAGGCGTCGGAGGGAGAGGTGGTCGGCTCCGGGGTATCAGCGGGTTGTGCAGCAGGAGTCGTGTCTTTCTTGGATTGTTTTTTGGCGTTTTCGGCTTGTTGGTCGGCGAGAGTTTTAGGGGCGGCGTTGGCGTCACGGGGAATACGCAGATGGCGAGCTCCGACGCTGCCCACAAGAAGGGCGATCATGGTAAGAGTGACGAAACGGTTCATGGGCCTAGCCAATCATAGAGCTAAGACACCATTGAAATGGAGGGGAGGTGGGCAAGTCAATGAAAAAGTGCGTTAATTTTATGCGTGATGGGCCTGAGCGCGGGCGTCATCGAGGGTCTTTTTTGCGGCGATGTAGTCGGGGTCGGTGCGCATGGTTTGGTCAAACTTGCTGCGGAGGACGTTGACGGCGTCTTTGGCGGCTTGGAGCTTGGCTTTGGCGTCTTTGGCGGCGGGGTCGGCGTCACCGGCGTTGGTTTCGAGCTGGTGGACGGCCATACGGGCGTCCATGACCTTGGTGGCGGTGGCGGGGTCGGGGGTAGAGTTGTCGGTACGGGCGGCGAGCTGGTCGGCCTCCGCTTTTTGCTTGGCGTCGACGGCGGCGGTGTATTCAGGATTGGTCTTGATCTTTTCGATAGCGGCTTTGACGGCGGTGTCGTAGTCCGTCTGTGTCTGTTTGTAGGCGGCGTCAGCTTTTTGAAAGTCATCGCCCTGTTCGTAGGTCGTGCGGAGGCGTTTTTCGACCTGCTCGAGGGCGATCTGGTCTTTGGCGACTTCGCTGGTGGGGGCGGTGGTGGGTGCAGGCCGAGGGGTGGCCGAGGGGGAGGAACGAGGAGCCGCGGCATGGCGCGAACGGGCGGCGATGAGAGCAAGGAACATTACGGGCAGGATCAGGGGTGCTTTTTTCATGATATATTTGAGTTAGTTGTGCAATATTGGAGCATCGAGGGGGGGCGGAAGTCAAATATAAAGAGAATGGACCGGAAGCGGCGGATTTCCTACCATTCCGGTCGCGAGGCAATGGATGGAACATGAGTTTGATATTGTGGTGATCGGCGGCGGGCATGCGGGCGCGGAGGCGGCGCATGCGGCGGCGCGGCTGGGGTGCGCGGTGGCGCTGGTGAGTCTGGATCCGACGCGGATCGGAGCGATGTCGTGTAATCCGGCGATCGGGGGGCTGGCCAAGGGGCAGATGGTACGGGAGATCGATGCACTGGGGGGGATCATGGGGAGAGCGGCGGATGCGACGGGGATTCAGTTTCGGATGTTGAATCGGAGCAAGGGGCCGGCAGTGTGGGGGCCGCGGTGTCAGTCGGATAAGTATGCGTATGCGCGGGAGGTGCAGAGGATATTGGGGGAGACGGCGGGGGTGACGGTTGTGGGCGGAGAGGTGGCGGAGCTGGAAGTAGAGGAAAGCGAGGATAGAGGATGGAGGATAGAGGATAGAGAAACGGCTTCTTCGCTATCCTCTATCCTCCATCCTCTATCCTCGTCTTCACTTCGGATCAGGGGGGTGCGATTGGGAGATGGGCGGGTGCTGCGGTGCCGGGCGGCGATTGTGACGACGGGGACGTTTTTGCGGGGGCTGATGCATACGGGGGAGAGCAAGACGGAGGGAGGGCGCGTGGGGGAGGCGGCGGCGAAGACGTTGTCGGGGTGTTTGGCGCGGCTCGGGTTGGAACTGGGGAGATTGAAGACGGGGACGCCGCCGCGGTTGCATCGGGATTCGATTGATTTTGGGAAGTTGGAGGCGCAGCCGGGGGATGTTGAGCCGTTGCCGTTTTCTTATTTGCCGGAGTATGGGGGTTCAGGGGTCAGGGGTCAGGGTTCAGGGAAGAGCGGAGGGTGGAAGCCGGCGATGAGGCAGGTGGAGTGTTGGATTACCAATACGTCTGAGCGGGTGCATGAGATTATCCGGGCGAATCTGCATCGGGCGCCGATGTATTCGGGGCAGATTCAGTCGACGGGGCCGCGGTATTGTCCGAGTATTGAGGACAAGGTGGTGCGGTTTGCGGACAAGACGGGGCATCATGTGTTTTTGGAGCCGGAGTCGTTGGAGACAGCGGAGATTTATTGCAATGGGATTTCGACCTCTTTGCCGGCGGAGGTGCAGGAGGAGTTGTTGCCGCTGATACCGGGGCTGGAGAAGGCGAAGATTCTGCGGCATGGGTATGCGGTGGAGTATGACATGGTCTGGCCGAGCCAGATCCGGGCAACGCTGGAGACGAAGAAGGTGGCGGGGTTGTTTCTGGCGGGGCAGATCAATGGGACCAGCGGGTATGAAGAGGCGGCGGCGCAGGGATTGATGGCGGGGATTAATGCGGCGCGGCTGGTGAAGAATGGGGAGGCGGATTTTACGCTGCGGCGCGATCAGGCGTATATCGGGGTGATGGTGGATGATCTGGTGACCAAGCCGCCGACGGAGCCGTACCGGATGTTTACGAGCCGGGCGGAGCATCGGCTGCATTTGCGGAATGACAATGCGGATGAGCGATTGACCAAGGTGGGGAGGGATTTGGGATTGGTGGAAGATGCGCGCTGGATAGGGTTTGAGGGGATGCTGGGTGCGGTGGCGTCGGCGCAGAGCGTGCTGGCGGGGTTGCGGGTGGGGGATGTGACGGCGGTGGATTATCTGCGACGGTCGGAGGTGAGCTGGGAGGATTTGGTGAAGGTTTGTCCGGCGGCGGGGGGGATTGAGCCGTCGGTTGGGAGGCGGATTGAGGTGCGGGTGAAGTATTCGGGGTATATCGCGCGGCAGGATCAGCAGATTGCGCGGTTTGCGCAGATGGAATCGAAGTTGATTCCGAATGGGGTGGATTATTCGAAGATTCTGGGGATGCGGAATGAGGCGAAGTCGAAGTTTGCGACGTTTACGCCTCGGTCATTGGGGCAGGCGCTGAGGATTTCGGGGATTACGCCGGCGGATGTGACGGTGCTGGCGATTCATTTGGATCGGAAGGCGAAGAGTGTTTAGCCACAGATGAGAAGGCAGATGGACACAGATAAGAGAAGATACAGTCGATACTGGTGCTTATCTGTGTGGATGATGTGTGCGGTGGGGATGGCTGCGGTGGGGCCGGTGAATGCGCCTTCGCCGCTGGGGGATTATGTGGCGGGGCGGGTGAAGGCGGCGTTGGATGAGGCGGAGGGGGGGGATTTTAAGAAGGGGCGGGGGGAGATGGAGCAGGTGATGGGGGTGATGGCGGTGTATGGGGGGGAGAAGGATGGGGAGGCGTTTCGGCAGGCGGCGTATGCGCGGAGGTTGCTGGGGGGGATGGAGAAGATGAAGCCGGTGGAGGAGCGGAAGACGCTGTTGGGGTATTTGCGGGGGCATGAGGAGGTGGGGAGGCAGATCGCGTTTGCGCTGGAGCCGGGGGAGGATGCGAAGGATGCTTATGGGATGCTGGGGAGGCTGGTTCGGGAGCGGGAAGCGGAAGTGGAGAGGTTGCCGAATCTGGCGGCGGCGATTGCGATTGTGCATAAGAAGCCGCTGGTGCAGCAGATTAATGAGAACAAGGTGCGGGCGGCAGATCCGGTGGCGCTGTTTGATTATTATGCAGCCAATGAAACCAAGATGGAGTTTGGGATCAAGGGAATGCCGGTGGATTTGCTGGTGTATGTGGTGGATACGACCAGTTCGATCGCAGAGTTGAATTGGGCGCTGAAAAATTATGCGCGGAATCGGAATGTGGGGGAATTGTTCTTTAATATTAAATACGACTACAACGCATACACGATGAATCGGCCGAAGGAGGTGACGAAGCAGGGGTTTACGCTGCCGAATATTTTGAAGTATGGGGGGGTGTGTGCGGATCAGGCGTATTTTGCGACGGAGGTGGCGAAGGCGATCGGGGTGCCGTCGGCGTATACGCAGGCTTCGTCGGCGGAGGTGGCGCATGCGTGGGTGGGGTTTTTGCAGTCGACGGGGAAGCGGGTGAGGTGGAATTTTGATTCGGGGAGGTATGACGCGTACCGGAATGTGCGGGGGAATTTGATGGAGCCGCAGTCGCGGGAGATGGTGCCGGATTCTTATTTGTCGCTGCTCGCGGATGCGATGACGACGGATGAAGCGGCGCGGGAGAAGGCGGCGGGGTATACGGATGCGGCGCTATTGCTCCTGGAGAATCCGAATTCGGTGGCGGTGCCGGCGGAATTGGCAGAGGCGTCATTGACGGCGCGGGATCGGACGGCGCAGGGGGCGCTGGATCTGATTGAGATGGGGCTCAAGCAGAGCGCGGGGTATGCGCCGGGGTGGTTGGCGGTGGGGCAGCTTGGGGAAAGTGGGAAGATGACGTTGGAGCAGAAAAAGAAGTGGGCAGATTTGGTGCAGAAGATGTGCGGGAGGAACTATCCGGACTTTGCGCTGGCGATTGATGAGCCGATGATTCAGACGGTGGAGGATGTGGGGGTGCAGTCGAAGTTGTGGGATGCGGTGTATGGGGGTTTGGCGGGGAGGCCGGATTTGGCGGCGCGGGTGCGGATCAGGGAGGGGGAGATGTGGGAGAAGGGGGGAAATCTGATGCGGGCGGGGCAGATGTATATGGATGTGATTCAGAAGTATGTGAATGTGACGCCGGAGGCGCTGCCGGCGGTACGGAAGGCGGAGGGGGTGCTGAAGCAGATGGGGAGGGAGAGTCAGGTGCTTGCTTTGTATAAGCAGGCGGCGACGGCGGTGATGAAGCCGAATACGGATATGGCGGGGGAGTTTTTGAAGCAGAGCAATTGGTACAAATTGCGGGTGGCGTATGCGAAGAAGCTGGAGGAGGCGGGGAAGGAGAGTGAGGCGCGGGCGGTGATGCCGGTGGTGGAGGGGGAGACGGGGCATCCTTGAATGCCCACCGACCGCGGTCGGTGGGCTATTAGATGGAGCATGACAATCCCTAAAGGGTTCGATATAGTTCCGGCCAAGAACATGCGAAAGTGGATTTTTGTGATTTTGGTTGCAGCGGCGGGCGGCGGATGTGCGTCGCAGTTGGATTCGGGGTATGAGCCTCGGAGACTGAGTGCATCGGATGCGCAGAGGCGGTCGTATTACGCCAGTCCGTATTCGGAGGAGACGCAGCAGTCGTTGCATGATGACCGGTTTGCGGATGACAAGCATCCGACGAAGTATTAGGCAAGCAATGGAAGGGAGTAGGGCGGGGGCCTACAGTTGAGTGTGACGCCAAGTGAGACGATTGATCCTCGGGGGTTTGTGGCAGCGGTAAAACCGCGGCTGGAAGCAAATGATATGGTGGGGCTGCTTGCGCTGCTGAAGGCAACATGGACGCCGGAGCAGATTGTGTCGCTGCTGGGGTGTGAGGTATGTGACGCGCGGAAGGTAGCGGCGCTGGCGCTGGCTTTGGTGGGGGGGAAGTGTTGCGTGCCGCCGCTGGTGGAGCAGTTGAAGGATTCGGATCGGATGGTCAATGAGATGGCGGAGCATGCGCTCTGGTCGATCTGGCTGCGGGGGTCGGACAAGCCGCAGGCGAATCATGAGGTGGCGCGGGGGTCGCAGGCGCTGGACCGGCGGGAGTTTGAATGTGCGATCCGGTGTTTTGATCGGGCGATTGAATTGGATGGGGGATTTGCCGAGGCGTACAACCAACGGGCGATCGCGAATTATTTGCAGGAAAAATATGAAGAGTCGGCAGGGGATTGCCGGCGGACGGTGGAGAGGATGCCGGGGCATTTTGGGGCATGGGCGGGACTCGGGCATTCGCTGGCGCATGTGGGGAAATTGGCCGAGGCGCTGGAGGCGTATCGGGTGGCGCTGAAGATCAACCCGCATCTGAGTTGTGTGCGGGAGATGGTGGAGGAGTTGGAACGGAAAGAGCAATAAGCGGGGGATGACAGAATAGAGGGGAATGTGGGAGAATGGGGAAATATGCAGAAGTGGGTCAATGGATTGTGGCAGCGGTATCTGGTGGCGGCATTTGCGGTGGGAGCGGGGATTGGGGTGAAGTATGCGCTGAGCGCATTGTCGCCACAGGTGGAGTCGCCGTTTTTGCTCATGGCGGTGAGCGTGATCGTGGCGGGATGGTATGGGGGGGCGGGGCCGGGGATTCTGGCGACGGTGCTGACGACGTTGGGGGTGCGGTGGCTGTTTATGGATCCGAAGTATTCGCTGACATTGACGGCATCCGGCGATGCGATGAATTTGCTGGTGTTTGTGGTGGAGGGGGCGTTTATCGCGCTGATGTGCGAGAGCCGGCTGCGGGCGGTGCAGGAGAGCAACCGGGCGCGGGAGGAACTGGAAGGGAGGGTGGTGGCGCGGACGGCGGATTTGTCGCGGGCGAATGCATCGCTGGAAGAACAGGTGGAAGAGAGACGACGTGCGGAGCAGGAGATTTATCGTCAGCGGGAATATCTGAAGGCGCTGCTGACATCGCTGGAAGAGGGGATCGTGGCGCTGGATGAGAATGGGAAAGTGGTGCTGGTGAACCGGGCGGCGCTGGCGATGTATAGCCTGCCGGCGGAGACGACGCCTTATGAGGAATGGGGGAAATATCATCAGACGTTTTACGGGGATGGGGTGACGCCGATGGCGCAGGATGAGCGGCCGTTGGCGCGGGTGTGGCGGGAGGAGTTGCTGGTGGATATGGAGAAAGTGGTGGTAGGGAAAGATGGAAGGAGGCGGGATTTGTTGAGTTCGGGGAGCACAATCATCGGAGAGAACGGGGAGCGGATCGGGGCAGTGGTGGCGTTCCGGGATGTGACGGAGCGGCGGAAACATGAGGAAGAACTCAAACGCTATACGGCACAGTTACAGCGGAGCAATCGGGAATTGCAGGATTTCGCGTCGGTGGCGTCGCATGATTTGCAGGAGCCGTTGCGGAAAATTCGGGCATTTGGGGATCGGCTGAAGGTGAAATATATAGAGGCGATGGGGGAAGAGGGAGGGGATTATCTGGGGCGGATGCTCAATGCAGCGGAGCGGATGTCGGCGCTGATTAATGATTTGCTGACGTTCAGCCGGGTGACAACGCGGGCGCAGCCATTTGCGCGGGTGGAATTGAAGCAGATTGCCGAAGATGTAATGTCGGACCTGGAGACTCGGATCGAGGAGACGGGCGGGCGGGTGGAGATCGGGGCGTTGCCGGCGGTGGAGGCGGATGCGATGCAGATCAGGCAACTCATGCAGAATTTGATCGGAAATGCGCTGAAGTTTCATAAACCCGGAAAAGGGACGATGGTTGAGATATCAGGGAAAGTGGAACATGAGGCGGAGATGGGGAGGGTGTGCCGGTTGAGGGTCAAGGATGACGGCATCGGGTTTGATGAGAAGTATCTGGACCGGATATTCAATGTGTTTCAGAGATTACACGGGCGAAATGAATATGAGGGGACTGGCATTGGACTGGCGGTGTGCCGTAAGATTGCAGAGCGGCATCATGGTTCGATCACGGCGCGAAGCGTTCCGGGCGAAGGATCGACGTTCATCGTGACACTGCCGCTGCAACAGACGGAACGACCATTTGATGAGGCGACGATAAACGATGGCACCGGCAATACCTGATGGCATGAATCCGATCATTATTTTGTTGGTGGATGACGATGCGGATGACCGCATGTTGGCGCGGGATGCGCTGGCCGAGAGCAGGCTGGCGAATGATCTGCGCGAGGTGGGGGATGGGGAGGAGATGTTGGATTATTTGCAGCGCCGGGGGAAGTATGCCGATCCGAAGACAAGCCCGAAGCCGGGGCTGATTTTGCTGGATTTGAATATGCCTCGGAAGGATGGTCGGGAGGCGCTGAAGGAATTGAAGGCTGATCCATCGCTGAGGCATATTCCGGTGGTGGTGCTGACGACGAGCAAGGCGGAAGAAGATATCTACCGGACGTATGACCTGGGGGTGAGTTCGTTTATCACCAAGCCGGTGAGTTTTGATGGATTGGTGGCGGTGATGCGCGTGTTGCGCAAGTACTGGTTTGAGATTGTGGAGTTGCCGCCGAACGACAAGAAAAGTTGAAACGAGCATTTGCGATGAGCGAGGGACGGGGTGAGGCAAATATTCGCGTACTGGTCGTTGAAGATGACGAGGACGATTTTGCCATGGCGCGGGCGCTATTGAGCGAAGCGCCGACGACGTCGCGGTTTGAGGTGGAGTGGGGGCCGGAGTATCGGTCGGCATTGGCGGCGGCGCGGGGGAATTTGCACGATGTTTATCTGGTGGACTATCGGCTCGGGGCACAGGATGGAGTGGGATTTATCCGCGAGGCAATCGCGGGCGGGTGCGATCGGCCGCTGATCCTGATGACGGGGCAGCCGGATCGGGATGTGGATATGGCGGCGATGGCGGCGGGGGCGGATGACTTTCTGGGAAAGTCGGAAGTGACGGCGGCGGCGCTGGAGCGGTCAATCCGCTATGCAATCCAGAAGAAAAGTTCGGAACGACAGCATTTGCAGATCGTGGCGGAGCAGGCGGCGCGGGCGGAGGCGGAGGCTGCGAATCAGTTGAAGGATGAGTTTCTGGCGACATTGTCGCATGAATTGCGGACGCCGCTCAATGCGATATTGGGTTGGGCGCAGATGCTGCGGGTGGCGAATCTCGATCCGGAGACCAGTGAGCAGGCGGTGGAGGCGATTGAGCGGAACGCCAAAACGCAGGCGCAGCTGATCAATGATTTGCTGGATGTGAGCCGGATTATTTCCGGGAAGATCAGATTGGAACGGCGTGTGGTGAGTCTGTCGCAAGTGATCGCCGCTGCGGTGGAATCATGCCGGCCCGCGGCCACAGAACGGGGGATGATCCTAAATGTGGAGATCGATGCAGAATCGCGCGTCATGGGGGATTTGACGCGGCTGCAGCAAGTCGCGTGGAATTTGCTGACGAATGCAATCAAGTTTACGTCTGATGGCGGACGGGTGGATGTGCGCGTGCGGAAATCGGGGCAGATGGCTGAAATAAGTGTAAAGGACAATGGCCGAGGGATCAGACCGGAATATCTGAATGTGATTTTTGAGCGATTTCGGCAGGCGGATTCGTCGTCGACGCGGAATCATGCAGGCCTGGGGCTGGGGTTGGCGATCGTCAGACATATCGTGGATCTTCACGGTGGAACTGTGCGTGCTTACAGCGAAGGGGAAGGTTCGGGAGCGATGTTCACAGTGGAGTTGCCACTGGCAACGGGAGCAGATAATGAGGCAGGGGATTTGCGGGAATCATCCGGGCACGGGAATGGGATGAAGAAGCCGCTGAAGGGGTTGTGTGTGCTGGTGGTGGATGATGAAGCGGATGCGCGGAAGTATGTGGCTAAGGCGCTGAGCATCAATGGGGCGGAGACCATTTCGGCGGGATCGGCGGCGGAGGGGATCGCACGGATCGCGGAGCGCAGGCCTGATGTGATCGTGAGTGATATCGCGATGCCGGTGGAGGATGGGTATCAGTTTCTCCGGCGGGTGCGCTCGATGAGCGGAGCGCAGGGTGGAGGCGTGCCGGCGATTGCGCTGACGGCGTATGCGAGCGAGCAGGATAAGGCGCGGTCGATGGCGGCGGGGTTTCAGATCCATGTGACCAAGCCGGTGGAGGCGATGGATCTGGTGGCGGCAGTAGCGGCGGCGGCGGGGCGGAAGTTTGCGCGATAGGGAAATGCTCGCGTGGTGCGCGTAGAATGCGGGCCATGAGCAGTTACACGCAGAGTTTGCAGGAATTGATGAATCAGTTATCGCGACTGCCGGGGATTGGGATGCGGTCGGCGGAGCGGATTGCATTTCATTTATTGAAAGAGAAGCCAGCGGAGGCAATGAAGCTGGCGGATGCAATCCGGGATGTGAAGACGCGGATCAAGCATTGCTCAATTTGTTACAATTTGACGGAAGAAGATCCTTGTGACATTTGTAAGGACGGGGAGAGGGATCAGGGGGTGGTTTGCATTGTGGAGCAACCTAAAGATTTGCTGGCGCTGGAGGCGACGGGGTTATATACGGGGGTGTATCATGTGCTGCTGGGAAGGATCTCGCCGCTGGAGGGGATTGAGCCTGGGGATTTGACGATTGAGCCGTTGCTGCGGAGGTTGGCGACAGGGACGGTGCGCGAAGTGATCATGGGGACGAACCCGACGATGGAGGGGGATGGGACGGCGCTGCATTTGCAGAGTCTGCTGGCGCAGTTTCCGAATGTACAATTGACGCGATTGGCGCGCGGGCTGCCATCGGGGAGCAGCATTGAATATGCCAATCGGAATATTCTCGCCGATGCGATCAGTGGCAGGCAGAAGATGTAATCCGATCAGTGCGTAGTATTGGCGGTATTGCTATCTGCTGCTGAAGGGACAGAGGCAGCTTCGCCGGAGGGATTCATGCCGGTGGTTTGACCATTGCGGGCGGGGACTGCGTAAGTGGTGGCTTCGGGGGTGGTGTAGCGGTCGGAGTTATTTTTTACGCCCGCGTATTCGGTGCATCCGTTTGCGAGCAGGACGCTGGTTAATGCGGCGGCAATGAGGATGGTTCGCATGGTGCTCCTTTAATTTGGAATTGGGCAGGCTCCGGTTGTAAAGGGGAGATATTGCATTTGGCGTGCCATTATCGGGCGTTTGGGATGAACCAGGCGACAGGAAAGGCCGATGTGATAGACTGGGAACCAACGTCATGGGCAAGGATCAACCCAATCAAGCTGTTGGCACGCCGGAAGAGCCCGCTGTGAAGGCAGCGGATGATCCGGGGTATGAGGTGCCGAAACGTGCCTGGTTTGTACATGGGGCGATCATCGTGGCGTTTGCGTTGTTCTTTTCGATGTTGATGTTGTTGTATGTGCGCTGGGTGAATTCGCCGGAGCCGACGAGCACGTTGCTTTTTTTTGGCGGGGAGAAGTTGGATGGGATTCAGGTGGATGTGGAGGGGTTGAAGCTGGACGGCGGATTGAATCAGAAGTTTAGCGCGGACAATCAATATCGGTTGCGATTTTTGTTGCCGCCGGGGAATTATGTGGTTCGGATCATGAAAAATGGGATGCCGATTCTGCGGGATACGTCGATCACGATGCGCGATGGGGCCGGGCAGGAATATGATTTAGGACATATCCTTATGTCCTCGACGACGGCACCAACAACACGAGGATCGGGAAGCCAAACGCAATGAGTCGAATGAACAACGAGAAGCCGGTGGTGATTGTGACTGAGGGTGGGGATCCGGAGCCGCTGGCGTGGATGGCGGAGCGAGTGCGGATGGTGCAGGCGGCAGCGGGGGAGCCGGAGTTTGAGAAATGGATCGGGGAGGCAGAGGGGCTATCGGTACGGACGTATACGCGGGTGGATCAGGCGCTGCTCGATCGTGCGCCGAAGCTGCGCGTGGTGGGCAGGGGCGGAGTGGGGATTGAGAATATTGATGTGATGGCATGCAGGCGGCGCGGAGTAGAGGTGGTCTATACGCCTGATGCAAATACGCTGGCGGTGGGGGATTTTGTATTTGGGTATGTTGCGCAGTTGCTGAGGCCTTGGAATTTTTTCAGTGCGCAGGCGTACCCCCCTGCTGAGTTTAAGCGGATTCGAAATACGGTGCGGGGAAGACAGTTTAATGAGCTGACGATCGGCATCATCGGGATGGGGCGCGTGGGAAAGCGCGTCGGGCATATCGCCGCCAATGGGTATGGGATGCGGGTGATGTACAACGATCTGCTGGATATTCAGCCGGAGTCGTTGGGGTTTAAGGCAGAGCGGGTGGAGAAGGCGGAGTTGTATCGCCAGGCGGATATTGTGACGCTGCATGTGACGATGGTGCCGGGGAATCAGAATCTGATCGGGCGGGAACAGCTTGCGATGATGAAGCCGGATGCGATTTTGATTAACACCAGCCGGGGGGAAGTGGTGAATGCGGCGGCGCTGGCCGAGGCGATTCGCGGCAAGCGGCTATATGGGGCGGCGCTGGATGTCTATCATCCGGAACCGCCGCCGGCGGACTTTCCGTTATTGGGAGTGGAGAACGTGCTGTTGACGCCGCATCTGGCGGCCCGGACGGACACGGCGCAGAAGAATATGAGCTGGGTCGTGAAGGATATCGTCGGAGTGCTTGAAGGGCAGAAGCCGAAGTATCCGGCGCCGTAGGGGAGAATCATTTTGCGATAATGGTTGACAGCTTTTGTAGGGGGATGTATTTTACCATTCGGTTATTTAACTGAATGGCGAAATATGGAGGATCAACTCAGTTTAACGTTCGGGGCGCTGGCGGATCCGACGCGGCGGGCGATTTTGGGTCGGCTGACGCGCGGGGAGGCGTCGGTGAATGAGCTGGCGGGGCCGTTCAAAATGAGCCTCCCGGGGGTGTCGAAGCATTTGAAGGTTTTGGAAAAAGCGGGGTTGATCGAGCGCGGGAGAGAGGCGCAGTGGAGGCCTTGCCGGTTGCGGGCCAAGCCGCTCAAACAAGTCGAGGAATGGGTGGAGGAATATCGGAAGTTCTGGGAAGAAAGCTTCGATCGGCTGGATGAATATTTAAAGAAAATTAAAATCAAGGAGAAAAAGCATGGTTACCGCAGATCGGGAAATCAGCGCAACGCGCGTGTTTGATGCGCCGCGAGAACTGGTGTTTAAGATGTGGACCGATCCGAAGCATGTGGATCAGTGGTGGGGGCCGCGTGGGTTTAGCACGAAGACGAAGAAGATGGAGTTTAAGCCCCGGGGAGTATGGGAACACATCATGCACGGACCGGATGGGACAGAGTATCCGAATTGGATTGAGTATCTGGAGATCGTCGAGCCGAAGCGTCTGGTGTATGACCACGGGTCGAATCCTAAATTTCAGGTGACGGTGAAATTTGAAGATATCGGCGGAAAGAGAACCAAACTGACGATGCGGATGGTGTTTGAGACTGCGCAATTGCGCGATGCTACAGCGAAGAAGTTTGGTGCCGTGGAAGGACTCGGGCAGACACTGGACCGGCTGGCGGAGCAGGTGGGGATGAAAGAGAACGCCGATCGGCCGTTTGTGATTTCGCGGGTATTTGATGCGCCGCGAACGATGATGTGGAAGGCCTGGACGGAGCGGGATCAACTGATGCAGTGGTTCGGGCCGAAGGGATTTAAGATCACGACGGCGAATTTGGATTTCACGCCTGGCGGGATATTTCACTATTGCATGCAAGGACCGGATGGGAAGGAGATGTGGGGAAAGTTTGTCTATCGGGAGATCATCAAGCCGGAGCAGATTGTGCTGGTGAATTCATTTTCGGATGAGAAGGGCGGAATGACACGGCACCCGTTCAGCGCGAATTGGCCGCGGGAAATGCTGACAACGACGACGCTGGTGGAGCATGATCGGAAGACGACGCTGAGCATTCAGTGGGAGCCGCTCAATGCGACGGCGGAAGAGCGTGCGACGTTTAATGCTGCCCGCGATGGCATGAAGATGGGGTGGACGGGTACATTTGAGCAACTTTCCGAGTATCTGGGCGAACGATAAAAGGAACTATCCATGTGGATACCCATATTGATCGGGTTGAGCGTGCTGGTGGTGCTGTTTTTGATCGTAGTGGCGATGCAGCCGACGGAGTTCACACTGACGCGATCAGCAGTGATGAACGCGCCAGCAGAGGCAGTGTTTGCGCAAGTGAATGATTTTCATCAGTGGGAAGCATGGTCGCCGTGGGTGGAGATGGATCCGGCGGCGAAAAATACATTCTCCGGGCCGGCGTCGGGGAAGGGGGCGGAGTTTATGTGGGAGGGGAACAACAAGGTAGGCATGGGGAAGATGACGATTACGGAGAGCCGACCGAGTGATTTGATTTTGATCCGGCTGGAATTTTTCAAGCCGTTCAAGGCGACGAATGTCACGGAGTTTACGTTTAAGCAGTCCGATGCCCAGACGCTGACGACGTGGACGATGTCGGGGAGAAGGGCTTATTGCCAGAAGGCGTTTTGCATGTTTATGAACATGGAGAAAATGGTGGGGAGTCAGTTCGAGAAGGGATTGGACAAGATGAGAATATTGGTGGAAGGGGCGCGAAGTTAGAGAAGCGAGAGATGCAGGAGAAGCGGAATTCGGGAGTGGTGCTATGCCAACACAGCCAATTAGAAATTGGGAGTGGTCGTATTCGGAGGTGCAACCCTAATGCTTTCAACATTCGCGCCACATTCAGGGCACTTTGAAGGTGAGGCTCGCAGATCGTATCCACAAAGAAGACATCGTCCTGTGTTCAAGCGAAATTCCCGCTTAATCCGTTGTTGATCGTAAATAATGACCGCGATGCCGATTGCAGGGACGATAAGGCCATCGGAGATGATTAATATCCATAGGGCCACGGGATCAATGGGAGTTACCTTGATTATTTTAATGACACCGATCAACGGACGAAGAAGCAGAGATGCGGCCCAGACGTAGAGAACGACGCGGATTTCAAGCTTATCGCGCCAAGGAACCACAACAGGTTGGGCCGCACCGCGTACCTTGCGAGAGGTAATACGGATGCAATAGCTAATGCACGCGGCAGCTACAACTGCAGCGAAAGCGGCATCCCCCAATTTTTCATACCACAAAGGGGCAGTAATACTCCATGTAGGGAATGGATCGGCTCGTAGGCGAAAAGCTTGGCGGATTTGATCCACGCAGCCAAACACCATTAGCGCAGCGAAGCCCATGAGTATGAAAAGCTTCATGTGCCTTGATTATAGCCTTTTGCGCAGAATATCGATCAAGGGAACAGGCGTTATCAAAACTACGAGCGGTGGTATTCGATGTTGTAGTCCCACTTGTCGTAGTAGATGTTTTTGCCGTCGATTTCGACTTCGCCGCGTTGGAAGTCGGAGGGGTCGGAGCGGAGGGATTTGACGGGTGGCTGAAGGGGTTGGCCCCAGTCGAGGTTGACGATCATGCGGTAGGCGTCCTGGTGGCCGATGTAGAATTCGCGGACTTTGGGGTCGGTCGAAGGTTGCAAGCCATAGGATTGATCGGCGGGGAGCCAGCCCCAGGGAGCGACGTAGAACTCGGCCCAGTCGTGCTGGGAATTGCCGACGACTTTGGATTCCCACCCGCTCTGCCAGCGTGCCGGGACGCCGGCGGCGCGGCACATGGTGATGAAGAGGGTCGCCTGGATGCCGCAGTCCCCTTTCTTGCACATAATGATTTTCTGGGCGTAGCTGGGGATGGTGCAGTATTCGTCTTCGAAGGCGTAGCGGACCTGACTGCCGATCCAGTGGAAGATTTTGCGGGCTTTGATGAGGGGATTGGTTTCATCGCCGACGGCCTGGACGACGGCATTTTTGATCTCGGGAGAAAAGACAATATGGGGCGGACGCTCGGCCAGATAAGACTGGTCGAAATCGGCCGGGAGAGGCTGGACCTTGGCGTCATCGAGCTTGGGATAGTAGGCGAAGGAGTCGTATTCAAATTCGATCTTGAATGTTTCTTCGTGCTTGGGATCGGAAATTTTCTTTTCGAAATAGACGGTGCGCTGCGGGGCACCTTTGATGGGGTTGCCGTCGACGGCGGTGGGGGCGATGAAGCCGCCTTCGGGGGACATGGAGATCATTTTGACGTTGCGCTGCTGGCGGTATTCCTGCGGGTAAGGGAGCCAGACGCGGAGGAGTGAGCCGGGCTTGGCGCCGCCGTCGGCGGGGGTGATGGAGAGGGAGTAGACGATGCGGTGGTGGATGGGGTCGACGAATTCATCGCCGGTGCGTTCGGCGTCGGCGACGACTTTGGCGAGGTGGTCGACGAGTTTCCATTTGCTGGTGGCGTCGTCGGCGAGGGATTTGGGCTTGTGCGCGCGGGTGCGGGCTTCGTCGCTGAGTTTGAAGAGGTTGGAGGGTTCGCGGCCGAAGTAGAGACGCTGGCCGTCGATGGTTTTGAAGGTGAGCTGGCCGGCGGCGTCCCAGCGCTCGAGGTCGGCAGGCGTAGCGTCGGGAATGGATTTCTGGATTTTTTCCAGGAGCTGGGCGTCATTCAGCGTGTAATCCTGGCGCGCGCGGCGAATAATTTCGCTCATTTCCTGCCGCGCGGTCTGGTCACCGCCGGGTTGGCGTGAGAGGGCGTCGGCGTCGGCGTAGCGACCTTGGGCGACCAAGGCGCGGGCCTGGACGACGATGGGATCGTTACTGGTGAACGCCAGCGAGGCCGCGGTGGCGTTAGGGATTTCATTAACGACGACGGCCGCGGGAGTGAAGAATGTTATGTTGGTCATAATGAAGATGCCGGTGGCGAGAAAAGTTTTAGATCGCATTTTAACGCGCCTTTAAGGTTAATTGGTTGATGAATATTACGCGGTAAGGGGCGAGGATGAAATGGCAATGAAGACTACAAAAGTTCACTTTAGGGCAACGAGAATTAATTATTGTAAGCCCACTAATTGAGAGCGATTTTTGGTGGCGGAGAAAATTTTGATCCTTACAATTCTATTTCAGTGAGCGCCCTTACCTTTGTATCGACGCTATTCGTCTACAACCTCACAGACCGATGCAGGGATATATGGCCGCACGAATCATAGTACGAATTGAGCTGACCCCGGACGCCAAGCGACGCCTGATGGATATCAGCAAGCGTTTCGGGATGACCCAGATCTCCGCGACTTCGCGCCTGGTGGAGTGGTTTGCCGGGCAATCGGAGCTCGTGCAGGCTGCAATCCTCGGACAGTATCCTTCCGAGATTGAAAGCGACGTAGCGCGATTGATCCTGCAGAAAATGGCTGGCGGTTCGGGCGGTGCAGGGTCCGGGGGCAAGTAGACGGCGCAGCGCGATCACAGCCAATGCGGCTGCGGGATTCTACTGCGCAAAATATTTTTTTTCAGACCGCGACGGGAAGCCGGCGGACTTTGGTGGCTTTGAGGCCTTTGTCGCTTGGCTCGGCATCGTATTCAACGACTTCGCCCTCTTCGAGCGTGCGGAAGCCGCTGGCGTCGATGACGCTGTGATGGACGAAGACATCGCGATTGTCGACGTCGGCGAGGATGAATCCGAAACCTTTTTGGTCGTTAAACCACTTGACCTTGCCCGTGGCCATGTGCCTGATCCTTTCTGAGAAGCTGGCGGCGAAAGCCCGAACGCCGCGCGAGAAATGCTGGCGGAACAATACGGGTCAAATCGAGATAGACCAAAAACTTCGGTACTTTTCGACGGGCTTTCCACATCGGGTCGCTTTGGCGGTTATCCACAATGGGTTGGGGCACTTATTCCAGAACAGTGAAATCGGCGTTTTGTCCGATTTCGAGCGGGTCGTAGTGCGTGTAAAGTTGGTTAATTTGTAACGGCATGAGGAGGAATTGCTCATAAATGCTAGATTCATCTTTGCTTATAAGATTGCGCCCGTCGGATTAAACGGCCCATCGCATGGATATCGGTAAAGACGTGCTGATCCAAGTTGCCGGGGTAACAGACAGTTAGGCAACGAAGTTAGTTTCGAAGCAAGATTGTCCACAAGTTATCCACAAGGACGGCTGGCCTTGATTTTCAGGTGTGCGCGGAGAGACTACGGCCCCCATGCGAGCGCGCATCGGGAACGCTCAGCATGAACCTTCTGGAAACTACAAAACTGATCAAGACTTATGGCGACCGCCGAGTGGTCGACGAGGTTAGTTTTGTTTTGACCCAGGAAGAGATCGTCGGGTTGCTGGGGCGCAATGGAGCGGGAAAGACGACGACATTCCGCATGATTTTGGGGATGGTGACGCCAGATTCGGGAGCGGTGGCGTTTGATGCCCAGGATATCACCCATCTGCCGATGTATAAGCGGGCGAGGCTGGGGATAGGGTATTTATCGCAGGAACAATCAATATTTCGGCAACTTACAGTGTGGCAGAACTTGCTGGCAATTCTGGAGACGTTGAATATTTCCCGTTCGGAGCGAATCAAACGCGGGGAGAAGCTGCTGGACCAATTCGGCCTGCAAAAAGTGCGGAATCAGCGAGCGATTCTGTGTTCGGGGGGCGAAAAGCGCAAACTGGAGATTGCCCGGGCGCTAATTACGGATCCCAAATTGATCCTGCTGGATGAGCCTTTCAGCGCGGTCGATCCGATCGCGGTGGAGGATTTGCAGCGGGAAGTGATCCGGCTACGCGATGAGTTCGGCAAAAGCGTTTTGATTACCGATCATAATGTAGCGCAAACGCTGAAGGTGTGCGATCGGGCGCTGATTATTAATGATGGAGTGGTATTCAAAGAGGGGACGCCGCGAGAGATTATTAACGACGCACAGGTGCGCAGTGCTTATCTCGGCAACACGTTTCGTGGCGACGAATTCGGTTAATCCACGGATTTGCAACCTTTTCAGCGGGCGGGGGTGCTATCATTCGTGGATCGTCAAGCGAATGGAGCAATTATGAAGAAGCAGATGATGGCGGCAGCGGCGGTGTTGATGGCGGCGGGTGCGGTGTGGGGGGCGGATACGCCGACCCCGACCGTCGCAACAGCTAAAGTCTCGCCGGATGCGCAGAAGTTAATGGGGGAAATGACGTCGGCATATGGCCAACTGCATTCGCTGCAATTGTCCGGGACGTTCTCCGCGGATTTTGATATTGGAGGCGAGCCGCGAAAGGAGAAGGAAGATATTTCGGGGACGTTTGAAGCGCCGAATCGGTTTAAGCATGAGATGAAAGATGATCTGGCGTCAGGCTCGACGGGGGAAAAGTTTTACGGGTATGCGAAGAAGCCGAATTTATATTTCACGACGGCACTGCCGCCGGCGGGCGGGCAATTGATGTCAGGGGATCTGCCGGATTCGATCCGGTCGATGCTGCATGAGCAGAATCCGGGGTTGCTGCTGGCGATTTCCAAGGATGCCGAGCAATCGATGAAAGCGGAGGCGACGGAGATTTCAACCGCCTCGCCGACGGTGTTGAACGGAGCGTCGTATGACACGCTGTTGGTCTTGCGCGGGGCGGATAAGCCGAGCACGAAATTATTGCTTGATCCCAAGACGCATTTGATCCGGCAGACGCAGACGGATTTGTCGCCGGAACTTGTGCATCGCGGAGCGCCGGATGTGAAGAAGGCGATCATTACGGTGGACTATGCCCTGGTCACACCCGACGCACCGGTGACGGATGCGGCATTTGCATGGAACGCACCGGCAGGCGCACGTGAACAGGCACAGACCACCGGTGCCGACGACGTCGATGGCGCCGTGAAGGATCTGATCGGCAAGGCGGCACCGGATTTCACGCTGAAGCAATTGGACGGGACGGATGTGAAATTGAGCGGGTTGAAGGGTTCGGTGGTCGTGCTGGACTTCTGGGCGACATGGTGCGGCCCGTGCGTGGCGGGATTGCCGCATGTGGATGGGATTTATAAGGACAACAAAGATAAAGGCGTGAAGGCGTTTGCCGTCAACATGCAGGAAGAGTCCGATAAGGTGAAGGCGTTTGTAGAGGAGAAGAAACTGACGCTTCCGGTGTTATTGGAGCCGAAGGGGGACGTGGCGGAAAAATATAAGGTCGAGGGGATTCCGGAGACGGTGGTTATCGGCAAGGACGGAATCGTGAAAAAGGTCTTTGTGGGCACCGGCCCGGATACCGAGGAGCAGCTTCGCGCCGCGGTAGAGGCCGCGATGAAGGGATAAAATGTCGCGGGGAACGCCATCGCCGCACTGATGTTATGAAAAAGTCGCGCGCGGATTTGGTCGATAGGTCTTAGGAAGACAAATCAACCAGACCCGAGGGAAGAGCGTGACCGCCGTCGCAACCAACGAACAATTGATCAGTCGGATCAAGCAGTGTCCGACGCTGCCATCGCTGCCGGCGATCGCGATGCAGGTGCTGGACCTGGCGCAGCGTGAGGAAGTGGATATTGCGGAGATCGCGCGGGTTATTTCTAAAGACCCGGCGTTATCGAGCAAAATTCTTCGCACGGTCAATTCCAGCTTTTACGGGCGGGCGCAGTCGATCAGCACGATCAGCCATGCGCTGGTGATTCTGGGACTGCAATCGGTCAAGACGCTGGTGCTGGGTTTTTCGCTGGTGACGAACCTGACGAAGAACAAGAGCAAGGGGTTCAAACATCTGACGTATTGGCGGCGGAGCATTTATGCCGCGACGGCGGCGCGGACGATCGCCAATAAATTAAATGTTGTCCAGCAGGAAGAAGTCTTTCTCGCGGCGCTGCTCCAGGATATCGGGATGCTGGTGCTGGATCAGGTGCTCGGGGAGGAGTACGGGGCGATTCATGAGGAAGCGACGAGCCATCATAATCTGGTGGAGGTTGAGCGCACGAAGCTGGGAATGACTCATGCGGATGTGGCGGGAATATTGGCGGAGATGTGGAAGCTGCCGCCGTTGCTGCGCGTGCCGATGATGTCGCATCATGTGGTGGGGGAAGTGACGGACCCGGCACTGAAGAAGCTGGCGGAACTGGTGTATCTGTCGGGGCGGTGCGCGGATGTATTTGTGGATGAAAATGCCGCCGAGGCGATTGCGGATGTGCGAAAATTTGTGCTGGCGACATATCAAATCTCCGAGGCGGATTGCGATGCGATGCTGGATGACATCTGCAAACGCACCAAGGAAATCGCGCCGATGTTCGAGATCAGTCTCGGGTCGGTCGACAGCTATGAAGCCGTGCTGAAAAAGGCGAATGAAGCACTGGTGGAGCTGACGTTAAGGTCACAGCAGCAAGCGAGCACGCTGCAAGTGCAGAATCAGGAATTGAAGAAGCAGGCAACGACGGATGGATTGACGGCGCTGGCGAATCGCGCGACGTTTGATGAGTTTTTGGCCGAGCAGTTCAAGTTGGCCGAAGAGACCGGCAAGCCGATGGCGCTGTTGATGCTGGATATCGATAAATTTAAGAGCGTGAATGACACGCATGGCCACCAGGCTGGGGATGCGGTGATCAAGTACATCGGCAAGCTGCTCAAGACCGCGGCGCGCGTGCAGGACCTGGCGGCGCGGTATGGCGGGGAGGAGATGGCATTGGTGCTGCCGGGGACGACGCGGAACACGGCGGCGGCGATCGCCGAGACCATCTGCCGGGCGGTGGCGACCAAGCCGATCCCGGTGGGGGATGGAAAGACGCTGCCGATCACGGCGAGTTTGGGTGTCGCGTCGGTGGAGCCGGGTGGGCTGCTGACGCAGCCGGCGCATGTCATCAAGGCGGCGGACCTGGCGCTGTATACGGCGAAAAAATCGGGGCGCAATTGCGTGAAAGTATTTTCCCCCCCTTCCGGCAAGCCCGCGCAGATCAGACCGGCGGCCTAAGAGTGAAGTAGATATCCGGCAAGAGGGGGCGTATCTTCGGGGATATGCAATTCGGTCGATTTTGCCTGGTGTTGGCGTTATTGGGGAGTGGGGCGTGCGAGCCGATGTCGCCTGTGAAAAAGCAGGCGTCGCCGACAACGGCGGAGATTCGCCGCGGGATGGTGATGGAGGGTTCGCCGCGCGAGCGCAAACAGCGCGCGATGGAGGAGATGGTTCGACAGATCGAGCCTTCTCTGCACGGCAAGTCATCGAAATTTCCGGTCTATCTGGCGTTTTTTAAGCGGGCGTTCGTGGGAGACACGCGGCTATTCGCTTTTGATGTTTCGGGCAATGCTACGTGGGATGGGAAAGTCCGGCTGAAAGGATATGCGGAGTATCCCGAGGAGCATCAGACACTCACTGACTTTTTGAAATGCCTGGGATTTACCATAGCGGATGATCAGATCATCGCACTGCCGGCCGCGGGATTGGGGGACACGCCGTTTGCACTGGTGAAGGCGACGCATACCACGTTGTACGATCGTCCGGATAAGCCGCGCGAGAATATGAGCGAGGCGTTGCTGGGGGATCCGCTATTTTTGCTCATGTCTACGGAGGATGGGAATTATTACCTCTGTCACTCGGCCGATGGATATGTGGGATATGTGGCGGCGGCGGATGTGATGCGAGTGAATGCAGCGGAGCTGACGGAATCACAATCGCTGCCGCGGGCGACGGTGACGCGATCATGCGTGGTCGACGATGTCCCCGTGCCGGCGGGGACGCATCTGCATGTGCATGATGGGAGAGTTGATCTGCCGGGCGGGAAGAACGATCTGATCCTGCCGGCGGATTCGGTGCAGGTGACGGACGAGAAGCAATACATGGCGAGGATCACGCCAATCCTGGAGGCGGCCCGTGGATTTATGGGCACGAAGTATGTCTGGGGTGCAAAGACGCTGGACGGCATTGATTGCTCGGGGCTGGTGCAGACGGCGTATCAGACGCAGGGAATTCGTCTGCCGCGCGACGCGGATCAGCAGGCATATGTCGGGCAGTTGGTCGGGACGCGGTGGTATCGCAGCGGATTGCGGGCGGGGGATTCGCTCTTCTTTCTTTCAGGTGGCGGACGCGTGAGCCATACGGCGTTGTACATCGGCGATCAGGAATATATCGAAGCTTCCGGGCCTGGAGTGAAAATGACCAGCTTTGATCCGAAATCCCCGGCATATGATCCGCATCGCGATAAGACCTTTTGTTTTGCCAAACGGGTGCTCGATTGAACAAGTCATCGGTTGAGGAAATTCGCCAGCGATTTGATAACGACGTGGAACGGTTTTCCAATCTGGAGACCGGACAATCGGCGACGATGGATGCGCCGCTGGTGCTGGATTTGATTACGGAGACGGCGGCGGCGGTGACGCCGGGCGCGAAACGGGTTCTGGATATCGGGTGCGGTGCGGGGAATTACACGCTGAAGTTATTGCAGCGCTTGCCGGGGTTGGATGTGACGCTGGTGGATTTGAGCATGCCGATGCTGGCGCGGGCGCGGAAGAGAGTGGCGGCGGCGACACCGGGGAAAGTAGAAATAATCCAGGGCGATATCCGCGACAACGAGATTGAAGAGGGCGGATATGACATCATCCTCGCAGCGGCGGTTCTGCATCATTTGCGCGGGGATGAAGAGTGGACCAAGGTGTTTGGGAAACTACATCGGGCCCTTCGGCCAGGCGGTTCTTTGTGGATAGCTGATCTAATTGCCCATGACGATCCACGGATTCAAAAGATGATGTGGGGGCGATACGGGACGTATCTGGAAAACTTCAAAGGGCCGGCGTATCGGGATCAGGTGTTTGCGTATGTGCAGAAAGAAGACAGTCCGCGATCGGTGGAGTTTCAAGTGGAGATGATGAAGCGGGAAGGGTTTGCGCAGACGATAGTGCTGCATAAAAATGCTTGTTTTGCAGCATTTGGTGCGATGCGGTGAACTAAATCCCGAAGGCGGTGGCGACGGCGTCGTGGAAGAGCGGACGGATATGGGTGAGCTTGTTGTTATTGCTGGTGGGGTGGACGCGGTTAGTAAGCAGGACAGCGAACATCTGATTCGCCGGGTCGATCCAAATGGTTGTGCCGGTAAAACCAGTGTGTCCATAAGAGTGCATGGAGAATTTGGTGCCCGCTGATGCGTGGTGTTCGGATTTAGTGTCCCAGCCCAGAGCGCGAGTGGAGTCGGGATTAATCCGCCGAGTCCATTGGCGAATGGTGTCTGCTTTGACGATGCGGCGGCCCCAGAAGGTCCCTTCAGAGAGCATCATTTGCGCAAAGATCGCCAGATCAGGCGCGGTGGAGAAGAGGCCGGCGTTGCCCGAGATGCCGTCGAGGACATCGGCGGAGGGATCGTGCACTTCACCTTGGATGTAGAGATGGGCGTCAGGGTGGCAGCCTGGGACGGGCTTGAAATCCTGATGCCGCAGTGCGCGCAGCTTAGTACGCCAAGGCTCGACATCTTCGGTCGGGGCACAACGCTCGCGGAGATCTGCTGGCGGATTGTACATCGAGTCACGCATGTTGAGCGGGGACAGCACGTTGGATTTGACAAAGACATCGAGCGTTTGGCCGGTGATTTTCTCGATCATTTTTCCAAGAGTGATCATGGACAGATCGGAGTAGATCATCTTGGAGCCGGTGGGATAGGAGAGTTTGAGAGAGTAGAGCCCATTCATGAAACCAGCCGCCGTCGTGTATTGCGGCACATCGTGCAGGTCGGCCTGCAAGCCGGAATTGTGGAGCAGGAGATTCTCCACGGTGATTTTGTCTTTGCCGCTCTGACCAAATTCGGGCAACACCGAGGCGACCGTCTCATCGAGTTGAAGTTTGCCTTGATCGAAAAGGATCATCGCCGCGGTGGTGCAGCCGACGACTTTGGAACATGAGGCCATGTCCCAGATGGTGTTGGTTTTGGTTTCTGGAGAATCCGGGCAGTACATATAGCGACCGAGCGCATTGATATGAATTTCGCCGGCATGGCCGACGGCGTAAGCAGCGCCAGGATAAGCGCCTTCGGTGATGCCTTGATTCACAACGTCATCGACGGGTTTAAAATCGGTCATAAAATAGAGTTTAACATCGACGGGCATAAAGGACACGAAATCGAGCTGTTAATCGCCAGCCATTAATATAATATTTGACCAATATCACCCATAGGTTATAATAATGCCGAAGTGGAATATTGAATTAACCGATGAATTCTATGGATGGTGGATTTCATTAAATGACATGCAGCAGGACGCGTTGCAAGCCAGCATTGAGCTTTTGGAGAGTAATGGACCTTCTTTAGGAAGGCCGCATGCCGATACGGTCAAAGGGTCGCGGCACTTGAATATGAAAGAATTGAGGACGCAATGTGCAGGCAAGCCGATCCGCACGTTTTTCGCATTTGACCCACGCCGATCGGCAATCTTGCTGATCGGAGGCGACAAGACCGGCGATGATCGGTTTTATGACAGAATGATCCCGCTGGCAGATGAGCTATATGATGCGCATCTTCTGGAACTCAGAAAGGAAGGTTTAATCTAATGGCTGGACATCGAAGCATCAGTGTGTTGCGCGACAAGATGGGAACAGCGCGTGTAGCCAAAGCCAAAGAGCATGCGAAGGAAATGCAGGCAGAAATGCTGCTCACAGAATTACGCAAGTTGGAGGGGATTACGCAAGTGCAACTGGCTGAGAAGCTGGGCATTAAGCAGCCGGCGGTTTCTCAGCTTGAACAGCAGGATGATATGCAGGTCAGCACGTTGCAGCGGATTGTCGCGGCCCTTGGAGGGGTTTTGGAAATCACGGTCAGGCTGCCGGGAGGTGAATATCGACTCGGGCAGTTTGATAGCGGTGCTATGAAACGTCGGTGATTGTTGTCTTACGAGTGGATGGAATGGGAGATTCATACGACATCGCAATCATCGGCGGCGGGGCGGCGGGGCTTGCGGCAGCGATTTTTGCAGCGGAAGCAAATACGAATGCGCGAGTCTGTATCCTGGATGGGGCCAAGTCGCTGGGGGCAAAGATATTGGTTTCTGGAGGCGGGCGGTGCAATGTCACGCATGAGTTGGTGGAGGCGCGGGATTTTAATGGGCCTCGGAATTTGGTGAGGAATGTGCTGGCGGCGTTTGATGAGAAGCGGGCGGTGGAGTGGTTTGCTTCGATGGGGGTTGTGCTGAAGCGGGAAGAGACAGGGAAGTTGTTTCCGGTGACCGATTCGTCGCGCACCGTTTTGGAGGCGCTGGTGGGACGATGTCGCAAACTGGGGGTAGAGATTTTGACGGAGCGGCGCGTTACGAAGATGAACAAGAATGAGCAGTGGGAGATTGAGGCGGGAGAGAAAATGCAGGCGCAGCGGGTGATTGTGGCGACGGGGGGGAAGTCGTTGCCTAAGACGGGGTCGGATGGGTCGGGGTATGCGCTGGTCAGATCGGCGGGGCATAGTGTGACGGAGAAAATGGTGGCGGGGCTCGTGCCGCTGGTTTGTGAGGAGTCGTTTTTTCATGCGGGGTTGGCGGGGGTGGCAGTGGAGGCGGAGTTGAAGACGGTGGTTGGAGGGAAGGTGATTGATCAGAGGAGCGGGGCGTTATTGTTTACACATTTTGGGATTTCCGGGCCGGTGGTGATGGATGCTTCGCGGCATTTAATTTGGGCGCGAGCCAATGAGGAGCAGGCGGTGTTGCGCGGGCGATTTTGGTTTGGGGATGCGGAAGCGCGGCTGAGGGAACTGGTCGTGGAGAGAAATAAGGCGGCGGTGGTGAATGTGGTGGGGACGATGGTGCCGCCAAGGTTGGCGGAGGCGATTGTGAAATATGCGGGGGTAGCGGAGGGGGTGACGATGTCGCAGTTGTCCAAAGAGGGGCGGCGGGGGATTGCGCGGGCGCTGACGGAATTGGAAATACCGGTGCTGCGGGATCGGGGGTGGAATTATGCGGAGGTGACGGCGGGGGGTGTGCCGATGGGAGAGGTGGATTTTCGGACGATGGAGTCGAAGAAGTGCGCGGGGTTATATCTGGCGGGGGAAATATTGGATGTGGATGGGCGGATCGGCGGGTTTAATTTCCAGTGGGCCTGGGCGACCGGATATCTGGCCGGGAGGGCGGCGGCGCAGAAATAAAGCGGGCGCTATGCCGCGACTGCGGCTATGGATTCGCCATTGACGAAGGTCGTTGCGGATTCGGCGTCCATGGGTCGGGCGAAGAAATAGCCTTGCGCATGGTCGCAGCCGAGCGACTCGAGCAACGTGATTTGCTCGGGGGTTTCGATCCCTTCGGCGACGAGGGGGATTTTCAGGTTGTGAGCGAGGGCGATGATCGCGCGGACGATGGCGGCGTCCTCCTGGCGGCCGGTGGCGCGGGCGACGAAGTCGCGGTCGATCTTCAACCCGTTGAGCGGAAATTGCTGGAGGCAACTGAGGGAGGAGTGTCCGGTCCCGAAGTCGTCCATGTGCAATTGGACGCCGAGGGCTTGCAACTCACGGAAGACGCGGATGGCGGTGGAGACGTCGCCCATGATGGCGCTTTCGGTGATTTCGAGCTTGAGATTTTGCGGAGCGACGCCTGTTTCCTGGAGGACGTCACGGACGGCCGCGACCAGGTCGTTGGCGCCGATCTGCTTGCGGGAGAGATTGACGCTCATGGTGAGCGTGGCGAGTGAGGGGTTGCCGGCCTGCCAAGCGGCGAGTTGCTGGCAGGCCTGGCGAAGGACCCAGAGCCCGAGAGGAACGATGATGCCGGTCTCCTCGGCAATCGGGATGAAGGTAGTGGGGGAGATCAGGCCGCGCGTGGGGTGTTGCCAGCGGAGCAGGGCCTCAAAGCCCGTGGTCTGGCGGTTGCGCATGGTGACGATGGGCTGATAGTGGAGGAGAAACTGGTCCCGGGCCATCGCGTTACGAAGGTCGGTTTCCAGGGTTAGGCGTTCGACGCTGTGGATGTGCATCTCGCGGTCGAACATGACGTATCGGGAACCTCCGGCGCGTTTGGCGCCGTACATGGCGGTGTCGGCGTCGCGGACCATGTCCTCGGCGCGGGTGTAGCCCAGCGTGCTGGTGGTGATGCCGATGCTGGCGGAGCTGTGGATCTCGCGGCCGCTGATAGTGTGAGGCGCTGCGAGAGTCGCGATCAGCCGGTCGGCAACGCGGGCAGCGTCGCAGTCGCTGCGGACCTGGTCGAGGAGGATGGCGAACTCGTCGCCGCCGAGGCGGGCGGTGACGGGCTGCGCATCGGCGGGTCGGGCGACGGTGTCGACCTCGCGGAGCGTGCGGGTCAGGCGGTCGGCAACGTTGAGCAGGAGCTGGTCGCCGGCGTCGTGGCCAAGGCTGTCGTTGACAACCTTGAAGCGGTCGCAGTCCAGGAAGAGGACGACGAATTTAAATTCGGGATCGCGTGTGGCGCGTTTGAGGGCGGCGTTGAGGCGGTCGTTGAAGAGCGTGCGGTTGGGGAGGCCGGTCAGCCCGTCGGTGAGGGCGGCGCGGCGGAGTTCGGCGGTGCGTTCCTGGACGATCGCCTCGAGTTCGCCGCGCTGGCGGTTGACGCGCCACTTGTCGGTCATGGTGGCGGCGAGCTGGCGGACTTCGGCGGTCTCGAAGGGCTTGCGGAGTAGGAGTATCTGGTCGCTGAGGCCGACGGCCTTGCTGATCTCATCGGGGGAGTAATCGGAATAGGCGGTGGCGATGACAATCTGGAGGTCGCGATCCTCGGCCCAGAGGTGGCGGATGGTCTCGACGCCGTCCCAGCCGGGGGGCATGCGCATGTCGACGAAAGCCAAGGCGTACGGGCGGCCTTCGGCGCGGGCGGCGATGAGCTTGGCGAGTCCTTCCTGGCCTTGCTGGGCGTAGTCCAATTCGTAGACGACCGGCGGCGGGGGCGGAGCGGCAGCGCCCTGGCTGGGTTCGCCGAAGATCGACGCTTCGAGGTCCGCCAACGCTGTCGGGACGGCGGGCGTCGCCAGGACCTTGCGGAAATCGTCGAAGATCGCCGGGTTGTCATCAATGATCAGAATGCGGCGGTTAGTCATGCTGCTGGTCGACATAAGGCCTCTTCGTTGGTGAGCGGTAACTTGAGAGTGAAAGCGGCGCCGAGCCCGGGGCCGTCGCTGGCGGCGGCGAGCGACCCGCCCATATGGCGGGCCTGGATGGCGGCGGTGTGGAGGCCGAATCCGTGGCCGTCTTGACGGGTGGTGAACCCGTGCATGAAGATCTTGGGGAGGTTGGCGGGGTCGATGCCGACGCCGGAGTCGATGACGCGGACGCTGGCGTAGCGTTTGCCGCCGTCCTCGACCGGTTCGATAACGACACGAATGAGCTTTCGACCGTCTAGCTTTTCGGCGACGGCGCGCTTGGCGTTGGAGAGGAGATTGACGACGATCTGGAGAACCTGGTGTTTGTCGGCGAGGATGGCCGGGCAGTCTTCGAACGCGCGTTCGACCTCAACCCCGTGGCGGTCGAAGGCGGAGATGTTCATGCGAATCGCGTCATCCATCGCGGCGGCGAGGTCAAAGGTTTCCAGGCTTTTTCTGCCTTTGGCGAAGCGCTGCTGGGCGGCGATGATCTGCTTGATGTGGTCGATGTTGCCGGAGAGGAGTTGGAGCTCGTCGAGGACCGCCTGCTGTTCGGCGGCCATGAATAGAGCGACCTGTTCGATGTAGGCGGGGAGTTGTTTGCCGCGAGGGTCGTCGGCAAGGAACGAGGGGAGGTCGGCGGCGTGGTCGCGGATCATGGCGGCGGCCTTGGCGAGGGCGGGGGCCTTGTTGGCGCGGACTTTTTCGGCCACGTTGGCGGCGGCGATGTTGACGCTGTTGAGGACGTTGCCGACGTTGTGAAGCACGCCGGTCGCGACCTCGGCCATGCCGGCCTGGCGGGAAAGTTCGACGCGCTCGCCGGCGGCGACACGCTCGGCTTCGGCGCGGTCACGCTCGACGGCCTCGGCGCGGCGCAATGCGTCGTTGGCCTCGGCCAGTTCGACCTGGCGGGTGGCGAAGGCATACATCTCCCTCATGCCGGCGACGCAGGCGCTGATCAGAAAGATGTCCTCGAAGACGACCCAGCCGGCGTGTTCGAGCCAGCGCCAGTGCGACGCGGCGGCCACCCCGAAGACCGATTCGGGCCAGTAGACGCCGCGGAGGAAGTGGTCGGCAGCGACGACCACGGTGGCGGAGACCACCACGCGCCAATCGCGGTAGAGCATGAGAATCGCCAGGGACCCGAAGACGTGGAAGTGGGTCTCGATGCGGCCGCCGGTCACGTGAATCAGGAGCGCGGAGAAGAGCATCTGCGCGACCGCGATGGTGTGGCGGGTGACCGGCTGGGCCGGCCGGGTGATCGCCAGGAAGATCGGCATGCTGGCGATGGCAGCGCCGAGAAAGATGGCGGCGATCACGTGGACGTGGACGTAGCTGGTGGTGCCGATCCAGGTATGGGGGGAGATCCAGAACGCGGCCGCGACGGCGGCCAGGAATTGCACGACGAACAAGATGATGAACAGCCGGTCCATCTTCGCGGTCAACTGCTGGTAGTGCTCGTTGACCAGGAGTTCGACGCGCTGGTTCCGATTGGCCGGGGTTGGGTTCATCGCGAGGCTCCTTGTGCGACCCGTGCGTCACGGCATTCGGTCAGCGCGCATCCGAAGACGGGATGGCGACGGCGGGGTGAGGGGTCGTGGTTGATGATGAGGTCGAGGACGGCGTCCTCGCCGTCGTTGTCGCCGGCGTGGCCGCGGGCGGCGGTGATGCCGCCGCTGAAGCGGAGTTTACCGCTGCGGTCATAGAGGAGGGTCAGCCCGGAGGTGGGCGCGCCGAACTGCCGCGCCTTGGCGCCGCCGGGGTCGAACTCGACAGAGAGGCCGGGGATGGCTTTGGCGGAACGGACCAGATCGGAATCGGTCCAGTCGGCAGTGGGGTTTGGCGGGCAGAAGAAGATCACGCGGGCGTCGACCATGCCGCTCGCGCGGGCCATGATGCGGGCGAGTTCCTCCATGGAGGCGCTGGTGCAGGGGCAGCGTGGGTGGGCGAACATGATTAGCGCCGGCCGGCCGGCGTTCGGGCCGGGTGGTTCGGTGGCGGGCCAGAGGGCGGGAGGGTTTCCGGCGCTGGCGGGTTGGACGGAATATCGTTCCAGGGCAGCGACGCCGCCGAAGATGGGGACGAGCCAGCAGACGAAGAGGAGCAGGGTCGACCAGCGGAATGATCCCGGCGGTCGACGCCGTTGCGGAGCGGGGGCGATAACATCTTCTGGCGGTTCCACCAGTAGATATCGGGGGCGTTATGGAAGCACTTTAGTATTTTGATGGGACGATATGTTTATCCAAAAGTGGAAATCGTCGTCCGATAAAATTGTGTGCGGTCGGAGCGTTGTAAGGAGGAGAATAGTTCCGTGGGGGAGGGGAGGCGGTTGAGATAGTCGGCGGCGGCGGTGTCGGTGAAGTCGGCGTTGCGGGTGTAGCGGAGTTCCAAGGATTTGTCCTGCGGAATGGGTTCTAGTTCGAGGAGTTCTTGGGTGACGAGTTTTTCGGCGAGGGATTCGTGGGCGGATTGGACAGCTTGCATGCCGTAGATGAAGGGGTCGGTGGGGATGGGTGGGGGGAAGGCGTGGTAGAGGATCGGGCCGGAGTCCAGGCCGGCGGTGAGGAGATGGATGGTGGCGCCGACGTATTGGGGGCGGTTGTCGTACATGGCCCAGAAGTTGGTGGAGGAGCCGCGGTAGAAGGGGGAGACGCCCATGTGGATGTTGATGGCGCGGCGGGAGACGAGGTGCTGGCAGAGGGGGCCTTTGATGAAGGTGGCGCCGAAGATGATGAAGATGTCGCTTTCGAGGGCGCGGCCGAAGGAGTCGAGGGGGAGGAGATTGAGGTCGCCCATTTTGATTGGGAGTTGGCGGACGTTGGAGGGGGGGAAGTGGATGGGGCCGAAGACTTGTTGTTCGGCGTCGAGGACGCGGGAGAAGTAGCGCTGCATGACTTCAGATTTGCGGAAGAAGTCGGAGACTTGACCCGGGAAGACGGTGTTGCATTCCTGGACGGCGTAGACTTCGTCGGCGATGCCGGCGAGGCGGTCGATGAGGGAGAGGTGGCGGGGCTGGTTGCTGGTGAAGACGGTGATTTTCATGCGGCGGCCGCGGTGTGGGTCATGCGCTGGAGGAGGTTGGCGTGGTCTTCGCGCGGGTGTTCGAGGGGGCTGAAGTGGGTGTCTTGCATGTTGGCGCGGAAGCCTAGTTGGATGCCCATTTTGCGGAGGATGCGGAGGGTGTGGGGGTTGTAGGAGTTGCAGGGGTGGGACATGCAGATGGGGGAAGAGCCTAGGATGCGGGTGAGGTCGTCGAGGTTTTGTTGGTATTCGGATTCCTGGGCGGCGGGGGAGAGGTCGGCGAGGCGGGTGGGGTGGGTGTCGGAGTGGAGGCCGACGATGTGGTTTTGGCGATGCAGGTCGCGGAGGTGGTCGGGGGTCATCCAGAGGTTGGCGGAGAGAGAGGGGATATCGATGGAGGCGGCGGCGAGCATTTGATCCATGACGGAGAAGTATTTGGCTGGGCCGAGGGCCTGGTCGCGGACGTAGCGGAAGCGGCGGTCGGCGTCGGTGTAGAAGGGGAAGCCGGCGAGGTAGGTGCGGGGGTCGAAGTCGGCGAGGGATTGGTCGACGTGGGATTGGTGGGGGGAGGAGTTGAGGGCGGCGAAGAAGGCGTGGTAGAACTGGTCGACGGAAGAGAAGGAGGTGGTGCGGAAGTGGCGGTAGATTTCGAGGCGTTCGGGCTGGCCGCGGAGGACGGAGGTGTAGGCGAAGAAGAAGGCGGTGAGGCCAAATTCCTGTAGGACGGGGACCGCGACGTCGTACTGGCAGCGGAGGTTGTCGTCGAAGGTGAGGCAGATGTCCCAGGGGCGGAGGACGCCTTGGAGGGCGCGGTCGAGCCAGTCCTGGGCGGGGAGGATGCGTTCGGGGCCGAGGAATTCGATCATGCGGCGGAATTCGGCGGAGGAGAGGGCACCTTGGCCGCGGGGGTGGAGGGCGTCGGTGAAGTGGTGGAACATGATGCCATGGGGACGCATGGGAGCCTCCGGGTGAGGGGTGATAGAGTAGTTATCGGCCTTAAGGGGGGGTGGGACATGAGGTGGGGTGGGGGTAGAGATCGCGAAAGTCGCGAAGGGGCGAAGGGGGACGCGAAGGGAAAAAGAGGTGGATGAATGTAAGTCGTTTATATTTATGGTGATATGAATTATTGGCCGAGGAGAAGCGACTCTTTCTGACCCCGAATCAACCCCGAATCGACCCCGAATCGACCCCAAATCGACCCTGAAAGGTCCCCAATTCGATCCTGAATTGACCCCGATGTGGGGAGGCGGGGAAAACTGTGACATGGAGTGACAATATGTGCGATTTCCGGCGAGGTGGGCAGAATAGAGGAGAGTGCGATAAGGGCGCCGAAAGGTGGAGGAAACTATTTGGTTTTCAAAGATTGACCTTGGGTTAGGTCACGGTGGTCGCCGCGAGGAGATCATATCAGAATGGATTTGACATGTCAAGTAAAAAATTAGGTATTTGATTGGTAATCATGGTCCCTTATCAGGAGTAAATTATGGTTGAGTTGGGTTAAATTATGGAATAATGGGAGTTTTTTTTGCATTTTGGCCGATGGGATATTATATTAGTTATCAATCAATCGGCTCGTTATGGAATATCGAGTTAGATTGGTTCACGTCAAACGGATCTGAAAACCTTCTGGAGGCCTATTTTATGTGCAATTCTAAGCCATCGTCATGGGGAGGGCGGGGACGAGCGGGATTTACGCTGGTGGAGTTGCTGGTGGTGATTGGGATCATTGCGTTGTTGATCTCGATATTGTTGCCGGCGTTGCAATCGGCGCGGAAGCAGGCGAACACCGTCAAATGCCTTTCGGCACTGCGTCAGATCGGGAATGCGTTTGAGATGTATGCGAACGAATATA
Source organism: Tepidisphaeraceae bacterium (assembly GCA_035656825.1). Lineage (GTDB taxonomy): Bacteria > Planctomycetota > Phycisphaerae > Tepidisphaerales > Tepidisphaeraceae > DASRRR01. The sequence goes on along the minus strand of DASRRR010000123.1, from coordinate 53,439 downwards.
AGGGATATTGGCCGAGCGCGCGGGACCGGGTGCAGACGGCGCAGCTCAGTACGCAACATGCGTGGACGGATTTGATCGCCAAGTACACAACGTCGATCCCGCTCAGTGGTGGCTATCAGGATGTTGCCAAACTCCGGCGTAGTAGCGTGCTTTGGGGATGTCCGGAGTATTCGATCTCTGATGATTATGATGCCAGTCTTGCGTCTGGTTCGGCGACGAATGTCTATACCGGATATGCGATGCAGTATTATGGAGATGCCGATACTTATTTTATTTATGGCAGCACCGCCAATCTGGGATCGAGTGCAGGGACGTCACCTCCGCCTGTGTACACGCGGTCGGGGTATGTGAAGGCGACAATTTATAAAAAGCATAGTGGATCGCAGCACGGCCTGATTGCAGATAGCCAGATCGATCTTCTCCAGATCAGCAATGTAGCTTGGACTACTTCGACGATGTTTTGGCCATTTGACACTTTCACAACGGCTTTATCGCCGATCATCTGTGTAGAAGCCCGGCATAAGAAGCGTACAATGAACAAGGCAAGTGCGGCAGAGAATCCTTCCTTGAACATGCTGTTTTGCGACGGCCATGCGGCACCGGTGAGTGCTCATGATGCGTTTCGTGCGGTTCGCAGCCCTGGGCGTGACAAACTCCCCGGCGATCCGTGATCGCTATCGTCATTTAAACTGCCGAAAAGACCCGCCGTTCAGGCGGGTCTTTTTGATTGAAATCACCCACTGCGGCTAAGCCATGTAGTGACGTAAAACGCTTCAGAAATTGAAGATTATGGAATAACAATAAAACTTTTGCATTATGCAATTATGACAGTTAGAATGTTTTAATCTTGAATTAACCGCTCATTTCCGCAGGTTTGTAGGGTTGTGTCATTTCTGGAGTTGTCATGCAAGGGTATGTATTTGAGAGTTCTTTGCGCCCGCGTTTTGGGTTTACGCTGGTGGAACTTCTGGTGGTAGTGGGGATTATTGCTTTGCTGGTGGCGATTCTGTTGCCGGCGTTGCAATCAGCGCGGCGGCAGTCGAATACGGTAAAATGCTTAGCGTCATTGCGGCAGATTTCAAATGGCTTTGAGATGTATGCCAATGATTATAAGGGGGTTTGGCCAAGCACGCGGGATCGGGTGCAGGCGAGCACGGATAACTGGCATAGCTGGACGGATTTGATCGAGCGGTACATGGTCAAGGGGCGGATTGATCCGAAGTATGACAACTATTATGGCGTAGGAAATGACGCCAAGCGGCGGGAATCGGTGTTATGGGGATGCCCCGAGTGGACGAAGTCATTCGACTACAACTCTACGGCTGCGGTCAGCAGCAGCGAGAATGTCTATACGGGGTATGGCATGTCTCAGTATCCGGATTCGGACCGGTATTTTATTTATGGCAGCACGGCGATGAATGCGTCGAGCACCGCGGTAACGGGAACGAATAATTACAATCGGACAGGGTATTACAAGGCTGTGATCTGGAAACGCAATGGGGGAAGCCAACGGCTGCTTGTTTGCGATTCCCAATGGGACCAGATCACGATTGGGGCGGTGCCGTGGACGGATTCGATGAATATCACACCATATGATATTGCCAATGTGAATGCTTTTTTGAACCCGGTTGCGTCGATCGATTGCCGGCATATGAAACCTGGGACACAGAAAGTGCAGGCGTTGAAGCAGACATGCATTAACGTACTTTATTGTGATGGACATGCGGCACCGGCGACGCCGAGGCAGGCGTTCACGGCGATGCGGAGTCCTGGGCGAGATAAGTTGCCGGGTGATCCTTGAAATATTGGTATTTTAATTAACGCAGATTGGCCCGCGGTGATGCAATCGCGGGCCACTTTGTTTAATTCATTACGGGCTGTAGAGGCCGATATGACACTATGAACCGAATTGCAGCAGCTTTTTTCAGTTTGTTTCTGGCTATTTGTTTGATGGGGTGCAGTCATCAAGAGCAAAACATGGATTCGACCAATATCCATATCACATCTGAGCATGTGGAGGTGCTGGGACAATCGGTGAAAGGCCGGCCGATTGAGTTGCATTTATTTAATGGGGATCGGGGGGGGGATCCGGTGTTGATCTTTGCGGGGATTCATGGGGATGAGCCTACTTCGGTGTATTGTGCAAAGGAGCTGCTCAAGGTGTTGGAGGCGATGCCATCGGTGTTGCAGGGGGTGCCGGTGGCGATTGTGACGGTGGCGAATCCGGATGGATTGGCGGCGGATACGCGGGTGAATGCACATGGGGTGGATTTGAATCGGAATTTCCCGGCGGCGAACTGGAAGAGGGCGCTGGCGCATACGCGGTATTACAGTGGGACGGCGCCGTTGTCGGAGCCGGAGTCGCGGATTTTGTATGAGTTGATCGGGAGATTGAAGCCGCGGCGGATTTGTTCGATCCATTCGATTGGGCAGGGGAAGCAGCAGAACAATTATGATGGGCCGGCGAAGGGATTGGCGGAGGTGATGTCGGGGTATAATCATTATCCGGCGAGTCCGAATATCGGGTATGACACGTTTGGGTCGTTTGGGTCTTGGGCGGGGGTGGACGGGAAGGTGCCGATGATTACGTTGGAGTTGCCTAATCGGCAGAAGGGGGAGGGGGCTTGGGCAGATAATCGGGAGGCGTTGTTGGCGTTTATACGGGGGAAGTGAAGACACGGGTTGAAAACCCGTGCCACGGGAAGAGGGGATTATTCGTTGAAGGATTCGATGATGCGATTGTAGCTTTCCTGGCGCCAGTCGGGGGCGGTGTGGTTGAGGACGTCGTGGAAGTATTCGCCGACGTTGTCGGGGGTGACGGCCCAGAGGCCGAAGAGTTTGACGCCGGGGGTATCGATGACGAAGCCGCCTTGGGTGAGGGGGTAGCGGCGGGCGGAGGTGGTGGTGTGGCGGCCTTTGCCGGTGTAGCCGCTGATGGGGGCGACGCGGAGGTCGAGGGAGGGCTGGATGGAGCGGATGAGGGAGCTTTTACCGACGCCGGAGTGGCCGGCGAGGACGGTGGTTTGGTTGTGGAGGATTTCGCGAAGCTGGTCGAGGCCGAGGTTTTTTTCGACGCTGGTTTCGAGGGTGCGGACGCTTAATTGGCGGTAGTAAGCGAGGGCTTGTTGGGATTGGGCGTAGAGGGGGGCACCTTTTTTTTCGGAGGCGAGGTCGACTTTGTTGAGGCAGATGATGGGGTCGAGGTTGCCGCTGCGGGCGACGAGGATCATGCGGTCGACTAAACCCCATTTGACATCGGGTTCGAGGAGGCTGGCGACGATGAGCATCTGCTGGGCGTTAGCGACGATGGGGTGGGATTCGCGTTGTTTGAAGCTGTCGGCGCGGGTGAGGATGGTGGTGCGGGGGAGGACTTGTTCGATGACGGCTTCTTCGCGGCCGGATTCGTCGCGGGCTTCGACGGGGCGGAAGCGGACGCGATCGCCAACGACGAGCTGGGTGTCGGAGATGCGCTGGAGGGTGCGGCGGGCGACGCAGAGGTAGGTTTTGGAGTCGTGTTCGACTTCGCTGAAGAGGGAGAAGACCTGGACGACCTCGCCGAGGGGGAGGGAGTCGATGTCCTGGAGTTGGGCGGGCTCTTCGGCACGCATGATGGCGGTGCGAAGGGTTTTGGCGGTTTGGTCGCGGCGGGAGCGGGTGGTGTGGCGCTGGTGGGCGTTGACGCGGTCTTGATCGAGATCGCCGCGAAGGTAGCGGCTGGTGAGGTCTTTTTCGCGGGAGGATTTTTTGGGGTGGCCGGGCATGTGAGGGGTATGGTACCCGAGATGGCGGGTGGGAGTGGGTTTTTGGAGGTGGGGAAGCGGAAGAGATCGCGATGGCCGCGAAAGGAAGACGCGAAGTTACGCGAAGAAGAGAGAACGCACTGTAAAGATGGCCGAGGGGGAAGATGGTCCGAGCCAGTTTAATCAGGCACATCATTTGCTCCGTACTCATCATTATGGCACGAAATGGTATAAATCCGGCGGCACGGACGATTTTGTTGATCTTGGTGATTTTGTTGGTGTTGGGGATGTTGCCATTTTGGCCGTATAGCTCGGGGTGGGGATATTATCCGAGCGGTGGGGCGGGGTTGGTCCTGTTGATTATCATTTTGGCGCTGGTGTTGGGTTAGGCGATGCGATTAACCTGATGGGATGGGTAGAACCATCCTGTCGGGGTTGTTATTGGGTTTAATTCCATCGATCGGCTTGGCTGCGGCAACGACGCAGCCGACTTATCATATTTACGCGGGGAATACGCATTCGCATACGGCGTATACGTGGTCGCATGGGGATCAGTGGTTGAACCCGAAGGGGAAGTCTGTGCCGGGGGTGTATGTGGATGGGGCGGGGGCGCAGTTTCCGGGGAAGGCGCTGGTATTGAAGCCGGATTGGGAGAAGTATCAGGGGCCGCCGGCGGTGCATTTTGCGCTGGCGAAGAAGAATGGGTATGACTTTTATGTGAGCAGCGATCATTCGCAGGAGATTGGGTTTCAGCCGCCGAGCCCGACGAATAAGAATTGGGCGGCGACGAAGCAGCAGGCGCTGGAGGCGACGGACGGGAGTTTTGTGGCGCTGGCGGGGTATGAGCATTCGGAGAACAATGGGCCGAATGGGGTGGGGCATATCAATGTGATTAATAGCGATACGTATTTGAATGCGCTAGCGCCGGCGACGGATTTGCGGTATTTGTATAAGTGGCTCAAGACGGCCAAGGCGAACGGGGATGGGCCGGTGGTGGCGAGCTTTAATCATCCGGGGGCGAAGCAGTACAACGACTGGGCGTATCGGGATGACGAGATTACCGACATCATCACGATGCTGGAGGTGATTAATTCGAATTATAAGATTCACTATGAGGGGTTTATCAATGCGCTGGATAAGGGGTGGAAGGTTTCGCCGGTGTGTGGGAATGATAATCATGGGTTGTGGGGGATAACGCATCAACATTCGCGGACGTTTGTGCTGGCGACGGAAAAGACGAAGGTGGGGATATTGGATGCGATGAAGCATCGGCGGACATATGCGTCGCTGGATGGGAATATTCAGTGCAGGTATACGGTGAATGGGGAGATCATGGGATCGACGCTGGATAAGCCGGGGGAGCTCAAGTTTGATATTTTGGTGAGCGATCCGGATACGGATAAGCCGGGGGATAAGATTACGAAGATTGATATTGTGAAGGATGGGGGAGTGGTGGCGGAGACGTATACGGGGGAGGGGGGGTATTCGGTGGAGTGGAAGCCGGTGATTCAGGATACGGGGAGCAAGTATTTTTTTGTGCGGGTGTGGAATGCGGGAGGAGGGGATGCGCCGGGGGCGGATGCGGAGAAGCCGGTGGCGTGGTTGGCGCCGGTGTGGACGGGGAGATAGCAATTTCTCCGGTAGCTTTCAGTATTTTCAAAATCTGAATAAGTTCGATTGAATCTTGTTCTAGGATGTGATGCCTTCACAATGATCGGAGGACGGTTCTCAAACTTGGGCATCCTATGAAAATCGCTGTGACTGGAGCGTTTGGGTATTCGGGGAGGTATATTGCGGAGCGGCTGCTGGAGGGGGGGCATGAGGTGATGACGTTGACGAACTCGCTTCATCGGGTGAATCCGTTTGGGGAGAGGGTGGCGGCGGTGCCGTTTTATTTTGAGGAGCCTGGGCGGTTGAGGGAAGCGCTGCGGGGGGTGGATGCACTGATTAATACGTACTGGGTGCGGTTTGATCATAGGTTGTTTACGCATGCGCAGGCAGTGGAGAATTCGAAGGTTTTGTTTCGGGCGGCGAAGGAGGCGGGGGTGCGGAGGATTGTGCATGTGAGTATTACGCATCCGGATATTCGGTCAGATTTGCCTTATTTTCGGGGGAAGGCGGAAGTTGAGAAGGCGCTGGGGGAGGTGGGGGTTTCTTATTGTATTTTGAGGCCTACGGTGTTGTTTGGGAGGGAGGATATTTTGATTAACAACATTGCGTGGGGACTGCGGCATTTTCCGGTGTTTGGGGTGTTTGGGTCGGGGGAGTATCGGTTGCAGCCGATTTATGTGGATGATTTGGCGGCAGCGGCGGTGGAGCATGCAGTGGAGGATCGGGGAGATGAGATTATTGAGGCGATTGGGCCGGAGACGTTTACGTATCGGGGGCTGGTGGAGTGCATTCGGGAGAGGTTGGGGTTGCGAAGAGCGGTGGTGTCGTTGCCGCCAGGGATTTGTTATTGGGTGGCGCGGATGATGGGGGGATTGGTGGGGGATGTGGTTGTGACGCGGGAGGAGATCAGGGGGCTGATGGAGGAGCGGTTGTATGTGGAGGGGCCGCCTCTGGGGGTGACGAAATTGACGGGATGGATTGAGGAGCACAAGGAAACGCTGGGGAGGCGGTATACGAGTGAGATGGCGCGGCGGAGGGACAGGAGTTCGCCATATCGGTCGAACTGAAAACCGACGGATGAAAATCCTGGCTCAGGAGGTGTGAATTTTGAGGAGTTCGGCCAGTTGTTTGGGAGTAATGATGGATAAGTTGGGGGCGAGTCGGCGAAGCAGAATTGCGGAGGGGGTCGAATCTGTGGCGAGATTGAGAATTCGAGTTTCCCAAGTGACGAGGTGAGTGACGTTGGCTTCGATTGCTAAATTGAACAAGTGGTCGTCGTCGGGATGTTGAGGCCAGGTAAACACTTTAGGCACCGCGGAAAGGAGCGTAGATAGAAGGCTGAGACTATCCAGAAAATCGGCGGCGCGGGCTTACCTGAGGGCGGGGAATTTGGCGGCAAGGGAGGGACGGGTGAGGACGTCGCGGACTTCGGCGATTGATTCGAGGCTGGTGCAAAGCATGAGGCGCTTATCTTCAACGGCTTCGATGGTGGCGTAGCGGCGGTTTGGATGGATAGCGGCCTGCAGAAACACCATCGTGTCGTAAACGACGCGCAGCGCCATTATGCGAGCTTCGCTTTCTTCTCACGGCGGTGGGCTTCGATTTCGCCGCGGAGGAAATCATTCAGTTCGGCGTCGCTCATGCCGCTTTCGGCGACCTGTTGGCGGACGGGGGCCATGATTTCGGCGATGGAGGGGCGGGTGATGATCTGTTCGATCAGGTCGGAAGTGAGGGCGGAGACATCCTGACCGCTGTTGGCAGCTTGTTCGGCCAGCCGGTCGCGTGCGCGCCGGGAGAGCCGAAGCGTGACGGGGGTTTCAGTGGTCTGTGCAGCAGAGCTCATTGCGTCTCCATATCGGATTATAGTGCACGATTGGCCGGAAGGCACGAAGCTAATCCAATTGACCTCTGAGAGATTGAGCACTATTCTTGGGACTTGAACACGATTGCTTTGGACATTCTCTCGGACGAGTACGAAAAGAAGGAGAAGTGCGGGCTTTTTGGGGTTTGGGGGCCTACGGAGGCTTCGCAGCTTACTTATCAGGGGATCTTTGCGCAGCAGCATCGGGGGCAGGAGTCGGCGGGGATCGTGACGACGGATGGGGTGAACCTGCATGGGCATACGGGGATGGGGCTGGTGGCGCAGGTGTTTACGCCGCGGATATTGAAGGAGGAGTTGCCGGGGCGGGGGGCGATTGGGCATATTCGGTATTCGACGACGGGGTCGTCGAAGTTGTGTAATGCGCAGCCGCTATTGCGGCAGTACCATATGGGGCCGGTGGCGGTGGCGCATAATGGGAATTTGATTAATGCAGGGCAGTTGCGGCAGAAGTATGAGGAGCAGGGGCATATTTTTCAGTCGACGACGGATACGGAAGTGATTGTGCATCTGCTGGCGCAGCCGCACCATTTGGAGAAGCATGATCCGTTGCCGCATGTGTTGAGGCATTTGCAGGGGGCGTTTTCGCTGTTGTTTTTGTTTCCGAATCGGATGGAGGCGGTGCGGGATCCGTGGGGGATCAGGCCGCTGGTGCTGGGGCAGACGAAAGAGGGGTACTGGTGCGTGGCGAGCGAGACGTGCGCATTTGATGCGATGGACGCGAAGTTTGTGAGGGAGATTGAGCCAGGGGAGATTGTGCGGATTGATAATTCGGGGATTCAGTCGCGGAAGTTTGCCGAGCCGGCGACGGAGCAGGCGCGGTGTATTTTTGAGCATGTCTATTTTGCGAATCCGGCGAGCAAGGTGTTTGGGCAGAATGTGCATCTGGTGCGGGTGGCGCTGGGGAGGCAACTGGCGAAGGAGTCGCCGGTGCAGGCGGATTTTGTGATGCCGATGCCGGATTCGGGGAGGAGTGCGGCGCTGGGGTTTGCGCGGGAGAGCGGGATACCGTTTGAGGAGGGGATTGTGCCGAACCGGTTTGTGGGGAGGACGTTTATATTGCCGAACCAGGTGCAGCGGGATCGGGCGGTGGCGCTGAAGTTGAACATTATCCCGGATGTGGTGGCGGATAAGCGAGTGGTGATCGTCGAAGATTCAGTGGTGCGAGGGACGACGACGCGGTCAAAGATGCGGGCGATCAGGCATGCGGGGGCGAAGGAGATTCATTTGCGGGTGTCGTGTCCGCCCATTCGGCATCCTTGTTTTTATGGGATCGATTTTCCGACGAGCAATGAATTGATCGCGCATAACCGCACTGTCGAGGAGATTCGCAAATTCCTTGAGGTGGATAGCCTGGCGTATTTGTCGCTGGAGGGGATGACGGGGGTGATGAAGGATGCGTCGTCGCAGTATTGCACGGCGTGCTGGTCGGGGGTGTATAAGGTGCCGATTGAGGTTGAGCCAACGAAGAATTCGTTTGAGCGGGATCAGCTCAAGATGTTTTGAGGAAAAGACTGGCCGGGGACGGCCCGGCTCTCGTTGGAAGGGTGAGTGTTACTGAAGCGGGGAGTTATTCTTTTATGTAGGCGCGGAGTTCGCTGAGGAATTCGTGGAGGGCGGAGGCGGAGTTTTCGTTGGGGTTGTCGCCTTGGTGGAGGAGGGTGACGTTGCCGTGGTGGGCGAGGTGGACGAGTTGTTCGAGGGCCTGGCGGTGGGGGCCGGATTCGAGGGAGCTGTGGTAGCGGGCGCGGAAGTATTCGTAGCCTTGGGGGTGATTTTCGAACCATTCCCAGAGGGCTTTAGGGGGGGCGACGTGGTCCATGATTTGGTCGATGTGGCACATATCGCGGAGGTCGCGGGTGACGCCGAAGGGTTCGACCCAGAAACGGTGGCCGTCGTCGGATTCGAGGGGTTCGAGGAAATGCTTGACCTTGAACATCGGTGCATCACTCCTTCTCGGTTGGCGGCGTTTCTCGCATCGCCGTATTCAATATACGTCATATTTTGGGAAAAGATTGGTGCCTATAAAAATTATGGGGGAGGATAATCAGCGGGGGGTGGTGAGCAGAGTTCGGTTAAAGGCCAGTACGGCGATGAGGGAAATGAGGCTCAGGAGCAGGACGGCGGGCCAGGCGTGGGTGAGGTCGCCGTCGATGTAGCTGGTGTAGATAGCGATGGGGAGGGTGCGGCGGCCTTCGATGTCACCGAGGACCATCATGGTGGCGCCGAATTCACCCAAGGCGCGGGCGAAGGCGAGGATGACGCCGCTGGCGATGGCGCGGCGGGCGGCGGGTAGGCTGACGTGCCAGAAGATCTGCAGCGAATTGGCACCGAAGAGGCGGGCGAGGTCTTCAAGGTCAGGGTCGACGCTGGCGAAGGCGGCTTTGGAGGGGAGGAAGACCAGCGGGAGCGCGACGACGGCGGCGGCGATGATGGCGCCGGTGATGGTAAAAAGGAGAGACCCCCCTGCTGCTCTTCCGAGGCCTTGGCGTCCGAGGAGCAGGACGAGGAGATAGCCGACGACAGTCGGGGGGAGGACGAGCGGGACGAGGAGGAGGGATTCGGCGAGGCTTCGGCCGAGGAAGCGTGTGCGGGCAAACCAGAACGCCAGAGGGACGGCGAGGAGAGTGACCAGGAGCGTGGCGCAACCGGCGATCCAGAGGGAGAGAGAGAATGTCGACCAGAGTTCCACGATGCGGTGTTTCCGGTTAGTGAGTGGTTTTGGGTAGGGCTTGCACTACGGCAAAGCCATGGGATTTTAAGATGCGCTGCGCGTCGTCGCTGGAGAGGAAGTCGAGGAATTTGGCGGTGGCGTCGTTGCAGCCTTTGATGGCGACGCCGACGTATTCGATGGGTTTGTGGGAATCCGCGGGGGCCTGGATGATGAGGCGGATGGTGTCGCCGGCGGTGGCGGCATCGGTGGAGTAGACGATGCCGGCGTCGACTTCGCCGCGGCGAACGTAGTCGAGGACCTGGCGGACGTTGGCACCGTAGACGAGCTTGGCGTTGACCTGGGGGGCGATGTGCAGGTGGTCGAAAACCTGGAGGGCGTAATCGCCGGCGGGGACAGCGCCGGGCTTGCCGACGGCGATGCGTTTGACGGAGTCGTTGGTAAGGTCTGCAAATTGGGTGATCGTGGTGGAGCCGGGGGGGGTGATCAGAACGAGTTGGTTGTAAGCGACAACTCGGCGAGTGCCATCCACGGTTAGGCCGGCTTTTTGCAATTCGTCGACCTGGGTAGGCGAAGCGGAGATGAAGAGATCGACGGGAGCGCCGTTTTTGATCTGGTCCATTAGTTGGCCGGAGGCACCGACGTTCACCTTTACTTCATCGCCGGACTGATGATTATAGAATTTCCCGATTTCGGTGAGGGATTCTTTGAGGCTGATGGCGGCGGAGACGGTCACGGTGGCCGCCGGGCAGAGGGTAGCGGAGAGGAGGAGGGTCAGGGTGATCAGCCGAAGGGAGCGGAGCATGGCAGGATTCCTTTTATGATGGCGCGGAAGGATTTGCCAATATTGGCGGTTTTTTACTTCCCAAGAGGGTGCGGGATATGTTATACGAACGGATGGTGGCGGGTTAGTACGATCTGGCCTCAGGAAAGTGACGTTACAGTGTCTCTCTGCTCTCTCCTCCGCGTCTGCTTCGTCTCTTCACTCCCGCGTCGGTTGGCACGTCAACCTCTTTCATTACGGTCCCGGAAAGAACCGCATAGACGGGGACTGCAATACCCATTTCATCGAAGGAGAAACAATGGGTAAGAAGTTGTACGTAGGGAATCTTCCCTACTCTGTGGATTCGTCCGAGCTCGAGCAGATGTTCACCCCCCACGGGGCGGTGACGTCGGCGCAGATCATCACCGATCGTGAGACCGGCCGATCCAAGGGTTTCGGGTTTGTCGAGATGGCCAATGACCAGGAGGCCGAGGCGGCGATCAACGCCATGAACGGCCAGGACAATGGTGGCCGTCCGTTGACCGTCAATGAAGCCAAGCCGCGGGAAGACCGTGGCGGTGGCGGCGGCGGTGGTCGTGGCGGTTACGGTGGCGGCGGCGGCGGTGGCCGTGGCGGCTACGGTGGCGGCGGCGGCGGTGGTCGCAGCGGTGGCGGCGGCTACGGTGGTGGCGGCGGCGGCGGGGGTGGCGGCCGCGGACGCTACTAATCGTCCGAAGCATCTCAAATGCAAAATGGACCCCGTCGCACTTTGTGTGGCGGGGTCCGTTGCGTTGATGCAGTCGTTCTCAGGCCGTCTGGGTTTTGGGCGTGGATGAAAAAATCGAGCCGGCGATATCTGCCAGGGCATCGGCGGCGTAGCTGACGTCTTGCGCTGTCAGGAAAGGGGAGAAAGAGAAGCGCGTCGTCCCGCCATATTGGGTTGTTCCCAGGGCCTCATGAATCAGCGGCGCACAATGCAAACCGGGGCGTGTTAATAAGCCAAATGACGACTCCAGAATTGCCGCCAGTTCGTGGGGGGAGATGCCGTCGATGCGGACGGAGAAGACGCCGAGGCGGTTTTTGACGCCTTGTGGGCCGAAGTAGGTGAGGTTGGGGAGATCGGCGAGGCCTTCGATGAAGGCGCCAACGAGTTGGCGGTCGTGGGCGGCGAGGGAGTCGATGCCGCGGTCGAGGATCCATTGCACGCCGGCGGAGAGGCCTGCGATGCCGATGGCGTTGTGGGAGCCGGGTTCGAAGCGGTCGGGCATGAAGTCGGGTTGGCGGTCGTGTTCGGAGACGGAGCCGGTGCCCCCTTCGCGAAGGGGTTTGAGGATGGTTTCGAGGCCTGGGCGGACGTAGAGGAAACCGGTGCCGAGGGGGCCGAGCAATGCTTTATGACCGGGGGCGGCCAGGAGGTCGATATGGTCTGTTTGGACGTCGATGGGAATGTGGCCGGCGGATTGGGCGGCGTCGACGATGAAGGGGATATCGTGTTCGCGAGCGATAACGCCGATCTCGCGGATGGGTTGGATGGTGCCGGTGACATTGGAGGCGTGGGTGATGGCGATGAAGCGGGTATTAGGGCGGATGGCGCGGCGGATGTCGTCGGGGTCGACCAAGCCGGTGCGGGGGTCGACGGGGACGCGGGTTTGTTCGATCAATCCATCGTCGGTGAGACGATTCATCGGACGCAGAATGGAATTATGATCAATGTGGGTGCAGATGGCGTGGGAGGAGGGGGTCGCGAGGCCTTTGATGGCGAGGTTGAGGGAGTCGGAGCAGTTGAGGGTGAAGATGAAGTGATCGGGGTTTGAGCCGTTGAAGAGACGGTTGAGGCGGCAGCGGCAATCGGTGAGGAGGGAAGAGGCCTCGATGGCCTCGGCGTAGGCGCCGCGGCCGGCGGAGGCGCCGAGGTGGGTGGCGTAGTGGGTCATCGCTTCCAGGACCTGCGGAGGTTTGGGGAAGCTGGTGGCGGCGTTGTCCATGTAGAGACGGCGCGGGGATTTCGGATCGGGGTTCAGAGGGTGTTGCATGAAAAGCTGCCTTGTTACAAACCGGGCGGTACATGATAGGGAAGTGGTTAAAAGACTGCCACTTATTGGAAATGGGATATTTGAAGAGGTGGGGGAGCTGCTTTCGTATTGCTCATACGATGTTAACCAGCAAGCCACCATGGAAGGTGGTGATGGTCGCGCCGGCGGAGGGAAAGGATGTCTTGAGCGACCGGGGCGAGTAGGGATTGCGTGTGTTGAGGCACGACATCGCACTTGGCTTATCTGCGGTTTTCTACTGAGGCGGACATCGCCGTCTATTCGACGCCGGCATTTAAGCGATGTTCAGGCGACGGCGGAGGAGGAACAATCCGCCGAGACCAAGCAGCGCAAAAGAGCTGGGCTCGGGTACCGGGGCGGCGGTATTGGTGATGGAAATGTCGCCCATCTGGAAGTCGATCGGGTTGCCGGCGGGATATCCGACCTGAAGGTCGAAGTATATCGAGCCAATATGCTGGAAATTAGCGGGGGATGTGCCGACGTTCGTGAAGTTGCTGAAAGGGATATCGAGGTATCCCGAACCGGGTGTGATGAAGACGTTGGCCTGTGACCGATCAGAGGCGTCGGTGGCGAGGTACATGGTGAGGGAGGCATCGCCGTTGACGTCGTTATAGTACAAGCGGACGCAATTGTCGGCGCCGCCTTCGGTGGCGTCGATGCCTCCAAGTCCGGTTTGGCTGACGCCGCCATCCCAGACCGCCGTGATATCCGGGACGGCATCAGGGGTACCGGTTAGATTGAAGCGCCCCCCCCGGAGACGCTGGCGTCGGTTGTGCCAGAACTGAGGTTTTGGATATACAGAACGCGCTGCCCGCCGAGCATCGATCCGTGGTAGGGAGTGCGACTGAAATCGAAGTTGGACGCGAGTGTTTCAGGGACGGACCAGTCGTCGACGAGAATGCTGCCGCGCGCGGAGGACAGGGTCGCCAGACCCATTCCAGCGGCCATGAAAACCATGGCGCAGCGCATGCTAAAGGTTCGATTTCTCATAATGTTTCTCTTATCGAAAAAAACCGCAGGCCCGGGTGGAAGGCGAGATACTTGATTTGAATATAATATTGATGGTAATGGTGAGAGAATTTTTTCAATAAATTTTTCGGCTAGGAAGAGAATATGAAATAAAGATGATTTCGCTTTCGCCGGTGAGGATCTGATAGGGAAATTGGGGAAATCACTGGCGGTACTCGCACATTCATTATTTTATTTGCTTTTTCCAAGTGTATTAATACACTAATACACATGCCGCCTGTGGACTTGTCATTCCTGGTTCATCCGACATCGGGCATACCGATCTATCGGCAACTGCTGGACCAGATTCGGTCACAGATTCTAGGTGGGCGGCGGGGGGAGGGGGAATATTTGCCGTCGGTGCGGTCGGTGGCGGATTCGTTGCAGATTAATCCGATGACGGTTTCAAAAGCGTATTCGCTGTTGGAACGGGAGGGGCTGGTGGAACTGGTCAAGGGGCAGGGGATGCGCGTGGCGGCAATGCGATCGAGTTCGCGAGCGAAGAGCGATGCGCTGCTGCCGCTGCTGGAGCAGGTGGCGGCGACGGCGCGGCATTTGTCGCTATCGCCAGAGCAAGTCATCAAGCAACTCAAACCGCTGTTGGAGGATCACACCGATGACTAACGCAACATTGCCGGCACTGGGCACGGACTCAGTTCCGGCTACTGCGATTGATGTAAGGGGGCTTTCCAAATCGTTTCGCCGCCGGCCTGTTTTGAACGATGTTCAGCTTTCTGTTCCGACCGGTTCGGTGCTCGGGCTTCTCGGGAAAAACGCCGCCGGCAAAACCACGTTTTTGAAATGCCTCCTCGGCCTGATCCGGCCCGACGCGGGCGCGGCGATCCTGCTGGGTCATTCCTCGTGGACACTCCCACCGTCGATCAAAGCATCCATTGGATATGTGCCACAGCTTGTCACGCATCCTGCCTGGATGAACATCGCGCAAATCGTGGAATACACCGCTTCCTTCTACCCACGATGGAACGACCACCTGGTCTCGCGATTGCTGCTTGAATGGGAGCTTGATGAATCTCAAAAAGCCGGTTCGCTTTCGCTGGGTACGCAACAAAAGCTCGCGATCATTCTCGCCCTCGGACATGAGCCATCGCTGCTGATTCTCGATGAACCCGCCGCCAGTCTCGATCCGGCGGCGCGGCGCGATTTCCTCAAGGCTCTCCTCGACATCGCCGCGGATGGGTCGCGCACGATTCTTTTCTCTACGCACATCACCTCCGACCTCGAACGCGTCGCCGACTCCGTCGCCATCCTGCAGCGCGGCGTCATTCGCTATCACGGCGCCCTCGACGAACTCAAAGACTCCGTTAAACGCCTGCACATCACCACTCCGGCCCCTCTCACCCTCCCCCAACTCACCATACCAAATGTTTTACACACCCGCCTCGCCGGCAACACCGCTACGATCACCGTCCAGCACCTCAACCCGGACCTGATTCCCACCCTCCGGCGCACGCTCGGCGCAACGGATATCCGCACGGAAGACCTCAACCTCGAAGACATCTTCCTGGAGTTGCACCATGACTAACCTCTCCCCTTCCGAAGTTGCACGGGCGTCCCGGCCGTATCCTACATTTTCCAGTGCCAACGCCCGCATCAACGCCCGTTCTTTCCCACGCAGTCCCTACATCCACGCCGCGCTGATGTATGCGCGCCGCTGGAATTTCCGCCTGTCTGCTCTCTGGCTCATGGTGTATTTCTGCTTCTGCGCGGTATTGGTAACACTCCAAATCTGGGATCAATCCGAATGGGACAGTGATCGTCCGAATTACCCCAATGTCTTCAGCCGCACCTACCAGATCAATGAAATGCAGCACGGCGCACCGCACATTGAACGCACGATTTTCGTCTTCGCCTGCCTCGCGGTCTTCGCCGGACCGGCCCTCATGGCGATCCACGGCCATCTCAAAACCCGCCTGACCGATTGGACCGCCACTCTCCTGCCGCGCTATCGTTCCCCGCACCTGACCATCGCGATCCTATGCACCATCACGATCGTTGCGTTCTCTTGCACCTTATTTGATCTGGCGATCCCCTACTCTCCCACAGCGATGCTCGCCGTCGGCGTCATGCTCGCCGCTCTCACAGCATGGCTCTGCGCTCTGCCGCAGCGACTCGCTGCCTTGCTGGCGATTATGACTCTCGCAATTTTTTCTTTCAAATCGATCGACACCGACCTCACATTCATGCTCATGCGACAAGACTCCGCCGGCTCAGCATTCTTTCTGACTTTCTCTACGCTCGCTCTCGCCGGCGCTTATTTCCGCCTCTATTTCATCGGCGAATCCAACTCTTCCCGCCAGCAAGCCGAGCATCTGCGTCTTGGCGCTCCGCGCCTCCGCCGGCATGGCAATAAGTCTCTTGAATCACATTCGTTATTCCGACGGATTGCTCTCTGGCGTGTGCCCACGTCGTCTGGTTTGCTTCCCATCGCAGCGGGGGCGGGGCTGTTTCTCCTCATCGTCACAATCTGTCTGATGCAGTCCAAAAGCGGGCGTAATTATACTCTCCTCCCGGCGATTCCACTGGCGTGCCTTTCCTTCTTCATCCCCGTGATGGCGGTCGGTTCACAATGGCTGCGCCGGCTCTCCTCGCTGGGCTTCGAATTCACCAGGCCGACGACGCGGGGCGCGTTCATTCGTGACCTGGGGTTGTCTCTGGCGGTGGACTGGTTCACATGGTGGCTGCCGATGACGCTGGGCGGATTTGCTGGGGCTGTATTTTCAGTCGATTATGCCAACCCCCACTTTTTTTATAACGTTCCCATGTGGGAAGTCGCGATGTACTTTGCCGCCTATTCGATCCCCGTACAGATTCTTCATTTCGGGCTGCTCGCCTCGATTGCGCGGTTCCAGATTCCCTGGCTGATCTACTGCGCGATCACGGTGTCAGTGCTGCTCTCTCTTTTCTGGATTATCGTCGTCGTCGACAACCATTTGATCTGGATGCTCTTGGAAATCCCGGGCGCCTTCGTTGTCGGCGGGGTAATTCTTATTGCTCACGCAGGCTATGGCTGGATGCGCGTTGATCTGAAATAGGCTCAAACACCATACAATTCGCCGGCTTTTTTCTTGAGATGCCGCATCAGCGCTTCAGCCGACAATGGTTTCCCCGTCACGCGGTTCACCAGCTCTGTCGCCCGATATTTTTTCCCCTGCGAATGAATTTTCTCGCGGAGCCATCCCAGCAGGCCAGCGAATTCTCCCCTGGCAAACTGCCCGTCCAAATTTCCCACATCCTTCTTCGCCTGTTCAAAAAACTGAGCCGCATACAAATTTCCCAGCGTATACGTCGGGAAATATCCGATTGCGCCGCCAGACCAGTGAATGTCCTGCAAGCAGCCCCGCGCATCATCCGGCACATCGACCCCTAAATACTCCGTCATCTTCCCATTCCAAGCCGCCGGCAAATCCTTCGTCGGCAAATCGCCTGATAACAGTGCTTGCTCAAGCTCAAACCGCACCATCACATGCAGGTTATACGTCGCCTCGTCCGATTCGGTCCGAATCAGCGACGGCTTCACGTCATTGACGGCAAAATACCATTGCTCCAGCGACACATCCTTTAGCACTTCGGGAAAATGCTCTTTGGCGATCGGCAGAAAATACTCCCAGAAACTCCGCGACCGTCCGACCAGATTCTCCCACATGCGCGACTGCGATTCATGAATCCCCAGCGAAATATCCTCCCCGCGCGGCGTGCCGAAATGCTCAGCGGGCAACCCTTGCGAATACATCGAATGGCCTGCCTCGTGCAGCGTGCCGAAAAATGCATCGCCGAAATAATTCTCGTCATAGCGCGTCGTGATCCGCGCATCGCCTGGAGCAATGCCGGTTGAGAAGGGATGGACGGACACATCGAGCCGCCCGCCGGCGAAATCAAATCCCACGGCTTTGGCTGCGATTTTGGCTAATTTTTCCTGCTGCGCAGCGGGATACTTCCGCTCCAAAATCTCCGCCGGTGCTTCTTTCCCCGACTGCGCAATCGCGCCCACCAGTGGCACCAATTCCTGTCTCAATTCCGCGAAGACCCGCTGCAAATTGGTCGCTGTCTCGCCCGGCTCAAAGTCTTCCAGCAACTGGTCGTATCGCTTGGCCCCGCCGCCGTAACAATCGGCCTGCTGGCGTTTAAGTTCGAGCGTTTTCGCCAGCCAAGGCTCGAATGCGGCATAATTATTCCCCTTTCGCGCCTCCACCCAGGCGTGCTGGGCCAGCACTTCCATCTTCGTCAGTTCCTCCACCAGTGAAGAGGGCAGCTTGGCCGCCCGGTCATACGAATGCCGGGTCTCGCGCACGTTGACCGCTGCATCGGACTCGCGATCTTTCACCAGATCCGACCCTTCAATTTCGCCCAGCCAATTCCCGATCTCGGCGCTGGTGAACATTTCATGGCGCAATCGCGCAATCAGCGACATCTGTTCCGCCCGGGCTTCCGCCCCCTTCTCTGGCAACTGCGTCCGCTCATCCCATCCGAGCACGGCACCAACTGAGTCGAGCACCCCGAGTTCCTTCAGTCGTTTCACCAGCAACTCATACGTTTTTTGTGCATTTGCCATGCCTCTCATTCTGTCCCTATCCGACTAATTAGCCAACCCTCTCTTTCTGTCTCATTTGCAATCTCTTCTGGCCTTGCCCGTCATCGCCTACAATACTCATATGTCTTTTTCTTCCATCCCCGAAATCATCGAAGACCTCAAAGCCGGCAAAATGATCGTTCTCGTCGACGACGAAGATCGTGAGAATGAGGGCGATATCGTCATCGCCGGCGACTATTGCACGCCGGCGGCGATCAATTTCATGATCAAATATGGCCGGGGCGTCCCATTCATCCCTACGACCGGGGAGCGTCTGGAACAGCTCAAAATCCCGATGATGACCAAGCAGAACACCGCCCGCCACGGCACGGCCATGGCGGAAATGGTCGATTCGCTACGCGGTACGACTACGGGCGTCTCGGCCCCCGATCGCGCGGCTACGGTTGCGGTGTTTTGTGACGATCATGCCCGGCCAGAGCACCTTGCCCGTCCGGGACACATGATCCCGCTGCGCGCGGAAAAAGGAGGCGTTCTCGTCCGTGCAGGTCATACCGAAGCCATTGTCGACCTCTGCATCTCTGCCGGGCTGAAGCCGGTTGGGGTCGGCTGCGAAGTCATTGATGACGATGGTCAGATGATGCGCCGTCCGCAGCTCGAACTCTTCAGCCAAGAACATGGGTTGAAGATGTGCACCATCGCCGACTTGATCTCGTACCGCCTCAAACGCGAGCAATTCGTCAAGCGCATGGAATCAGTCGCACTCCCGACCAACTGGGGCACCTTCACACTCCATGCCTATCAATCCGTCGTCGACGCACAGCCGCATTTGGCGCTCTGCAAAGGGGGCATCGGCGACCTCGACGAAAATGGCAAAGTCATCCCGCACCCCGAGCCGGTTCTGGTCCGCGTTCACTCCGAATGTCTGACAGGCGACGTATTTGGCTCTGGGCGCTGCGACTGCGGGCCGCAACTCTCGACGGCGATGGAACTCATCGAGAAGGAAGGCAAAGGAGTGCTGGTCTATCTCAGACAAGAAGGTCGTGGCATCGGCCTGACCAATAAGCTGCACGCTTACGCGCTGCAAGATCAGGGGCTCGACACGGTTGAAGCGAACGTAAAACTCGGCCTGCCGGTCGATAAACGCGACTACGGCATCGGTTCGCAAATTCTTCGCGACCTCGGCCTGACCAATATCCGCATCCTCACCAACAATCCCAAAAAGATATATGGCCTGGAAGGGTATGGCCTGCACGTCACCGAAGAACTCCCGTTGCGCATTGCCGCCTCGGAACATAATCAACGGTATCTCGAAACCAAGAAGCTGAAACTCGGCCACACGTTATAATCCGTTCCATGCTCATCCGTCTTTTGCTCATCACAACGTTGCTTATGACAACCAATCTCCTCGCCGGCGCCGAGCCGCATACGTTTCAGATCGGGCCGCAGTCTTTTCTTCTCGACGGCAATGATTTCCAAATCCACTGCGGGGAAATCCACTTCGCGCGCATCCCGCGTGAATATTGGCGGGACCGTTTGCGCCGCTGCCGGGCGATGGGCCTGAACTCGGTCTGCGCCTATCTCTTCTGGAATTTCCACGAATCGTCCCCCGGCCACTACGACTGGTCCGACCAGCACGACGCCGCCGAATTCTGCCGCATCGCCCAGGAAGAAGGTCTGTGGGTTGTGTTGCGCCCTGGTCCTTACACCTGCGCCGAATGGGAAATGGGCGGGTTGCCGTGGTGGCTGCTGAAGAATCCGGATATCCAGCTCCGCAGCGTCGACCCGCGCTACATGGCCGCCGGGCAGGCGTGGATCAAAGAAGTCGGCCGGGTTCTCGGCCCGCTCCAAGTCACGCATGGCGGGCCGATCCTCATGGTTCAGGTCGAAAATGAATATGGCTCCTATGGCAATGACCCTCAATACATGACCGCCGTTCGGCAATCGCTCAAAGACGCGGGCTTCACGGTCCCGCTCTTCTGCTGCAATGGCCCGGTGCAACTCCGCAACGGCTATGTCCCGGATCTCTTCCAAGTCGTTAATTTCGGCGCAGACCCTGCCGGCGCGTTCAAAGCGCTGCGCGACGTTCAACCCACCGGCCCGCTGATGTGCGGCGAATTCTACCCCGGCTGGTTCGACACCTGGGGCTCACCCCATCATCGCGGCAATACGCCGGTCTATCTCAACGACCTGAAGTACATGCTCGACCACAAAGCGTCGTTCAGCATTTACATGGCGCACGGCGGGACGACGTTCGGCCTATGGGCGGGCGCGGACCGCCCGTTCAAACCCGACACCAGTTCCTACGACTACGACGCCCCGATCTCCGAAGCCGGCTGGTCAAGTAACGAAAAATTCCGTCTGACCCGCGAGCTTTTCACCAAATATCTCCCCGCGGGGCAAACTCTTCCGGATAATCCCGCGGATAATCCGACGACAACCATCGCCCCTTTCGAGTTGACCGAGTCTGCCGCGCTCTTCGACAATCTTCCGCAGCCGATCTCCGATTCATCCCCGCGCAATTTGGAAGCCTACAACCAAGGCCAAGGGTGTATTCTCTATCGCACGACGCTTCCTGCCGCTGGTGCGACGACTCTTACCCTCGACGCCGTCCATGACTTCGCCTGGGTTTTTCTCGACGACCAGCCCATCGGCGTGATGGACCGCCGGGCGCATACGTTTCACGTTTCATTGCCAGCCCACAAATCTGAAGCGCGCCTCGACATCCTTGTCGAAACCATGGGGCGGGTGAATTTTGGTCATGAAGTCCACGACCTCAAAGGAATCGTCGGACCTGTACGCATTGACCAAAGCCCACCGACCGCGGTCGGTGGGCTTCCCGATCCCCAACCAACTACTTGGCAAATCTACCCACTCCCTCTCGACGCCAGCATGCTCTCCGCTCTCCACTTCACCGCTCACGCTCCGCCCGCCAAGCACCCCGCCTTCTACCGCGGCTCGTTCACCGTCGCCAGGCCTGCTGACACGTTCCTCGACCTCTCCTCCTGGGGCAAAGGCGTCGTCTGGGTCAACGGCCACTGCTTAGCCCGCTTCTGGAACATCGGGCCCACGCAAACCGCCTACCTCCCCGGCCCGTGGCTCCGCGCGGGCGAAAATGAAATCCTCATCCTCGACCTCCTCGGCCCTGCTAAACCGATCATCGCCGGCTTAGACAAACCGATCCTCAACCGCCTCCGCCCAGACCTCGATTTCTCCCCCACTTCTCCCTACGGCCATCTGACGCTGACGAGCCTCCAGCCCATCACCACCGGCTCATTCCCGCCCGGCGATGCCTCTCAGCGCGTCCTCTTCGATCACCCGATCACAGGCAAACAATTCTGCCTCGAAGCCCGATCCTCCCACGACGGCCAGCCCTTCGCCGCGATCGCTGAACTCGACCTACTCGACCCCGCCGGCAACCCGATCCCGCACACGCGCTGGTCGATCGCGTTCGCCGACAGCGAGGAGCACGCCGCCGAGGATGGCTCCGCCTCCAACGCCATCGACGGCCAGGCCGCCAGCTACTGGCACACCGCCTGGAGCGCCAGCCAGCCCGGCTACCCCCACCACATGGTCATCGACCTCGCTCATCCGACCGCCATCGGCGGCTTCCAATACACCCCCCGCCAAGGCGCCAGCAAACCCGGCCTGATCAAAGACTACGCCATCTACATTGGCCAATCGCTGGTTCATCCGCGCGACAAAAAATAGTCGTAAACTTAATCAGATTGGAAGAAACCAGACTTGCCCTTCCCATTCCTCAAGTTCCGATCCCGCCCAAATGAGCAGGAGACTTTCAATGATCGGACCAATGGGGTCCGTCTGCCGAACCATCAGCAAGCCACGCGTTTTCTCCCGACGGTCGATCCGCTCATACGCCGCCGCCGGCATGGTATTCACATCGTGAGACACCACGATCAGCCCCTGCTCAGCGGCATAGTGTAGAACTTCACGGTCCGGCTGGCGGTCGACCCCAACCTCGCGCGCCCGAATGATCTCGATCATGGGCTCCCGGCGCAGCAGCGCATCCACGATGTGATCATTCAAATCATGGTCCGCCAAAAAGCGTGGCCGGCTCATCACGTTACCGTTTCTGCCCTAAATCCCGACTCGCCTGCAATCGATCACGAAGTTCGCTGGGCCGCCCTGCTGCCCGCGCTCGCCCTTCCATCCACGCCGCATCTTGAAGCTTCAAATATTTCGCCAGCTCCTCGGAATGCGACAAACACCAGGTAATCGCTCCATACACCTCGGCCAGTGTCAGCGACGGATATTGTCCGCGAATGGTTTCCGGCGAATGCCCTTCCTCCCAAGCCTCTAGAACCGAATCCAACATCACCCGCGTCGCTCCCACGCGCAGTACGCCATGCTCATCGGATCGAACATATGTCGTTGATTCTTCCATTTGCATTCCACCCTCATTCTATCACATTTCCCTGGACATGGCCCTTAATTCTTCCCAACCCGATATACGCGGACATTTCCCTGCTCAAACACCACACCCCCCACCCGGATCGCCCAACCCTTCTCCTCATCCGCCCCATTGGCCAGCACATGCGTAATATGATTCTTCTTCAAAAAATCCTTCGCATCCTCTTCGGACATCGTCCCGTCGAAGAAATGATGGGCCGTCCAGAATTTTGAGACGAATCGGATCGACTCCGCCCAGTGGCCGACGAACACGCGCACGCCCGCCTGTGGCGGGATGTGATTCGCCAGCGGCGGCATTGCCAACACCACCGCCTGGTCCTTCTCCTCTCGCGGCAGATCACGCAGGTACCGAACCGCCGCCTCATAATCCGCCGGCACATCCAATGGCGTCCGCGGCGCCGGCCAGCTCTCATCCACCCGATGCCGCCAAATCCCCGCCAGCATCACCGGCGGCGAAATCGCTGTCGACAACAGCACGGCAATCCCCGCCACCCACGCCGCCCTTCCGAATCGCCTTGCCACTATTTCAATTAACCTCACCCCCCCCACCGCCGCCAGAAACACCAGCGGCAACTGCACACCTTCGATCAGCTTCCTCCCAAAATCAAAAAACGGCGAATACATCTCCACAAACGTCACTCCCGCCCAAATCGCCATGAACCGAACCCCCTTTTCACTCCATCCTACCCAAGCCCCCCACGCTGCCAGAGGCATCAGCCATCCGAACGACAACACCGTCCACCCGATCGGCAACGGATTCACCGGATAATGCGTCTTGCTCCACCTAAACTCCGGATTATAAAAATAGAGCCATGCCTGCACGACGACTGGGATCATCCCCATCCCGGCGATCACCATCCATCCCCACCACCAGCGTTTTTCATTTTTCTCGGGGATATGGCGTGTCAGTCGAACCAGCGCATACGCCCCCAGCGTCCCCATCAGCGGGATCGAATCATAGGTATGCGAATTCCCCAGAATCATCGCGGCAAATCCCCCCGCTACCGCATATGTCATCTTCCTGGTCTCCTCCCCGCGCAGCGCCAGGTAATAGACCCCCGCCATCAGCATCATGGACGCGACGTTGAGCGGGTAAATCAGCCCTGAGGCAAACGTATACGCCTCCGGCACAAACAAATACCCGCGCGGCAGGTCCATCAGCTTCACGCCCGTTCCATCGAGCCCGAGCGCCAGCCACATCCATCCCGCGCCCGCCGAGAACGCTGCTAGAAATGCTGCCCCGACACGCACGCGCCAATCGCCGGTCAGCAATCTGGTCAATCGCCAGAAGACCCATAGCGCCCCGGCCGCGAATAAAAGGCGATATATGTGATAGACCAGAATCAGGGGGATGCGCGTCACCCACGCGGTGCGGCCGATGACGTACATCACCAGATTGGAAAACATTGCCGGCTTGCCGATCGAATCTGTGGAATACAAATTCGGCAACAGAAAATGCCCTTCCAATCCCTGCCGGGCCCAAGTCACATGGACATTTTGATCATCCGGCAGCCAGAGCAACCCCGTATACACCGATCCCGCCGGAGTGGAGTGCCAAGCCAAAACGTACGGAACCGTAATCGCCACCAGCAGGCACCCGATGATGGCCCAAACCAATCCGCGCTCGTAACGATCAGCCACTCTCCCATATTACTAAACCCTTTGCCCAATTCACATTAGGTATTTCACCTAACACGGCGGCTTGCGCACTTGTCCATAGCCCGGCAATCGGGTTACTCTCCGTGAGTTCTTCAAAACCAAGAGACCCATTGCTCATGCACGATTCCGATCAAGACGGTAAAGCCATGCCCAAGGCGCTGGCGATGCTTGCCAGCGAACGCCCTCGTAATGTCGGCTGGTTCGGGGCGGCCGCGCTCCTGTTCGGGGACTGGGGGACCAGCCGGCTCTATGTCCTAGGCCTGGCGTTCCTGGTCGCCGGCGTCTCGTCGTTCTGGCTGATCGCCGGGATGTCGATGCTGATCCTGGCGGTCTCATGGGCCTATACGCAGATCTGCCGGATCTATCCCGACGGCGGCGGTGTATACACTGCCGCCCGCCAGCGTTCTCGCCTGCTGGCGGTCATCGGCGCGCTGCTCCTGTTCGCCGACTACACCGTCACCGCCTCCATGTCCGCGGTCGACGCCTTCCACTACTTCGGCCTTGGTGACACCCCGCAAACCCTTCAATCCCAAAATACCCCCCCCGGCGGAGACATCCGCCTGCCCAACGACACCCCCGAACCCGCCGCCGAAACCAAATCCGCTCCCGCCACCGAAGCCTACCAACCCCCTCCACTGCTCTCCTTCCACTCCCCCGGCCTCTGGGCCATCATCGCCATCGTCGGCATTGGCGCATTCAACCTTCTGGGCCCCAAACACTCGGCCGGGTTCGCCCTCTTCGCGGCTGCTGGGATGGTCGTTATCACGCTCCTGGTCGTCTGCGTGGCGCTACCCAATGTCGATTGGCATCACCTGGATCTGGGCACGATCCACCAGCCTCCGGTAAAGATGTGGCATGCCTTCGTCTTCGTCGTCCTGGCTCTCTCCGGCGTCGAAGCCATCGCCAACCTCACCGGCGTCATGCACAAACCAGTCTACGCCACCGCGCGCAAATCCATCTGGGTCGTCGCTGCTGAGGTCGCGTTCTTCAACCTCCTGCTCGCGCTGATCATGGTCTCCATGGCTCCGGACCGCCAATCCCACGTCGGCGACATGATGGCCTACATCGCCGAAGGTGCGAACAACTCCCGCCCCTGGCTCGGTTGGCCGGTCCGCATCATCGGCGGGCTGCTCCTCCTCTCGGCCTGCAACACCGCCGTCAACGGCCTGATGTCCATCATGTATGTCATGTCGCGCGACAGCGAAATGCCCGCACTCTTCCAAAAACTCAATGGCTTCGGTGCTCCCTGGGTTGGCGCGGTCGTTGCCGCCGGCACGCCGGCACTGGTCCTGATCTTCGCCCACGATTTGGAAACGCTCGCCAGTCTTTACGCGATCGGCGTCGTCGGCGCGGTCGCGATCAACTGCTGCCTCTGCACGTTCCACCCGCGCCTGCGCAAGCTCTGGCGCAAAATCCCCATGGCGATTCTCGGCACGCTTCTGATCGCGATCTGGATCACCCTTGCGTTCACCAAATGGCACGCATTGGTCTTCGTCTGCATTGTCCTCGCTATCGGCCTGACCCTCCGCCAGATCACCAAGACCTTCGCCAAACGCCACCCCAAACCCTCCCTTCTCCGCCAGGCGATCGTCGAACAACTCACCCCCGAAGCGTTCGGCAAACCCAAACTCCTCCTCGCCACCGCCGGCTCCGACGCCATGGCGATCCCCGCCCTCGCCGAGTGCAAACAGTGCAACTCGGCACTGGTCGTCGCGTTTATTCGCGAAGTATCGCTCTCCTATAAAGTCGAAGCCGAGACGCGGCTCACGCTTGAGACCGATCCCGCCGCCCAGGCGCTCTTCGCCGCGTTCCTCGCCCATGGCCATCGCCTGAATATCCCCATCATCCCCGTCTACGACACCGGCCCGGACTCGACGCTGCTGATCGCCGAAACCGCCGCGATCTATGGCTGCGAAAAAGTCCTGATTGGCAGCTCCCGCCGCGGGGCGGTGTACCACATGATCAAAGGCTCCTTCCAAAAGAAACTCGAACACCTGCTCCCCCCGGAAATTCCCGTCAAGGTCTTGACGATGCACGAACCGGCTCCTTAGCAACTCCCGGTCGTCAATTAATTCCGGTATAAACCAGCATCAATCAACCCGAATCATTTTCACCACAGAGGCCACAAAGACCACAGAGCTCACAGAGAAAACAAAAGCCACGGACCAAAACATCAATTGAATTCTCTCTTCTTCACTCTGTGCTCTCCGTGCTCTCTGTGCCCTCCGTGGTAGACCCCTCTTAAGGAGCCGACATCTTGAGCAAGCCCACCCTACTCCCCGGCACGCAATCCGTCTGGGGCGGCGAAGAAAACCATGACTTCTGGCAACGCGCCACGCAAGTCCCCGTCGTCCATAGCGTCTCGTTCGGCTATCCGGACGTCGACGAATGGCTGGCCGTCGCACTGGCACAGAAGCCCGGGCATATCTACGGTCGCAACACCAACCCGACCGTCGCCGTCTTCGAAGAAAAACTCCGCACATTGGAAAACGCCGACGCCGCCACCAGCTTTTCCACTGGCATGGCCGCCATCAGCAATACTCTCCACGCTTTGCTCAAACCCGGCGACCGCGTCATCTCTGTCAAAGACACCTACGGCGGCACAAACAAAATCTTCACCGAATTCCTCCCACACTGGAACGTCAACGTCACGCTTTGCGACACCACCAACCACGAAGCCATCGAAGCCGAAATCGCCAAAGGCGTGACTGTCCTCTACCTGGAAACGCCGACCAATCCCACTCTTAAAGTCCTCGACCTCCAGCGCCTCTCCAAAGCCGGTCACTCCGCCGGCGCAACCGTTGTCGCCGACAACACGTTCGCTACTCCCATCAATTGCAATCCGCTCGCACTCGGCGCCGATCTCGTCCTGCACAGCGCCACCAAATTCCTCGGCGGCCACGCCGACGCCCTCGGCGGCGTTGTCTGCGGCGCTAAACCCCTCATCGATAAAATCTACCATTACCGCGAAATCAACGGCGCGACCCTCGATCCCATGTCCGCCTACCTCCTCCTTCGCGGCATGAAAACATTGCACCTGCGCATCCGCCAGCAAAACCAAAGCGCCCTGCGCATCGCCCAATTCCTCGAATCCCACCCCGCTGTCCAAAAAGTCTTCTACCCCGGCTTAGCCAGCGACCCCGGTCACGCCATCGCCTCCAAACAAATGCGCGGCTTCGGCGGCGTCCTCAGTTTCTCTCTCCACGGCAACTTCGACCGCGTCAAATCCTTCCTCGCCTCCCTGCGACTCGCCCATCGCGCCGCCAACCTCGGCTCCGTCGAAACCATCGCCGGTCCCCCCGCCACCACCAGCCACGTCGAATGCTCTCTGCAAGAACGACAAGCGATGGGCATCCCCGAATCCCTCGTCCGCTACTCCGTTGGCATCGAAGAAACCGACGACCTCATCGCCGATCTCACCCAAGCTCTCAAAACGATATGAATCGCACCTTCATCCATTTTCTCATCATTCTAATTATCTGTACTCCTTTCGTCGCGGCTGACACCGACCCGGCACTCACCACCAAGCTCGATCACGACCTGAGCACCTACGCCAGCAATGGCGCCACTTACGTCGCGCGCGTTGTCGACGTCTCCACCGGCCGCGAACTCTACCTTCACGATCCCGACCGCCCTGTCGCGCCCGCTTCCAACGCCAAGCTCCCCAATCTCGCCGCCGGCTTGGATCGCTTTGGCCCGGACTACGCTTGGAAAACCTACCTCGCTGTCGACGGCGACAACCTCTGGCTTATCGGCACCGGTGACCCGTCTTGCGGCGACCGTCGCATCGCGCTCTCCCACAACCAAAAGCAGATGGCCATCCTCGACGACTTCGCTGACGCGCTCCTCCAGCATGGCATCACGCACCTCAAAGGCAAACTCCTCTTCGACGACAGCATCTTCGACGACCAGCGCGTCGGAGCCTCCTGGCCGAAATCCGAACTGACGGAATACTGGTCCGCTCCTCTGACTGGCCTGAGTCTTTGCGATAGCTGCATTCAGGTCACTGCTTCCACCAGCCGCGTCGAAATTCTTCCTCAATCCCCATCAATTAAAATCATCGATCACACCCGCACGACCGGCAAACCCGAACCCCTTTCCATCGACCGCGCCCCCGACTCCAACACTTTCACGATCACAGGCCTGCTCACCAAAGAGGACCAGATCGAACAAAAAGCCATCACCGACCCCGGCTTCTTCTTCGCCGACGCACTCCGCGCCCGCCTGGCCGAAAAAGGGATCACCATCGACGGCCCCACCGAACGGTCCGCGCACCCGCTGGCCGACCCGCACATCATCGCCACTCACCAGACCCTCATGCTCGACGTCCTCAAACGCATCGGCAAACAAAGCCAAAATCTCTTCGCCGATGCGCTATGCAAATTGCAGGGGCGCGCCTGGGATCTCGACCACAACATCCACCAGCCCGGCAACTGGGATTCCGGCACCAAAGCCATCCACGATTTCCTCAAACGCATGCAGATCGACGATTCCCAATACATCGCCGTCGATGGTTCCGGTCTTTCCAGCGACAACCGCGTCACCGCCCGCCTGCTCTCTGACGTGCTGCTCAAAATGCTCCACCACCGATACGCCAAAGAATACGAGCAATCCCTCTCCATCTGCGGCGTCGACGGCACCCTCGATGACCGGATGATGGACATCACCGGCCTGGTCCACGGCAAGTCCGGCACCATCGACGGCGTCAAAGCCCTCAGCGGCTACCTCACCACCCGCACCGGCCAGCGCCTCGTCTTCTCAATGGTCTTCAACAACATCCCTCCCAAATACGAACACCGCTGCGCCGACATCATGGACAACGCCTGCCGCATCATGGTCGACTGGAAACCTTAATCACCAGAAATACCAGTCATGCGTATAGAGCACATACGCCCCCAAGAGAAAATTCGTCACGCCATGCGCCACGATGCACGCCCCCAGGCTCTTTGTGCGGATCAATAGCCACGCGATCAATAAGCCCCAGCCGATCGCAGTGATCCACTGGATATGCACCGTCGCAAAGAGCAGCGCCACAAACAAAATCGCATTGCGATCGCGTTCCCCGATCTGCGCCAGCTTAAAATCCGCCGGCGCGATGATGTTGCGCCAGAGAAAATCCCGCCAGAACAACTCTTCCATCACCGGCACCACCAGGCTCGCACACCCCCACCGCAGCACAATAAAAATCCAGCAATAATACGGGTTCGGCAATTCCTTAAACGGATTAAACGAATCCGTCGGCACCCCGCTCACCCCAATCGACCCATACACCGGCACCCAATCCAGCCAACCCCCGCCATGCACATGCGCCCACTGAAAAAAAATCGCCAGCAACTTATCCATCCCCACCCATTGCACCAGCCCGACAACCCCCACCACCACTCCAAGCCCGAGATGCGTCCACTGAATTTTGGTGTAATACCGCCAGCACATCACCAGTGCCACCGGCACAATCAGCGTCTTGGCGATATACGAAAATACATAATGCGCCGGCCAAGACACCCCCACCTGCGTAAACACCAGAAAAATCCCCATCGGCAGGATGTAAGCAATATCGTCCCGAATTACCTTATGCGGCTGGTCAGTCGTCACGGTCCTCCTGATGGCCTGAGCGCTGTTGCTCCTATCGACATAACATATTCCGCCCCCCAACATTTACGAAATATTGATAAATAATTCATGGCTCCATCGACAGAGCTGTCTTGAGATGATGAATTAGAAGAGATTGCACCGCTGTAAAATCAGGCGTGCGTTCTCCAAGAATTTCCCGCAGCGAAGTCACCCCTCGGCCCACCAAGCCGCAAGGCACAATCAAATCGAAATATCGAAGATCCGTCGAAACATTCAACGCCAATCCATGCAAGGAAACCCCCCGCCGCACGCGCACGCCAATCGCCGCGATC
This sequence comes from Tepidisphaeraceae bacterium, assembly GCA_035656825.1. Classification (GTDB taxonomy): domain Bacteria; phylum Planctomycetota; class Phycisphaerae; order Tepidisphaerales; family Tepidisphaeraceae; genus DASRRR01. Next base: position 23,177 of record DASRRR010000123.1, on the reverse strand, counting down.
TTCGCCGCCCCTGAATCCACCCACACCCCGACCGCGCCAGCTTCGGTCCTCGCCTCCACCCCAAAATCCCCCAGTGTCCGAACCACCACTCCTTCCAACATATGCACATACGACGATGGCGTCAGCCCATGCTCCCCAAGTCGAATAATCGGATACGCCACCATCTGCCCCGGCCCATGAAACGTCACATCCCCCCCCCGATCCGATTCCACCACCTCCACCCCCCTTTCCTCCAACTGCTTCTGCGACGCCAACAAAAATGGCGTCACCCCCCTCCTCCCAAACGTAATCACCGGCGGATGTTCCACCAACAACACCCGCTCCTCCGCCCCCGCCAGCACCTCCGCATGCGCCCTCTCCTGCGCCTCCCATGTATCCCGATATCCCAGTATTCCCAAATCCTCAATAAGCATCCCCCCCAATCATACAACACCTCAAACTCCAAGGTGAGCCGGGCCGTCCCGGCCCGTCTTTAATTAATCGGCCCGGCAATGCTCCAGATCATCCGATTCGGCTGATTCGCATCCGACGACGCCGCACTAAAAGGCATCTGCTCCGGCTGCACCTGCGCCTCCGTCCATGCAAACCAGGACACATGCCCATCAGCAAACAGAATATGTCCGCCCGATCGATGCCGCGTCGTAAACCGTGTCCAATTCGACTTCGGCTGCATCACCTTGGTATTCAATCCCTGGGCATTGATCTTCGCCCCAAATACCGACGGATACGCCGCATTATACGCCTGCACCGTCTTATCCGTGTACTCCCCGTAGTTGACGAGTTTCTCGACCATCGTCACGACCCGATCCGCCGGCCGCAGCTTGGATATCCGCAAACTCGCCGTCCCCGCCCCGGCGATGGTGTCCGTGAATTTCGAGTTGTACGCATACGAAAAATTAAACCGGAACGTCCCGCCGGGAATCACGCCCGTCGAATCCGACCCTGCCAGCAGATAGAAATCCGGGCTCGTCGGGTCCGGCGTGTCGTTGGTCCCCTGCGACCCGGGAAACCCCGCCGACGGACAGACGAAAATCGAATTATCCCCCACCCGCGGCAACGGCTGCTGATGCCGATAGTCCGCCACCAACATGTCGTAATAGCTCTTACCCGTAATCATCTTCGGGATCGCATTGAACCAGAGCGAAGGATCGTCATACCCGATCACACTGCCCGCCGGCCCGAAAAAGTTCGTCGACGTGTTCGACCCATCCGGCCCTTTTTGCGGCATCGCCCCTTTGTTCTGATTTGCATACATCGCAATCCCCGCCCCGAACTGCCGCAGATTGCTCTCACAAGCCAGCGCCTGCGCCGCCCGCCGAGCCCGGTTCAACGACGGCAGTAATATCGAAATCAGGAGTGCTATAATTCCGATGACAACCAGCAACTCCACCAAGGTAAAACCGCGCTTTTGCTGCGAACTGTTCATTTCAACAATATACTGAGACTCAATCTCATCATCAAGCCGTCATCTTCTTAATCATTTTTATGCAATTCACCCCCACCCCATCCGGCAAGACATACACCTCCTCTGCCAATGCCTCATATTCCAGCCGCTCATAAAACAATCGCGCCGTCCGCGTTGATTGCAGGAACAATTCCTTCAACCCCAGCTCGCGCGCATGCTGCTCCACTGTCTCAATCAAGCTCTTCCCCACCCCCCGCCGCGCCCACCCCGGCTCAACAAACAACGCCGTCAACTCATCTCGCACAAACGTCGCATACCCGGCCACCACCCCGTCGACCATCGCCACCCAATTCATCTCCCCGCTCTCCAGCGCGCGCCGATAGTCCTCTACCCCTCGAAACCGAACCCAGGACTCCACCTGCTCGGCCGAATAATCCCTGGCGCAAAGCACGCGAATCGAATCCACATGAATCCGATGAATCCTCTCCGCATCACTTGGCACCGCTCGACGAATAACAACCATTCGGGTCATGTTCGACAGAGAAACACAAGGTGTCAAAAGATAAATTCGTTGAAGGCCCCGCAAGTGTGGCGTACTGTATTGAAGATGAAGACCATCGAGTCCAATCCCGAAGTCATGGGCGGCACCCCGGTTTTTGCCGGAACACGCGTACCCGTCCAAAACTTGATTGACTACCTCGAAGGCGGCGACTCCATCGATGTTTTCCTTGACCAATTCCCCACCGTTAAACGCGAGCAAGTCATCGCCGCACTGGAAATGGCAAAAGACCGGCTGATGGAGGTTGCCCAAGCGTGAGGGTATTGGTCGACGAGTGCCTGCCAAAAGCAATTTTAAAATCCCTCACCGGACACGCATCTCGCACAGCACCTCAGATGGGTTGGGCCGGGATCAAAAACGGTACGCTGCTCGCACTCGCCCAACAGCAATTCGACGTCTTTTTGACCGTCGATCGCAATCTAAGCTATCAGCAAAATCTCGGACAATTTAATATTGCCTTTGTCGTCATTCGCAATTGCGGAACCCGAATGCAGGACCTCGCACCTGTTCTGCCAAAATTAGCCACGGCATGCACCCAGGCACGCATAGGCTCCGCGACTTTTGTCGAGCCCTAAGCATTTATTTCGGCAGCCACCACGCCAAATCAATGTCCTGGAAAATCGTGTCATGCGCGTCGATATCCGCCAATTCGACCTTCTGGATATCCGTTAGCGGCTTCCCGCCCGCGACGTGTTCGATCATCAATGACAGCCGATCAAAACTCGTCGCATGGCCGGCGAATCGCTGAATGCCATAATCCACCGCACCCTGGCTATGGATCACAAACGGCCAATCGCTCGATTGCAGCAACAATAGCTGCCGCGCCAATCGCGTCATCAACTCTTTGTCTACACCCCCCTGCTTCCACGGCGATTCATGCAGCAGCTTCAAAAACCGCCCCTCGGCCCGGTATTCCACTTCCCATATCCACCGCGTCTTGTCGTTAATCCAGACCGAGTGATTCCCATGCTCGCCCCATGACCCTTCGGGCATACGCATGACCTTATCGGCCGGATAGTGATACAACGCCTCCTCCGACGTCATCAGCTTCACTTCCGGGTCATTATTCAACGACAAAATCACATCCCGCAAAAATTGCGGCCCTTCAAACCACCAGTGCCCGAACAACTCCGCATCAAACGGCGCCACCACCACCCCCGGTCGGCCTGTCTGATTTTTATATTCCCGCAGCACATCCTTCACCACATTGCAAAAGTGCTGCGCATGCTCAAACACCTTCCCAGGCACATCATCCGGATAATACGGATGCTTATCCGACAGCGCCATCTTGTTGTCGGTCACCTTGTGATAGCGCAGCCCGCGCTCCCCATACTTCCGATGAAATTCCAGATACTGCCCCGCGCCGGGATACCCGATCGACCCCGACCAGACCTGCTCGCTGACGCGCGGATGCCGGGCAAACGCAAAACACTTCGGCGCCTCCGGCTGCGACACGACTCCCACCGGCGACATCGGCTGCCTCCACCCGCGCCGACCATCCCAATGAATCGACCCTTCATAACTCGGCTTAAAATTCCCGTTCTCCAGCGTCCCGACCGGGTTCCCGCAGGTGATCAAATGCGTGTCGACAAAAAAGTGCGTCACCCCCGCCCCGGCGATGAAATTCTCGATCCCGACCCGATGCCGCGGATTGTCATACAACACCGGCGGATACCACGTATCCCACGTCGGCCGATACGCGCACTCCGGCAGCCACATCCCGCGCGGCTGAATCCCCAAATGCTTCTTGCTCGTCGCTGTCCCCGCCGACATCTGCGCCCGGCACATCTCATCATTCAATAGCAGCGGCATATACGCATGCGTCGCATTGCTCGTCAGGAGCTGCACATGTCCCTCCCGAAATCGCTCGGCAAACGCTCCCGGAATATCCCGCTTCATCTTTTCAAACCGCTCCAGCGTCGACGCAAACCACTGCTCCCATCGCTCCGCCAGATAGGCAAAATGCCCCTGGTTCGACCCCTCGAATTCCTTCCGATCCGCCCGGGCGCGCTCCATGCGCTCGTTCAGATACGCCACAAACCCGACCTTGAATCGCTCATTCCCGAGCTGCTCCAGCAGCACCGGCGTAATCCCAATCGTCAGCGCCGGCCTCCCCTTGTTCAGCGCCACGCTCCCGATCATGTCCAGGATCGGCAAATACGTCTCCGCCGCCGCCTCATACAACCACGCCTCCCCGTGCGGGTACGACCCGTGGTTCAATACGTAAGGCAGATGACCATGCAAAACGATGCAGAGGCAGCCGAGAGTGTCGCTCATGTCTTCTTTTCCCTTGAATGCCCTTCCTCTCCGCCCGCGATGCTAGCAGAGCAGGCACACCCTCGCCAAGCCGTAATACTTTCCCCCCCATGGCGTCTTTACTGGCGCAAGGGCCTGTTGGGACAAATACTTACTTTCCCACTAGCACTCCAGGCACCCTATGTCCGATAATAACCTTGTTCTGTCAGTTAGCCCGGTCGCTTGCGACCGGTTTTTTCATGTAGAACAGAAAACCGGTCGCGAGCGACCGGGCTAACGTTCTTTTACCCAAGATGAATTTCATGTTATCCTGCCGGTTAATCGGGACGGATATCAAGCGCATGAAGTTTTCGCCGACTTGTCATTCCGAACGCCTTCGCTGCCTGGCCATCGTGCCAGTCTTTAACGAGCGCGAAGCCATCGGCAAGCTCGTCCGCCACCTGCACCGCGCCCTCCCTAATTTTGACGTCCTGATCATCGACGACGGCTCCACCGACGACACCGTCAAGCAAGTCCCCCCGGGTGCTGCCGTCGTCAGCCTCCCCTTCAACCTCGGCATCGGCGGGGCCATGCAGACCGGCTACCGCTACGCCGCCCGCAACGGTTACGATGTCGCCGTCCAGGTTGACGGCGACGGCCAGCACCGCCCCTCCGAAGTCCTTCGCCTCGTCGACCACCTCGTCAACACCGACGCCGACCTGGTCGTCGGCTCCCGCTTTAAAGAAGCCGGCAAGTACCGCCAAAGTGTCTCCCGCCTCTTCGGCAGCTGGGTCCTGCGCCGCCTCATCTGCGCCATGACCGGCAAAGACATCACCGACTGCACCAGCGGCTTCCGCGCCGCCAACAAGCGCGTCATCCACGCCTTCGCCCACTGGTATCCCGAAGACTACCCCGAACCCGAAGTCATCCTCCTCCTCCAGCGTGCTGGCTTCCGCATTGAAGAAGTCCCCACCCGCATGCACCAGCGCCGCAGCGGACAATCCAGCATCGGACTCTTCAAAGGCCTCTTCTACGTCGTCAAAGTCTCCACCTGTCTGCTGCTCGATTTGGTCCGCGAACCCTGGCCGGACGGGAAGGTAGAACCCCATGTTCAAGACATTGATCCCGCTGGTGTTTGGTCTCAGCCTCCTCCTCTTAGCCGTCCGGCGCCTGAGTCAGTACAGGCTTAAAGAACGCTACACCCTCCTCTTCTTCTTCATCGCAGCCCCGTTACTCGGCCTGGCCTGCTGGCCCGACGCGGTCGCCTATATCGCTCACGGCATGCACATCGAATACGGCACGGTCGCCCTCCTCGGCGTCACCGCCCTCTTCTCCATCCTCATCCTCGAACTCCTCTCCATTGTCTCCGTCCAGGACCGCAAAATTAACACCCTCGCCCAGCTCGTCGGCATCCTCCTCGAACGCCAACAACATACCGGCCAACCCCTTGACCCCTCCCTCCCCACCGAAGATGAACTCCGCGCCATGCTCACCGGCCGCCCAGGCACCTCCCGCCTGAGAAACGCCTTCAAATCCACCAAACCCGTGATGATGACCCTCACGGACCAACCCCCCCACAAAGACCGCCCGACTCTCGACCGGGAATAATCTCGCTCGATCTCATTTCCCGAGCAACCGCATCACCCGATACGCCCACACAATCTTCTCGACATGAAACCGGTGCATCACCCGGCTCGTCACATCCCCGCCAAAATACCTCCCCGCCACCCGGTACTGCTCATCAAACTGCTCTCGATTCACCTGCCCGGACTTGCTCCGATCATGAATCCGAAATTGCGCCAATACCCGGTCCAATATCACCGGCTCGGCCTCGCGCCCCATTCGCAGCCACAGATCATAATCCATCGTGTAATGCAGCGACTCATCCGGCCCGCCGATCCGCCTGCCAAAATCCGCCTTCCAAAACACCGCCGGCTGACTAATACAATTCTCTCTTAACAACCCCCGATACGAATACCGCCGCAGCAGCCGATTCTTATACCGCGTCACCCCTGCCCGGATCACCCGATCCTCGGCATCAATCACCTCACACCCCCCCACCACCCACTGCGTCCCCGGCCTCTCCCGAAACGCCCCCGCCACCGCCGCAAGCGCCCCCGGCACATACAAATCATCGCTATTCAGCCAAGTCACCACATCCCCTCCGATCGCCCCGAGCCCCTTATTAATCGCCTGCGACTGCCCCCCATCCGGCCCACTGCTCCACCTCACCCGCGGATCTTCAATCGACCGCAACAGCTCGACCGTCCCATCATTCGACCCCCCATCCACCACCACCCATTCCAACTCAAAATCCCCCCGCTGCGAAAGGATGCTCTCCATCGTCCGCCGCAGATAACAACACTGATTATACGAAGGCGTAACGACGCTGATCTTCACAAGTAACTCTTATACATCTGAGCCATCAAACAGAGAAACCCGCAAGCAAATGCTCGCGGGCTTCCCATATTCTGCAATCCCAAAATTGATCACCGATAAAATTCGATGATCAGGTTCATGTTCACTTCAAACGGTACATCTTCCGGCACCGGCAGAGCATTCACCTTCCCCGTCAACTGTGCCGGATTCCATTCAATCCAGTTCGGCACGTTGTGACCGGCGTTCTGCTCCATGTTGTCACGCAGAACCTTGTGAATCCCTTCCTTGAACGTCACCGTGTCGCCGACCTTGACGATGTAGCTGGCGATGTCGGTCTTGCGACCATTCACCAGCACATGCCCGTGCGCCACGATCTGACGAGCCGCCCAGATCGTCTTGCCGACGCCCATCCGGCGAATGACATTGTCCAGACGCGTCTCCAGAATCTGCATCATCGAATTGGCAGTGTTCCCCTTGGACTTCTTGGCGATGTCCAGGAACTTGCGGAACTGCTTCTCCAGCATCCCGTAGTGGAAACGCAGCTTCTGCTTCTCCGCCAGACGCACGCCGTATTCGGTATTGCGCCGGCCGCGATAGCCGTGCATCCCCGGCAGCGAAAGCTCTTTCCCCGTATGCTTCTGATTATCCGCAATCGGCACGCCCACCCGCCGAGACAACTTCACCTTAGGACCGAGATAACGGGCCATGACAACTCTTCACTTTCCAACCCCCGCGGACAATGCCGCTCGGGGTCTCAAAACAAGCGCCGCAGGCCGCAATCGCGATTCCCGTCTTACGCGCACCCATCGGCCGCATGGTCTTGAGGCATGCTTGCCGATCCTCCATCAATCCACTCAGAAACAGCCCAAGTGCTCAATGGAGGGTCAAACAGTCTACGCGCCCCCCTAAAAATCGCAACCCCTCCGTCATCCTTTCCCCTGCCCCGACTTCGCCACGGGATAGAATTCCCCTTTATATTCCTTGTCTTCGTCCTCTTTCGACGCGCCTACCGCCACCTCCACCGGCCCACCTGACAACTGCCTGATCGGCGCAGGCCCCGCCGCCATCACCCCGCTCGGTGCCGGCACATCCGTCATCACCGCCGCGCTCCCGATATTCTTCTCCAGCCGGTCCAACTGCTCCGTCAGCTTATCCCGATCCTCCTCTGACATCTCCTTCTTCACCGGCTCCGGCTTAACCTCTTCCTCCTCCGACTTCCCAAACCGCTCCAGATCATACTCCTTCTCCTCCACCTTCGGCCCGAGCCCCGCCCCCACCAGCAGCGACAACAGCACCGGCCAAATTCCCCCGATCACCAATACCGAACCCGCTGTCCACAACCCATACGACCACTTGGGCTCTTCCCACCAGGCGTACTGATATTTCACCGTCGGATTCTTCGCCACAATCTCATTCAATGCCGTCAAAATCGTCCGGCTCTTATCCGGATGCGCTGTCCGGATCGCCGTCATATGCCTCCCGTTTCCGTTATACGAAACGTAAGGCACATCCGCTTCAAATTTGCTCTTCTTATAGTTCCATCCCTTATTGGCACTATCAAATACCGCCTCATCCAGAGTCACCAGATAAACCGGAGTCCCATTCGCCCCCACCTCCGCCGGATATACAACAATGTTCTTGATCCGCGGCAAATCCCCAGGCACATCATGCCTCAACACATTCTGCTCAAACTCCGGCGCACTCGTCGGCACCAACCCCGCCCCCGGCTCACCCAAACTATTCATAAACGCCAACATCGGCCCCACCACCAGCGACATCGCCACCCACTGCCAACGCTTCACATTTGCAATACTCATAACGACTACCTCATCTCGTACATCCCTAACGCCCCGCCCCAACGATTGTTCTTGCCAATCCTAATACACATTCCCCCCCCAAGAGTTGATCCTCCACCCTAAATTTCAATTTTCCTGCTAAAAACCCGCTTTCCCCAGCGCGCACCCCCTTCAGCCCGCTGCAACGGCCCATAACAAAAGCCCACCGACCGCGGTCGGTGGGTCTTCTCAAACCGAAACTGTTCCCTCGACCATCCGCCCCCCTCTCACCAATGGCGACCCCATCTCCCCCTCCACCATCTCCTTCGCCCGATCCATCTTCGGGTAACGCACCTCACGATACCCGCTCACGTCATCCACGCAGCGCAGCACGCGCAGCGCCCGCTCATACCCTTCGCTGCTATCCAAACTCACCCGATCCAGCAGCCCGATATACCAACCCCGGAACTCGACTTCCCGGCGATGCCACCCCGGCAGTTTCCGCCACCACTTCATATGACTGACAATCTTGAGTTGCCAATCCGACGTCGTGATCTCGAGCCGAATCCGCCGCTTGCCGATGTTAAATTCCGGGCTCGTATGATGCCGGTAGACCAGCCGGTCCCCGTTCGACAAATCCACATTGTATTTCGCGTAATCGCGCTGCTTCTTCTCATACCGCGTCAGCAGATACGCCACATAAGGCTCATCCTTAATCAGCATCACCTTGCCGACACCAATAATCGCCGCCGCCGTCGCCGCATACTTGCGCCCCATCGAATCGCGCCGATAGACCCCGCGCACCAGTTCCACAAACTGCTTGGCCAGCGCCATGTCCTGATACTGAATCAAGTCATACACCCGAATCGCCAGGTCATATTTCGCCTCCTCGGGGAGTTCGCGCATCTGCTTCAGCGACCCTTGCACCATCTGCTCATACTGCTCCGCCGCCGCCCGCCCTTTCCACTTGCTCTTGCGCAATATGCGGCTCTTATTCGTAACAAGCTGCTCCCAAGTCTCCGGCTGCGGTTTCATCGGCAGCACGCGCGGCTCCAGCGCCAGCTTCCTCCCGATATTAAACGCCTTGAGATTCCGCCGATGATCCCGCTTGATCGAATCCTTGATCGCCCAGGCAATCGAGTGCGCCGACACCGGAATGAGCCCCAACTGATACGCCACCCCGAGAATCATGATGTTCACGAACTGCTTCGATCCCAGCCGCTTTTCGCAGATTTCACTCAAATTCTTCGCAAACGACAAATCCCCCCGGCACTGCTCATAAATCTCTTTCTGCAGCGCCTCGGGGTCCGTGTCATGCTGCCCGAGCAACGTCAAAATCGTATTCTGCTTATGCAGATTCAACACCGCCGCCGTCCGGTCCGGCGACGCCACCCGGAACTGCTCGCGCGGATCAATCGCCCGCGCCGCCTCCAGCACATCCACCCCGATCAGCAAATCCGCCTTCCCATAAGGAATCGCCCCCGTCGTCTGCACTTCTTCACTCCCCTTCAAAAACGTCAACTGCGCAAAGACCCCGCCGTTGCGAATCGCCAAACCCTTCTTGTCCTGGAACAGAACCGAATACCCCTCTTTATGCCCCGCGCGCACGAGCAGCCCGCCCACCACGCCAATGCCCATTCCGCCGACGCCCGCCATATGCACGCGCCAAGCATCTCCCTCCGTCTCCATCGAATGCACCCAAGTCGGCTCCGGCAACTTATCCAGCCCCATGTGCGGCAGCGTATACCTCCGCCGCTTCGACCGTAGCACCGTCACCTGCTCAAAGCTCGGGCAAGGCTTCACGCCCTTCCCATACTCATTGCTCGACCGCACGCGCACGCACGCCCCGTCATTCACGCACCACGTCAGGTCCGTATCGACCTTCTTCCCGTAATCCGTATCCACGATCGCCAGCCCCGGACACGCGGTCGCCTTGGTGCATTCCAGACACCCTTCGCACACCTCCGTCGTAATGTTCATGTGCGTCTTCTTCGGCAGGAAACCATGCTCCTTGGCTTCCTTGCGCTCGGCCTTACCAATCCGCCGATGATACGTAATCCCGCATTCCTTATCCGCGATGATGACCTTCACCCCCTCCTTCAAAATCGTCTCCTCCAGCAGCTTCTGATACCCCCCGCGATCCTCAGGCGTCATCCGATACACCTCCAGCGGACTCGTCCCCTTCATCCCCTTCACAATCGGCTCAATATCCTGCATGAACGACCGATTCCCCATCAAATCCAGCTCCGTCCCGGGATGCTCCTGATGCCCCGTCATCGCCGTCGTGCCATTGGCCAGAATGATGAATGTAATATTCTGGTTGTTTTTAATGGCATTGGATATCGCCACCTGCCCTGAATGGAAAAACGTCCCATCCCCCATGAACACGATCTGCTTATTCTTGATAAACGGATCAATCCCCGACCCCGTCCCCGCCCCGAGCCCCATGCCGCTGTAGTTGTGCATGAGGTCCTTGGTCGGCTCAAACATCAGCATCGTGTAGCACCCGGTATCCCCGTGCGCCACCAGATCCACCGGCCCCATCCCCTTGTGATGGTCCTCCATGTACTTCAGATCTTTCAAATTCTTCCGCAGTTCCAACAGCGCCGCCGAAGAATCCCTGTGAGGACACCCCGGGCAAAACGTAGGCGTCCTCACCACGACTTTGTCATTAAACATCTGCAACTTAGGCTTAGACGCCGCCCGAATCCGCGCCAGTTCCCCTGACAGCTTCCCATTCCGCATCTCCTCAGGAATCTGCGTAATCGACTTAATAAACGGTATCAGCCGCTGCGCCAGCACCGACGGATTGAGCCCGCGCACATCCGGAATCCCCTCATACTTCTCCCCATTCGCCCCCGCCGGAAACTGCTTCCCGTACAGCCGCCCCACCAGGTTCAGCGCTTCCTCATGCCCGAGCACCTGAAACAGCGAATCCCGGATATTCTTCTCCAGGAAGCTCCGCCGCTCCTCCACCACAATCATCTTCTCACACGTCTTGGCAAACTCCGCCACCAGCTTCACATCGACGGGATAACTCATCCCCATCTTCAAAATCGGAAACACCCCGGCCAGCCCGATATCCGTAAGCACATGCTCCAGATAAGGCCCCCCCATCCCCGTCACGATAAACCCAATCGCCGCTTTTCCTGAACCCTGAACCCTGACACCTGAACTTTCCACAATCCGATTCACCCCAATCTCCCGAGCCACCTCCATCGTCTTCCCAAACCGATCCGTCGTAATCAATTCCTTCTTCCAGGTCCTCGGCGGGAGCAGCACCGTCGTATCCACCGGCACCATCGCCGTATCCAACGTCACCCGCTCATTCATATTCACCCCCGGCCAATGATTCTCCTTGACCTTCACCGTCCCCCCCCCATCCGCCTGCGCCACGGTCACGATATATCCGATGTACAACCCCGCCGCCCGCGACAGCTTGAACGACAGATCCACCCAATCCTTGAGCTCCTGCGGCGTCCCCGGTTCCACCACCGGCATCCGCAAATGCTCAAACAAAAACCGCGAATCCGCCGGCACCTGCGTCGAATCACACCACGGATCTTCCCCGCTGATACAAATGACCCCCCCATTCGGATTCGCCCCCGCCATATTCCCCAGCGCCAGCGCATCGGCGGCCACATGCGTCCCCACGCTCTTCATCGCCACGATCGCCCGCGCCGGCAGCATCTGCGACCCATTCACCGCCGCCGCCCCGAGCGCCTCATTGTTCGCCTGAAATGCGCGCACCCCCTTCTTCTGCAGCAGATCCGACAAATCCCCCAATATGTCAAAGAACCCTGCCACCGGCGACCCGGGATACCCCGTCATCAAATGAACGCCCCCCTCGGTTTCCAAGGCGCCCTTAACTAATAATTCGTTCCCAGTGAAGACCTCCCGGCCGGTCCCGGCCAGGAAGCGTGCATCAGTACCCATGATTCAGTCTGTTCCTTCCGCGGGTAACCGGTTTTACCGATCACAGCGTGGCTAACCCATATTAACCAATACGGGCAGGGGACGCCGTTGGACACCGCGGCTAAGAGACTCCTGGACAAACCGGGATTTTATGGCCGGCTCGTCCGCCTGCACCCGCCTGACAACCAGGCTGAACTTAGTACAAGCTATACCTATTCTAACCATCCATACTACGCTTGAAAATCTCTCCTGATGCATTTCATCAGGACTTTTCGCCTAAGTACAGACGTATTAACATCTTATCTCAGCTTCGTATCACTGTTACTAATCCCGCGCAACGCCAGTGTCAGCGCATCGACATTGGTCGCCAGCCGTTTCGCCTCGTTCACATCGATGATCTGCTTCATGAACAAATCCGTCAGATGTTGATCGAAACTCTGACTCCCCGCCTCGCGATTACCGACCGTTCCTTTGAGCTTCTCGAACTCCCCATCAATGATGTATTTCCGCACGATCGGCGTCGCCATCATGATCTCGATGACCGGTATCCGCCCTTTCCCCTCCCGGCGCTTCGCTAAGCGCTGACACATCACCGCGATCAGATTCATCCCCAGCTGCGTCTGCTGCAATTCCTTCTGCGCCGGCTCAAACAGCGACACCATGCGCTCGATCGTCATCGGCGCATTGGTCGCATGCACGGTCGTAAACACCAGATGCCCCGTATCCGCCGCCCGCAGCGCCGTCGTCAGCGAAAAACTATCGCGAATTTCCCCGATCAGCAGCGTATCCGGGTCCTGACGCATCGCCGCCCGCAGCGCATATTCATAACTCTCCGAATCCGACCCCACCTCGACCTGGCTGACCAGGCTCTTGGCGTTCTCATGCTGAAACTCGATCGGATCTTCCACCGTCAAGATTCGCTCCGCCCGGGACCGGTTGATCTTCCCGATAATCGCCGCCAGCGACGTTGATTTCCCCGACCCGGTCGTCCCCGAGACAATAATGATCCCCCGATGATGGTTCGCCAGCTCCTCCACCTGCGGAGGCAGATTCAGCTCATCAAAATTCGGAATCTTCGTCACGATCCGCCGCATCACCACCGCATATTTCCCCCGGCTATGAAACACGTTCACGCGAAACCGCGCCCCGCTCTCCGGAATCGCATACGCCACGTCAATAGCGCCCTTATGCTCCAGAATGTTCCACTTCTCCTCATCCGGAACAAGCTGCTTAACATACGTCTCCATCAAATCGTTCGGTGGCGGCGGACAATCCAAAAACCGCGCCCGACCATCCACCCGAATCATCGGTATCGAATCCGCCTGCAAGTGCAGATCCGACCCATTGATCTTGATCACCGTCTTCAGAAAATCATGCAGCGACAACCGCCGCTCCTCCACATGAATCTCCGGCTGCGGCTCGTCCCGATCGATATCCGCGTTCTCCACAATCTGATTCGTGTTGCTCATTTGATGTATATCCTCCAAGTGCGTTGGCTAGGCCCCACATTATTCAACCCCATCCCCGTCTCGGCAACTATATTTCTGAATTCGCCCCTGCTCACATCGCTTATACTGCTTCGGTCCATCATCCCGGTATCGCATGAAAAAGCCCCATCCCACTCTGCTTACACTCCTCTTGGCCCATATCGCTGGCAGCTATAGCGCCTATCTCCCCACGCTGATCCTGTTTTTCCAAGGCCATGAGCCGAATCCGCAAGGACTGTGGATTATCTCCCTCGCACCGATCTGCACACCGATTTATTTGGCGTTGACCACCATCACCGATTTCCCCCACTATTACTCAACCCTCCCGCAGGTCTGGGCCTGCTATACGATCCCGTTTCTGATCATCTGCCTCCTTCGCCGGCGCAAATCCCCTTTTCTTCGTCTGGCATTTTTACCAGTGATAATCACTCTCCTGGTCACCGCCTTCTGGCTACCACGCGGCTATGCCGAATCGCGTCCTTGGCGTAGCCCTTTAATCGACAAACCCGCCCCCGATTTCACCCTTACCACCCTCGCCGGCGACACTCGCACCCTGTCCCAGGAAAAAGGACATGTTATCCTCATCGATTTCTGGGCAACCACTTGCCCCCCCTGCCGGGCGGAGCTGAAACAGACCATTGCCGGACTCGCCAACGATAATAAACTATATGATCTCGGCCTTCGTGTTTGGGCTGTCAATGTCATGGACAATCCCGACACCACTCGAAAGTTTATCGACGACAACCACTACAATTTCACCGTCCTGCTCGATACACCCGGCGCAGTCGCCAAACTCTACCCTCTGCAAGGCATTCCCACCGTTTATCTCGTCGCAAGGAACGGCTCAGTTCGCAGCGCCTTCGTCGGCTTTGATCCCGACAACCCCCATCAAATACGAGACGAAATTGAAGCAGCGCTGAAATGATGCTTCACTTCTGACAGCTCATCCGCCTCGACATTTAGCCATCTCATTTGTACCGTCGTCACCAACAAGGAGTTTCCTATGCAATCTCATGATTCCGTCACTCTCGAAGAAGCCCGCACGATCATCGCCGCCGCCGAAAAGAAAGCCGCCGCCCTCGGCCAGCCCATGAACATCGCCGTCTGCTGTGCCGGCGCTCACCTCCTCTCCTTCGCCCGCATGCCCGGCGCCTGGCTCGGCTCGGTCGACATCTCCATCAAAAAAGCCTGGACATCCCGCTCCTTCGACATCGCCACCAAAGACCTCGCCACCCACTGCCAGTCCGGCGGACAATTCTTCGGCATCCACGCCTCCAACGACGGCAAAGTCATGATCTTCGCCGGCGGCATCCCACTCAAACGCAACGGCAAAGTCATCGGCGCGATCGGCGTCTCCGGCG
The DNA here is from genome assembly GCA_035656825.1 of Tepidisphaeraceae bacterium. Classification (GTDB taxonomy): domain Bacteria; phylum Planctomycetota; class Phycisphaerae; order Tepidisphaerales; family Tepidisphaeraceae; genus DASRRR01. The sequence continues at coordinate 8,061 of DASRRR010000123.1, read as the reverse complement.
GGTCCGGCGAACAAGACCATGCCGTCGCTGAAGCCGGTGCCCAAGCCCTCAAATAACTTTTTTGCTTTTTTAACCTTGCGGCACTCCGGTTTTGCAGCTAATCTCCCGGTCGTTCATCTTTTTTTAATGTTTTAAGTCGGCTCATAAGTGCCGACGAGAGGGAGATTTCCATGCGTTCTACCCCCCGCGCCCATTCCCCATCCATCGAATCCCTCGAATCCCGCCAACTCCTCTCCGCCGACCTCTCGATCGTCGGCGCGTCCCTCTTCTACAACACCGGTAAAGGCGTCGGTTCCGTCGTCGTCTCCAACACAGGCACCGTCTCCACCAAAGGCACCTTCGACGTCTCCTTCTACGCCACCGCCAAAGGCCAGCCCGACCAGCTCCTCGGCCGCGCCACGGGCAAATCCGCCAAACTCGCCCCCCACGCCGTCTCGACTTTCGCCGTCAAGCTCACCCGCCCTGTCAACACCACCAAAAAAACCATCAACTACAAAATCGTCGAACGCCTCACCCCCCACACCACCCCTGCCGATTCCAAACCCGCCAACAATACCTTCAACGCCGGCTCACTCCTGGTCAATCCCCCCTCCACCTCCGGCGGCAGCTCCACCGCCAACCCCTTCGCCAGCCTCCACATCGGCAACGTCTATCACTTCAAAAAAACCAGCTCCTCCGTCTCCGGCACCGGCGGCTTCAAAATCACCGACGAAGACGGCACCTTCACCGATAACCTCGGCCGCACCGGCACCTACGAACTCGTCCTCACCCCCACCCTCGCCGGCCACTCCTCCACCACCCTCGACATCGAAATCGCCTCCACGAATACCCTCCCCTCCGACACCCTCCTCTTCCAATTCTCCTCCATCACCGGCGTCACCACCTTCTCCAAAAAAACCGTCACCATCAACCTCGACTCCAAAAACGCCCAAGGCACCGCCAAACTCTTCTCCACCAACAACACCTTCCGCTTCCACGTCGCCTAAACCCCTCCCTGAGATTGTGCTGAGATAGTGCCACTGGCAGCTCGCTGCCAGTGCTCTCTCCTGCGCACTCTCCCCGTCATACAATCCCCCCATGCTCCGCCCCCTCACCCGCCTCCTCCTCTCCACCCTCTTCCTCTCCTCTGGCCTACTCCACCTCCTCCACCCCGCTCCCTTCCAACAAATCGTCCCCCCCTACCTCCCAAACCCATCCCTCCTCGTCCTCCTCAGCGGCCTCGCCGAAATCACCGGCGCCATAGGCCTCCTCCTCCCCCCCCTCCGCCGCCCCGCCGCCATCGGCCTCATCGCGCTCCTCATCGCCGTCTTCCCCGCCAATATCCAAATGGCCCTCCACCCCAACCAATCCTCCTTCCACCTCCCACTGTGGCTTCTCTATGCTCGTCTCCCTCTCCAATTCCTTCTTATCGCCGCTGTCTGGTGGAGCGCCCAATTGTCCCGCTCCTAGGCCCAAACAGCATTTATCTCACTATCACCTCTCTTCAAATTGTGCGGATCACAAATGAAATCTCTCATGCTTTCTCCGTGTTCTCCGTGAGCTCCGTGGTGACTCTGCATTATTTCTCCACAAACCGCCGCACCACCACCTTCTTCCCCTTAATCAGCGCCTTCCCCATCGCCGCCACCACCTGCTCCAGCACATCCTCCGGCAGCGCCACCGTCGAATACCGATCCGATATCACAATCTCCCCGAGCAGACTCCCTTCAATCCCCGCCTCCCCCGCAATCGCTCCCACCAAATCCCCCGGCCGTATCCCCGCCGTCCTCCCCGCCCCCACATATACCCGTGCCATCGCTTCCCCCGCACTGTGCGACCGTTCCTCCCGCACCGCCGCCTTCCCCTCGCGCCGCGCCGGCCGATTTTCCCGACCCTCTCGACCTTCCCGTCCCGCCGGCCTCTCATCACGTTCCATCTCCTCCCCATCTTTCTCACCCCCCGTCGCCAGATGCAATAACTTCACCGCCGCCAGCGCCACCTCCATCAAATCATGCTCCCGCGCCAACGATTCCACCACCACCCGATAATGATCCAAATCCCCCGCCGCAATCGCCTCTCCCAGCGCCGCCTTCGTCAACTCCAACCTCCGCGCCCGCATATCCGCCACCGTCGGCACCTGCGCAATCTCAATCTTCCCCTTCATCTGCCTCTCAAACATCTTCAGCAGCCGCGACTCCCTCGGATCCGCCAGCGTCACCGCCACCCCCTCCCTCCCCGCCCGCCCGACGCGCCCAATCCGATGCACATAAGAATCCGGCGACGTAGGCACATCAAAATTCACCACCAATTCCAAATTCTCAATATCCAATCCCCGCGCCGCCACATCCGTCGCCACCACCAGATCGATCACCCCCTCGCGCAATCTTTTAATCACCCGCGACCGCTGATCCTGCGTGATCCCCCCATGCAGCGCCTGCGCCCGGTATCCATGCGCATTGAGCCGCTCCGTCAATTCATCCACCTCCGTCCGCATCCGGCAAAACACCAGCGCCGACTGCGGATCTTCCAAATCCAAAACCCTCCCCAATACCTCCACCTTCTTCCCCCGAGGCACAATATACGCCGTCTGCCTCACCTTCGGCGACATCCCCTTCGCCGTCAGCTCCTTCTTAATCTCAATTCGCACCGGCTCCTTCAAATGCCGCTTCACCATCCCCGCTATCCGCGGCGGCAGCGTCGCCGAGAAAAACACCGTCTGTCTCTCCTTCGGCGTCTCCGACAAAATCGTCTCCAGATCCTCCGCAAATCCCATGTCCAGCATCTCATCCGCCTCATCCAGCGCCAAAATCGCCAGCTTCTTCAACTCCATCGTCCCGCGCTTGATATGATCCACCACCCGCCCCGGCGTCCCCACCACCACATCCACCCCGCGCTGCAACATCCGCTGCTGCTGCCCGAACGAATGCCCCCCATAAATCGGAATCGTCGTCAGCTTCAGCTTCTGCCCATACTTGTGCATCGCCTCCGCCACCTGCATCGCTAGTTCCCGCGTCGGCACCAATATCAACCCCGAAGGCATCCCCCGCTCCTTCCCCATCCCCACAATCCGCTGCAACATCGGCAGCGCAAACGCCGCCGTCTTCCCCGTCCCCGTCGCCGCCTGCCCAATCACATCCTTCCCCTCCAATAACGGCGGAATCGCCTCCCGCTGAATAGGCGTAGGTTCCTCATACCCCAATTCCGCCAGCGTCCCCACCAGCCGCGCATCCAGCCCCAACGACTCAAACACGTTCCCCGACTCAACCTTTTCACTCTTATCCATCTCAAGCTCCTGAAACGCTTTACGCCATAAAACAACACGGTCCAGCGGCCGCCGCGCTCTCGCCCGACCCGCACCCGACCGCCTCGCATTTCCGCACAGCGCCCGAGACCTTAAACCCCCATCCTACGCGATTCACACCCAAACCCCCACCCAGGCATCCGATCACTCGTTGATCAACCAAGGAGTCCGGCTAGCCTCTCGGTTGGCAGCGACAATCTTTCCCACTTCGTCCGCCCCCTTCGTCTCATAGTCCAAGTTGAACCGGCTATGGGTCGCAAAAACGTACTTTGCGTTATGCGTCAACTCAAAAAACACCCCCCCAGCATAGAGGTTGAAGTCCCCCTGTTTCGCCATCCAATCCCGCCGCCGAAAAACCAGGATCGGAATATCATGATACGGATCCGAAGCCTTCCACCCCGGATGACGAAACACAATGATTGACCCGTGCAGCCTCTGGCCCCGATCGTCCTCCGACGCATCCTCTCGCCAATGCTTCACCCTCACCGAATACCCCCGCCAGCTCTCCGGCAGCCGAAACGTTAGCCCATACCGCTCACTATGATACACCACCGGCAGCGTGCTCCGATGACCCGCCCCCACCAATATCATTAACCCCAACGCACAAACCGCCGTCATTCGCTTCATCTATCCATCTCCTTCACCCATTTTCGGCAATCCTCCGCCCCAACCTGCAACCGCCGCCAGCCACACCCTCAAAAACGCCATTTCACAAACTGCTTTGTCATCACAGACGCCCGTGTCTGAGGTACCCCGAAGACCCGGATTTCCCCCCCTTCAGAATATCTCAGAGACGGCATCTGAGGTTTTGAAACCGCTTCTAAAAATTTTTCCTCCCCTCCAGCATATCCCCACCCTGCAATGAACGTTACACTTCTAGAAATGACAACCGAAGCCACCACCCTCCTCGCCGCCGCCCTCAAATCCGCCACCCTCACCGGCAGCTTCTCCCCCACCGCCCTCGGTGCCCGCTGCGGCCTAAACGAACTCCAAGCCCTCGCCGCCGCCCGCTACCTCGCCAACGCCGGCGTCCTCATCATCGGCTTCGACTCCGCCGCCCACTTCTCCCCCGACTACCGCAAAGCCCACACCCCCTCCACCAAAAAACTCACCCCCAAATCCAAAAAATCCCCCCGCCGCAATACTCCCGCCAAAGCCTGATCCAACACCCAAATCACCTTCAAAACAAGTGGCACGGGTTTTCAACCCGTGCTCTTCTTTATACTCTCACCAATACCACCCTGTCCCCCTCCACGAATCATCCATGAACCCCAAGGAATTCTGGTCAAACCTCGAATACCGCGTCTGTCGCGAAATCGACGGCCTCCGCAATCGCCAATTCCCCGGCCTCTGGTGCGACGGCTTCATCCCCGATCCCTTCGACCCCGCCACCATCCCTCCCGCACTTACCGGCATCGCCTGGATGGGAAATGGCAGTTCCCACCAAGACCCCTGGCACTTCACCCTTATTCTTCCCAATAACATCGCCGCCGAGTCTGACCTCGATTGGAACGCGCTCATCCCCCCCGATACCGCGACCGGCTGGCTTTCACTCAATCCTTCCTCTCGCACTTTAATCATCAACCCAAACGCCGCCTACGCCGATCCCGCGTAATAAAACCAAGACTGCCATCTCATTGATCCCCCCCCTCCTCCAAATGCGGCTCATTCGCCACCGAATTCCCCTCCACAATTCTCCCCACCTCCTCCGCCCCCTTCACCCCATCATCAAAATTAAACCGGCTCCACACCGCAAACACATACCTGTCGTTATGTGCCACCTCGCATTCAACACCCCCAGCAATCAGCCCAAAGCCATCCCGCTGCACCCCCACCCACTGCCGCCGTGTAAACACATAGATCGGAATATCATGATAGGGATCCGACGCTTTCCATCCCGGATGCCGCAAAACAATCACCCGCCCATGCTCTCTCACGACCTCTCCATCCCCCTCCGTTGAATGGCTCCTCCCCGCCCACCGCCTCATCATCACCGAATACCCCCGCCACCCCGCCGGCATATCAAACGTCAATCCATACCGCTCACTGTGATACACCACCGGCATATCCCGAACACCCGCCCCAACCAATACCAACATCGCCAACAACAATACCCTCATCATGCATCCCCTCTCGAATTTCGAATTTCGAGCTTCGAATTTCGAGTTTCCTCCGGCCACCCCCGCATCGCCACCCCCACCACCCCCCGCAACTCCGCCCCCCTCACCCCTCCCGCCGACTGCACCGCCATCCCATTGAGCACCGCCGCAAAATACCGCGCCAGCGCCCCCACCTCCGTCCCATTCGCCAGTTCTCCCTCTTCCACCGCCTTCTCAAGCCGCTTCCGCAACACCCCCTCCATCCCCGCCCGCCGCTTCGCCAGCTCCTTCCTGATCGGCTCCCCCTCCTCCCCGCACACCAGCGCCCCCTGCACCAGCAAGCACCCCCCCGGTCCGCCCGGCACACCCGTCGCCGCCCGCATTAGCAGCCCTTCCACAAACTCCCGCGCCGTCACTCCCGCCATCGCCATACATTCTCCCGCCTTCTCTTCATACCTGTCCAGCGCCCTGCGAAACAGCTCCTCCTTATTCCCAAACACCGCATACATGCTCGGCCGATTGATCCCCATCGCCTTCGTCAGCTCCCCCAACGACGCCCCCTCATACCCCCTCTTCCAAAACACCATCATCGCCTTCTCCAGCGCCCTCCCCTCATCAAACTCCCGAGGCCTCCCTCTGACGACTTTGTTCCCGTTTTTACCTTTCATACCTGCCAGTACAATATTCCATTTGACAAAGTTCGTCCACTCAGTCTATATTTGTACCAAACAGTACAAATTTAACGAAAGGAACTCGTCATGTCCAAGAAACTCGAAAACAAAATCGCCCTCGTCACCGGCGCCTCCAAGGGAATCGGCGCTGCCATCGCGACCCACCTCGCCTCCCAGGGCGCAACCGTCGTCGTCAACTACTCCACCAGCCGTGAAGGCGCCGACCGCGTCGTCTCCCAAATCACCAAAGCCGGCGGCAAAGCCCTCGCCATCCAGGCCAACCTCTCCAATCCCGCCGACATCACCCGCCTCTTCGCCGAAACCAAAAAAGCCTTCGGCCACCTCGACATCCTCGTCAACAACGCCGGCATCTACTCCTTCGCCCCCCTCGCCGAAATCACCCCCGACCACTTCCACTCCCAATTCAACCTCAACGTCCTGGGATTGCTCCTGGCCTCCCAGCAAGCCGCCCAACTCTTCCCTTCCACCGGCGGTTCGATCATCAACATCTCCTCCGTCGTCTCCACCGCCACTCCCCCCGCCGCCAGCGTCTACTCCGCCACCAAAGCCGCCGTTGATGCCATCACCAAATCCCTCGCCACCGAACTCGGCCCCAAAAAAATCCGCGTCAACTCCGTCAACCCCGGCCTCGTCGCCACCGAAGGCACCACCTCCGCCGGCATCGCCAACCCCGACGGCGACTTCAATAAACAATTCGTCTCCCAAACCCCCCTCGGCCGCGCAGGCCTCCCCAACGACATCGCCCCCGCCGTCTCCTTCCTCGCCTCCGACGACGCCTCCTGGATCACCGCCCAAACCCTCCACATCTCCGGCGGCTTCCGCTAACCAATTTGGCAGCACCGCGTTTACTCCAAATCTTCCCCATTTTCTCGGGTTGCAACTCTGCAACCCGATTTTCTTTCCCATATGTCCTGAACACCACGATTTAAGCAATTCCCCGAAACAATATTCAATTGCTTCAGCTCGTTTCACGACTACGTTCTAAATTACATTCGAAAACATCACCTTTCGAATGTTCCGCGCTAATTGCCTATTTTTTTGGGAGAGGAATTCTCATGTTCAAGATCTCTGCTTTAGTCGCTCTCGGCCTCTTGTCTTGTGCCACGATTGCCTCCGCTGGCGCCATCAACGTCGGTGACATTGACGGCGTCAAAGGCTCCGAATGGTCCGCCGGCGACCAGATCGGCACCCTCGACTCCGGCACCGTCAACGTCTACGCCCAACAAGATTCCACCTACATCTACGTCGCCTACGAATATACCGGCCTCGAAAGCGCCAAAAATTTCGACGGCGTCAACCACTACATCGACTCCTTTCAAGATGGCGGCGTCTACGGCGACGGCGACGACGTCATCATCGAAGGCGGTAACTATCACTGGGCCTTCGGCCTCAACGGACCCCCCTGGGCAACCACCCCCACCAACTTCGCCACCCTCGGCACCGGCCAGTACGGCGACACCACCAATGGCGTCTACGAAGGCTACCTCTCCGGCGGCGACTTCGCCGAATTCGCCATCAAAAAATCCATCCTCAACTTCAACTCCTACCCCACCATCGAAATCGGCGGCCAAGCCTGGACCTACCCCTTCGATTTCATTGAAATCGCCCCCTCCGCCATCAACACCGTCGCCGTCCCCCTCCCCGCCTCCGCCTACAGCGGCCTCGCCCTCCTAAGCCTCCTCGCCCTCCCCTCCGCCCGCCGCCGCCTCCAATCCCACTCCGCCTAACCCACCACTACACCAAATCCCAAAGCCCGCCGACCGCTGTCGGTGGGCTTCTTTATTTACTCCCTTAATAATCCCGCGTTGGATGTTTATGCATCGAATATCGATATAGCAACCAAACTCCTTGACCTTCCCCATGTAGCGCGGGCGCGGCGGACAAAGAAGATGGGATATGATCTCATCAAAAGGAGTCCGGCATGGCGTTGCGAAGAAAATATACCCGTGAGTTCAAGCTCTCGGCCGTGAAGATGGTCAACCACGACGGC
>DASRRR010000122.1:0-40540 GCA_035656825.1 Tepidisphaeraceae bacterium | reverse complement strand
CGGAAAAGGCTTGACCTTCACTGACATTTTGGACGCCGGCCTGGGTGAAGTCGTGGATTAACTCGTCGGCGGAGTGGGTGTAGTCGGCGGTGACGGCTTCGGGGGATTTGGTTTTCAGGGCGGTGGTGAAGTCGTAATGATTGAGTTTGACGTTGTCGAGGATCAGGCGCTGGATGCGGACGCGCTTGAGGAGGATCGGGTCGCTGGCGACGGCGGATTCGGCCTGGTCGAAGAGGTTGGTGGCGTCGGCGAGGTTGGCGGAAGTGAGGAAGTCGGCGGTTTTGTGGTAGCAGCCTCGGAAGAATTTAGGATCGGCGGCGGGGGCGTTGATGAGATCGAGGTATTGGAGGAGGGGTTTGCCGGCGGGGCCGTAGTAGCCGTCGAGGAATTCAGTGGTGAGGGCGCGCTGGTCGAGAGAGGGGTTCCAGAGGAGGTGGGATTCAAGCCAGACGCGGAGTTGGAGGAAATCGCCGGCGGGGTAGTTGAAGGCGTCGGATTGTTCGAATACGCCGATGACGTGGTTGGCGGCGAAGAGACGCAGGTCGGCAGCGATGGGGGTGAGGTTGGGGTGAGGGATGAGGTAGTTGGCGAAGTTGGTGACATAGTTCCAGATGAAGAGGTGGTTGGCGATTTGGGACCAGCCTTTGAGATCGGAGCCGAAATCCTGGGATTCGAGGGGGTGGGCAAAGTTGGCTTCGATGGAACAGAGGCGGATCAACACGTTTGGCGCGGGGCGGGTGACTTTTGGGGGTTTACGCGACCACTGGTAGGCGAGGGTTTCGACGAGGAAGTTGGGGTACTGCTTGGCGACTTCGGCGGCGACGGCGTTGACGCCGCGGAGCAGGGGGCCGGAGGGGGAGCCGTCTTCTTGTTCGATGGCGCGGCAGAGGGGGCACTGGCAGGGGTTGAAGCAGTCTTCCTGGCTGACGGAGATAATGCCGGCGGAGGGATTTTTGCGGATCTGGGCGAGGACGTTTTTGACGAGTTCTTTGCGGAGGTCGGGGTTGGACCAGCAGAGTTGGCCCCAGTGGTAATCACGTTTGCCGTTGATTTGGCTGTACCAGTCGGGGTGTTTGTCGAAGTAGGTGGCGGGGGGGATGAGTTTGAAGGAGGTGTGGCACCAGCCGATGATGGTGTAGTGGCCGCCGAGGTCGGAGGGGATTTTTTCGTGATGGCCGTTGATTTTGAGATGAGCGGCGAAGGCGGGGTTGCGGATCGGGTCGGCGTTGTAGCATTCGCGGTAGAGGAGGGCTGGCGCGTAGGAGAGGTTGAGATCGGGGATGGTGAGGGTGGGCGTATGGGGGGTGAAGGATTCGCTGCTGGTCCACCAGCGGAGGCCTACGGAGTCTTCGAGGAAGGAGTAGACGGCGTAGAGGGGGCCACGCGGGCCGGAGCCGGAGAGGAGGAGGTGGTGCGGGGAGGTTTGAATAAAGACAGAATCATCGGCTCCCGGTGTCGAGGAGATTTCGATGACGGGGGCAGTGGCGGGGATGTTTTTGGAGGATTGGATGTCGAAGGTTGCGCCGGTGACTTCGTGGAGGGAGGTTTGTAATTCTTTGGCGGCGGATTGCTGGATGAGGGTGGGGGTGTCGGGGAGCGTGATGATGTAATCGGTTTTGCCGTCGGTCGTGAGGGTGAGGTCGGCCAGTGTATAGGAGGGGAAAAGGGTGATTAGAAGGAGGAGTCTTCGTTTCATGTGCTGGATGATACAGATCGATCGCGAAAGTGTTGCAAAAGAGAGGATGGTTTGGGAGGCTGTGGTGATGCAGGAGAAACTCGCTTTATTGGGTGGGACGCCGATTCGGACGAAGGCTTGGCCGAGCTGGCCGGTGTTTGGGAAGGAGGAGGAGGAGGCGGTTGTGCGCGTGGTGCGCAGCGGGAAGTGGGGGAAGCTGGATGGGGAAGAGGTCGTGCGGTTTGAAAAGCGGTTTGCGGAGTATTGTGGGGTGAAGCATGGCATTGCGTGCGTGAATGGGACGGTGACGCTGCGGATTGCGCTGCTGGCGGCGGGGATTCAGGCGGGGGATGAGGTGATTGTGCCGCCTTACACGTTTTTGGCGACGGCGACCGCAGTGGTGGAGGCGAATGCGGTGCCGGTGTTTGTGGATGTGGAGCGGGAGACGTTTAACATTGATCCGGTGGAGATTGAGAAGGCGATAACGCCTCGGACGCGGGCGATTATCTGTGTGCATCTGGGGGGATTGCCTTGTGATATGGATCGGATCATGGGGATTGCGCGGAAATACAAGCTGGTGGTGATTGAGGATGCGGCCCATGCGCATGGGAGTGAATACAAGGGACGTCGCGTGGGGTCGATTGGGGATATGGGGTCGTTTTCGTTTCAGTCTTCGAAAAATTTGAATTCGGGGGAAGGAGGGTTATTGGTGACGAATGATGATGGGTTTGGAGAGAAGTGCCGATCGATTCATAATTGCGGAAGAATCACGGGCGGGGCGTGGTATGAGCATCATGTGATCAGTGCAAACTATCGGCTCGGGGAGTTTCAGGGGGCGATATTGAATGCGCAATTGGATCGATTGGAGGAGCAAAATGCGCGACGGGATGGGAATGGGTTGTATCTGGATCAGAAGTTGTCGAAGGTCCCGGGGGTGAATGTACAGAAACGCGATGGGGCGTGTACGCGGAATGGGTATCATTTATATTTGTTTCGGCTGGATCGGGAGGTTTGGGGAGTGTCGCGGGAGCGGGTGATAGAGGCGCTGGGGGCGGAGGGTGTGCCGGTGTCGGGGGGGTATGTGGTGCCGTTGTATAAGCAGCCTTTGTTTAAGAATAGGGCGTTTGGGCCTTATGCGGGGGCGGGGAAGATGGAATATGGGGAGTTGAATTTGCCGAATGTGGAGGCGATTTGCGGGGGAGAAGGGGCGTGGATTTATCAGAGTGTGCTGCTGGGAGAGCGGGGGGATATGGATGATATCGTGCGCGGGTTTGAGAAGGTTTATGCGCAGCGGGGGGCGCTGTGAGGGCGGGGGTGGGGGAAGTGGATATTACGCCTGGGGTGGGGGGGGAGTTGTGCGGATATGCGGCGCGGGTGCAGCCTTCGACGGGGGTGATGGGGAGGTTGTATTTTAAGGCGATTTATATAGAAGAAGGGGGAGAGCGATTTCTGTGGATGGTGGGGGATTTGATCGCGGTGTCGCGAGAGCAGGTCTTGGCGTTTCGGGAATCGGTGAAGAGGGAGTGGGGCTTGGAGGGTTGGCAGGTAATGGTGTCGGCGACGCATACGCATTCCGGGCCGGCGACGATTCGGTTGAATGCGGCGGGGAGGATGGAGAAGGAATATGTGGAAATGTTGGGGGAGTGGATGCGGGAAGCAGCCCGGCAAGCGATGGCGCGGGTGGAGGAATGCGAGCTTGTGGTGGGAGAAGGGGAGCTTGAGTTGGCGGTGGATCGGAGGGGCCACGCTACGGCGCAGACGGATCCGCGAGTGTTGGGGTTGGGATTGAGGAGGGAGAATGGAACGTATCTGGGGGTGGTGGTGAATTATGCGATGCATCCGGTGGCGCTGGGACATGTGAATCGGGAGGTCAGTGGGGATTGGTGTGGGTATGCGGCAGAAAGTTTGCGGGAGGGATTGGCGGGGAGGCCTGTGGTGATGGTGACGAATGGGGCGGCGGGGAATTTGAATCCGCCAGGAGAGGGCATGACTCGGGAGGAGGTGAAGAGGCTGGGGATGAAGGTGGCGGAGGGGGTGATCGAGGGATTCGAACGTCCAACGTCCAACGATGAACATCCAACGTCGAACATAATTAAGGTTGTGTCGGAGGTGGTGAGGATGGAGATGGAGGTCTGGACGAAGGAGGAGATGGAGCGGGTGGCGGAACGGGAGATTGGGAAGGTGGGAGCGGGGCATCCTTGGTATGGGCCTATTCGGGAGGCGATTGAGAGTTGGAAGCGGGCGGAGAAAGCGGGGGTGGTGGAGATTGAGTTGCAGGTAGTAAAACTGGGCGGTGTGGTGCTGGTGGGGGTCAACTGTGAGATGTTTGCGCAGTTTGTGAAAGGGCTCAGGGAGAAAGTGGGGGAGGATGTGTATGTAGTGGGGTATACGAATGGAGCGTTTGGGTATGTGCCTCACGCGCAGGCGTATGAGGAGGGGGGGTATGAGGTGGATTCGGCGCATTTGTTTTACAATTCATTTCGGCCTAGGAAGGGGAGTTTGGAAATGTTATGTGAACGGACGGCGGAATTGGTGAGGCTTATGGATTGAAGGCAATGTCGAGATCATATTCTGAGGCGCCGTTTTGGGGGTCATCAAACTGGATGAAAAGGGATTGGCCTTGCAGTCGCATGTCGATGGAGCCTCGGCCTGATTGCTGAAGGATGGTTGCGGAACTGAGGAGGGAATTTTTTGGAAGGAAGGCGGTTTCGCCTGTGTTGGGGAGTGGTTTATGAGGGTCCATGGGGATGTTGTTGAGGGTGATGTTGCTCGGCCAGCTTCGTGAAGCATGTTTCCAGATGGCGGTATTGAGGGTGATGATGAGTTCATCGTTGCCGTCGATTTTGGCGTGGATGTGGAGAGTAGAAGAGTTTGTGGAAGAGGTGATTTTTTTTGCTTTGAGCTCGAGAGGGACGGTAGAGGGGCAGGAGATGTCGGTGGGGAGTATGTAGTAGCCCGGCTTGGTGGACCGGAGGGTATAGGTTTGGTTGCGGAGTCCGATTAAGGCGAAGTGGCCGGTGGAGTCGGTGAGGAGACTTGCCTGTTCGATCGGGGTTTTGGAATGAAGCAATTCGGCGAGAGCGATGCCGCTTGGGGCGGCGGTAATACGGACTTTGTCTAGAGGTTTTCCGTTTTCGGTAATTGTGCCGATGATTTTGCCTGTGGAGGGTTGGCCGATGGTGATGAGTTGAATCTGGCTGGAAGATTGGGCATGAAGGTCAGTGACGGTGCATCTGACAATGTAGTCACGATCGGGGTCTTTCCATATGTGGTGGGCAGTGTCGTGACCAAAGTCGAAAGTGCCGTCGCCGTAGTCCCAACTGTATAAGAGGTCGGAGTGGCCGGGGTTGATAGTTTTCGCTGTGAAGGTAATGGGTGCGCCAGCTTTGGCGGAGGTCGCGGTGGAACTCATTTGAACGACGAGGGGTTGATTTGCGGTGGAATCGTGATTGACGACGACATCGATAGAAGGGGGCGTTGTGTTGTTGAGGGAGACGGGAGTGATGTAAAGGTTTGCCTGTGGGTCGGAGAAGGTTTGGCCGACCAGGAGAGGTGCGTCGGCCGGGCCGCCGGGAGAATCGGGTGTCATGTCGAGAAGATCGACGGCGTTGCGATTTTTGTAGCCGCGGAGGATGCGGACGCCGTTCATGACGCTGGGGTTGTCGGTGATAAGCTGGCGGAATTCGATCCAGTAGTCGGTTTGGTCGTCCCGGGAGATGTGGAGGCCGCGTGAACCGGGGACGGGAGAGGCGAAGTCCAGGGGATAGAGACGATAGCGACCGGGAGTGGTGACTTCAGTGAGTCCGGTAGGACCGAGCCAGCCGAGCCGAGCTTTTGAACGGATATTGAAATGGTCGCGGAAGAAGTCTGCATTTCCGTCTGCACCCATGGGATCGAGGGGGTCGCCATATTCACGTGTTTTACCCGGGCCGAGGATGCTGCCGTCGGAGGAGATCCAAAAGCCAGCGTGAGGGAGTCCGAGGTTGTGGCCGATAGCATGGATGGTGATGCCGGGGCGGAAGTTGTTGAGGATGCGTGCGCCTTTGCCGCGGACGCCGGCAAGTTCGGCGTTGATACCGTTGTGGGTTTTGAAGGAGACGATGTCGAGATTGTAGTGAGCGGTGTCGAAACCGATTTTTTTGGCGGCTTCGCGGGCGTCACGGATGATGTGTTGCTGATCTTTATTGCCTTCGTAGAAGGAGGCCGGATTAGGCATGCGAAGGGTGGGTGTGAAGGTGGATTTGAGGGTGTATAGGCCGAAGGAATTTTCGCGGAAGTATGCTTCGACTTTGGTGAGGGTGGATTGGAGTTCAGGCGTGGAGACCGGGTCGCCGGAGAGGTCGGGGAAGTCGATGCGAATGTAGAGGAGGGTTTTGTTGCCGAGAGTCCAGTCGGCGGGGACGGCGCGTGCGGAGGATGCTGCAAAAAGAAGCAGGAAGAATAGTGCGAGCAAGCGGCGGATCATTTTTTGATCTTTTTGTGCAGGTTGCAGGTGGATACGCGGCATTATATATGTTGAAAACATCATATGGTGTCAATCCAACGATTTAAGGCAGTGATTTTTGATTTTGATGGGGTGATTATTGATTCGGAGCGCGTGCAATTGCAGGCGTGGAATGCGGTGATGGCGGAGTTGGGGGTGAAAGGGGAGATGACGCTGGGGCAGATTGCGGGGAAGTTGGATCGGCATATTGCGCCGGAGTTTTTGCCGGGACATGAGGTGGTGCGCTGTGTGCAGAGGAAGAATGAGATTCAGACTAAATTGGAAGCGTCGTGCGGGGTGATTTGTATTGAAGAGACGTTGGAACTGGTGGAGCGGATGGCGGGGTCGCATCGGCTGGGGATTTGTTCTAGTTCGGGGGAGGGGAAGATTCGGGAGGTGTTGAGAGGGCGCGGAGTGGAGGGGAGGTTTGAGGTGGTGGTGGGGCAGGTGGCGGGGGAGGATTGTAAGCCGGCGCCGGGGCCTTATTTGAAGGTGTTGCGACTGATGGGGCTGGAGGCGGGAGAGGCGTGCGTGATTGAGGATAGCCCGACGGGGATTGCAGCGGCGAAGGGGGCGGGGTTGTTTGTGATTCAGTTATTGCATGAGGGGATGACAGTGAATCCGGGAGCGAATGCAGTGGTGAGGTCGGCGAAGGAGGTTGGAAGTTGAAAGCCCACCGACCGCGGTCGGTGGGCTTTAATGGGCATGGATGGATTGCCAGGCGGAGTAGATTTTTTGTTGGGGGGGATTAGGGGAGCTTTTGTAGGAGTCGAGAGTTTTTTCCAGACCTTCGAGAAGTTTTTTTACGGTGTCTATATACGAGGCGTCGGCGGCTTTTTGGGAGTCGGGCGGGAGGGTGGGGAGTTTGTGCTGGGACTCGAGTTCATTGCGCTGATGTGTAGCTAGAACGGCTTCTTCAATGAGTTGGGCGTGGGCAAATTCGTAGGAGGTTGTCATCTGGTTCTGGGTGAGCCAGGTTGAGAGTTGGCGGATGCGTTCAAGGCGTTGATGCAACGGTTCTAATTCTGGCGGAAGAGGAACTGTCGGGGTTTTTGTGTGTGAGATGGCGAAGGTGGTGATAGTGTTTCCAGGTGGGGGGGTGCCGAGGAACAGGGTAATGTAGGATTCTTCGGGGAGCTTGTCGTAGGGGAGATGGAGTTCGGTGGCAGTGAAGTTTTTGTAGTTGGTGTCGTTGAGGCAGACGGCGACGATGGGGCCGGCGCCTTGGGTGGAGAGGTAGATGCGTTTGGTGCCGAAGCGGGCTGGATCGCATTGGGTGAGGGAGGTGACGGTAGGGGGGATGTGGGGGAGGAGGACAAGTTCGTCGGATTTGTAGAGGTATTCGAAGAGGCCTCGGCGCAAAGCGGCGGCGGGGCCGAGGGTGTCGTAGCAGAGGTTGATGGGCTGGTTGGGTTGGTAGACGGAGTCGCCGAAGTTGGTGAGGGGATTGTCCATGCGGAAGGTGTTGGCGAATTTCATGAGCTGGCGGAAGGAGGCTTTTTGGTCATCGAATTTTCCCAGGCGGGCATAGGCGAGCATCATGCGGGCTTCGCAGGTGGACCAGTGTCCGCCGTTGACCCAGGTGCCGAATCCCCAGAGGCCTTCGGGTTTTTCGTACATATCGTCGTAGGAGGGGTAGTTGGGAATGATGAAGGAGTGCGGGCGCAGGCCGGGGATGGAGGCGATTTTGTTGTAGATATGGGTGGATTGGTGGTCGTCGACGATGCGCAGCGCAATGGCGTCATGATTGGGGGAGGATTCGAAATAGCCATGCACCGGTGCGCCATAGACGCCGTGCTTGACGCCGTCGGGGTCGATGGAGTTGATGAAGTAGCCTTCGGGGGTTGTCATCTGATCCAGGCCGGCGCGGGCGGTGTCGCGGCGGTGTTGGTAATCGGCGGCGGTGTCGTTGTGACCCATGAATTTTTCGAGTTCGATCATGCGGTCGAGGGCGGCAATGTAGGTGACGGAGAGGCCGGTGAGGTAGGACTTGCCGAAGGTGCCGTCGGGCTTTTTGTAACCGGCGAAAGAGGGGGCGAGGAGATTTCCGGCGGGGCCGGCGAGGAAGAGATTATTCTTGGGATCGCGGCGGGATTCGATGAAATTAATGCTGCGTTCGAGGCGGGAGAGGTATTTGTCGGTTTTGTCTTTGTCGTGGGCGATGAGAAGCAGTTCGGATTGCATCACGACGCCGGCGGCGGTGAATTCCATGCCCCAGTCGTGGATGTCGATGCGGCCGTCGCCTTGGCGGTAGTAGATCCAGCCGGGTTTGGCGGCGTCGCAGAGGCAGCCGTCGGGGGCGACCCAATTGTTTTGGCCGGCGCGGTGGCCGTCGCCCATTTGATCGAACCAGAGGTCCTGGGAGTTTTGCAGGAAGGTGAGATAGGGTTCCTGGAGGAGGGGGAGGGCGGCGTAGGTGGTGCCGTAGGAGTTTTGAATCCACCAGGCGTCCCAGGTCGGGCCTTCGACCAGGCCATTCCAGAGGGGGATGTAGAGCATGGAGAGGTTTTGGTATTGGGGGTCGGGGGAGAACATGCGGGCGGCGGTTTCGAGGTCGGTGAGGTATTCGGGGTCGCCGGCGCCGGAGTAGTGACGGCCTTGGAAGGTGTCGGCGGCGAGGAGTGGGGAGGCAAGGAACAGGATAAGGGTGAGGCGCGGGAGGAAGATCACGCTTGGCACCTTTCGTTGTGAGGGATATGAATTGGATGAAAAGGGAAAGAATGCGTCAAGCAGCATTTATTTTTTTTCGGGGGAGATGAGTGATATTCGGGATTGGATGACTTCGTGGGTTTTTCTTGAGACGGAATAAAAAATGCCGGGCTGAACGGGGTCCCATGCGAAGGATTGGCCTTGAGCGGTGATGGGGATGGTGTCCCGCCATTGGAGGATGGGGCCGGCGTCGGGGATGGAGAGGACGTAGAGTTCCTGGGCATCGTGGCCGGTGACGAAGAGGAACCCGTGAGGACCGAAAGCGCCACCGGAGGCGCTGTGACTGGCAAATTGCGTGATGAGTTTTTCCGGGAAGATCCAGCCGCCGACCTGGCGCCATTCTGAGTCGAATTCGACAACCTGCGTGAGAGCGGGATTCCCCGGTTGGGAACCTTCCTTTGCGTAATGCGCGAAGCAGGCGATCCAATGATTGTCGTGGAAGCGATCGATCCAGGTGAGCGAGCCTTCGAATCGCCCGAAGCTGTGGGTGGCGACGTGCTGCATGGTATTCGTATCCCAGATTTCGACGGAACTGGCGGGGGGTTGGTTGGGGAAATTGGAGTGGGCGCAGTAGAGAAGACCGTTGAGGACGATGCCGGCGTTAAGGTGTTTGAAAGAGGAGCCGTCCGGGCTGGTCCAGGCGGCGACGCGTTGACCAGTTTCCTTGTTGTATTTGCCGAGGGACCGGGTTCCGATGGCGTAGAAGAAGTTATTGTCGGCGGCGACGCCTTGGGTGGCTTCCGGGGCGGGGAAGCGTTTCAGTTCTTCGAAGCGCCAGAATTGAGAGCTGGGGGCGGTAGTGGGGGTGGAAGAGGCGGCGTGACAACGGTGATCAAACGATAGAAGTGAAAGCGCGGCTAATAAGATCGGGGTTGTCTGTTTTGGCATGGAGGAAAAGTATAAGGGGAACCGATACGAGTCGTTACTGTCTTGGCAGGAAAGGGAGCCGTGCATCTTGGTTGTTCGCAGCGATGCGAGGAATGTGCTGGTTTTGAGTTGATTGACGCTGTGTTAGAGCAGGCGTACTATTCGCCACTCCAATTGAGGAAGAGGTTTGAATGAATGAATTTAATCCGCGCAATGTTGACCCGCGATTGCTCACCCGGGCGGCGGAGTTTTTGGGAACCAATCCGAAAGAGATCGGGACGGGGAATCCGCGACTGACTCCGGGATATTTGCCGCAGGCGATGCCGCAGGCGATGCCCGGGCCGGCAGGTCCGGGGATGAACCGGTATCGCGAGATGACTCTTGAGGAGATGCTGCTCGAGAATCGGGTGGTGTTCCTCGTCGGCGAGATCAATCACGTGACGGCGAGCCGGGTGATCATGCAGATGTTGTATCTGCAGAGTGTGAAGCGCGATCAGGACATCAATTTTTACATCAACTCGCCGGGCGGGGTCGTGGATGACACGCTGGCGATGTATGACATCATGCGGTTTTTGCAATGTGAGATCGCGACGTATTGCATTGGGCGCGCCGAGAGTGGCGGCGCGGTGGTATTCATGGCCGGGAAGAAGGGGAAGCGCTACATCCTGCCCAATGCGAAGGTGATGATTCACCAGCCGTTCGGGGGCGTCTACGGGCAGGCGTCGGATATCGAGATTCAGGCCGAAGAGATTTTGAAGACGAAGGAAGTGCTGAACCGGATCATGTCCAAGTGCACCGGACAGCCGGTGGAGCGGATTCAGGAAGATTCGGAGCGCGACCGGTTCTTCGACGCCAAGCAGGCGGTGGCGTACGGCATTTGCGACGAGATTCTGGGAGAAGAGGCGTCGGAGCAGGCGGTTGCCGCTGCGGACGCGACCAAGCCGAAGTAAACCGGGGAATGAATTGCAGATCGTGCAGCGATAAAGCAGGCACGAGGAAAGATAGAAATGAGTTATCAGAACACGCTGATTCCGATGGTGATTGAAAAGTCCGGGCGCGGGGAGCGCGCCTATGACATCTACTCGCGTCTGTTGAAGGACCGGATCATTCTGCTCAATGGGCCGGTGACGGATGACTCGGCGGGGACGATCATCGCGCAGATGTTGTTTCTGTCGAACGATGATCCCAAGACGGATATTCAGTTCTATATCAATTCGCCGGGCGGGAGCGTGTCGGCGGGGCTCGGGATCATCGACACGATGAATTTCCTGCGCTGCGATGTGGCGGCGACCTGCATCGGCATGGCCGCGTCGATGGGGGCGTGTCTCCTGGCGGCGGGAACGAAGGGGAAGCGTGCCTGTCTGCAGAATGCCCAGGTCATGTTGCACCAGCCGCTGATCGGCGGGGTGTTGCAAGGGCCTGCGACGGATCTGGGGATCGAGGCGGCACATATGCTGCGCCTGCGCGATCGGCTATATAAGTTGATGGGCGAATATACGGGAAAAGATTACACAACCATCAAGCGGGATTTTGACCGGAATAAGTGGTTGTTCGCCGAAGAAGCAGTTGCTTATGGATGTGCGGATCAGGTGATGACCCGTGCGCCCGAGACTCTTCCTAAGGTGAAACAGGCGGATATGGCGCCTGGGGACGACGAAACATCGAAATAGCGGTAAGCTGGAGCAGATGGGCTTGCACGATATTCGGATTTGGGACCGTTGGCGCTTACGTTCAGTCGTGGGCTTGTCGCTGCTTCTGTCGGTGGTGATGGGGATGTCAGCGGGTTGCGCCAGTCCTAATAAGGCGAATATTGAGCTGCGCAAAGAGAACGCCACGCTGGCCAAGCAGATTACCCGAATGCAGCGGGAGCACGACGTGGATGACGCGACGATCCGAGGGATGCGCGATCGCGTGGGGGTACTCCCGACGCTGCCCAAAGAGCGGCTGGCAAAATTATTTACGGTCGGAGCCATCAAAGTCACACGGCTGACCGGCGGATTTGATCTGAATCATGAGAGGGGGGCTGACACGGGTGTCCGGGCATATGTGCAGTTGTTTGATACCACGGGGGATCTGATCAAGGCCGCGGGGACGTTCGAGGTTGAGGTGTTTGACCTGGCGGATGACGAACATCCGCTGGTCGGAAAAAAGACGTTTCCCGTGGAGCAGGCGGATACGAATTGGTATCCGATGCCGATGATTTATTCGTTTGTATTGCCGGTGCCGTGGATCACACCGCCGAAACATAATGAATTGACCGTGCGGGTTAAATACACCGATGAACTGACGCAGCGCCAGTTCACAGCCGAGGCGGTGATTCATGTGACACTACCGGCGCTGACAAAATGATCGAGACGTGGGTGTTGTATGACCCCTGAAGATCGGCAAATGAATCGCAGGCGGTTTTTCCGGGAGGGGCTGCGCGAATTGTTGAAGCCGTTGGCGCAGTCCATAGCGCCGATTGAACGGGCGGCACATGAGCTGGGAAAACTGGAGCTTGTGGGGATACCCGCTCCGAAGCCCATGCAGGGGGTGAATACGGAGACGTATTTAAGACCTCCGGGCGCGCTGGAGGAGATGGCATTTCGGGAGACGTGCAGCAGATGTGGGACGTGTGCAAACGTCTGTCCGGTGAATTGCATTAAGATTGATACGACCGGGCACATCGCGTCGGGGGTGCCTTATATTGACGCAGATACGCAGCCTTGCGTGGCCTGTGATGGGTTGTACTGCATGAACAATTGCCCGTCGGGAGCATTGGTGCCGACGCCGCTGGTGCAGATCAATATGGGGCTGGCGGCTTGGCAGCGGGAGACGTGTTTGAGGACGAGCGGGGAGAATTGCACGATTTGCGTGGATCAATGTCCGCTCGGGTCGGCGGCGATTGACATTGATGGGCAGGGAATTCGCGTGAAGGAGAAGGGGTGCATTGGCTGTGGAGTGTGCCAGTTTCAGTGCCCGACTACGCCGAAGAGTATTCAGGTGGTGCCGAAGGGGCATATGGCGGGCAGATCAATGTAATGAGGTCAAGCCTTCGCGGACGGCGTATTTGGTCAGCTCGGCGACCGAATAGAGGTTGAGCTTCTCCATGATCTGGCTACGCTTGGCTTCAACGGTTTTGACGCTGATGTCCAGATGGGCGGCGATCTCTTTGGAAGAGTGCCCTTCAGAGAGGAGCTGGAGGATCTGGCGTTCTTTGGGAACCAGCGTAGTGAAAACGCTGGAGAGGTCGTCCTGCTGGATGAAGTTGTCGACCATGATGCCGGCGATGTCGGGGGTGATGAACATCTTATTTTCGTGGGCGGAGCGGATCGCCAGAAGGAGCTCTTGCATGGAGCAGCCTTTGAGGAGGTAGCCGGAGGCGCCGGCGCGGAGCATTTCCTGGACGAGCTGACGGTCGGAGTGGCCGGTGAGGGCGAGGATGCGGGAGGTGTTTGATGAGCTTGCTGTGATGAGGCGCGTGGCTTCGATGCCATTGAGCTGGGGCATGTGAACGTCCATCAGCACAACGTCGGGCGAGAGGGCCTGGCAGAGACGCATGGCCTCCAGTCCATCGGCGGCTTCGCCAACGACTTCGACATCGGGTTCGTGATCCAGAAGTCTTTTTAATCCCTGTCGGACGATCGCGTGATCGTCGACCAGAAGCACTCGCGCACTCATGTTATCTTCCCTGTTACTCCATCCCCATTACGGCTGAGCCTCCTTCATGGAGGATCGATCATGAGAACGGATGAGGCAGCGGCTGTCAAACCAAAACATGCGAAAAACAGCGGCTGGCGGGCTCATCCATAAGAGTAAACGCAAAGAGTAGTGTAAAATAATTTTACGACCATTCGAGCGTTTCAAGATGGCGTTGGATATCGCCGGCGCTCTGGAAGCGGTCGAGGATGAGGGAGTCTTTGAGGCCGCGGATGATGTCTTTGACAACTTTGGATTGGCGGGCGTAATGTTTGCGGCCGCCGACAATGGTGTGAAAGACTTCGACGAGGTTGAGGACGTCTTTTTGGATTTTGGACCGGGTGGGGCGGCCGAGGTCGAAGAAATCGAGGAGTTTGACTTCAAAGCCGATGCCTTGGCGGCGGATCATGATGTTGTCGTCGTGGATGTCGCCGTGATATTCGCCGCGGGCGTGGATGGGGGCGATCCCTTTGGCCAGGACGTAGAGCACATGAAGGGCTTCGAAGGTGCTGAGGCGCTGGTGGGGTTGGGCGGCCATGAAATCGGAGAGTTTTTGGCCTTCGACGAGTTCGCTGATGACGACGGTGACTTTGCGCCGGCGGACGTAGGCGGTCTCCTGATGGTGGTACTGCATGAGGATCGGGCAGTGGCGCAGTGCGTCGAGTTTACGGGCGTAGCTGATGGCGGCTTTGCCGAGCGGGTCGCGGTGGGGGTAATAGAATTTGGCGGCGCGGCGGATGCCGGTGGTGCGCTCGACGATGGCGTAAACCTCGCCTTCCCAGCCACTTCCGAGAAGATCGTCGATCGCGTACTTCCCCGCGACCGTCCGGCCGGGCGGGAAGTCGAATCGGCGAACTTTTCCGGCACGATATACCATGTACAGGCTATAGTGGACCCTACGCGACGGGGCGTCAACTGTTCGCAAAATGTCAGGGGTGAAATCGCGTGCGCTTTTATAACGCTCCTTTGCATGTAACTGTCGATACAATGGGACTGTATGGAGTTTTTGAAGTCGGTTACTGGCAAGGTTGTGACGGGGCTGACGACGCTGGCGGTCGTCACCGCTGCGATCTCATGGTGGCGGATGGATGAAGCCACTCGGCATGGTCTGGTGATCGGCACAGGACGGATTGCGGCTTGGTTTGGGGTGGTTTTGTTTGTGCCTTGGGTTACGTTCGCGCTGATTGGAAGAGTTGCGAAAATGGATAGCAATGCGGCGGGAGGAGTGCTGGTTGGAGCGTATTCACTGGCGGAATTGCTGCTGCTGCTCTGGTTGTTTGGATGGTCGCTTCCGGGCGGGACGGCGTGGACGTTTGCCGGCGTCGGGTTGCTGTTTGCGACGGCGTATAATGTGCTGACGTGCGACTGGATCGCGGAGAAAGTGGGTTAGGCACCATGGCTCAAGCAAATCAAAGAATCAGTGAGTATGTGCTGGATGAACGCGTCGGCGCGGGAACATTTGGCGAGGTCTGGCGCGCGCATCATCATGTCTGGAATGACCAGATCGTTGGCATCAAGATTCCAACCGATGCGCAGTATGTTCGCAACTTGCAGCGCGAAGGGGCGGCGATTCATGGATTGATTCATCCGAATATCGTGCGGGCGCTGGGATTTGATCCGTATGCCGACCCGGCGTATCTGGTAATGGAATATGTGCCGGGGACGAGTCTGCGCCCGCTGGTGCGCGAGCGGAAGCTGTCGATTGATGATGCGGTCTCGGTGATGCGGCAGGTGCTGGCGGGGTTGCAGCATGCGCATGCGGCGGGAATTATTCATCGGGATGTGAAGCCGGAGAATATTCTGATCCATGAGCGGGCGCTGCGGGAAGGGTATGCCGCGGAGGGAGTTGTGAAGGTCACGGATTTCGGCCTTGGGCGCGTAGCGAATCAAACGTCTGCGGCGGGGTCGATCGCATACTCGGCGTCAATGAATGATCGGAAAGACATCGGCGGAACTCTGGATTACATGTCCCCCGAACAGCGCAGCGGGGCGGAACTGGATGCTCGGGCGGATGTGTATGCGTGCGGGGTGGTGTTGTATGAGATGTTGACGGGGGAGAAGCCGGCGGGGACGGAGGTACCAAGTGATTTAAACCCGGCGGTGCCGAAATATCTGGATGAGGTTTTTCGGCGGGCGTATGCGCGATTGGAGAAGCGGTTTGCGACAGCGGGGGAATTCCTGGCGGCGCTGGCGAGTTCAGGACCGCCGCCGCTGCCGTTTCAGCGGTCGGCGTATCATGCTTGCCCGCACTGCCGGCGGCCGGTGGATCCGACGGATCAATTCTGCATGCACTGCGGCATGCAACTGGCAGCGCAGGTCCGCCGCTGCGGTGAATGCGGTGCGTATCCCGACGTGCATGATCGATATTGCATGTTCTGCGGTACGGCGTTGGATGTTCCGAGAAAGGTCGTTGGCGTCTAAACTCGCAATGGCATCGTTATGGGCGGCGAACTGATTCTCCTCATCATCGTGGTTGCAGTATCCGGCTTCGGATTGACGACGGCGCTGTTTGTCTGGATCGCAATATCGATCTTTCGCGGAGTATTCGGGAGACAGAGAAATTTATCGCGCCTGCGCCGGCAGCCCAATTTCATGCGGCTAAGCGGGACATGGTGCGGGCAGAGGAAATGCGGTGCGGCCAATCCGCAGGAGGCGCAGTTTTGTCGACGTTGCGGCAATCCGTTAATGATCAGCCGCAGGATGCCGAAATTTCGCCGGCAGGCGGTGATGTGGTAAAGCAGAATGAGTGACACGGGTGTTGAAAAAGGTTCGCCGGATATGCTGGCTGCGGCGGCGGTGCGCGCACTGAGCCGGGAACATCCCTTACCACGACGGTGGGGAGTTCCCAAGACGGTTTTGCTGAGTGCGCTGACATTCGGAATAGCGCCGTTATATATCTGGCCAGGAAAGCTCAAGACGGCGGCGACGATCGAACAGCAGCAGCTTTGGCATTTAGCGCAGTGGATTCGGTTGCAAAGCGGGCATGCGGAGGGGGAGCGTTTAAGCAAATTGGCGGAGCGGGCCGGATTTAAGCCGTTGTTGTGGGTCTGTTCGATGTTTTGCCTGACGGTGACGGTCGCGGTCTTTGCGCTACAGGCGGCACACTGGGGGATGGATCTGCGCGATATTCAAGCAGCGACGTATAGCTATGGCCGGATGACGCCGCAGCATTTTCCGTTTCCCGTGGCGCGGCAGCTCTTTGTGGTTTGGACTGCGGGGTTGTGTGCGGCATATACGATTCACTGGTTTCATCTGCAATTGCATCAAGGGCAGGTCAAGCGGTTTGTTGAGGCTTTGAATGTGATTGCGGAGCGCGAGCAGATTCGCCCGGTGCCGGTGCGGTCAGCTCGGCTGGGGTTTCGGCCGATCTGGGCGCTGGGGGGGATTTTGATGGTGGGGGTCGGGGCGATCTGGGCGATTCCAATGGTATTAGCGGGAGCGCTGCAGGCGCGATGGCCTGAAGAAAGTCGGCAGTTGCGCGGGGGGATGTCGGAGATGTTGCGCGAGATGCTCATGATGCGCCGGCCGGTCCTGGCGGTGCCGCGACCGGCGAAATTGGGAGAGTTTTGTATGAATGATTTGTGTCGGGGGCGCGTGCCGCCGCAGGCGCAGTATTGCCCGCGCTGCGGGTTATGTGCCGGTGCGAATGTCGCGTCGGCCGGGAAAGTGGCGTAGGATCGATTGAGAAATTCATGAGACAGGTCTACATCATTTTCTCCGAAGTCGGATGGGCCTGGTTTGTCATTGTCATCGGCGCGATCTGGTGGCGGATTCGCCGGGAAAAGCGGGCGCGGAATCGCCGCGGGTTTGAAGTGGTACGGAAACAAGATGCGAAATAGCAGCGATCCATCGGTTCATCGTCAGAAAGAGCAGGAGCTGGTCAGTCATGTGACCCGGCTGCTGGAGGATGATCGCTTGCGTGTGGATACGACGCGCGGGCGCCGGCCGGTGAAGACGCTGCTGCGCGATGTGAACAAGACGGATAAGACGGTGGAGCTAAAGCGGCTGATGGCGCAGATGAATTTGCCGGATCGGGAACTGCAGGGGCGCATGCCGGCGGGGGAACAAGTGGAAGTGGTGTTGTCGCAGCGAAAGTTTTTCATTTTGCGATCGCCGGTGGGGAGGTTGCGGGTCGCGTGTGTTTCGCCGACGAAAGAGCTGCTGAAGGGGGAGGATCCCGCGCCGATGACGCCTTCGGATGTGCAGAAGACGTTGGCGGAGGTGCCGCCGCCGTTGCGAGGGGTGCCGACCACTTTGATTTTGCTTTCGACCAGCGGGTTTACGATTGAGGCGCATGAACTGGCGGAGCGGCGGGCGGATCGGACGCTGATTATGGTTGAGCCGAACGAGGCAGGGGGGTGGAATGTGTACGGCCCGCCGGAGACCAAGGCGCTGGTCGATTTATTCGATCCGGAAGTGGAAGAGGAGAAGCGCCGGCGTGTGCGCGATGCGATTCAGCCGGGAAATTTACTCACCGGTGGGATCGCGGCGGATCGGCTGGCGCAGCGGACGCAGTTGCCGATCAATTTTGTCGAGGGTGAGTTAAAATCATATGCGAAAGAGAATCCTGGTTTGCTGGCCAGGCGGCTGGATGGCCGGATTGTGCTGTTTCGCGAAGGGTCTGCGCCGCCGGCAACCGCGGCGACGATCGGAGGTAGCGATATGCCATTTATGGAACGTGTGAAGACCCTGTTTGGAATGAAAGGAGAAAACGCGAAGAAAATCGAGTTTCTCTCCGAACGGCGGGCTGCGCTGAGCGTCCAGCGCGATCGATCCTATGAAGAAATGGGAACGCTGGAGGAGCAGGAAGGATCGCTGCGCCAACAGTTCAAGGACGCCAGCGGGTCGATCACCAAACGCCGGCTGACCAGTCAGCTATTGCAGTTACGGAAGGACATCGAGCGGCGGCAGCAGCTCCTGGCAGTGCTGAATCAGCAGATCAATGTTGTCAGCACGCACCTGCATAATCTCGAATTGGTGCAGCAGGGCGAGGTGGCGAAGCTGCCCGATTCAGAGGAATTGACCAACGATGCGGTCGCAGCGGAGGAGATGCTGGCGCAGTTGCAGGCAGATGCAGAATTGGCTGGCACGGTTGGTGCGATCGGGCAGGGGGGCATGACTGCGGAGGAGCAGGCGTTGTATGAAGAATTGGAGCGCGAGGCGGGTGGAGATCGTGTGACGGCGCCTCGGCTGGATGCGATTGAGGAAGAGCCGACGATTCGGGCGGAGCAAGCGGTCAATCGACCGGCGGCACAAAAGAACGTGCCGCCGACTCAGCCGCGGCGCAGTGAGCCGGAGGCGGGATAACCATGGCGCTGATCGATAAATTATTCGGGTCCAAGAAGACGCTGAGCCAATTGGATAAGCAGGAGCTGCGCCGTGAGGAAATTCTCATCGGCAAGCAGCGCGATCGACTCTTCAAAAAAATCGAAGAGATCAGCACCGGCAAGCAGAAGATTTTTCAACAGGGGGCCAAGCAAAAATCGCCGGAGTTGCGCAAGGCGCTGGCGATGGAATTTGAGCTGAAGAGCCAGGAGCAGGTGATGGCGGCGCGGGAGCTGAACCTGCGCACCAAAGAGCTGATGACCGTCAGCCGATTGCGGATGGTCCAGGAAAACAAGGCCAAGGGGAGCGCGCTGGGTCGGTTGAATGTCACCGACAAAGATGTGGCGCGGATCAGCCAGTGGATCGAGGATGATGCGGTTGGTCAGGATATGTATCAGGAGCGGCTGGATCAGATTTTAGAGCTTGGAGCGCAATCGGATAAGGATGCGCTGGCCGGGGCGGGGTTGACGTCGGCGGGACAGGAATTGATGAATATCTGGAATGATCTGGATCGCGGTGCAGTCAAAGAGCCCGAAGCGTTTGAAAAGGCCGACAGCGCTGTACGCAAGCGTCAGTCGGCGGCAGACAAAGAGATGTAAATCCCGTTATTTTCCGTCCTCGGATGTCATCGTGGGCTGGTACGCAGTTGAGCGGAGATATTCGCCAACAGCGCGGCGGAGCTGGCGTTGCTTGGTTTGCACATCCTGTGTGGCGTCGAGCGTCGTGAATTGAAATTCCTCGGCCATGCGGTCGAATTGCTCGATGATGGCGCCTTGATAGGCGACGAAAGAGTCGTAGAGATCGTCGCCGTAGTTCATGTCCATGCCGGATTCCCAGTAGTTCATTTTGCCGGCTTCAAGGACGCGCGGAACCAGGTCCTGCACGCCGATTTTGAGATAGAAGACCAGATCGGGCTGGAGGGCAAAGCCGTAGAGGTCGTAGAGCCATTGCCGGGGAGCATCGCGGACGATGCCACGGGCGATGGCAGTGTAGATGTACCGATCAGCCAGGACGATAAAGCCGCTTTTGAGAGCGGGGATAATCTGGTATTCCATCCGATCAGCAAGATCGGAAGCATAAAGAAGAGAGTAGGGGAGGCGGTGCAGAGAATGGCCGGCTTTGAGGTCGGTGATGGCTTGGCCGATGAGTTTGCTGCGTGTCCAACCGGTGTCAATGACGGCGTATCCCTGCACTTCGAGCCATTGCTTGAGGAGATACGCCTGCGTGCTGCGCCCAACGCCGTCGGTCCCCTCGATGACGATCAGCCGGCCAGCGCATCCTTCGGCGGGGAGATAAGGCATGCGTGTGGAGACGTAGTGGAACTGGCTCATGCGTTCACCTCCGCGGCGGGGGCCGTCATCTGATCACCGAGCAAGCGGTCAAAATGCTGGCGGACTAAATGTTGTTGCTGGCCGATGCCTTGGGTAGCGTCGATTTCCGTCAGGCCATATTCAGCAACGATTTTGGAATATTCTTCGAGGATTCGCCCCTGAAAAATGCGGAACGACTGCACATGATCCGCAGCGAGATTCAGGTCCATGCCAGCTTCGTAATCCTTAATTTTCGCCCGGCCACTCAGGATGCGCCCAATGCTGACATCGATCGGCACTTTGAAATAGAACGCCAGATCAGGCCGCGGGGCGAATTGATACGCTTTACGCACCCAATCCGGGTGACAGCCGCGCACCACATCACGGGCAAACGCAGTGTAAATATAGCGATCTGCCAGTAC
This sequence comes from Tepidisphaeraceae bacterium, assembly GCA_035656825.1. GTDB lineage: Bacteria > Planctomycetota > Phycisphaerae > Tepidisphaerales > Tepidisphaeraceae > DASRRR01. Next base: position 20,071 of record DASRRR010000122.1, on the reverse strand, counting down.
GATCATGCCGGCTTTAAGAGGCGGAAGAATGTTATGCACAAGCCGATGGGCAAAATCCGTCGCATGCAGCAGCGAAAATGTCAGAGGGGTAAGGGTCATCTTCTTCTTCCCCTTTTTCGTCACTGCTTTGACGACGTCGGCGCTGTTCCATTCCGTGAACTGCGGACGCAATCCCCGGGATTGAAGATAGCGCATGGCAAGTTGAAGCTGCGTGCTTTTACCTGAGCCGTCGATTCCTTCGACGATGATCAGTTTGCCTGGATAGGGGAGAGGTTGTGCAAGTACGTCTTCCATAAGGTTTACCGCCTGATCAGTCGGAAGGTGATATCACGTCCGAAGGCTTTGGTGAATAGATCATCTTTTCGCTTGGCTGCCCAGAGTTCCAATGCTGCATCGGACTTGGCCGAGAGCGTGCAGACAATCTCGTCGTCGGAAATTGTGCAGCGAACTTCCTGAATAACTGCGCCGTGCGATCGGTCCATCCCGTCGGCGATACGCAAAATGCCGGCACCAATGTCGACAATCTGTTTAGCACGCGGCGAAAGTACCTGATAGTCCGGATGCTTTGATTTGGGCGGAGATTTTCGATGATATCGAGCAATATTCGCGACGATCTGAATCTCTTCCGGCGTAAAGCCTTTCAATCCGCCGTGGAGGATGAGGTACATGCTGTGTTTATGGTGGCTTTTATGGCCGATATGCCAGCCGATGTCGTGCAGCATCGCGCCGTATTCGATCAGCTCTCGTTCGCCAGCCCCCAAGCCGTGGAGAGATTTAAGATCATCGAACAGTTCCAGCGTCAGACGCGTGACATGCTCGCTATGGACGCGATTCCATTCACACCGCCGAGCCAGTCCCAGCACGCTCCGCCGTCTGGGGTCCGGGACTTCGCGACGGATCGCAATCTCGGGCATGTGCCGCTGAATATAGTCCAGCACAATCCCCTCACGCAGTGCTGACCTGCAAATACGAATCTTGCGTAATTTTAGACGTTCAAAAAACTCATTCACCAAAAGTGCGCCGGCGACAATCTGATCCTGACGCTGCGGATCAAGGCCGGGCATCTTAGCCCGGTCTTTTGGTTTGGCTTTAACCAGTTCCGCGACCATTTCCTGGAAGCGGGCCCGCTCGATAATGAGTGGTGCGTCTGCCGCGTTGGCAGAAGCAGGGGGTGTAGGCGAGCACATTTCCGCGAGATTTTCCAGCGTGCCGCTGGTGCCGATAGCGCCGACAGGTTTAAGTGCGATGATCTGCTCGCAGATGGATGTCAGGTCATGATCGTAATGTTTTAGCAGGGATGCTTTTTCCTCGTCGCTGATCGGATCCGTTTTGACATGCTGGGCGGTCATCCTTGCCGCTCCGAGTTTACGGCTCTCCAAGAGCAATGTCTGACGATCATTTCCCACGATCAATTCCACGCTCCCGCCGCCGACGTCGATAATAAATTCGGGATCTGACCCGAGTGGAGCGGCGTGACGGACGGCGACGTAAATCAGCCGCGCTTCTTCGCGGGCGCTGACGACGCGGACATCGAGCCGCAGTTTTCGGCGAACGCGTTCGATAAAATCACCGCCATTATGCGCCTCGCGGACCGCGCTTGTGGCGACAGCGAGAATTTTTTCCACCCGGCGTTGCCTGGCCGCCTGGAGAATGCGCGTCAGAGCGCCCATCGCTTGATCCATCGCTTCACGGCTCAGACGGTGCGATGGAAAGCTCAGCCGGCCGAGACCGACTGCCTCTTTGACGCGCCAGAGATTGGTCATCGTCCCGTCGGCATTGATCTGCGCAACGATCATGTGGATGGAATTGGACCCGATGTCGATAGCGGCCAGGCGCACGGAATCGCGATCGACGGCCAGAACGTCGGGAACAGGTTGAGGAATAGATCGGGTTCGCGACATGTCCACTGACCTTACAAAAATATCGGCCTATTGTTAGCAACAGATTAAGTATATAGCACGAAATGGCGTCAGGCAGAGGTTTTAGTTCGGCGGGCGAAGGATTGCCCGTCTACACGGCGAATCAGGCCCTTGAGCGTGAGGAACGTAAGCTCTTGCATGATAATTGGGGCAGGAAATAACGTTTGTTCGATCAGATAATCGACCGTGACCGGGTCGATATTCAAATGCAGGAGGATGGCGCGCTGGCGGTCGCTTAATCCCATCACCGGGGTGTCGAGACAATCCGATTCGGTGCTCTCTATCGCGACAGGAAGTGCAGTGAGCGCGGGGGCGACAATGTCATGTGGCAGCGGATCAAGGTTGTCGAGAATGTCTTCGAGGCATGTTGTGAGAACGGCACCTTCGCGGAGCAGCTTATGCGGGCCTGCGGAGAGGGGGTTGTCGACTCGGCCGGGGATGGCAAAGACCGGACGATTGTGGTCTTCAATGCATTGGCGCGCGGTAATGAGGGCGCCGGAGCGTTCGTCGGCCTCGACGACGAGCACGCCACGCGACATACCGGAGACGATGCGATTGCGGCGAGGAAAGTTTTCGGGGATGGGAGGAGAGCCGAGTGGATATTCACTGATGACCAGACCTCGGCCATTTGCAATCTGGTCGAACAGCGGAGCGTTTTCCGCCGGATACGGGACATCGAGGCCGGAACCAAGGACGGCGATGGTTCGGCCAAGGGTTTGGGCAAGTGCGCCGCGATGGGCGGACGAATCGATGCCGCGTGCGCCGCCGGAAAGAATGGTAAATCCCGCGCCGGCCAATAAAGAAGCGAAGCGCTCGGATTGTTCGCGGCCATACATGCCGCATTTGCGCGAGCCGACGATGGCAATGGCGTTCAGATCGCGCGGTTCAAAGCTGCCGCGAATCCATAGGACGGCAGGAGGGTCGGGAATGTGCTTGAGCAGGGGAGGATAGTTTTCGTCATCCGGGCAGATGAGGTTGATCCCAAGCTGAGCGGCCTTTTTAATTTCGCGGCCTGCACTGGCTTCGGAAGAGCGCAGACCAGTATGGATCGTGCGGGCTTTATTTGATCCAATCCCGTCTATGGATTGCAGATCGTTAATGGAAGCCGAACAGGAGCGCTCGGCTGATCCGAATGTCTGCACGAGCCGGCCGATGGTGATCGGACCTAAGCCGGGTGTGAACGAAAGTTGAAGGTAATGTTGCAGCGACACAAGAGAATTTATTTGCCAAGACTATCAACCGCAGCCCGCACTAATTCAAGCGGGACATCATCCCGAATGACGGCAGCACCAATTCCATTTGGAAGAATAAAGCGGATCCGCCCGTTTTTGACTTTTTTATCAAAGGCCATCGCGTCGATCACTGCATCGGTGTTCAATCTTAGACCGGTACTCGGAAGACCCGCTTTTTGGATAACCGCTGCGATGCGAGCGGAATCGGCCCGCGTGAGAATGCCGAGTTCGACAGCTACTTTGGCGGCGGCGGTCATCCCGAACGCCACGGCTTGCCCGTGAGGGATGGCATAGTTGGAAATGGATTCAATGGCATGACCGAAAGTGTGCCCGAGGTTGAGATGCGCGCGGTCCGCTCGCTCGAAAGGGTCTAGTTCGACGACCCGAGCTTTGACGGAGACGTTATGGGCAACGAGCTGAGTCAGATAAAATATGTCGCCGGAGAGGGCACGAGAGACATTTTTTTCGAGGTCGGCAAAACCGGCGGAATCGCGGATGATGTCGTGTTTAATGCATTCGGCCAGGCCGCCTTGGATTTCGCTAACCGGAAGAGTCGAAAGAAGAACTGGATCGGCGAGGACAGCGATCGGTTGGTGGAAAGCTCCGATGAGATTTTTTCCATGAGGAGTATCGACGCCGACTTTTCCTCCAACGCTGGCGTCAACCATCGCCAGCAAGGTCGTCGGAATTTGGATAAAAGGAACTCCGCGGAGCAGCGTCGCGGCGACCAATCCGGCCATGTCACCGACGACCCCGCCGCCTAATGCGATTACCGGCGTCGATCGCTCGATCCGCGCGGCCAGGAATTGGTCATAAACGGGTAAAAGTGTCTGAAGCGATTTGTGTTGCTCGCCGGCCGGAATGGTGGCGATGATCGGCTCAACGCCCGCTCGGCGGAGAGATTCTCTGAGCATTGGCGCATGCAGTTCCGCGACATTCGAATCGGTGACGATCGCAGCTTTTTTCGATTTGGTCAGTGCCGCGATGATTTCGCCGGTGTGGGAAAGAAGCTGCGGCTCAACCGTGACCTGATACGGGGCCGGTGGGAGATTGACCTGTATGGTAGGCATGTGATTCCAATTGTAATGGATCAATATGCTATCGGCGATGGCGTGGCGGCAGGTAAGATGCCCAGTTATGAGATTTCACTTGGCACATATCCTGGTTCAGCCCTTCCATGGACTGCTTGGATATGCCGAAGTGATTGAGACGGTGCGCTGGGGGCTCACGGAACTCGGGCATGAGACCAGCGTAGGCGTAAATGAGATTCGGAAAGATGCCACCAATATCGTATTTGGTTGCCAGATGCTGGAGGAGCGTTTGGTGGCGGAGTTGCCAGCGGGGACGATCGTCTATCATTTTGAGCAGATTGCCGGACATCAGAATGCATCCGAACTGAAAGAAAATATGCGCACCGCGGCACAGCGGCTGCGAATATGGGATTACAGCATTGAGAATCTAGCAGCATGGAACCGCATCAGAACAGGTCTTCCCGTGGTGCATGTGCCAGTAGGATGGTCGCCGACGATTAGCCGGATTGCCAAGCGCGACGAGGATATCGACGTGTTGTTCTATGGAATGCCAAGCGCAAATCGGCTTGGAGTGGTTGCGCAATTATCCGGAATGTGGGTTCGCGTGGTGTATGCATGCGGACTATACGGCGCTCCCCGCGATGAACTCATCGCCCGATCCAAAGTCGTTTTGAATTTGAATATGTACAACCAGCACCGCGTATTTGAGATTGCACGGGTTTCATATCTGCTGGCCAATGGCAAGGCCGTGGTGTCGGACATTCATCCGCAGTCGGTGGTGGAGAAGGATGTCCGGGATGCGGTGGCGCTGGTGCCGCTGAATGACGTGGCGGTGACATGTCTGCGCTTGGTAAAAGATGATGACGAACGGAAACGACTTGGCGAACGAGGCTTTGAGTCTATGAAGAAGCGTGATGTGCGCGGAATATTGCGGAAAGCGCTATCGGAAACTGGGATCACTTAGCGGCTATTTTGCCGGGCCGAAGACGGCGCGATGGAGAAGTTCGATCGGGTGGATGATCGTGATATCCATATCGGCGACGTCGGCTTGGGATTGCAGGTGCATGGCGCAGCCGACATTGCCGGTGGCGCAGGTGGTGCATTGGGTGGACGAGATGTGCCCGAGCTTGCGGCGAGCCAGATCGGTCGCCATGACCGGTTGCGTGAGGTTGTATGTGCCGGCGGCGCCGCAGCACATGTCGGACTCGGGGAGAGGAATCAATTTCAGGCCGGGAATTTGAGAAAGGATTTTCCGCGGAGCGCTGGTTACTTTCTGGGCATGGGCTAGATGGCAGGCATCATGATAGGTGACCGTTTCCTTAACTGCGTGCGGTAATGCCGGCAAACCCAGTTCCAAAAGCGCTTCGGAGATATCGCGCACGCGCGAGGAGAATTGCTGGGCGCGGTAAGCATACGATTTGTCGTCGCGAAGCAAATGATCATATTCGCGGAGCATCGCTCCGCAGCCGGCGATGTCGGTGACGATCATGTCGATTTTTTCGCCGTTAGTAGCAAGCATCGCATCAATATTTTTTCTCGCGAGCTTTTGGGCGGTGTGATGAGCGTTGTTGTGATGGTGAATCGCCCCGCAGCATTTCTGCGCTCGCTGCACAACCACATCCGCGCCCGCGGCCGCTAGCAGGTCGACCGCCATCTGGTTGACCTTGCCGTACATCACCGAACCAACGCAGCCGGGAAAAAATGCGACGCGCTTTGATTGGCGCATCTCTTCGTCACCGCGTTTGACGTTGCGAAATTGCGTGGTGGTTTTGGTCAGGCGCGGCAGGGATTTCGGCCAGAGCGGGCCGGACGCAGGAAGCATCTGCTCCATCTTCTGAAGCTGCGGAGGAAGGAGCATGATGAAGAGGCTGCGGAGGAGATTGTAGAGCTTGAGCTTTTGCAGCAGGCGAGCCGGTAGGAGCGAAAGCTTGAGCCGAGTGGGTTTGGTGAAAAGATGGAAAAAGATGAAACGCATCAGTCGGTCCTGGCGCGTCGCGGGTTTAAGGGGCGCGAGTTTGGCGCGAGTTTCTTCGATGAGTTCGTGATAAACAACACCGGACGGACATGCCGTCTCACACGCGCGGCAGTCGAGACACAGATCGAGATGCTCCATTACGCCCGCAGTCGGCTGGATTTTATGGTCCGCCAGCGCCAGCATTAACTGAATTCGCCCGCGCGGGGAATCCGCTTCATGGCCGGTTTGTGTGTAGGTCGGGCAGGCCGGCAGGCAGAGGCCGCAGTGGACGCAGCTCAGGCCGCGCTGATAGGTGCGAGGATCAAGGGTGAGTGGAGTGCTCATGGTTTAGAAAGGGCCGGCAATTGTCCTCGGGGATCAAACGCGCGTTTGAGTAAATCGATTATCCGCTTTTCTTCTGGAGAGGTCGAATAATTGACCAATGCCTGACTCGTTGGATGACGGAAAACAATGCGTGCGGACATCGGAGCCGCCAGCGCCTGCCAGGAGTTGATATGCGCCTTGGAAGGGCAGACGCCAAGAAGAATTCCAAACGCCGGATCGGCAATCCAGTGAGCCGGCTTCAGAGCACGGATCAGATCATACAGCCGGCTCGGCGGCGCCGAGGCCCGAAAGGCCAGTTGCGGGTCCACGGCCGGTGATCGCCAGAGTCTGGCGCGCAAATCGCAATCCTCTTCAAACGTATGCTGACGGATTTCCAGCGGATCATGCTTCGGCAAATCCTTGAGATAAAAAAGAATGGTATCCCGATCCCCCACATACCCGCACAATAGCGCGTCTTTCGTCAGCACCGACCATTGCGGCCGCGCCGGCGTTGCCATCAGCGAATTCAATATTGGAATATCCGGCGAAAACGTCGCCAGCACCGCCGCCGTCGGCCGCCGATATGTCCGCGTCGTGATCGTTACAATCCTCCCCAAACACCCCGTTGCTCCCACCATCAATTTCGTTAGATCATACCCCGCCACGTTCTTCATCGTCTGTCCCCCCGCCGTCACCAGTTCCCCGCGCCCCGAAATAAACTGCACCCCCAGCAACAAATCCCGCCACGCCCCATACCCCAATCGTAGCGGCCCCGTCGAATTCACATCCACCAATCGCCCCACCGCCTCATTCCCATCCCCATCAATCGGCAACCATTGATTCTGCTCCCCGAGCGTCTCCTGCACCTGCGCTAGCGGCACATCCGCCGCAATCGTCGCCGTCAAATCCGATATATGATGAACAACTTTCCCGCTCGAAGCCAATTCGCGATGAGGAAGGCGTGATTGCATCTACGTCCCTATTGTATCAACCCTGCAGATTGAAAATAGGTCATCTTCAGCAGCAATCTACGCAACGTTCAATTTCCGTCCCGCCCCTGTCGTCAGCAATCGTTCTGCATCCGATGCCGTCAATGGCTTGGCAAAATGAAACCCCTGCCCGCGATCACACGAAACAGCCTGCAACATCGCAATCTGATCCGTTGTTTCAATCCCCTCGGCGATCACCGGAATATCCAGATGATGTGCTAGTTGAATCACCGCATTCAACACCGCCATCTGATCTCGTTCCGCATCACTCTTCTTTACAAAAGACTGATCAATCTTAATCCCATCGATCGGCAGCCGGTTCAGGCAGCTCAAGGTCGAATATCCCGTCCCGAAATCGTCAATATACACCAACACTCCTAATTCCCGAATCGCCGCCAAAGCCGCCGTCACCGGCCCAGACTCTTCCATCACTGTCTCGTTGATCTCCACGATGAGCTTCGACGGCAATACCCCTGTCTTGGTCAAAACCGAACCAAGATGTCGAATCAGGTTCGGATCAATCAATTGCCGCCGTGAAAGATTCAACGTCAACATCGGCGGCCCCCCATAAACATCCATCCACAGCTTAAATTGCCTGCATGCTTCTTCGATCACCCACTCCCCGATCTGCACAATCTGCCCTGTCTCTTCAGCAATTGGCAGAAATAGATTTGGCGCAATCAATTCCCCTCCCCGCGCCCATCGAATCAACGCTTCAAACCCCGTCAATTCTCCATCGCTCAGATCAAACATCGGCTGAAAATGCAGCACAAATTCATCTCTCTCCAACGCCCGTCTCAAGTCATTTTCCAGCCTCAACCTCTCAACAACCTCTTCTCTCATCGATGCGTCAAACACCGCATGTCCGTTCCGCCCATCATCTTTTGCGCGATACAGTGCCGCATCCGCTTCACTCATCAACGATTTCGCATCCATTGCCTGCGCGCCCGCCATCGTGATTCCGATGCTCGATGTAACCGTCAGCTCATGTCCCTCCAATTGCATCGGTTCTGACAGCAACGCCTGGATCGACTTGGCAACTGCAACCGCATCTGCCACCCCATCTGCATGTTCCAGCAATAGCGTGAATTCATCTCCCCCCAGCCTCGACACCGTATTCTCCTGTCCCGTCCGCAATCCATGCTCTCGCGCAACCTGCTGCAATCTTGTCGCAACCGTGCATAACAGCGCATCCCCCGTCGCATGACCCAGACTGTCATTCACCAGTTTAAAATGGTCCAGATCCAAAAACAGCACCGCAAACGCATAATCATCATGCCGCTTTGCCTCCCTCAATCGGCGATCCAACCGTTCCTTAAACAGCGCCCGATTTGGCAACCCCGTAAGCGAATCGTGCAGGGAATCATGCTCCAATTGCTGCCGGCTGCTTCGCAGCGCCCTGGTCATGTCATTAAAATTTTCTGCGATCTGGTCGATCTCGTCATCACCAATCACATCCAGACTCGCCGATAGATCTCCCGCGCCGATCGATGTCGCCTTGTCTCGGATCCGCTCCAGGCGCCTCCCTAGCAACCGTGCGAATTTTGTTCCCACCACCACCGCAAATCCGACGAGCAAAAATGCTCCACAGATGGATGAAGCAATCACCCACCCGATAAACTTCCCCGCCTCATCCAGTCTTCCGCTCATCTCCTCTACCGTCTTGTTCTGCATCGCCATCGCGGCATGTAATAATGATGATGCTTCATCATCCATCGCCAGCGCCCGTGGCCAGTCATGATCGTCCACCATGACATCCCGCAGTCCTCCCCAGTTTTCCTTTATTTCCGCCAATTTATTCTGCATTTTCGCAACGGCATCGCCCTCATTCTGTTTCAGCGCGCCCAGCGCCGTCTCCAGCGTCGCAAACCGCATCGCGATTAAATCATTGATCTGCTCATGACGCTCTGATTCCCCCGCATATCGTGCATCTACAAGATCACCCAGCGACTGCGCTAAATCCTCTGTACATTCCGCCACCACGCTTGCCTGTTTCACTGTCGGAACCGATTCCATCCGCACAGCCTGGACATGTCGGCTCGCGTAATACAATCCCAAACTTCCCCCGCCTGCTCCGATTGCAATCAGCGCGCTTCCGCCGATAACCACGATCATCAGCTTTTTCCGAATCGTCATACCACTCTCTTGCAACAATAAAGTCAGCACTCCTGAATTGTCGTCAACTCAAAGTATTGACTGAAGCAGATTTGTTGTTGCTTACAAACGTAGATTCCCGCGAAAAAGCTTAGATTTGCCCCACCACCCGAAAATGCGGAAAGAGATGATACAACGTGAGATAGACCAGAACCCCCGTAATTGAAACGTAAAGCCAAATGCAAAACGTCGGTCGAGCCAACTTGCGATGCGCTGCCCATCGTCGCGTCACCGCGAAAAAAAACGTCGTTAAAATCATCGGCAGCATCACCACCGCCAGCACCACATGTGGCAGCAACAGAATAAACAAATAAACATATCTCAACAGCACCGGCCTCACGTTCGCCGTCGACGTCTCATAAGACCCCGTCGCCAGAAACAAAAGATGCTTGTGATATAAATAACAACTTAGAAATAGGCTCGACACCACAAATGCGGTGATCATCAGTGATGCGTGCGCTTTGTAATTCCGCCGCTTCACCATCCGATATGCCGTGATGAGCAATACCGCACAGACAGCATTGAGTGTCGCATTAATCGCCGGCAGCGTTTCAAGATTCATGTATGATTCAGGTTAAGATTTGGCCAGTCTTCGCGCATCGCTGATCAGTTTATTCAGGTCCGCCGCATCATTGTAATCGTAATACCCCGCGACTTTCCCTGACGGTCCGATCAACGTGAACTTCGTCGTATGAAAAATCGGATTATTCCCCGACGCCGGTGCCGCCGGCAGTTTCAGCGCCTTGGCGATGGAATAAGCGGCATTATCCTCCCCCGTCAGAAAATGCCATCGCGCTGACGCCGAAAATTTCTCCCCATATGCCTTCAATACCGCCGGCGTATCCGTCTCCGGATCAATCGAAAATGACACAAACTCGATTCGCGGGTCCGCAAGCTCCTTTTGCAACTGCGACATCTTCATCGTCAGCAGCGGACACGGACCCGTGCAAGTCGTGAAAATAAAATCCGCGATCCAGACCTTTCCTTTAAGGTCATCCAATGAAAACGCCCGATTGTCCTGATCCACCATCGAAAACGCCGGCATCCGAATTTCCGGCATCTCCCCCTCTTCACTCTTCAAAATCTCCGCCCCCATCTCCGTATTCCGCGCCGATAAACGCGAACTCATCCACAACCCCAGCACGACCATCAACGCAATAATACCTACCGACCCCAGCGAAACCGTGAAAATGCCCATCCGACGAGTCATCGCAAATGATTGTAGCTTTCTTTCACCGGATGTATTGCCAATCTCCTCGGCTATTTTGTCGCAGGTGCCCCATATCTTCCCCTATGCAATATCCGCCTTGCTCGGCGAAGTCGCGATCTTCGTCGCCAATAAAAACATAAATACCGTAAACACCACCGTAATCCCCAAGCACGCCGTCAGCGAAATTGCATGAACATTCCCCACCGGCACAGACCAGTTCAACGCCCGCCGCATCGCCGTTAGCCCATACGAAAGTGGGTTCAAATTCATTACCAACCCCAGCCCCTTCCACGCCCCCTGTGCCGGAAACAGTGCCCCCGACAAAAACCACAACGGCATCAAAAACAGATTCATAATCGCATGAAATCCCTGTGTCGACGTCATCCGCCACGCGATGCAAAATCCCAGCGCCGTCAAAGAAAACGACAACAGCAACATCGCCAGCAGCGCCAGCAAAACCCCCGGCACCGTCAGATGAATTCCCACCGTCGGTGCCAGACAAAGAAAAATCGCCCCCTGCCCAAACGCCAGAATCGTCCCGCCGAGAATCTTCCCCAGCACAATCGCCATCCGGCTCACCGGTGCGACCAGCACCGATTGTAAAAACCCTTCCCGCCTGTCCTCAATGATTGAAATCGTCGAAAAAATCGCCGTAAACAGCAAAATCATCAACAGCGTCCCCGGGAAGAAAAATTGAATATAATTCGACCCATCCGGCATCCCCGCCGCATTAAACGAATGCCCCATCCCCCCCCCGATGAGCAACCAAAACACAATCGGCGTCGCCAGCGCCCCAATGATCCGATGCCGCTGCCGCAAAAACCGTATGAGTTCCCGATGGCACAGCGAAAAAGCCGGCAACAACAGCGACGATCGTGATGTTTGATTCATAGAGGTCATGATTATAGTCCTTCCAATGCTTTGACTACCACCCGCTCCCGACTACATTTTCCCCACCATGAATATCAGTCTCGAATGGCTCGCTGAATATCTCCCCGGCCCGCTCGACCTCCACGCCGCCGCCGACACCCTCACCAACTCCGGCTTTGTCACCGAACACTTCTCTCAGGTCGGTCCCGACCAGATCATGGACGTCGAAGTCACCAGCAACCGCGGCGACTGTCTATCCCACCTTGGCATCGCCCGCGAACTCGCCGCCTTGCTCAAACGCCCCTTCAAAGACGTCACCCCCTCCATCCACGAATCCGGCTCGCCTACCTCCTCCGCCATCTCCCTCTCAATCGACGCCAAAGACCTCTGCCCGCACTACACCGCGCGCATCATCCGCAACGTCAAAGTCGCACCCTCCCCCGCCTGGCTCCAACGCCGCCTTACCGCCGTCGGCCTGCGCCCTATCAACAACATCGTCGACATCACCAACTACGTCCTCTTCGAACTGGGCCAGCCCCTGCATGCTTTCGATTACGACAAACTCGCCGGCAAACAAATCATCGTCCGCACCGCCAAACCCGGCGAAAAATTAACCAGCCTCGACGGCCACGAACGCTCCCTCACCCCCGGCATGCTCGTCATCGCCGACTCCTCCAAACCCGTCGCCCTCGCCGGCGTCATGGGCGGCAAAGAGACCGAAGTCTCCGGCCAAACCACCACCATCCTTCTCGAATCCGCCCGCTTTGAACCCCTCTCCATCCGCAAAACCGCCCGCGCCCTCGCCATGAAATCCGACTCTTCCTACCGCTTCGAACGCGGCATCGATCCTGCCCTCCCCGCCCGCGCCAGCCAACGCGCCGCCGAACTCATCCTCCAACTAGCCGGAGGCGAACTCGCCCCCGGACTCGTCGAATCTGGAACCGGTGCCGCCCCTCAAAAGAAACTCTCCCTCCGCTCCGAAAAAATCCGCCGCACCCTCGGCATCGACATCCCCGTCCCCGAAATCGCCGACGCTCTCACCCGCCTGCAATTCCCCGTCACCCCCCACTCCGACCGCGTCGACGTCACCGTCCCCTCCCACCGGCTCGACATCAACATCGAAGTCGACCTCGTCGAAGAAGTCGCCCGCGTCCTAGGCTATGACCGCATCCCCACCCGCGACGAAATCTCCATCCGCCTGACTCCACCTGACCCCCGCGCCAAAACCACCGAAATCCTCCGCTCCACCCTCGTGGGTTCAGGTTACTACGAAGCCGTCACCTTCTCCTGGGCCGTCGACTCCCTCGCCACCGACTTCCTCCCCACTCAAGCCAATACTCTCCCCCGCGCCGACCAATCCGTCCGCAAGGCCGACGCCCAGCTCCGCCCCAGCCTCCTCCCCGGCCTGCTCGAAGCCGTCCGCCGCAACGAAGCCGCCGGCACCCCCTCCGCCAAACTCTTCGAAATCGGCTCCACCTTCTTCACCAGCGCCTCCTCCCAAATCGTCGAACAACGCAAACTCGCCTTCGTCGGCTCCCCCGACCTCCACGAACTCCGCGGCGTGGTCGAATCCCTCCTCACCAAACTCAACCCCTCCAAAAAAATCCAAATCCTCCCCGACCTTTCCCCCGGCTACTCCCCCACCGCCTCCGCCCGCATCGAATGGGACGGCCAAGCCATCGGCCACCTCGGCCAAATCTCCAAAGAAGTCGCCGCCAAACTCGACCTCCGCTCCCTCCCCTGCGCCGCCGAACTCGACGAATCCGCCCTCCTCACCGGCGTCGCTACCGTCGTCACCCTCAAACCCCTCCCCAAATTCCCCGCCGTCCGCCGCGACTTATCCCTCGTCGTCGCCGAACCCACCCGCTACGAACAACTAGACACCCTCATCCAATCCCTCTCTCTGCAAAACCTCGAAGACATCGAATACGTCACCACCTACCGCGGCAAACCCCTCGCAAAAGGCCAAAAATCCGTCACCCTCCAACTCGTCTTCCGCTCCCCCGATGCCACCCTCACCAGCGAATCCGTCGAAACCGCCGTCCAGCGCGTCATCACCGAATCCCAATCCAAACTCAACGCCACCCTGCGAACCTAGCGCCGCCGCCGATGACTCATGAGCGCCCCAATTCCAATTAATCCCATCATCGATGGTTCCGGCACCACCCCATCCATCAACTCCGTCACATAATCACTCCCAAACTCCTCCGTCCTATCTGCCAGCAACCCCGCCGACATCCCCCCGCCCTGCCACAGCAGCGACCGATCAATCGCCAGATAATCCGCCCGATCCACCACCCCGTCATCATTAAAATCCCCATTCGCCCAAAGCCCCGTCCCCACGGCCGCCCCCGCATCCAGCGCCGCATAATCTTCCGCATCAATCACCCCATCCAGATTCGCATCCCCAATCAGAGTATACCGCGCCGTCACCGACCCATCGCCCACCTCATACCCAATCCCATGCACCCCCGCCGGATCAGGCACCGATGAAACCAACTTCCCCCCCGCAATATAATCACGCACCTGCGCCGCCGCCTGATTCAACACCAGCGTTCCATTTCCAATATCGAACGTCGCCCCTCCAGTAATCGTCAACGATCCCAATTGCGCCAGCGCCGCCGATACCGACGCCGTCCCACTCAGCGTCATATTCCCGCCCGTTAACGTCCCCGCACTCAGCATCCCTCCACTTTGATTCCAACCCCCATTCACCTGCACGCTCGATACCTGCACACTCCCCCCAGACTGTTGAAATGAACCCCCCGAGTCAACTACCAACTGCTGCGCCCGTAGCGTCCCGCCCGACATTTTATAAGTCCCCGTCGATCCAGCATGAGCCGCCACCGTGACTGCCCCATTTGACCAATTCATCCCCCCCGTCTGTTGCAATACGCCTGTCCCATCAAATCCCACCCACTCCCCATCCGCCACCAGATTCCCCGTCCCCAGCACATATCGCCCCGACGCCCCCGCTGCATACCCCATATACAAATCCGTCGTCACCCCCACATTCCCCGACATCTGATTCACCGACCCGGTGCCACCCTTCCCCACATACAAATTCCCCGCCTGCACACTCCCCGCATTGCTCAATAAATAATTCAGATTCGACCCCGCCGACTCCCCCAGCGACATCGCCCCGCTCGGCCCACTCACCACCTGCCTCCCCCCAAAATTAGAATAACTCACCGTCCCCCCATCCGACGAATCCATTGTTGTCTCCCGCGCCGTTATCGTCCCCGTCGGCTGCATAAACGTCAGCACCGCGCCGCTCCCCGCCGACAGATCAAACGTCACCAGCGACGCGCTCCCATAATCCATATTAAACGTAACCGCCGAATCCTGATTCACCTCCACCACCGCCATCTGACTCCCATCAAACGGCAACCCCTCCCCCGCCACCGGCACCGTCCCTCCCGACCAATTCGCCGGATCATTCCAAACCCCCTGCGCCGGCCCAACATAATACGTCTGCCCCCAAGCCGCCCCCGCCATCGATCCAACCGCCACCAACACCGCCATACAGATTTTCTTACTCACACCCATCCTCCCAAAAAAATAACTGGACAAACGAGGATGAACGCACACTACGCCCAAATCAGAATTCTGAGAGCGCCCATTCTAAGGACGAATTTCCCCCCCCTATATCCCCTCTGTGACCCACCCCACACTTCATCCTTCAATCTTCCCGAGCACAAACGACAAGATCAGCAGCCCCAGCACAATCGAAGTAATAATCGTAAACATCCGATCGCGCTGAATCACAAACGCCAGAATCGAAATCGCCACCCGTGCCACTGGCGTCGCCACCAGAATCAACAGCCCCAGCACAATCACCGATTGGCCCTGCCACTGTCGCAACCCCGCAATAATATCCCTAGGCGTTCGCGGCAACACCGCCGAATCCGGATGCGTCAAATGCGACAACACCTCAGGCGAACGCAAATATCCCGGGTGATGCGTAAAACTCAATATCGTCCCCCCAACCACAAACAACAAACTAATCACCACCCCTCCGCGCAGCACCGTCGAAATCAACAACTCCACTTTCCGCATCTGCGGATGAACATTCGGCTTTTTCACTTCCATCGCACCCCCCGATAAATCATCTGCACCGAGATAAACAGCAGCACCACCACAAACATCGCGCGAATCGTCGACGAATGAATCTTCGACAATAATCGCGACCCCACCGTTGCCCCCAATAGCACTCCCGTCGCCACCGGCGCCACAATAAATGGATCGATATCTCCCCGCGCAAAATAAACCCCCGCGCTCGCCGCCGCTGTCACCCCGATCATAAAATTACTCGTCGCCGTCGATACCTTGATCGGCAGCCGCATCGCCAGATCCATCGCCGGCACCTTCAGCGACCCCGACCCAATCCCCAGCAGCCCGCTCACCACCCCCGCCACATACATCAGCCCAAACCCGATCGGCGTATGCGTCACTCGATACGTAATCGTCCTCCCCTCCGCCTCATCATAATACGAATCATGCAACCCCAACCGATCCGCTATCCGATCCCGCGGCGCATCCTCCGATGCATGCGACTCCCGCTTGCGAAACATCATCACCGCCGAATATCCCAGCACAATTCCAAAAATAATATACAACCACCGCTGCGAAACCACTCCCGCCACATACGCCCCGCTGATCGCCCCCGTCGTCGTCGCTATCTCCAGCACCATCGCCACGCGCAG
Organism: Tepidisphaeraceae bacterium; assembly: GCA_035656825.1. GTDB lineage: Bacteria > Planctomycetota > Phycisphaerae > Tepidisphaerales > Tepidisphaeraceae > DASRRR01. The sequence goes on along the minus strand of DASRRR010000122.1, from coordinate 3,682 downwards.
ATTGGTCATATGCTCGCGCACATAAGCCGCCGCCGCCCCCGAACTCGTCGCAATCACCGAAATAATCGCGGCCCCCGCCGCATATCTAAAATCAATATGCAGCAGCAGCGTCAGCGCCGGCACCACAATAATCCCCCCCCCAAACCCCAACAACGACCCCAGCAATCCCGCCACCAGCGAAATCCCAAACGAAGCAAGTGTAAACCACAACGGTGTCATCTCCTCCGTAACCTAGAGGAACGTCCCTCCCGATGGAAGCCCACCGCCATCACCTTTATAATTCCCCCGCACCCATCACCCCTTTGGAGGCTCATTTTGAAGACCCGCCCTCTCACCCGATTTATCCTGGCCTTGGCCGTTTCCTCCATCCCCACCGCCGCGTTAGCGGATTTCCGTTTCGTGCAAACCTCCGATACCCACATGGCTGTCGATAACAGCCCCGACTCCCACGCCGCCACCGACCGCGCCCTCTGGCAGGAAATCAGCAACCTCATCCCAACCCCCGCCTTTGTCATCAACACCGGCGACACCGTCGAAGCCGGCCGCGACGAAGAATACGCCAACTATCGCAAATCCATCTCCGAAAACCTCAAAGTCCCTCACTACGACTCCACCGGCAACCACGACATCCGCTGGAACCCCCTCGGCAAAGAAGGTTTCACCCGCGGCACACACCAGCCCCTCTGGCAATCCTGGGATTACCAAAACATCCACTTCGTCCTCATGGATTCCACCGTCCTCCTCCAGCACTGGGGCCACTTCGACCAAAAAGAACTCGACTGGCTTAAATCCGATCTCGAAAAAGTCGGCCCCGACAAACCCGTCATCATTGGCTTTCACCACTGGATCGGCCGCGAATCCGTCCAGGTCGACAACGAACAACAACTCATGGACCTGGTCAAATCCTACAACGTCCGCCTCTGGCTCCAAGGTCACGGCCACGCCGCTATCGAATGGAACGTCAACGGCGTCCCCGCCACCATGCAGCAAGGTCTCTACCAAGGCGGCTACATGGTCGTCGACGTCACCAAAGACACCCTCACCCTCAAACGCCGAAGCTGGGGCAAACCCAAAAAAGAACTCCTCCAGGACAACATCACCGTCAATCGCCAGCCCGTCGTCTGGAAAGACCTCATGACCATCCCCCTCGCCAAACCCATCGCCCCCAAATGGTCCGCCGACATTACCTCCGATGACAAAACCGCCGATCTCCGCATCACCCCCGGCGATCTCCCCTCAGGCACCAAATTCCAATACCGCTTCGATCAAAGCAAGCCCGTCGATCTCTCAGGTATGAGCGAAAAACCCTCCATCGAACAACTCGACGCCGGCCTCCACATCATCACCGTCCAAGCCAACCTCCCCGATGGTCGTTCCTACCAACTCCCCCTCGAACTAAAACTCACTCGCCCCGCCACTCCCAATCCCGCCTGGACCGTCAATGTCGGCGGCGCCGTCCTCTCCCATCTCGTCACCGATGGCACCACCCTCTACATCACCACCATGGGCGGCAATCTCACCGCCCTAGACACCGCCACCGGCCAAACCAAATGGACCTTCCCCACCGGCGACTCCATCTTCTCCACCCCCGAACTCCGCGATGGCTCCATCTACTTCGGCTCCGCCGATCACTTCATCTACGCCGTCGACGCCGCCACCGGCAAGCAAAAATGGAAATTCGAAGCCAAAGCCGCCGTCCTCGGCGGTCCCGCCGCCGCCGCCAATACCGTCGCCATCGCCTCCACCGATAAAAAAATCTACGGCCTCGACGCCAACACCGGCAAAGAAAAATGGACCGTCCCCGTCCAAGGCATGTACCAATCCAAAGCCGCCACCGATGGCGTCAACTTCTACCTCGGCGGCTGGGACAATACCATCCGCGCCATTAGCGCCTCCACCGGCAAACAAGTCTGGAACATCAAAGTCGGCAAAACCACCAAAGGCCTCATCGCCTTCCCCTACTCCCCCGCCATCTCCTCCCCCGCCGTCGGCGACGGCAAAATCTTCATCTCCTCCAACGACGGTGTCCTCCACGCCTTCAAAACCTCCGACGGCTCACCCCTCTGGGAAGTCGACCAGCACAACCTCGGCTACTCCTCCCCCCTCTATCACGACGGCCTCGTCTACTGCGCCATCTCCAACGGCGGCAACGTCTTCGCCGTCGACGCCAACACCGGCTCCTTCGTCTGGCATGCCCAGACCGGCTCCGACATCTACGACTCCTCCTTCGCCTACTCCAACAACAACGTCTTCATCGGCAACGTCGACGGCACCTTCAGCTCCCTGGACGCCAAAACCGGCCACATCACCTGGCAATACCAACTAGGCCCCGGCCACCTCCTCGCCTCCCCCGCCGCCAACCAATCCCAAGTCTACATCGCCAACATGGCCGGCAACGTCTTCGCCTTCCCCACCTCTTCCAAATAAATCCACCAAAACAAGCCGGGACGCGACGGCAACCGTCGCGTCCCGGAAAGGACTGTTCATCAATCAATATCCAATTACCCAGGATAACGCATCCGCACGCACTTGTAAGCTGATTGCGTATCAATCAAATTCGACACATGCCCGTCTGCAAACAGCACGTTGAAAGACACTTTTCCGCCAGTAGGCGAAAATTCGTCCGTCGTGTTGGGTTTCAAACCCGGATATTTTCCATGTCGATAAAAGTCAAACATGGTTTCATGCTGAGCATCCCCTTGGTTTGAACACCAAGTTGCGTTGTTGCTTAGTGTATATTGCCCAGCTGGCGGCGAAAAGTTCGGCGGCCCTGAATTGATGGGTGGACGCACCCCCAAATCCCAAAATAACGAATCGCCCGCTATCGCACGTTCCACAGCATGAGTGTACTGCGTGAGCTTATACCATTTTTTCACACTCGGATTAGACCAGTCCGTGCCAGTGCCCGGTGTGATTCCGTTCGACGCCTTATTCACATATTCAGGTGAACCGGAACTCGTTGCTGCATCATCCCCAAGCGTAATTCCTGTTCCTGGATAAGTAGATGTATATTCCGGACACCCATTCAAACCATACCCTGGTTGCGTTTGGTTAGCAGCTCCTGCATATGTGGAATAGGCAGTGTACCCATCCCATGCTGGACAACCCCACAATACAGTGTGTTGGGCATCCGCGACGTCCTGCCCATTGGTTGCAGCATTCCCCAACTTTGTTTTCGTCACATATTTTGCCAGAAAATTGAACCAAAAAGGATTGGTCACGCCATTATACACCCCTATCAACTTACCTGGCGCAGCATATCCTTTGTTATCCAAGGAATACATCTGCATCGCATTCCCGATTTCGCGAAGTGACGACGCGCATTTAACCGTCGCCGCTGCCTTGCGGGCGCTCGAAAGCGCCGGCAGTAATATGCTGATCAATAATGCAATGATCCCGATGACCACCAGCAATTCGACCAAGGTAAATCCTCTTCGGCGCTTACTCATGCTGAAATCCTCTCAATAATCCTTGCCAATGATAGGAGCGGCAAGTCTGTTTCTCGAATTGATGAAATCAATAATTATTATAACATCCTAATCTCATTTATCCTAACCCAATTCACTTCTTCCTAAACTACTCTACCCATGCAAAACCACCAATTATTCCAGCATTTTCTACAATAAGTTGTGCATCCCTGATTAGGGACTACCGCCGGCAGCGCGCCTTCTCTTCCCCCTAG
>DASRRR010000121.1:0-2372 GCA_035656825.1 Tepidisphaeraceae bacterium | reverse complement strand
AATCCCCCCTTCCCAACCACAACACTCCCCTTCTTCATTTCGAGTTTCGAGCTTCGAGTTTCCCATTATTTCCCTGAAATCCCATTTGCAGCATGTTATAATTCACCCACCATGAGCAAGACTGAGATCATCGCCGAACTCCCCCACCTCAGCCCGGAAGACCTCGCCGAAATCCAATCCAAACTCGACGAACTCAACGGCGACTGCTGGCAAGATCAAGGCGAACTCACCAACGCCGACAAATCGACCCTAGACGCTTCCCTAGCCGCCTACGAAAAAGACCCCCACGCCGGCACCCCCTGGGATCAAGCCAAAGCCCGCATCCAATCCAAACTCCGCTCATAACCTATCCGAACCCTCGCATGCCTCACCGCATCATCATCCGCCACGAAGCTGAAACCGACATCACCAACGCCGCCATCTGGTATCAAGAGCAGCAACCCGGGCTCGGCGACGACTTCCTCGCCGAAATCGACGCCGCCATCACCGCCGCCTCCACCAATCCCTTCCATTACTCCCGCCTGCGCCGCAAACCCGAAGTCCGCCGCGTCCTGACCAATCGCTTCCCCTACCGAATCTTTTTCATCCGAAGTTCCGACGACATTGTCATCTTCCGAATCCTCCACCACGCCCGCCATGATCGCGAATGGAAGACCAATATTCCCAAAAGCTAGATCGAACGTCTTTGAGTCGGTAAACATCTCCATCTTTTCCTACCACTCTTCGTGTTTTCCTTCGTGCTCATCGTGTCATCGTGGTTGCATTTCCCCCCTGAGCCCTGAAAACTGACCCCTGAACCCTCCCCCCAATCTTGCCCCCCACCCCCGCCCCCCGTATCCTCCCTCCAACCATGCGATTCACCCGTCACGGCTTCTGGGAAATGCTCATCGGCTCCATCGTCCTCCTCGGCACCGCCGCCGTCCTGGGCATCCTCTGGTTCCCTCTCGCGGTCCTCATCCTCCCGGTCCTCCTCTGGCTCTTCGCCTTCTTCCGCGACCCCGAACGCATCCTCCCCGTCGAGCAGCACACCCTCGTCTCCCCCGCTGACGGCACCGTCTCCGATATCACCCCCATCGAACATGACCCGCTCCTCGGCTGCCCCGCGGTCCGCGTCGGCATCTTCCTCTCCGTCTTCAACGTCCACGTCAACCGCGCCCCCTGCGACGGTAAAGTCGTCAGCGTCCAATACAAAAAAGGCAAATTCGTCAACGCCATGAAGCACGGCCAAGCCTCCGACGAAAACGAATCCAACACCATCCTCCTGGCCGAACCCACCACCAGCAAACCCACCGTCGTCGTCAAACAAATCGTCGGCCTCATCGCCCGCCGCATCATCTGCACCGCCAACCAAGGTGATTCCCTTAAACGCGGCCAGCGCATCGGCATGATCAAGTTCGGCTCCCGTACCGAACTCACGATTGCCAACTGGCTCAACCCCACCATTCAAGTCAAAGTCGGCCAAACCCTCCGCGGCGGCGCCGACATCATCGCCACCCTCGCCAACCCCCTCCACACCACCACCCACTCCCCCGACCCCGATCTCGACCCCCTCACCCCGCGCACCACCCCCACCTAATTCATGCAACCCTATCCTTCCTTGAGCGTTCAGTGTTCAATGTTGTGTGTTGAGTGTTGTCCAATCCCCTTTTCGAATTTCTGATTTCGAGTTTCGAATTTTCCCATGATTCCTTCCCGCGAACATCGCCGCCTCCGCCGCCGCCGCCATCGCCGCCGCGCCTACATCCGCTCCGTCCACTTCCTCCCCTCCATGGCGACTCTCGGCAACGCCATCTGCGGCTTCGCCGCCATGTACGTCACCACCCTCCTCCCCGACAACCCCGCCGCCGCCAACCACGATCCCATCGCCATTACCTTTTCCAACCACCGCTTCCTCGTCGCCGCCTACCTGATCTTCCTGGCCATGATCTTCGACGCCCTCGACGGCCGCCTCGCCCGCTTCGCCCGCCACACCACCGACTTCGGCGGCCAGCTCGACTCCCTCGCCGACGTCGTCTCCTTCGGCTGCGCCCCCGCCTTCCTCGCCCTGCAACTCTTCAAAGCCGAAGGCCCCACCTCCGCCCCCCTCTTCATCACCCGCCTCGTCTGGGGCATCGGCGCTCTCTACATGTCCTGCGCCGCCATCCGTCTGGCCCGCTTCAACGTCTCCAACGAACACGGCGAACAACACCACTTCTCCTTCCTCGGACTCCCCTCCCCCGGCGCCGGCGCGGTCGTCGCCTCCTTCGTTCTCATGCAACAAGACCTCGCCCTCAATAACTTCCCCACCCTCGCCTACATCTGCACGCTCCTCCTCCCCATCATCGTCTGCGCCGCCGGCCTGCTCATGGTCTCCGCCATCCGCTACCCCCACT